>JBNLDK010000223.1:0-25429 GCA_050304295.1 Polyangiaceae bacterium
TGGCGATTTGCTCGTCGAGCCCGACCAGAAACCACCAGAAACTGGCCTTCGGCCTCAACCACTGACACACATGGGCCACCTCCTTCTTTCGGCAAAACGGAGGTGAGCCCCCTCGGAGCACTTTTGGGCAAGATACCTGAGGGGGCTTCTTACTGGTCCATCACGTAGCGTGCTCGAAACGGGGGGCGATCCCATCAGGTTGCGCGACGCTGCTCACTGCTGAGGCTCATCGACGGGAGCGACAACTGCAACCTCTTCGGCGCGCCAGCGTTCCGCCAGTATCGCTGCTTGGGCCGTGTTCCTTACTATTGTCAGCAACGTGGCGTCGGAAGGAGCGTTTCCGGACCACATTTCCGGGACGGTGCCTTCGTCGAATCGGATTCGACCGCAAGGAATCGCATCCGCTAGAGGGCGCCCCAGCAGCGTTGTTCCGACCAGCGCGTCCCTGCTTGCCTGAAGAGGAGCAACCACGACGACTCGTTTCCCAACTCGCTGAGTCTGAACTGGACGAGTTCTACCGAAGAGTGTTTCGAGCGGCCCAAGTCTCACGTCCGAAGCTCGATCCCGGAGGTCAACCCTATCCCGTTTTCGTGGCGGGGAGGTTCTCACGTAGCGGCTCAGGTCCGAGACCGGCGTGTACCGCTTCACGGGTGGCTTTCGCGCACCAGGACTGTACTTCAGCGCGACGAGGACTGCAGTGCGAGCGTCGCATGGTCGGAGGTCCTCATCGTAGTAGCCCTCCACTTCTGCCGGCGTCGTCTTGTCCACGGGCGAGATGAAGTCGCCCACCCGAGGACGAAAGGGGCCTTTGGGCTCGTCCGCGCTAGCGAGCGCGCCCAGAGCTAGCAGCACCCCTTGGCAAAGCGCGACCCCAGCAGTTCGAGGGAGCACGATCGCGACTCGCTTCGTATCCGCAAAGACAACGGCTGCGCTCGTCAGAAGCGTTGTGAGTGACGGAGCCCAGAGGCCTTCGGCGTGACTTGTTTCGAAGCGGGTCAAGAAGGGCCAACGTTCAAGGAGTGTGTCGACTAGGTCGTTTGCGCCCCTTCGCGCCGGTGAGATCAGGCCGGCGGCGGCGGAAAGGATATGTCTGTCATCGGTGAACCCCACCGGGCCGATGTCGTCTCGAATGGCGTCGTTGTTCTCCGCTAGGTAGCTGAGCGCGCCGCGAGCCAAACGTTTTGCAGAGTCCGGGCTCGCCTCTGAACGGAGCGCTTCGGCTACGAACTCGACGTCGGCATGGAACCTCGCGGAAAGAACTGGTTCAACAGTCGTTGGTCCGACGACCCTACTGGCGAACTCGATGAGTTCCTTGTCGGGGTGAGCTGGAGAGTCGCAGAAACCCTCGAAGATGCGCTCGGCTTCCTTCCGATCACGCTCCGTCAGTCGCCAGCGACTCAGCACCCGAGAGTCACCGTCCGCGCGAACGATTTCGTCGAGGCAGAAACGCAGCAGCGCGACTGGGTCGTAGGAGCGCTCCTCCGCCCGGCTCTCATCCGCAAGCAGAAGCAGCGCGCCGCGGGCCAAGTGCCGGGCACGGGTTCCGCGCCCGCGTTCCGCGTAGAGTTCACTTCCGACCTGTCCAACCAGCTGTTCTAGGGCGGCGCGCTCCCTCGGCTCTTCACTGATGTGGAGCGCCAGCCCCTTTGCTTGATGGAGTATTTGGACGTCCCCGAGCGCTGAGTCGGTCGAGGAGTTCACAAGCTGCTCGCTGAGCAGCTTCTGCTGCGCAAAGGTGAGCGCCATCGTTTGCCATGATGCGGGGGGAACGTTCCCCGAGAGCAAGCACACAACGGTAACTCCATCCGAGCACGCTCGGGGAGACGTGACGCAACGTCACCCGGTCCGAAAAATCAAAGCCATTCCGAACGTTTCTCCCCAGCTCGATGGCCGCTAGGACAGGCAAGGACCGACCGTTCATTTCCGGAAGAGAAAGTGAACGGAACATGGATAATCCAAGGCGGATGGAGACATACATGGGGGCGCGGCTCCGCCAGACGGGTGCACGACCCCTCGCGCATCAAGGCCGGATGGAACTCCAAGCGGGGACGAAGTTGGAGGGTGATCGGGTGGGGGCGAAGGGCGGAAGATTGACGCGCCTGTCTCGAGATCCCAGGGCGGGCGTGACTCCGCCTACGTCGCGCGCAGCCCCAGGTAGTTGCGCAGTCGTTGCAGAAACGGCCACAGTTTCTCCGGATTCGTGCCAGATTCGGATAGGCCAAAGTGATTCCAGAGGTCGATCACTTCCTGCTCTTCTGGGTTCGGACGACGTCCCCCGCCTCCGCCCGAGCATCCCGGCGTGGCGAGATGCAGCTGGATGCCTGGCATCTCAATACGGACCTGCATGCAGACGGGATCGTTTGCGGCGTGAATGGTCTGGTGCACCCACTGCGCATCTGCAGTTTCCAGTGTTCGTTCGACGCCCGCGATTCGGACCAAGATTTCTGTCTCGCTCATCGTTTGACTCCTTGCGTGGCGCACGGCGCCTTGCGGCTTGGTGGCGCGTGGCCACATCTCGCCCGATCCATGGGGCAACTCCCAACGTCGGGGTTCTGTCCATGGATGACCCCGGAATGGCAGCAAGCAAGGTGAACGAAGTGCGATCGTCCATGATGGACGTTCGCATCCATGATGGACGTGGCTGATGGCAAGTGAGGACTCACGCGGCAAGGATCTGCGGCGCCTGGTGGCAATGCTCAAGGTGCTTGTGGATGGCGAAAACTTGGACGCCGCCACGGCTTCTCGGCGCTTCGCCATCAATCCCGATCCGGCGCGCAGAAACCTGAAGATTCTCGTGGAAGAGCTCCCTTGGATCCGCAGAGAGCGTCGCGGGGGTAAGGACGTATTCTTCTTTGATCCGAACGCCCTGAGCTCGGAGCAGGACCAACCCGACCGGTCGAGTCTGGCCGAAGCGATCGCGAGCAGTTTCGGTGCCGCGTTCTCCCAGGTGTTCAGCGGGACGACCTACCAGGTCGAGCTCGACGCGCTCCGCGCCCGAGTCGTCGAGCGTCTGGCCACCCAACGACAGAGGCATTTCGAGCATATCGGCAGGAAGGTAGTGGTACTGAGCGGGCGCGAGGAGATCCTGCGCGACCGACAGCCGATGCTGGACGACGTGATCGACGCGGTTCTCAGGCAGAAGTGCGTAAAGATCACGTTCCGCAAATTTAGCGGCGAGGAGGAGGAGCGGGTTCTGAAGCCATACTCCCTCGTCGTTTACGATGCCCACTTGTACGTCGTTGGTCTGGAGAACGAGCGACTTCGCACGTATCGGTTCGCGCGGCTTCTCAGCGTCGATGCCACTGGTGAATCGTTCTCGTACCCCGAGCCGAACGAGTACGACCCCGCTGTGGTGTTTCGAGATAGCATCGGAATCTGGATGGGCGAGCCCGATCCTTGCCGGATCGTCGTGCGACTCAGCAGCCAATGGGGGGTCTACGCTCGCCATCACCGCTGGCACCAGTCGCAGCAAGTGTTGCAGGTGCAGGATGACGGTGCCGTGGACGTTGAACTGCGATGCCGACCATGTCCGGAGCTGGAGCAGTGGGTGCTCCGGTTCGGTGAGGGCGCGGAGGTGCTAGAGCCCCGAGAGCTGCGCGAGCGAATCGCGAGTCGTCTTGCCGAGGCCAGCAAGCGCTACGCGCGCACGCAGTGACGGTGACGCTCTTCGCCTACCGCGTTGGTCCATTTTCTGGTGGCGGGGCTCGGACCTTGTGTGTCCGGCCTCTCCGATCGGTCGCGCTACAATTGGTTGCTCGTGGGCAGGTATCCGGATGCCCTCCTCCTCCTCCTCACTACCGTTGTCGCACGCGGGCCGGATACCAGTCGGTGGTAAGGCTTGAGCTCTCCCACGGGGTTTGGCGATTGCGTGTCGCTTCCTTTACCTCGCGACGCACCCGTCGCATCATCTCGCCGATCGAAGCGGCAGGGTCGCGGAGGTGCTTCAGCAAGGCCGCGGTGAAGAGGCCATTGCTTCCGGCTCGACCATCCAGTGCAACGGCCTTCGGCGCGGTGGCGTAGCAGATCAAATCGCCTTCCAGCGTGTCGTGGGGCGCACTCATCTGAGCGAGGCCCTTGTCGCCCTCGCCACGGGAGAGACCGCGGAAAGGGTGGTTTCTGCAGGCATCCAGAATCGTAATGCGGAAACGAGCCCTCCTCAGTGACTTCAAGACCTGGTTCAGCGACTTTGCCTGACGCTGAAGTTCCTCGTCGGATTCCGATTCGCAATCGATCGGGATGAGCCAATTCTCGTCGTTGCACTCGGCGCCGTGACCGGAATAGTAGAAGAGAACACCGTCGTCCGGCTTCACTTTCCGCGCGAAGCTCGTGACCGCGTTGTCCATCTCGCGAAGACGAAGATCGGTGTGAAGCTCCACATGGTGGCCGAGTTGACGGAGGAGTCCCGCAAAGTCGCGCGCATCCTTCTCGGGGTTGTTGAGTGGTTCACTCTGGTACCGCTGATTCCCGATGACCAAAGCCCGAATGCTGTCGCCACGTCGAGGCGCCGCAAGGGCATCGCGCTCACCACGCCGATCGCCGTCTTCCTTGTATTCGTCCTCTGGAGACAGCACCCCACCTGGATCGATTGCCTCCAGTGCGTTACCAAGAAGAGTCCGTCCGTGAATTCCTTCGACCCGACGGAGCAACGTGCGCGGCGAAACGCCAAGATCATCTGCCAGGGCTTTCGCCAACGCAGGGGTCTCCCGCAGAAATGAGACCGAGAAGTCACGCCAGTCGAGTTCTTTCGCGTCGTCAGTGTCTTCGACCTCGTCATCCTCATGGTCTTCATCCTCGTCATCGTCTTCAGACAGCACTCCCTCCGGGTCGATCTCCTCCAATGCGTTGGTGAGAAGAGTCCGTCCGTGAACGCCTTCGACCCGCCGGAGTAGCGTGCGCACCGAAACGCCAAGATCATCTGCCAGGGCTTTCGCCAACGCAGGGGTCTCCCGCAGGGCCGCAACTGAGAACTCACCCAATTCGAATACTTGCGACTCGTCTCCGTCTTCGTCTTCCGACAGCGAGCGAAGGGCCAACTGAATCTCATCGGCTTGCTCACTCCAGCTTCTCCGACGTGGGACCTCGAAGTTCTCCTCAGCCCAGTCCTTCCAGCTCTCGAGAGTCCAACAGCTCTGGTCGTTCACAAGCAGCTCGACGTCATCCCCAATGGCGCTCTCCAGCCTTTCCCTCGTTTCCTCAACCCTTCTTGCCGGCCGCACCCCGAAATGCTCGCAGTGGCTGTGCAGCTCTTCCCGCGTCATGTGGTCCAGCATCACCGCGACGTCAGACTTCCGGGCCATTTGTCACATCATAGCTGCAAAGGTTGGGCGCGGGCGGCACTTCGCGACGGTGAGATGGCGTAGCCCGCTCGAGCAGTGAGAGGTGGTGAGCGTCTGTCCTACCTTGGGCGGCTCCCAACGACATTCCGCAGTGCTCTGCGCCCCCCCGGGATGTCAACTCCTGGGCACTTCTTCCGATTGGTGCGCGTTCACCCGGGAGGTCGCGCTCGTCAACTGCGGGCGACTATGATCCTGGGAGTCGAACGCAAGCGGGGTGACCGCTCCGCGAGGGCGGATGGAGTACGCCAGGAACCGAGGTAAAAGAACGTGTAGGTCGGCAATTCGGCGGACTGGGCTGGCATAAAAACTCCGAGAAGCACCACGACCTTTTGGTCGTGGTCGCCACGGCGCCCCATCGCGGGCGCAGAGGAGTTGAACGACATGGCCAACATCGAACAGGCAGCGAAGATCTCGCCCTACTTCCACCGCGTCGTGCAGTCCGAGCACTTCAAGCGCGGGGTGGCGACGGGGGCGGTCAGCATTCTGGTGGCTTGCGCGATCGAAGCGCTGTGGCCGAACGCGTGAGCACCGAGATCGTCGGTGACGCACTCTTCGACCTCGGCGCGCGGCTCTGGAACGAGCTGCGTTTCCGGGTCGGGGACATCGCCGACTGGGTCGTCGAGGTCATCACCCCGCCCGGCGACCTCGAATTCACCGACCGGGAGGGGCGGCAATACTCCGGCCTGCTCTTGCTCGAGAGGGGAAGGGTGGTTGCGATGATCGCGGTCGAGGTCGGACAACGAGAGCACCGACCGATGACGGTCACCGCGTACCAGCGACCCCGAGACTACAACCCCGTGGTCGACCCCGATCCCGACTCTCCGCTCTGGGACCGGGACGGCGATCCCTTCCGCCGCTGACTTCCACAACCAGCGCCGTCTCCGCCTCCGGGCGCAGTGACGGACCCGATGACGATGGCGCCTGCGTGGAGCTGACCGAGCTCCCCGGGCGCCTTCTTCCATTCCATCCCAAGGAGAACGAACATGCCCAGAATCAGAGGCAGGGTCATCAGACCACAGACGTTGGCCGAACGCCGTGTCATGGCGAATCTCGGAGTGCAGAGCATCCGATGCCCGCGTGGAGTGAATCCATACATGGTTGCCAGGCGGTTGAAGCGATGCGCCCACGACAACCCCGACCTGCTGTTCCTCTCCGACGTTGCCGCTGGTCGGAAGCCCCCGCGCCCACAACCCGAGCCCGACACGCCCGACATCGACACCGAGCAACCGACCCATGTCGCCGGCAACGGCCAGGCGTGAGCTCGAGGTTCTCGTCCGCGCCGAAGATGCCCAGGGGGTCCGTGCTCACCTCGATGGGGAGTGCGGGCCCGCCCTGGGTGTCGGTGCGCCGCACCTGGAACGGCTGCTCCAGAAGGACGATGGTGAGCTACTGAGCGGCGTCCGCCACCTGCTCCGGCGCGAAAAGGTCGAGTGTCTGGCGCTTCGGGACACCCATCGGCGTCGCAAGGCGCATGCGGCAGCCGTGGAGGTGGCACGCACGGCTCGGTTCAAGGGCGGCGCTGTCTACCTCGACCGTGAGCTTGCGCTCGGACCACTGCTCGCCCAGCCGGGCCATGTGTTGTTCGTGGTCGATGAGCACGAGATTGCCATCTCGGTCTCGCTGCTCCGCCGCGCGGCCCGAGCGACGAAGGTGTTCGAGGACCTCTACGTCCTCGTGGACCGAGCGGGGTTCTATCTCAGATGGAACGGTGGTCGCGGCGGCTTGAGCCTCCGACCCCAGCAGCTCGATGCCCTCGAACGACGGGAGGCTGTTGTTGCCGCCTTCCGTCGCCCCATCCGCACCTCGACGCCGCGGTCCGTCCTCCGTGACGGGAGCTGGCTTTGCGAGGTGCTCGAACACCTCATCCCGTGACGCCCTCGGAGACTCGATGAGTCCGGCGTCCGTTCTTCTGTTCGCGCTGCGCGTCATCGCGTGCGCGCTTCAACTGATTCGACTGTTCCATGAACGAACTGAACCACAAGATCGGACTGAGCCCCGCGCTTCGCGTCCGGCCCGACATGACGCCATTGTGGCGCGACGTCGACCTCGACTTCGACTCCGCCGCGAACGTGCTGGTGGATGCCCACCGTCAGGATGGCGAGGCCCGGGACCAGCCCGTCCTCGACCTGCGCGTCTGGGGGATCACCGCCGAACGGGGTCACTTCTCGCTCGCCCCGCTCGCCAATCACCACCCGCCCGTGAGCCTGCGTTCGACGGCGTTCGCGAATCTCTGCGCGCGTCTCGATGCTCCCGTGCCGTTCATCAGAGACCGATTGCCGGCCGAGCTTCAGACCACGGTGCTCAATTTCCTGCTCGCCTCGCAGGACCGGGCGCTGCCCAGTCAGCTTCGACTCCGACGCGACGAGTGTACGGCCCTGGTCAGTGACCGCTACGCACCGCTCGATGCCGACGAGTTCGTCCAGACCTTGCGTGATGCCCTGGTACAACAGGGGCTAATCGACGAGGTTCGGGTCCGGTCGCTCGCCACTGGCACTACCGACGCCCTGCGACTGGTGCTGCCCGGCGAGAGCCAGGAGCTGAAGGTCGGCGACGTGAGCCACGTGGGGCTCGACGTCTCGACGAGCTCGTTTGGCAAGTCGGCGATTCACCTCGCTGGGGTCATCTGGCGGCTGGTCTGTACGAATGGTCTGCGTGCGCCCCAGCGCATGGGTCGGTTCTCGTTCCGGCACGTGGGGGATACCCAGCGATTGCGCGATGGGCTCCGGGACGCCGTACCGACGGCTCTCATCCACGCTCGAGGCTTCATGGCGGAGTGGCAGAAGGCCGTCGCCACCCAGGTCGAGAATGTTGCTCAGGTCATCGAAGCGATGCGCGAGCTGACCCTGGGCGAGCGCGAGCGGGTAGGGGTGGCGCTGAAGAAGGAGGCTCAGGTGCCCGAATTGCCCGAGGTCACGAGTGCCTACGACCTCATCAACGCGATCACGAGTGCGGCGCACGACGCCGAACCCGCCCGGCGGCTCGAGCTCGAGTCGTTCGCCGGTCAGGTCCTGCACCAGCAGGTGGCGTCGTGAACGACCGCGTTTCGGACGGTGCGGTCGGGATGCCCGAGTTCACCGAACTCGAGGCCGTGCTCGGTCGTGAGGTGGCTCTGCGTCTGTCGCCCTACCCGGGGGGCTGGCGCACGCTGTCCCTGACCGAGCTCGAGGGCTTGGGCCTGAGTGCCAGCACCCGCGCCAAGGTGCAGTCGCTCCAGCGGCTGGCGCAGAGTCGGGCCCCGAGGTTGGCCTTCGGCGCGCTGGCCTGTGCGGAGTCCGTGGGCGTCATCTACCGGCAGCGGATCGGTGAACTCGACCACGAGGTCGTTCTGGCGCTCGCTCTCGACGGTCGCAATCACATCATGCAGGAGCTCGAGCTGGCACGTGGCGGCAAGTACGGCGCCGCGTTGGTCCCGAGCGATCTGTTTCGTCCACTGCTGCGGGCGGGCGCCAGCTCCGCCATCCTCATCCACAACCACCCATCCGGCGATCCCAGTCCCTCCCCCGAGGACATCGCCATGACCCGTGCCGTCGCCGCCGTGGGCGAGATCGTCGGCATCCCCATCGTCGATCACGTCATTGTAACGAGGGAGCGCTGGAGCTCTCTGCTGGACCTCGGCGTGTTCGACCACGTTCAGGAGAACGAATCATGAACAAGGAACTACTCACCCGGCCGTTTCCGGCGGAGGCGATCAAGAGCCGACCAGGGCAGAATGGCCGTACATTGCACTACGTCGATGTGGCCGCCTTCATCCAGCGGCTGAACGAGAGCACGGACGGCTGGGACTTCACCATCGAGAAGTACGAAGTGCTCGACGGTGAAGTCGTGGTTCTTGGCAAGTTGGTGATCGAGAACTCGGTCGTGAAGTCCGCGTTTGGTGGTTCATCCGTCACCATCGACAAGAGCGGCGAGGTCGTCTCCATTGCGGACGATTTGAAGGCGGCCGCCAGCGACGCCTTGAAGAAGGCCGCATCGTTGCTCGGCGTGGGCCTCGAGCTCTACGGGGGCCAAGCGCAGGCCCAGCCCCCGGCACGTCCCGGTCCGTCCCAGGAGAGCCGCGTGACGAGCCGGCAGCTGGCAGCCCTGCACTCGTCGGCGCGCAAGCGGGGGCTGTCTCGGGATGCCCTTGCCGACGTCGTCCACGAGCGGACCGGAGTGGCCGAGCTGGCGGCGCTCACCAAGGCTCAGGCGAGCGAGCTGATCAGTGAGCTCAGCGGGTCGAACGGAGGGGGGCGGTAGGCGGAAGCCCGGCGTTCGAATTCCTCTCCGCCACATCTGAGGTGCGGCTACTCGATGTCACTCACGGCAATGTCGAGTCGCGCCAGTCGCCGTGCCAGTCCAGAGTCGGTGTTGAGCGTGTGGACCACCACCCCGTTCGCCTTGTGAAAGGCGATCAACCCGCCGCCATCGAATCGGACCACGAGCACCCTGTCCGGAGTGGCCGCTACCTGGAACTCGCGAACTCTGACTGCCTCGCCCACCACCTGCTCCACCGAGAGGTTTCTCTCCGTGCCGCGCAGAACGTAGCGACCGGGGCAGTCGGGGATCGCGTGCCAGTCCCACCTGGCGAGCACTTCATCAAACGTTGCCATCGCTGGGGCTTCGAGGTGAACGGCCTCGATCAGGCCATCCTCATCACCCTCATGCAAGCCCCGTGGAGTCCCCCATGAACCAACCCGTCCCCCAACCTGACGTCTCGCACTTCTCGGCCTCGAGCCTGCGCGAGTACGTCACCTGCCCCAAGAAATGGACGCTGCACCGCATCGAGCGCGTCGCGCCAGCGTTTCGGCCTGTCGCGTTCGCCTTTGGTACCGCCTGGCACCACGCGATCGGCTACCACCTCGAGTGTTCCACGCCGGATGCCCCCGTCTCCGTGGACGAGCTCATCGACCTTTTCGGGACCACCCTCGACGCCGAGCTCGTTGGCGACATCCCGGTCCTGTTCGAGGACGACGAGACGCCCGACACCCTCACCGAGAAGGCGCGGCAGATGATGGCAGTCTTCCAGCGGGACGTCCCGCTGCCCGAGACCGTCATCGGCACGGAGCTGGCCTTCTCAGCGACGTTGTTCGAGCCTGATACCGGCGAGGAGCTCGTGCCGCTGGTTGGCTCCATCGATGCCATCGTCGACCAGAACCATCGACCGACCGTCTGGGAGCTGAAGACGAGCAAACGCAAGTGGGGCCAAGATCAGCTCGAGTTCGACATGCAGAGCACCTGCTACCGCCTCGGCGCGCAGAACCTCGGCTACGAAGACCCCGCGATTCAACTCGTGGTCACCACCAAGTCGAAGCAGCCATCGGTCCAGATTGACGACGTTGTTCGACATCCACGGGACGAAGACGAGCTCGCCGAGCTTGCGGCGTCCGTCCTGCGGGGTGTGAGGGCTGGCTACGACGCCCGCATCCGCGGGTGGCAGTGCCGGAGCTGCCCCTACGCCCACGAGTGCGACCGATGACGCTCCGCGTCCATCCGGGTTCTGCGGTTGCCGGCCCACTATTTCTGCTCGCCCTTGTCTCACCGTGGGGGATGCTCGTTGGCGTTGCACTCGCCGGTCTGGAGTTGCTGGTAGTCTGGCTACTCGTGGGACGGCAGTCGTGAGCCGGAAGGTGGCGACCGCCCCGCTGGCCCTCACCAGCAATGGCGATGTTTTGGTCAACCTCGCTGAGTTCGATGGCCCGGGAGATCTACAAAGCCTGCTCGTCCGGGCGCTGCGTCAGCGGGGCCGCGTGTTCATCGGGGTGGAGCTTACCCGAGCAGAAGTGAGCGAGATTCTGGAAAACGCCCGACACGCTCACGCTGACACCGTGGCCCACATCGCGGGTCGGAGGCAGCGGCGGCGCTAGCGGCGCCTGCGCTTCTCGGCCTTCTCGAGCTCGACGAGCACCTGGTTGAGCAACAGCAGCGTTGACCGCGGTGCCCCCTTGACCCGGCGCAGGAGAACCCGCTCTTCCTGGGGTTGAGTCGCGACCGCCCGCTGCTTCTTCTTGCGGGGCTGGTCGAGTCCCAACAACTGGTCCGCACCGACCTCGAGCACCGTGGCCAGCTCGACCAGCGTCTCGACCGAGGGCATGGTTACGCCGCGCTCGATTCTCCCGTAGAACTCGGTCGATATCTCGGCACGTTCCGCGACGTCCGCCTGGGAAAGCTCCAGGGCTGTCCGCGCCGCGCGTGCCGCCTTGCCGATCTGCTTTGCGAGTTCGTCGTCCATCCGCCCAGCCAGGCCGGGTTCCAGAAGTACGACCAGCGAGGTTGACCGGACAGGAACTGAAGGGGCACCATCGTTCGATACAACCAATCAGGTTGTATCTGAGAACGACGAGTGCCCGTAGCTGAACGGACCGATTCGCCTGGCGATTCTGGTCCAAAGGGGAAGGAAGACAACAATGGAAGCGGCGAATCGAACCTACAAGTTCGCCCGACCTAGCGAGTACGCCCGTCCCGGATTCATCGATTCGTCGAAGACGACCGTCGTCGTGCGAGGTGCCGCGTGACGCTGCAGAAGGAGAAGAATCCGGTCCTTGCGGCTGTGCTTGGCGCCCTTCTGGGGCCCTTCGGTCTGCTCTACGTGTCTCTGTGGCAGGCTGGCCTCGGGTTCCTTGTCGTGGTCGTGGCTGCGCTCGTCAGCTGTGGGACGGGGGGCCTTGCCGCACCGGTATTCATCATCGCGTACGCGATCTGGGGATACCTGGCCGCAACCAACTACAACCAGTGGGTGGAGCGAACGAATCGCGCCGCGATGGAGCAGGCAGCGATGCAACAGGCGTTTCAGTACGGTGCCCCGCCACAACTGGGGGCAGGACCCGCCAGCCCCTCTCACCTTGATGGCACACCCCAGTCCGTGGGCGACGTGTCGCTCGGGCAAGTTCCGTCGCCTGCTGCTCAGAACGTGGTCCCGATGGCGTGCGCTGCGTGCGGAGCGGCGCTGAAGCCCGGAGCAACGTTCTGCGGAAGTTGCGGCACACCCGTTCGGAAGGGAGACCCCTCATGAAACTGATCAAGTTGATGGACCAGCTGGGAGCACCATTCGACCGGGACGCCGACGGTCGGCATATCGGCAAGACCCTCGCTCATGTCGTCACCAACGCAGCCGGGGCCGGTGACGGAGCAGGATTCGGTGGCGGAGCCATTCCGCATCAACGTTTCGACACGCGGTCGTGGTCGAAGGACTCCGACGGTGACGGCAAGGTTGACGCGGTCGACCCGAATCCCTTCGGGTGGGACTGATGGACTTCACCGCACAGGAGTACCCATCGACGCCTCCCCATCTCGCCTGTCGGTATTCGGCGCTCGAGATCGCATCGTTTGTACTCGTGAGCGACCCCGCCAGGAGCGAGGAGGATCGCGCCGCATTCGATGTGGCAGTCAACGAGGCGGGCATGCCTCCTGAGCTCGTCGAGCGTCTTGCGCAACGCTCGGCCACGGGCTTCTGCCCCCTGACCCCCAACCCCTACTTGTCCGGCGAGCAACTGGCGGCTCTCGTCATGCTTCTGACCTGGATCGGAGGCGATGTGGCTCAACCGGTCGTGGAAGCCATCGGCGAGCAGTTCGGGATGGACCAGGCAACCCTTGCCTACCTGGCGCAGCGGGCACGCTGGCTGCCTGAGGCGTCGGGATCGAGGACGCAAGCCTTGCTGCATCCTCCCGAAGGCGTGGCCGAGCTGGCGCGCGACAGCGTACAGCGGTTGCGGCTCCGCTCACATCTGGTGCGCCCGGTCGGCCACATCAGCCCGCACTTCTACGAGCACCCGCTCGACCGCGCTGCGCTCGAGAAGCTTCGGAGCATCACCGGGTTCGACCTGCTGGCTAGAAAAGCGAGCGAGTGGGTCAGCGAGCGGACCTACCATATGCTCGCAACTTCCTCGATGATTCGGATCTCGAACCAGCAGTTTCCGGGCCTGCACTCGCTTTGGTCGGAGGCCCTCTACCGGGCTGGCATGGACGCGGGCAACGTTGACCTGTACATCTCGAACGACGGCATCAACGCCTACACCCGAGGAGTGACGCACAAGCAGGTCGTACTCGGATCGGGGCTGGTCAGCCGCCTGGGTGCTGTCGAGTTGATGTTCGTGATCGGTCATGAACTTGGGCACATCCGCAGCGAGCACGTTCTCTACCGAATGGTCGCAGAGAACTTCAGCGAACTCGTCAAGGGTGTTGGGACGGCCACGCTCGGGATCGGAAGCTTGCTGGCGGGGCCGCTGCGGTGGGCACTGATGGACTGGTATCGCAAGAGCGAGTTCACCTGCGACCGCTTCGGGCTGCTCGTCTGCCAAGACCTCGATGCCGGCGCCCGCACGTTGATGAAGCTCGCCGGTAGTCCTGCCATCATGGACCGACTCATGAACTGGAAGGCGTTCGCCGAGCAGGGAAGCGCTCTCGACATCGAGTCCACCGCCAACAAAGCCTTTCTGGCGTGGGCGACGCTGGAGCAGACCCACCCGTGGCCGGCGGTTCGAGCCCATCAGCTCTGGCAGTGGGCCGAGTCGGCGCAGTGCCAGCAGCTTCGTTCGTTCGATGTGGACGCCTACCAGCGTGCAATGCAGCAGGTAGCGACGGGCAACGCCGTCTTGCCAAGGTTCAGCACGGGATCGCAGCCGTCCTTGCAGACAGGGCGGTGCGCTCAGTGCCACAACCCGCTCGACGAGGGGCAGCGGTTCTGCGACAGGTGCGGAGCATCGACGTAGCGTTTGGCAACTCCGCTCGCGTGAGTCGCTTCTCCGAGGCGATCCTGACCTGGGGTTGCTGCGCGCCGCCCATCATGGAGCTACCGTTGCCAGCACGCCTGCTACTCAACGGCTGAACGAAGTGAGGGGCGGCTCTCTGGTCCGGAGTCGCCCCTCGAGGAGATGTGACGAATGCCGATCGGGGGCAACCCGGAGATGTGCTCAGCGGCTCGAGCATCTGTCTGGCTCTCGCGGTGCTCGGTTTGCTCGGCGGTGGATGCCGTTCAAAGAGCAAGCTCGAAGAGAAGTCGCGTCCGCCGTCCGAAGCAGCGCAGCGAGTCGACGCCGGTGAGGTGAAGTCCAAGGTGAGGATCGCGGTAGCGGAGGTACTCGGGATGAGGCCGGACGACATCGACGACGACATGCCGCTCTCAGCCCTCGCGAAACCCGCTGACGAGCTCGCTGTCGTCGAAATCATTCTCACGCTTGAAGAGACCTTTGGATCCCCCTGGAGCGGACGTGGTGGCAGCCGCTGGCACCGCTCGAGGTCGCCGTCGCGTCCTCCGAGAGGCCGTGTGATGGCGGGGACGGAGTTGGCAGCCAAGACAATCGCTGCCGGAGCGCCCTTACTGATTGACGTGCTCATGCACCTTGGGCACGATTCTTCCGCACATAGTAGGAACACTTCGGGGAGGACGCTGCCATGTCGCGGGAGTATTGGGGATTCCGAAGCATCTCTGCGTCGTGGTTCCTGTTGTCAGTGGCCGGAGTGCTGGCCTTCGTGGCGCAGCCAGGGTGCCACCCAGACTCCGGCCGCCGTTCTGGGACCGGCGGCGCGGCAGGAAGCGCTGGCAGCGGCAAGAGTGGAGCGCCCAGCGCGGGAATGACGAGCGCCGGAGCCGCTGGCGAGGCTGGTGCACCTGAGACTCTTGGCGGCAACGGGGGTGCAGCCAGCGGAGCAGGTCCCGGAGGAGGGGCAAGGCCGGGTGGCGCGGGAGGATTGAGAGGGCTCGCAGGTGCTGTTCCTGGCACATCACTGGCTGGAGGTGGAGGTGAAACGCCGGCCGCCGCGGGCGCGCCTATCGTTCACTACACGGGGGGCGGACCTCCAGCGACCGGAGGCGTCGCTCCAACCGGTGGGACAGGCGGTACGGGCGGTGTGCCCGAAACCGGTGGGCTGGGGGGCACAGGGGGCGGGCAGAGTACGGGCGCTGCTGCGGGAGCGGCCGGAGATTCGAGCACTGGTGGAGTGACCAACGAGGGCGGAAGCGGTGGTGCTCAAACCTGCAGTGAGCCGTGCGCCCCGCGCGACGACTGCGATGAGACGGCCACCTGCAACTCGAGTACAGGCGAATGTGAATACACCCTCGTCGCCGATGGATTCTGCGAACCTCTGCCGGCGTTCATCCCGTCGCCGATCGATCGGACGGTGCCAGCGAACCTTCGCGAACAGACCCGGTTCCTCTACGAAGGTGCCAATCCGGTGCAGGTTGGCGTGACTCCGGCCGTCATCGAGGAGCATCGCGTCGCCATCATCAACGGCAAGGCTATTCTCCCCTCCGGAGAGCCGCTGTCACGCGTGCGTGTATCGGTCAAGAACCACCCGGAGTTTGGCTACACGCTGAGTCGCTATGATGGCGAGTACGACATCGTCGTCAACGGGGGCGGTGTCGTAACCGTCGAGTATGAGCGTCCGGACTACTTGCCAGCGCAACGCCAGGTACACCTCCCGTGGCGCGACTACCAGCGCGTTGAGGACGTGGCACTGGTCGCGATCGACGACACACCGACGCTGGTTGACTCGACGTCGCCGTCCATCACCGTCCATCAAACCGAGGTTGAATCAGATGCGGATGGCGAGCGGCGAATGACGCTGCTCTTCGCGCCGGGCACCACCGCGACCCTACTGCTCCCGGACTGCACCGAGCAGACGCTGACGAACTACAGTGTGCAGGGGGTCGAGTACACCGTGGGCCCCGGTGGGCTGAGTTCCATGCCTGCCGCGCTGCCGCCAACGTCCGCCTACACGTATGCGATCGAGCTGATGGTCACGGAGGCGCTGGAGGCCGATGCCACCTCTGTCTCCTTCAACCAGCCGGTCGTGGGCTACGTGGAGAACTTCCTCGGGATGCCCGTGGGGATCGATATTCCGCTCGGCTGGTACGATCGCCAGAAATCTCAGTGGATCCCGTCGGAGAACGGCCGCGTCGTCCGCATCGCTGCGATTTCTGATGGTCAGGCCGTGCTTGAGGTAGATGACAGCGGTGCCCCAGCCACGGCTGAGCAGCTTGCGGAGCTCGGCGTTACCGAGGGGGAGTTGACGGAGCTCGCCGGGTTGTACGAGGCGGGAGCGGAGTTGTCGCGACTGACGTTCGAGCATTTCACGCCAGGTGATGCGAATCCCTCGGCGAGAGTCTTCATGTCGCGAGCGCCTTACGCCCCGCCTCCGAACGACAAACAGTCAGACGATTCCTGCGAAATACGCGGCTCGACGATCGAGTGTCAGAACCAAGTGCTTGGGGAGTCAATCCCCATCGCGGGGACAGAGCTGACGCTAGAGTACCGCAGCAGTCGTGTCCCCGGATTCCACAGCCAGTTCGGCTTGCACGTTACCGCAGCCGCAGAAAGCAGCGCGTACCAGAACCGGCACGCGATTCTAACAGTTGCGGGAAGGCAGCTGACTCAGCCGCTGCCCTCCGAGCGGCTGGATCGCGCCGAGGTACTCTTGCCCGCTTGGGACGGAAGGGATCGCTACGGCCGTTTCGTGCAAGGCTCTGTCAACCTCAACTTCGCACTGTCGGCATCGTCTGAGGCAATCTACTGCCTCGCCCCCTGGTTTGCACAGACGCCGTCGGAGTGTCTTTCGGTCCCAACTCGGCGCATGGTTCGCGTCACGAGCCCTGTTGGGTCTACGACCGCTTCGGCGTGGGACGCGCGTGGTTTTGGCATCGGAGGTTGGGTCCTGAGCAGCCACCACGTGTATGACAGGTTCGCCAACACGCTCCTCCTAGGCAATGGGCAGCGCAAGTCTACGAGCACTGTTCCACGTGTACTCACCGTTGTTGCAGGGACCGGAACCCCAGGAGACTACGGGGACGACGGCCCGGCAACCGACGCCGCGTTGAACCTGTCCGCTGCGCTGGGCGACATCGCGGTTGCATCAGACGGCACCGTGTACTTCACCGACGATTGTCGAGTACGCAGTGTCGATCCAAACGGTCTAATCTCGACGGTCGCAGGCACAGGGAGCTGCTCCGCCGGTATCTCGGGAGTGCCGGACCCCGAGCCTGAAGGCTGTGGCGTTGCTCCTAGTGACCCCGTGGCCACTGATGTTGATCTCGATCCCGTTGGTCTTGGCATCGGACCGGACGATGGCGTGTACATCGCAAGCGCCCCTGTGATCGGAGGCGACTACGGCCTCGAGGTCGATGTTGGATTCATCTTTCGCTTCGACCCAGAATCCGGAACCCTCCGGCGCGTTGCGGGGAGCACGACACCCACTGAGCTTGGCGATGGCAGAAACGCCCTCGACGCAGACTTGCGCCCTACCGACGTCGCGGTGGGCGGCGATGGCGCGATCTATATCGCCGATACGGGAAACAACCGAATTCGTCGCGTTGGTACGGACGGAAGAATCAGCACAGTGGCGGGAGGCGGGGGCGGTTGTTACTGCTGTGCGTCCGCCAGCGCGATTGAGACGGTGCTGGGGAGTCCAACGGGCATCGCGGTGGATTCTTCGGGGAGAGTGGTTTTCGCCGATGTCGACTGTGGGCATGTGTTGGCGCTGACCCCGGATGGCCGAACGGAGATCGTCACTGGAGACGACGTCTCTGGAATTCCGACTCAGGTTGCGATTGATTCCAGAGATCGGATGTTTGTTTCGACGAGCGACGGTTTAACATCCGAAGCGCCCAAGCAGGTGTTCTTGGTCGATGCAACCGGCAGCGTCGAACGGGTGGCAGGGGATGGAACAGATGAGGTGTTCAGTCCGCGTGCGCCGGCCACCTCGATGCTTCTCTCCGGGCCCGGAAATCTGGCGATGGATTCCTCGCCCGACGGATCCATCCTCCTGCGCGACTCGGGCACTCACCAAATCCTTCGCGTGTTCCCCGACAGCGCGGGCTCGAGCTCCGGCAATGTCGTCGTGCCGGACGAATCCGGGCAGCGCGTCTTCGAATTCGAGCGCTCGGGACGCCATGTGCGCACATTGGATGCGCTGACAGGTGAACCGCTCCAGGAGTTCCAGTACGATTCCGAGGGGCGACTGGTCGATATCGCGGACGCCGATGCCAACACGACAACGATAGAGCGAAACGCGAACGGAGCCCCAACTGCGATCGTCTCGCCCGATGGTCTTCGGACTACATTCGAATTGGACGAGAATGGGTACCTGGCGCGCGTCACCAGCCCGGCAAGCGAGAGCACCCTGTTGGTACATTCGCCTTCCGGACTGCTCACGCAGCTGACGGATCCTCGCGGCAACACTCACAGCTTCGCCTACGATGCATCAGGGCGCCTTGTATCCGACGCCGACGCGACAAGCGCGGAACAGACGCTGGAACGCGAAGAGTTCGACAGAGGGTATCGCGTTACGCACACCAGCCCCATGGAGCGATCCACGACCTACGAGGTACAAAGGCCGGAGGCACTCGAGGGAGGTCGCTCTTTCACCAACACCGCGCCAGACGGCACCGTGACCAGCAGCGTTTTCGGCACTGATGGTGTCGCGGAGACGACGATGCCCGACGGGACGGTCCGCACAACAGTCGCATCGCCGGACGCTCGTTTCGGGATGCGAGCACCTGTCATCCGGACTCAGACAGTTCAAACCCCCGGGGGGCGCGTTTCAAGGGTGACGACGAACCGGACGACCGTGTTCTCTGAACCGAACAACTCAGCGAGCGCGCTGGTTTCGATTCTCGACGAGGTCGATGTCAACGGTGCGTTGTCCACCACGCTGTATGAGGCGAGCCTCCGGCGCTACACGCGCACGTCACCCGAGGGTCGCGTCACCTACGAGACCATCGACGGTGCGGGAAGGGTCGTTCTCCGCGAGCTGCCCGGTCTTGCACCCATTGCGTTTGCCTACGATGGTCGGGGGCGCATTGTGGCCATTTCGACTGGGAGCGGCGCGTCGGCGCGCGTCACGACCTTCGACTACGAACCCACCACGGGCTGGCTCAGCAAGGTCACCGATCCGATGCTGCGAGAAACCCAGTTCACGTCGCACGACCCCGTCGGCCGCGTCATGACGCAGCTACTACCCGGCGCCCGCGAGGTCGGGTTCGGGTACGACGAGAACTCGAACGTGATGACGGTCCTACCACCCGAGCAGCCCGCACACGCATTCGAGTACGACTCGCGGGACCTGATGTCCGTCTACGAGCCCCCACCGCCGACTCCAGACGATCCTGGCAACTGGCTGACGACCTACTCCTACGACCCCGATCGCGCGCTAACAGACGTCGTGCGCCCCGATGGTCTCGCCCTCGCCTACGCCTACGACCTCGCGGGTCGGTTGCACAGCCTCACTTACCCCGATCCTGACGACACCAACGTCGACGAGCAGATGACGCTCACCTACGACGGAGTCAGCCGGCCGCAGACACTCACCTCTGGTTCAGGGATCACGCTGAGCTACGGCTACGATGGTCCGCTCGTGCTCTCCGAGACCTGGTCGGGGGCCGTGGCAGGGTCCATCGCTCGCGACTATGACGACAACTTCCGCCTCGCCTCCGAAACTGTCGGCACGACCCCCGCTGTCTCGTTCTCATACGACGCGGACGGGCTGCTTGCCCAAGCGGGCGCTCTAACCCTAGTTCGCGACCCCGACAACGGTCTGCTGCGCGGCACCGTTCTCGGCAGCATCGAAGAGTCGCTCGGGTACAACGAGTTCGGCGAGCTCACGAGCTTCGATGCTGTGGGCAGCGGCGGAAGCACGCTGCTTCAGGTGGCTTACGAGCGCGACAAGTTGGGGCGGATCACCACGAAGACGGAGAATGTCGACGGTGTGATCGTGGTGTATGGCTACCAGTACGATGACGCCGGGAGGCTGGTGACCGTCACACGCGATGGCGTCGACGTCGCGGCATACACCTACGACGCCAACGGGAACCGGCTCTCGAAGGTAGTACCGAGCGAGGCCACGCTGAGCGCCGACTACGACGACCAGGATCGACTGCTCTCCTACGGCGACTCAACTTACACATACACGGCCAACGGCGAGCTGCGCACGAAGACCACACCTGACGGCACGACTACCTACACCTTCGACGCGCTCGGAAACCTCCGGCGCGTCGTGCTCCCGGACGGTACCGACATCGAATACTTGGTGGACGGCAAGAACCGCCGCGTCGGTAAGCGCGTTGATGGGGTGCTCGTCCAGGGACTGCTCTGGGGTAGCCAGCTTGGGCCCGTCGCGGAGCTCGACGGCACTGGCAATATTGTCAGTCGCTTCGTATACGGAACTCGCGTGAACGTACCAGAGTACGTGATCCGTGGTAGCGTTACGTATCGCATCATCACCGACCACCTTGGTAGCCCGCGACTCGTCGTTGATGCCGCGACCGGCGTGGTCGTGCAACGGATGGACTACGATGAGTGGGGCGGTGTGTTGAGGGATACGGCGCCGGGGCTGCAGCCATTTGGGTTTGCAGGGGGCGTGTATGATCGCGATACGGATTTGGTGAGGTTTGGGGCGCGGGAGCTGGCCTCGCGAGAGGGGCGTTGGCTGTCCAAAGATGCTTTGCTGTTTCAAGGGGGCGATTTCAGCCTCTTCTCCTATGCTTGGGCGGACCCGGTCAACCGAAACGACACGACGGGTCTTCGCTCAGCACAAGAAATTGCTGACTCCGCGGCCGCCGATGCCCGATCGAGATTTCCTGGCGAGTGGTGGAATGGAAGAGGTGACGCGTACCGGCACTGCGTGGCGAGCTGCGAGGTGACGCGGGAACATGGTGCCCGCACGGCCGAGATCCTCGGAGAGCTGAACGAGTGGTGGGGCGACCTCACGCACAAGCAAACGGACACAGAGCGCACGATGGATGAGTGGAACAACGCCGTTGGCAGAGAGTTTGGCAAGACAGGTCAGGGTGGCGGAACCTGCCCTGTGCCAAGAGATTGCGCTTCCATGTGCGCCGCTGCTCTGGCTGCTCCCGGTGCGCTGATTGTCCACGAGCCGGGGCCTTTGCCTGGCCGAACGTACTTCCATCGGTAGTGCTAGTCTTGAGCTGGGCGCTTCTTGTAAGTCGAAGTGACTGTGTTCGTACCGGACCGCTACGGGCGGCGGTGTCGAATGCCCTTGCGCCTGGACGGGGTGTCTCACCTACCTGTGACGCCTGCAAAGCGGAGCGCGGAGGGTGCTCGACGCGGTGGAGGCGTCGCACGAAGCCGCCCAGTTCGACACTAGCGCAGCGGACTGACACCCTGCAAAGACTGACGTACCCGTGTTCGCGACCTTGCGCATCTTGCAGAGGGTCCGTGTCTCATCGCCGTGTTCTCGACCAGACCGCACCGCACAATCTGCAGTAGCTCGGACACCGTGGCTATCTCCACCTCCCTCCACCTCCCCACCCACAACCACGCGAGCACCATTTCGCACGCCATCACCAGCATCCTTCGCCAGACCCATACCGACTTCGAACTCCTCATCTGGGACGACGGCTCCACGGACAACACCGCCGACGTCGCCGCTCAAACCGCCGCGGGCGACCCCCGCGTCCGCATCATTCGTTCCCTCCGACGCGGCGTAGCGGCGTCCCTGGACGCCGCCATCCGTCAAACCAGCTCCCGCTACATCGCCTGGATCGACAGCGACGATGCCCTGGCGCCCACCGCCCTTGCCCGGACAATCCCCTTCCTCGACGCGCACCCCGAAGTGGGGATGGTCTACACCCAGCACTTCGAGATGGACGAGGGGGGCGAAGTACTTGGCATTGGCCGCCAGGGTACTGCCTCCTATTCGAAGGAACGCCTGCTCACCAGCTTCGAGACGTGCCAGTTCCGCCTGATTCGGCGGACCGTGTTCGACGAGATCGGCGGCCTCGACGAGACCCTGCCTTCCGCCCAAGACTATGACCTCTGCCTTCGGCTCTCCGAAATCACTAGAATCGTCCAGATCCCGGAACCGCTCTACTACAAGCGGGTCCAGTCAGCGGCTCACGAACGGGGCGAACGCGTCGAGCAGATCCTGACGTCGCGCAAGGTGATCCGGCGCGCCCTGGTGCGGCGGGGCCTCGCCGAGAAGTACGAAGTTCGAGCCGAGCTCGTCGGCAAGTTCCGCCTGCGCCCCAGGGGAGCAGTGGCAGAGCCCCAAGCCATGCCGCTCTCCTCGCCGGCAACCAGCCCGCAGGGAATACACGTCGTCACACTGCAGTTCGGCAACCTGCCGTACTTCCCGTTCTCCACCGAAGTCAACTACCGCTACTGCGTGCGTCACCGGTATCCCTTCGCCGTGGCCACACCTGGATCGGCGCGGGACCGGCACCCGATCTGGTACAAGATCAAAGCGATCCTCGATGAGCTGCCGCGGGCGGGTTACGTCCTATTCGTGGACGCCGACGCCGTGTTCGTCGACCATGAGCAACCCGCTGAGACGCTCCTCCGGCACATGGGCAGCGATCACGTGCTGATGGTGGCCGACAATCGCCCGAAGCGGGAGCAGAGCTCGCAGGATGAGCAAGCGAACGTGGGGGTCATGCTCGTGAAGAACGACCCGTTCGCGCTTGAGCTCTTCGCGGAATGGTGGCAACTCCCCACTCAGGATCCGAGCGTGGCCTTCACCTGGCCCTGCGACGAAGCCGCGTTCAACAAGCACCTTCTCGGCCGGTATCGATCGCGTATCGCCCTCGTCGACCACCGGATCTTGAACGGAATCGACGGTGACTACATTCGCCACTTCCTCTATCCGCAGGTCGACCAGAAGACCGAGGGCATTGCCCGCGAGCGACACCGCCTCGCGGCGCGATACGGATGGACGGACGCCGAGTTCCCACCTGGAGCGAGCAACGGCGGGGGAGATGCACCATGAGCGCGAGCATCTCGCTGGTGATTGTCGCGCGAGACTGCGAAGCTTACGTTCGCGCTGCGGTAGGCAGTGTGCTGAGGCAGACGCGGGGCGACTTCGAGCTACTCGTATGGGATGACGGCTCGGCGGACCGTACTGCGGACCTGGCCGAAGCTATGGGCGGGGGGGACGCACGCGTGCGGGTCGTGCGTGCCGAACGGTGCGGAGCTACGGCATCTCTCCGGGCAGCGGCGCAGAAGCTTTCCGGACGCTATCTCGGGTGGCTCGATGGCCGCGACGCGCTCGCGCCAACAGCTCTCGAGCGCACGGCCTCCGTGCTGGACGACTGTGTCGATGTGGGCCTCGTCTACACTAAGTCCCTCACCATGGACGAGCGCGGTGCGGTCGGCGGTTCCGGCTCACCCGAGATCCCGTACTCCAAAGACGCGCTGCTCGTGGACTTCATCACCACGCAGTTTCGCCTCATGCGCCGCACAGCGTACGACGTTGCGGGTGGGCTCGACGACGCCGTGGAGCTGGCGCACGACTACGACCTGTGCCTGCGTCTTTCCGAAGTCACCAACGTCCGGGCGCTCCAGGAGCCGCTCCACTTCCGCCGGGTTCGGTCAGGGGATCCTAGCCCCAACGATGTCCAAGTGATCGAAGCCTCGGCCGAAGCGATTCGGCGGGCGCTGCGACGGCGCGGGATGGCCGACGACTTCGAGGTCGAAGTGGAAATCGTTGGACGCTTCGAGCTCCAACCCAAGCGCCCAGGGGAGAAGCTTGCGGCGGCCGCGTACCACCCTGAGTTTGCCTTGATGGCACCCGGAGACACCCATGTCGCACCGGACCGCGGACTGGTGAGCTGCCTGTGCGTGACCGGCGGTCGCGCTGCAGACCTGCGTCGGACCTTGCAGTGCCTTGGTTCTCAGACGGTTCGGCAACGCGAGCTGGTGGTCGTGTACGAAGAGCTCGAAGAGCCGGCGCGCGCGCTGTTGGCCGAATCCGCGGAGACCATTGTGTTGGTCCGGGTCCGGGCGACTCCAAAGCTGCCGCTTGGGGTCCTGCGCAATCTCTCGCTCGCAGCGGCGCGCGGAGAGTACGTGTGCAGTTGGGACGACGACGACTGGTATGCACCTCGGCGTATCGAGCAACAGCTCGATGCCCTCGTACGATCTCAAAGCGACGCCTGCGTGCTTGGCCGCTGGCTGATGCTGGACGAGGCGACAGGTCGCACCTACGTGTCCGGCAAGCGGCTCTGGGAGGGGAGCCTGCTGTGCCGACGCAACGTCGAGGGTCTTCTAGGTGGTTACCCAGCGCTCGAACACGGCGAGGATCGCATCCTGGTCGAGCGGCTACGGGAACGACACCGAGTTGCCGTGCTCGATCGTCCCGAACTCTACACCTACACCTATCGCGGAAACAACGCCCGGAGGAGTGAGCACTTCCTGAAGAACCTGGACGGAGCGTCCGAACTCGACCAGACGGACGGGGATCGTCTGCGTGGCATCGTCGAGTCCGCCGCGAGCACACACCGCAGCGGTGATGCCACCCGCAAAGGAAGGTAGTGTAGTGCCGTGGGTGCGCCGGACGGGTTCATTGGTGCCGTTCCCCCCGCGTGGAGCGACGACGAGTTGGCGATCGCGTCCTCGGCTGTCGCCGGGCAGTCGTTGTCGGTACAGTAGTCGATGCCGTCGCGGACGCCGCTGACGAAATCGACGTTGCGGGCGCGGAGGTGCGTAGCGACTCTCCCGTAGCGCGAATGCACTGAGCAGTAGTGGAGGTCTTCCTACCTGTCGGCGAAGAACACGCGATCATCCCGCACTGGCGGCACCGAATCGACCTCGCCTCGAAGCAGGCGCTGGGCGTTCTGACTGGCAATGCATGCGGCGGTGAGCAACTCGTCGGCCAGCTCTTGGACGACGTCTGGGCGGACAGGGACTCGCTGGCCATGGGGGCCACGGATCTCTGTTACCGGAGGCTCGGTCCCGTGCGGCAAGTAGTTGTCCTGCAGATGCCGCATCAACTGCGTCAGAACTGCGGCGCGATGCCTCGCGCACTCGATGGCATCCTGAACCTCGGCGACGGACACCTTCTTGCTACTTCGGGGCATCGCGGTTCTGGGCTACCGAACATGCTGCCTTGCGCAGTCGACAAAGTGTTGATGGCCGAATTGACGTCGCAAGCGCCACCAAATCTGACGTCGCATGATCTCGGGCCCTCGCCCGCACTGCCGCCGTAGCTCTGATCCGCTGGGGTCGTAGGCTGTCGAGGCCGTACGACGTCGTTGGTCGTGCGTGCTGAGGTGGGCATGGTGCGTGCAAGCCGCTGCGGTGGAGCCTCTGATCAGAGGGCCCCACCCGTCAGCGGTTTCCATGTGTAACGCGGCGAAAGTGCCGCTTCAGAAGGGCAGTTCGTTGGCGAGC
>JBNLDK010000224.1:0-5486 GCA_050304295.1 Polyangiaceae bacterium
CTCCGTGAGGAGCGCCCGCCCGCCATTTGGGGAACGCGATCGGCTGCGATCGAATCGAGGCACGGTGAGGCGCGGGGACGTCCAGCGCCATCAAGGCACGCTCCCGCTGACGGCGGCCTCCCGCTCCCGGATCTCGTCGAGCTCCTGGTTCTTTTCCACGAGCTGGGCGCGAAGGGTCTGCTCCTGCTCCCAGTACCGATCGCGCGCCGTGTCCGCTGCCTGACCGATCTCGACCAGCTCGACGAACGACTGACCAAAGGTGGGCGCGTGAACCTGGAAGACGGCCTTCCCCGCGAGCCCCACGGGTGCCTCGTCCAGAGAGAGCCACAGTCCGCCGAGCTTGTTGGCCAGCTCTCGATCCCGTCGGCCCGCCGCCGCGTAGTAGTCCGTGTCGAGCACGCTCAGCTTGGCCTCGAGTGCCTCGATTTCGCGCTTCTTGTTCCGCACCGCCGTCGACTCCACGGGGCGTGTCCCCGGGGGTGGCGATGGCGTTGCGCTGACGGACCTCGCGATGCCCACCGGTCCCACGACCCTGGCGGTGCGGTTGAAGACCAGGCCTCCCGGATTGAAGCCGAGCAGCAGGGGGGCGTCTTCGCCGGGGGTGGGCCAGCGCCAGGCGCCCGTCGCGCGTGTCGGATCGCCCATGCTCTGGAGCTCGCGCTGGTCGTTGGTCACGACGAGCGTCTGGCCGCGGATCCCGACGAAGGGTCCGCGTGTCTGATGCGGACCCTTGAAGTCACGGCCCGAGCGGGTCAGGCGCCGGCCGCCGGCCGGCGTCGTCAGTTGGCCCAGGAAGCGCCGCGCCCCCGCCACGTCGCGGAGGCCGATGAAGATGGTGGCGAGGGGCGTCTCGAGATCCGTCGTCGTTGCGCCCCGCCCGGGGGGGCGGTCGCGCAGGCCCAGCGACATGCCGATCGATCCATCGGACAAGGGAACGAGGGTGCCGTCCACGTCGAGATCCAGCTGGTTCGAGAGGACGCTCCACATGGGACCCAGCGCTGCCCGGAGCTCTCCGGTCGTCACGTCGGGATCCAGGTTGGCGTGCAGGACGAACAGGGGTTCTCGCTCGAGCCACCGCACGATGGGGGGGCCGCCCGCCGGAGAATGGCGCGCCTCGCCCGCGATGCGTCGCAGTGCCGAGTCCTCGACGAGGGAGAGGCGCAGGTCGCACTCCACCGCGTTGGGCAAGAGCTCGAGCGCACAGCCGAGGCCGTTGATTTCCGGGACGACTGGCACCAGCCCGTGGCCGATTCGCTCCGCCGTGCCAGCGGGGTTGACGTACAGGAGGCCGTCGCGATCGAGCGGTACACCCGCGAACGTGGCGCGAAAGCGCGGGCTCATCGGGAGGGAGCGACCGGTGTCGATGATCGCGAGCTCGTGGGCGACATCGGCGGCGGCCTCGCCCCCCTCCACGATGAGCACCAGCGCGGTGTTGCCCTCGACGATCACGGCCAGATCGTTGTCTTGGGCCGCCAGAAGCACCAGCGTGCTGCCGACGACCATCGGCTCGACCTCGAGGTTCCGCCAGCGGTGGACGCTGCGGCGCAGCTTGGAGCGGGACGTGACGGTGAAGAGGAAGCCGAACACTTCCCGTTCCGGCCAGATCAGCGCCCATCCCGCGGGCCCGTGCGGGTCGAAACCCCAGGCGGCGAAGCCCTCGGCGGTCGACAGGTCCGCTCCCAGGTTCTCCTCCATCTCGGCGACGAGCTTCTCGTACTGCGAGGGGAATCGGCGAATCAGCTCGGTGCGCCCGAGCTCGTCCAGGATCCGGAACAGGTCATCGCCGATCACGGTCAGGAACGTGTCGTCGGGGAGCACCTCGGTCAGCGTCGTCAGCGTCTGTTCCTTCGCCACTTCCTCGTCCGGACCTTCTCGGGGAGGAGCGGGATCGGGCCGCGGCGCTGGGCGCGTCGCTGGTGTGGCGATGCGGTCCGGCGTGGGCTGCGTCGTCCTGCAGCTCGCCACGGTCACGGCGGCGGCCATCGCGCTGACCGCCATCCAGCGCCGGAATCGAATCATTCAACAACGATAGAGCAACGGGGGGCTGGGCGTCTTCTCCCGAAGCGAGAAGCGTCTCCATGAACCCAGGCCGGAGTGGTTGCGCCTTCGACCCGGGACTGCTCGATCAGGTCGCGCTGGCGTTCGACATTCTCGCTGGTGCGCGACGTGTGGTCGACTCCGCGACCGCAGTTACACCGGAGCTGGCAAGCGGGATCGTTCGGCGATGGTCCTTGCGCGGACGAGAGACGGCGTCGTGACGAGAGCACGTCCGTGCAAGAATGGTACTGGCGTTGCTGCTCCGCGACCGCTCCGAGTCGATGCGCGGCTCGCGTAGTGACGGCATTGCCGAGGAGTCGGCGCCAGACTGAGCGCCGAGCCGAATGCTGCTTCGACCGCGCATGCGGCGGGCACCCGACCTCCGGCGGGATGACCTCCGAGTCTGACGGGACCCGACAGCGAGGAAAACTGCGGCGCCAAAATCGGTCGTTGCAGAGCTTTCGAGGCGGTGTAGCTTTCGGCCGTGCACGACGACGACCCCAGGCAGACGACGAACGGGACGGGACGTGGGGCACGCGCCTCCACCGCTGACCCGCCGCCGAATCGTCCCGCGTTGGGCGAGCTGGGGCAGACCCTGCCGTCGGCACACACCCCGGGTCGTCCACCGGGCTCGACCGGCCCGCTGCCCGCGGGGGCCGGACAACCGCCTCTGGAAGCCACTCGGGCCGCGGTTCAGTCAGCGCCCCCGGTTTCCGGCCAGCCGGCGACGTGGAGGCAAGTCATCCCCCCGCGAACGGGTCGCACGCTGGCCGATATGCCGGCGTTTCAGCCGACCTCGCCCGTCCCCCCGCCAGCGAGCCCCAGTATGGCAGCGACCCAGGTGCCCCAGACGTGGCGGCAGGTGGTACCGCCACGTACTGGTGTCACGCTCATGTCGCACCCCATCCCGACGCCTCCTGCTGGCCTGGATGTGGTGAGCGCTCGCGCTTCCGGTGCCCCCACCGACGCTTCAGCCCCGGCTCCCGCTGCCAGGGCGTCGACTCCGCCGACGACATCGGTCGGGAGCGTGCCAGCACCGACCCCGCGGGGGTTGGCGCCGGAACGACGAGCTCCTTCGGTGCTGGGCGTGACCCTGCTGGGCCACGCGGCCCCTCCGGAGGTGTTGGCTCCGCGGGAAGGCACCACCACTCGATTCTCGGGGACTCCGGAGCAGATTCCCGTGGCCCGGCCGCAAAGCCCGGTCGCCCCGGCACCCCGGGTAGCGGCGTCGTCTGCGCCACCCGGCGCATCACCCGTACCGCCCCAGGCGTACGCGCCACCCGGACCCGTTCGGGAGTCGGCGCCGCCGCCCCAGGCGTACGCGCCACCCGGACCCGTCGAGGAGTCCGTGCCGCCCACGGCGCATGCCCCTGCAGGGCCAGAGTCCAACCGTCTGGCCCTGCGCTCGTCCTTGCCGCCTCCCCCCGCTGCGACCGACAATTTGCCCTGGCTGGGCGGCTACCAGGTGCTGGCTCGGGTTCGAACTGACGCGATCGGTACCGAGTACCTCTGCAGCCCGGGTGAAGATCCCGCTGCTCGGTGCACGCTCAAGGTGCTGCGAGGTCGGATGGCTGACGAAGCGGCGGCCGCGTCCTTCCTCCGCTATGCGAATCGGCTGGCGAAGTTGAATCACCCGTCGCTGGTGGGCGTGGTCGATGCTGGGGTATCCCAGCAGCAGCCCTACCTGGTGCGTTCTCACGTGGACGCAGTGACATTCTCCGAGCTTCTGGAGGCGACGACCGCAGCCACTCGCCACCCCGCGCTGGTGCTCAAGATCATCGACGACGCCTTCGACGGCTTGCTCGCGGCGCACGCTCCGCGTCAGGTGGGGCGTGAGACCGTGCACTTCGTCCACGGTGCTCTGACGGCTGACCACGTGCTCGTGGGGCGAGATGGCCGGTCCCGAATAGTGGGGGTCGGCGAGCTCGCAGTTCTGGGGCCCACGGCCCGGGACCCTGGTCAGGATCTCCTCGCGCTTCGGATCCTCCTGAGTCGCGCACTGCCTGGAGGCCTGGACGAGCAGGCGCTCAGACTCCGCTGGTTCGCCGCAGCGAATCGGAACGTGCGGTCCGACGAAGTGTTGCGCGAGCTGCGTCAGATGACAGCATCGGCCCGGGGGACCGTCAGCTCCGAGCAGGTGGCCACGTGGGTTGCCGGGCTCTTCCCGCCGACCGCCCCGACCTCGACGGGGTCCCGGAGCTCCGCTCCGCCCGCGATGTCGAGCTCACCGCCTGCGTCCCCGCGAGTCGGGGGACTGCGGGGTTGGTGGCGTCGTCGCTTTCGCGGTCGTCGGTCTGAGTAGGTCGAAGTGGCGTCACCGGCGAGTCGTGGTTCGCGGTCGCGCCCGTGCTTCGTACGGACGTGAGCGTCACATTGTGCGCCTTTTTTTCCCGATTTGCCTGATGACGCTAAGGCAAGCGACTGAAGCAGTGCTCCCGTTTCCGTGCCCTGTATGCTCCATCGCTGGCTCGGTTCGGTTGCTGAACCCAGGAGAACCGACAGATGGTATTGCGACGGCACCGATACGGCTTGAGCTTGATTCTCGCCTGCTCGCTGGCAGCAGCAGCGGCTGCCTGTTCCAGTGATGACGAGACCGGCACCGACGGCGGCGACGACACGGGCGGCGCATCGGCGACGGGCGGACTGACCGGAACGGGTGGTGCCGATTCGACGGGTGGGGTCGAGGCAGCGCTGGGTGGTCAGGTGACCGGTGGCGCGGCGACGGGCGGTGCTGTTCCAACGGGTGGTGTCGCGACCGGGGGAGCGGATGCGACGGGCGGTGTGGACGCGACCGGCGGTGTGGACGCGACCGGTGGCGTGGATGCGACCGGTGGTGTGGACGCGACCGGGGGTGTGGACGCGACCGGCGGCGTGGACGCGACCGGCGGCAGCCCTGGCGGCGACTTCTGGGCCGAGGACTATGATCCCACCGGACTGCCCAACCCCGCAGGTGGCGAACACCGCGCAGGGCAGGACTGCATGGAGTGCCACAACGCGATGGGCGGCAACACGTGGTCCTGGGGTGGCACGGTGTACCAGTCAGATGGCTCCACCGGTGCGGCGAACGTCGAGATTGGCATCTGGGATGGCAGCACGTTCGTCTCCACCTACTCGGCCAACAACGGCAACTTCTGGTTCCCCGGTGGGGCAACCATCGACTGGGCCAACGCCGAGGTACGGATCCGCAATGCCAACGGCGAGGCCGTCATGGACGGTGACGTCGAACCTGGCTGCAACGGTTGCCACAACGGCGGACTCGCCTTGATCGAGCCCTAGATGAGCGAGCGCGATCCTCGGTCGCTCGTGGCCTAAATGGCCGAGCGCGATTCTCGAGCACCTCATTATGAGGTCATTTTACGATTGGGGAGGGGGGACCCGGGGCCCCGCCGCCCGCGGGCCCCACCCGGTCATGACCGGGTGGGAGGGCGAGTGGGGGTGCGAAGCGGCGG
>JBNLDK010000225.1:0-9079 GCA_050304295.1 Polyangiaceae bacterium
CCAACCCCGCCCGTCCCCGGCCTGCTGCGCCCAAACCCACCTATCCGCGCCTGCTAGGGGTCGGTCTGCTGGCCGTCGCCGCAGTGGGGTGTGGCGGCACAGTCGCGGGACAGGAGAACAGCGCACATGGCACAGGTGGAGGCGGATCGCTCGCGGGAGGCAGCGAGAGTCCTTACGAGACGGGCGGCGCCGGCGGGACAGGAAACCCCGAAGTGGGCTGGGGCGCGTCGCCCGCTGGCAGCATCGAGAGCCCCTACGAAACCGGTGGCACCGCTCCGGTGGTGACCGGGGGGAGCGGTGGCTTCGGCGCGGAGGGGCCCGACGGCGATATCGCGCAACCGTTCAGTGGGGGAACTGGGGGCACGACGACGGACCCGACACGGACCCCGGAGGGAGGCTCCGCCGGATACCACCCCAGTGCCTCCGGCGCTGGCGCCGCATCCTACGAGGAAGGCGGCAGCGCGGGCGTCAGCCCCATCGTGGACCCGGAGTCGGCAGGCCAGGGGGGCGAGGGGGGACGCGCGTGGACAATCAGCGGCGCCATCGCCGGCGTTTTCGCGGAAGGCGGCAGCGCGGGCAGCTCGCCGCTCGATCCGTGACCGAAACGTTCCGCAAGTCGCCCCCGCCGGTGCGGCGGTCGTGACACCCCAGCCATTCCGTGCGCTCCGGCACGCCTCGTGACCCCAGCACTGAACGATCGGTTCCGCGGAGCGTCGGCCCGCATCGTGGCATGATGGCGTTCTAGTTCGAGAGCCTCGCATGGAGCTGACCCTCTTCGTCGATCACGCGTGCAACCTGCGCTGCACCTACTGCTACAACGGCAAGCACTTCTCGCGCCGGATGCCGACGCCGGTGATGCAGAAGGCCATCGATCTGGGCCTCGCCATGCGACCGCCGCACATCGATCTGAGCCTGTTCGGGGGCGAGCCCCTGCTGCACTTCGACTTCGTGCAAGAGGTCGACCGCTACGTCGAGAGTCAGCTGGCCACCCTCTCGGGACCAAAGCCGAAGATCCGGTGGCTCGTCAACACGAACGGGACGCGGTTCACCGAAGAGATCCTCGACTGGCTCGCGCCCCCGCGCGTGGCCACCGTGTTCGTGTCGCTGGATGGACCGCGTGACGTGCACGACAAGTACCGACTCACGCCCGCGGGAGGCGGCAGCTACGACCAGATCCTCACCGGCCTGGCGCAGCTGCGGGAACGGGAGATCCCATTTCAGCTGGTCGCGGTGGTCAACGTCGAGACGGCCCCACGGCTCGGTGCCACCGTCGCCGAGCTCGCCGAGCTCGGCGCCCGCCGGCTCACCCTGGCACCGAACTTTCGGGACGACTGGACCGACGCCAGCATCACGGGCCTGCGCCAGGGGTTGGCGGACGCCGCCGAGCAGTGGATGGGTATGTTCCGCAACGGTCGGCAATTCGCCGTCGACCCACTGCACACGAAGATCCTCACTCACCTCAAGGGCGGCATCCCCTGCCCCAGTCGCTGCCTGATCGCGGGCCAGGAGCTGTGCGTGTCGCCCGCGGGCAAGATCTACCCCTGCGCGCAGATGGTCCAGGAAGATCAGAACGATCACCTCGTCATCGGGACCGTGGACGAGGGCCTCGACCAGGACCGGGTGGCAGCCCTGCAGCGGTCGAAGGATCGCGTCGAGGAAACCTGCGCACCCTGCGCGCTGCGGGACCGCTGTCAGAGTCACTGTGGCTGTCGCCACCTCGCTCTCAGTGGTCAGCTCGGCGAGATCACGGCCACGCTCTGTGAAACGGAGGCCGCCTTCATCGACGCCGCCGATCAGGTCGCCGAAACCCTCTTCGCGGAGCAGGACCCTGCCTTCGTGGAGTTCTACTACCGACGCCCGTGGACCGCCGCGGCGGGGGGCGTGCTCACCCCGCTACGCCGCGCTCGCGACGCTTGACCGACCTGACCGGCGACAGTCACCGCGTGGAATCCCTGACCCGCTGCTGAAGCGGGCTGTCGGGATGCGCCGCCTGGAACTCGCGCGCGCGCCGCGCCGCCGCCTCCGGCCGCCCCGACTTCGCCAGCGCCTCGATCGCCAGCGCTTCACGCTCCTGGACGAGCACGCCATCGGGGTAGCGCTGCCGAGCACGCTCCAGCAACGCGAGCGCACCGTCCACGTCGTCCCGCAGCAGACACTGCCGCGCCTGCGCGATCCACCGCGCCTCCTCGCGCACCGCACCGACCCGACCGACGTCAGCGCCCGCCCCACCTCGCGGCACCTCGCTGGGGCTTTCCTCCACGGCCCGGCTGGGCTCCGGGGGGGCGGGGATCACCGGCTCCGCGGTGGCAATGACCGGCGCGACGACGGGAACCGCCGACGCCGCAACGCTCGCCGATGCCATCGGAGCGGAGGGGGGCACCGGGGTCGAAGAACCGATCATCGTCTGCCCACCGATCAACACCGCCAACCCAGCGCCCGCCCCGACGCCGAGCGCCTTGAGCACTCCCATCGCACCCAGGGCACCGCCTCCGGCACCGCCCATCGCGGCTCCCGCCCCACCAGCCGCGGCGCCCGCGCTACCACCAGCCGCGGCGCCCGCGCCTCCGGAGGCGGCGGCGCCGGCACCTCCACCCATACCTCCCCCGACGCCACCCCCGGCGCCAGCGGGACCCACCGGTGGTAGCTGCGCCAGGAGCGCCCCCCAGACACTAGCGTGCGCCACCCGATCCGGCTCGATGTCGCGCCCCGCTTCGAGCGCACGCCGGGTATCGGGATCGAGCGCCGCCCCATCGTCGAGCCAGCGTTTGGGATCACTCACGGTCGCCTCCCGCCCGACCGCGTCGCTGCGCTGCAAGTCGGATCGCGGCCTTGCGGAACGCCTCCCGCGCGAGGCGCAGACGCGAGTAGACGGTCCCCAGCGGAACGTCGAGCGTCTCTGCGATCTGCTGACCAGTCATGGCCTCGAGCTCGAAGAGAGTGAACACTGCCGCCTGGTCGAGATCCAGATGAGCCATCGCCGCGTCGAACAGGGCCAGATCGTCCCGTCGCTCGAGCACGGCGCTCGCGTCGGGCCCGGCAGCAACCCGCTCGTCGGGTTCGGAGACCGCGACCTCGTGCCGCACATGGGCGCGGCGGCGGCGATCCTTCGCGACCCGGAGACAGATCCGAAAGAGCCAGGTCGTGAGCTTGGCGCGCCCCTCGAACTCTGGCAACCGACGATGCACGACGACGAACACCTCCTGGGTCGCATCCGGGAGGTCCGCTTCGGGCACGTTGAAGCGCCGCAGCGTGCGCCAGACGAAGCGGAAGTGTTCATCGTAGACGTCCTGGAAGGTCATCCGCGGCTCAGTATCGGGCCACTGTTCGAGTTAGGGGGAGCCTAACTCCAGTCCCATCACAGAAAACGGACCCACAGCGCCAGCCCCCCGAAAAAAGCGACGGAGCGCGACGCGTAGGGGATCCTTGGCACCCCCTGGACGGTCACCGAGAACTGCTCCTTGGCGAGCGGTGCCAGCAGCGCGCCCGACAGGCCCCAGCCGAGCGGCCCGAAGATCGACCCCCGAGCCATCACCGCGCCGCCCAGCGCAGACCAGGGTCGGGACACGTCTTCTGCACGGTCGCGGTAGCCGCGCCCCCACCCGTGGAGCTCTCCGAACCCCGCCGCTGCGCAGACGTCTCCGCGGAGACCAAGGCTCGTGCCCAGCACGCGACCGCACCCGTGCACGGTCCCTCCCAGGAGCCGAACGTCGACATGCCCCGGCGACTGGTCGAGCGTCTGCGTCGGGGCGCCGAACGCTCCCGCGATCAGCGACCAGCGGGCGTACTGGAATCCGAGCTGCAGGGTGACCGCCCCCGAGGCATCCGTGGGAACGCCGTAGGTGATCGCCCCGCCCGTGGCCAGCCAACCGTGCAGCTGCGAAGAAGCGGACGGTGGTATCTCGGGGGGAGGGAGCAGCACAACAGGCAGCGGAGGGGGCAACGCAGCCGGGAGTGGGGCGGGAGCCTCGAGCTCGGGGACCGGAGGGTCATCCACTGGCTGAGGAGTGGTCGGAGCGAGGGGCTCGAGGGACTGGGTCATCGTCCCGTCCAGAATCAGCGCCAGTGACACGGCAAGAGCGTCAGCCAGCTCCTCGCAGCCGGGGCCGGTGGCGCGGAGCACGCGCTGTCCTTCGCGCTGGCCGGAAACGACGATGTGGGCAACGAACTCCGCCGCCTCGGCGCGAATCTTGGCGGTGACCGCGAGTGGCCCGCCCGCATCGCCTGCGCCCTCGGCCAGGTGTCGTCGCACTCGGTCCAGAATCGCGTCCTGGTCGGGACAGACCGCAGCGGACGGGTCGCGTGCCACCGAAACTTGTGCCCCATGCAGCTCGGCCGCGCCCGCCGGATCGGGCTGTGCGGCAGCCGTCCCAGCGACGAGCCCTCCCGCCGCGAGGGCCGCAACCACCCGCCCGACTGCTCGCCCGATCCGCATCCCGAGGAGCGCTTATAGCGCACCGGATCTTTTTTTGTGATGGGGTCGCGCGACGGTTGCCACGAGACAAGCATGGGACACGATGCAGGGAGACCCGGAATGAAGCGGATGCATTGGCTTTCTTTGCTGGTGGCGAGCGGGCTGCTGGCCACGCTCGGTGGCTGCGAGACGACCACGAGTGAGCTCGGCGCCGACGGCGACACCCGGAACGGCCGCGAGTGCCCCACCGAGGGCGCCACCGAACGCGCCGCCGACGGTTGCAACACCTGCACGTGCTCGAGTGGCGTCTGGAATTGCACCGAGCTCGGCTGCTCTCAGGGATGCGAGAATGGCGAGACGCGCCTCGCAGTGGATGGGTGCAACACCTGCACCTGCGCGGGAGGAAACTGGGCGTGCACCCTGATGTACTGTGAGGAGCCGACGACCTGCGAGCCGGGAGACACGCAGCGGGCGGCTGACGGCTGCAACACCTGCTCCTGTGGACCCGACGGCACCTGGGCCTGCACCGAGATGGACTGCGCGGCCGAATGCGTCGACGGCGAGGTGCGAGCAGCGGGCTGCAACACCTGCTCCTGTGAGGGCGGGCAGTGGCTCTGCTCGAGCATGCCTTGCGTCGACCCCTGCACGGAGGGCGACACGCGCCCCGCCGACGATGGTTGCAACACCTGCTCCTGCCAGGCGGACGGCACCTGGGCCTGCACCCAAATGGCCTGCGGCTGCACAGAGGGCGAGACCCGACGCGCGGACTGCAACAGCTGCACCTGCCAGGCGAACGGCACCTGGGCCTGCACGACGATGGCCTGCGCCGAGTGTGCGCCCGGCGACGTGCGCCTCGCCGACGACGGCTGCAACACCCAGACCTGCGACGACACAGGCTTCTGGGGCCCCCCCACCGAGCGCGCCTGCGAGTGCGTCAACGGGGAGTCTCGCCCTGCCGACGATGGCTGCAACACCTGCAGCTGCACCGACGGCAGGTGGCTCTGCACCCTGGAGGCCTGCTCCGAGTGCACCCCCGGCGACACACGCCTCGCCGACGACGGCTGCAACACCCAGACCTGCAACGACGCCGGCTTCTGGGGAGCCCCCACCGAGCGCCTCTGCGAGTGCACCGAGGGCGAGACGCGTCCCGCGGATGATGGATGCAACAGCTGCGGCTGCGCCGACGGCATGTGGGTCTGCACGGAGATGGCCTGCGCGGAATGCCCAGCCCCGGCCCCACAGGATCCCCTCGTGGGCTGCATCGACGTGGTCGTCTGGTCGAAGGATCCCACGAGCGGCCTCTGCTGCGAGTACGGCACCCCCTGCGACGCCCCGCTGGACTGGCCGCAGTACTACTCGATGGAGACCTGCGAGGCGGCGCCCCTCTGCCCCGCTCCGCTCGAGGTGACCATCGCGTGCGAGGAGGTCGTCGTCTGGGCCAAGGATCCGGTCTCGGGCGGCTGCTGCCAGTACGGGACGCCCTGCATCGCCCCCGCGGGTTGGAGCCAGTTCGGCGACCAGGATTCCTGCGAGTCAGCGCCCGACGGAGTCTTCGTGTGTGGCAACGCGACCCGCTGCATCACGGGCGAGGAATACTGTCTCGAGACCTCGGGAGGCCCGCAGGGCAGCGAAACGACCTTCGAGTGCGCCGCCTTCGAGCCCAACTGCAACTCCTGCGACTGCCTCGGTGCCGATCTCGAGTTCTGCGACTGCTCCGAGCTCGCTGGCACGACCAGCGTTCTGTGCGCGATGCCGTGACGCTTCTCCTTCGTGGTCGGGCGACCCTGCCGCCCGACCACGCTCCGATGCCGGTCCTGGCGCCCCGCGGCGCCGGTGAGCTCCCCCTCTCGCCGGCGCCGCAACTTTTCCATCCGACCCAGATCAGGGTGGAGAAGGGTCACCCGGGGGAGTCAGCGGCGCGTAGGCGAGGTTGACGTAGAACGTCGGTTCCCAGAGCACGACGCTGCGCAGTGACGGATCGGGCTCGCTGGGGAGCGCGATGATCTGCGGATCCGCGCCCACCTCGAGCTCGGCCATGTCGTACTGGAGCCGAGCCTCGAACACACTGCGCGTCGTGGAGGCCCGCTCGGCACCCACGAGGTACACCCGCACGGGTCGCTTCGACTCGATGGTGACACCACGCAGACGCAGCTCGAACCGCTCGCCATCGCGCACGATTTCCGCGTGCCCCTGGGCCGTCTTGGCCACACTGACGAACACCCCGCGGAGGAGCACGACCGGTCCCGAGACCTGCTGCTCGGCAGGCGGCGGCGATTCGCGGCGACACCCGGCCGCCGCGGTGCCAGCGCCGAGCACCACCATCCCCCAGATCCACCACCGAGCCCTGTGCGTCATCGAGATCTCGCGGGACCGAATCTATGGGACTCGCGCCAGCATCGCCAGTCCCCCCCGCGTTCGCTGCGACACGGGGGACTCCGCGGCGGAATTCCACAATGGGTCCGCACTTTCCGGACCAGGGAACGGTCCGAGCGGTCCCTCAGCCGATCCCGGCGGTCGCGAGGCCCGAACACGGCGTTTCTGTATTCCGACCCAGCCGGCGCCGCGTTCGCCGGAGCTCGAGTGACGTCGCCCGGAACCGGGGATGCTAACCTGGCCACGAGGAGCGCGCGATGCCCAGCCAGACCGTGAACTGCCCAGTGTGTGCCACCACCATGAAGAAGGTCACCGTCGCCGGAGGTGTCGAGGTGGATGTCTGCGACGCACACGGCGCCTGGCTCGATGTTGGCGAGCTTCAGTCCATCATCGACTTCCACGAGCGAGCGGCCAGCTCGCCCGCAACCGGACCCAGTGTGGTCAGCCGACTCGGCCAGAACCTGATGTCCGGCGCGGCGCACGGGGCTGGCTTCGGCGCCGGAACGGCGATCGCCCGCAGCCTGATCCACCGCTTGCTGGGATGAGCGTCGACGCGCACTTCATCTGGCTGGGACATCACTTCCCGTGGGTCCACTGGCTAGCGTTGGCCTCGGCCAGCGAGATGGCCGAGGTGGACCGTATCCTCGTTCACCACACCGACTCCATCTCCTCGGAGTGGTGGCCGCTCGCCCAGGACCTGCCCGGGGTCGAGGTCGAGCGCCTGGACCCAGAGGCTCTCCTCGAGACCGTCGGCGACCGTGCTGGCGAGCTCATCGATCTGTTCCGCCTGCTGCGGCGCCCCGCGGCACGCTCCAACGTGCTGCGCGCCGCGCTGCTCTACACACGCGGGGGCATCTATCTCGACTTCGACACGGTGACCATCGGCTCGCTCTCTCCTCTGCTAGACGAGGCGGGAGCCTTCTGCGGCACCGAGTACCTGGCGTTTCCCCACGACCCCGCTCGCCGCCGGAACGTCCGCCGCCTGGTCGCGGCCTGGGCGCGCACCGGCGCGCGCGACGTGTTGCGCCGCGTCCCCCAGGGTTGGCGCTGGTTCCGCCGCGTGCAGGACTGGTATCCCGCCGCCGTGAACAACGCCGTGATGGGGTGCCGACCCGGGCACCCGCTGCTGCGCGATCTGCTCTCGCGAATGGTGGACGCCCCGGAGCGCCAGCAGCAGAGCCGCTACGGGCTTGGCACACACCTGCTGCAGCAAGCCGTGGCCGACTACCAAACGCCGGATCTCGTCGTACACCCGCCGGAGGTCTTCTACCCCCTGGGCCCCGAGATCAGCGAGCACTGGTTTCGTCAGTCCCGCGCTCCGCTGTCGAAGTTCGTCACCCCGAAGACGCGGGTCGTGCACTGGTACGCTTCGGTGAGGACCGCGCGCGTTGTCCCCAGGCTCGACCCCATGTGGGTGCTCCAGCACCATCGTTCCCAGCCTTTCAGCGCGCTGGCGCTACCGTTTCTCGAGCCTCTCGACCCCCCCAGCGAACTCACGTAGTCTGCGACCATGCAGCCTCCTGGCCCTGGCTATCCCCCACCCCCCGGAGGTCCACCTGCTGGCTACCCGCCACCCGGTGGGCCCCCTGCCGGCTACCCACCCCAGGGCGGACCACCGGGGCAGTTCCATCCACCCCCGGTGGGGACCTACCCAGGGCATCGCGCCCCCACCCCCACGTCCACGGAGGCAATCCTCGCGCTGGTCATGGGGATCCTCGGCTTCACGACCACCTGCTTCCCGATCAGCCTGTTCGCCATCTACTTCGGCATCAAGGCGCGTCGCCAGGCGCGAGAATCCGGCGATCCGAACAACTCGAACGGCACGCTCGGCCTGGTCGGATTGATCCTCGGGATCGTGTTCGGCGCCATCTGGGGCATCCTCTGGCTCTTCTATGGGTTCATGATCATCGCCTACATCGGTGTGATCATCGCCGCGATCCTCGCGTCACCGTAGCGCCAGCGCGTGGCCGCGGGCCCCGCCCCGCTCGAGCCGGGTGGTGGGGCGAGGCGGGGGCGCCCAGCCCTCGCCCCGCAGGAGCTGGGTGGGAATGCTCGAGGATCGCTCCCGGTCGGCTAGGGCGCTTCCAGCACCGCCACGCTCACACCGTCGATGCCGCTCCCGCTCGACACGCTGCTGGGCGCGCCACCGCCCTCACCCGCCGAGCCCGTCTGGATCAGGCTCATCGTCGCCCCGTCCACCGTCGGGGCGCTCCCCGCGTACAGGATCCCCACCGACACGCCTCCGGCCCCACCTCCCGAGGCGCCTCCGGGTCCGCCGGGACCGCCATTGCCACC
>JBNLDK010000226.1:0-42157 GCA_050304295.1 Polyangiaceae bacterium
CCCCACTGGCAGGAGCCCCTCCCAACGGCGGGACAGGAGCCGCCGCGAGTGGAGGGCAAGCGACGGGGGGAGCCCCGGACTGCTCATACTCGGCCCCACCCGCCAGCGTCGCCACCTGGGTCGAAGAGAGTTGGAACGCGCAACTGGGCGACAACATCGCCAGTCGCCAGGCCTGGTTGCTCGACAACGTGATCCGGGGTCATGGCGAGCTCAACCTCTGTGTCAGGTGGGGCGCGACGACCGCACCGTCCACGGAGGTCAAGACCGAGGTGGCACCGTCCGTGCAGCGGTGGATCAACGACTGGTTCGAAGCCCTCGGGGACTACGGATGCTTCCCGTACTCCGACGGGATCACGGTCAGGGTTACGGGTTGGGCGGTCCGTCCTGGGAGCGAATCCTGGGTCGCCGATCTAGACCCAGCCGTCGCAGTGTACACGGAGACGGATGACGACGGCGAGCCCAAGTGTCCCGACACCTGCTCGTTCTTCACCAACTGGGATCATCAGTTCCCTGCCTGCCCGGGCGGCGACGCCTTCCACACGGACTACTGGATCTGGGTGAGCGATGAGCTGCCCGGCGGTGGCGCCGCCGCCGTCGGCGGCGACTGGGGTCTGAGGATGCCAATTCTATCATTCCTCGATCGCCTCAGCAGTGACGGAGACTTCGTCATCGAGCACGAGATGGGTCACGGGTTCGGCTTCCAGGACTACTACGACTGGACCGGATCGAGACCCGACGGCGGCTCGCTCATGATCGTGGGATCAACGAACCAGGGAACACCGACACTCGGTGACACCTGGCTGCTGCGTCGCACCTGGGAGGAGATGGTCGAGCAGCGCGGCTGGTCATTCCCCTGAGCGACGTCGCGGCCCGCGCACGACGTGGGCACGCGACCGTCTGGGCCATACTGGAGATCGTTCATCTCGCGGAAGAACTCTTGCTCCGCGAGGGGAGTAGCTGCCCGTCAAGTTCGTCCCAACCAGCATCCAGGTGGTCTTCGAACGGCTCGTCGGTTGCTTTCTCGAATGAAGCGCCCAAGTTGGCTCGATAGTGAGAGCCCACTGAGCCCGTCAGAATCGTTCCCATCTCGCCGGGAAACAGGCGAAACCAGAGCCCCCTGGGCACAAAGATCCATCCTCGGCAAATTGTGCCCGCCCGATGGCGAAGGGTGCCGAGCGTGGCCATGTTCTCTGAGTGAGCATGCCCGAAGCGCTATCTGGCGGCAGATACCAGGTTCTCGGCAAGCTGGGAGAAGGATCCCAGGGAGAAACGCTGGAGGCTCTAGACAAGCTTGCCGGGCGACTCGTAGCCGTGAAGCGATTTCGAATCCGAGGAGCACGCGGCTGGAAGGACATCGAGCTCGCCGAGCGCGAAGCTCGGGTGCTCGCGAGGCTGGACCACCCGGCCCTCCCCCGCTACCTCGATCACTTCGAGGAGGATGGCGCTCTCCACCTGGTTACCAGCAAGGTGGAGGGAACTAGCCTCGCCGACCATCTTCGCAACGGCAGTCGCTTCGACCAGCAGGACGTGGTGCAGTTGCTGCGCTCCGCAGCGCGGGTGCTCGACTACCTGCACACTCAGTCGCCCCCCGTGATCCACCGCGACCTCAAGCCGGGCAACGTGATCGTGCGCCCCGATCGAACGTTCGCCTTCGTCGACTTCGGTTGCGTGCGAGACTCACTGAAGCCGGAGGGGGGCTCGACCGTGGTGGGAACGTTCGGCTACATGGCACCCGAGCAGTTCCAAGGACGAGCCCTGCCAGCCAGCGACGTCTACTCCATTGGAGCAACAGCGCTAAGCATGCTGACTGGTCGCCAGCCAGAGACTCTCCCGCACCAGGGCCTTGGGATCGATGTGGAGCGCAGCCTGCGTGGGGTCGCCAGTCCGCAACTCATCGCGGTCCTCGCTCGAACACTGCGTCCCGACCCCGACGAGCGGGCGTCACGACTGACCCCGCTACTGGCGACCCTCGACGACGCGGGACTTCCACGCGGAGCGCGGGCCACCGCCTCGCCGGCCCCCAGCGAGCGGGCCAAATCGCCGCGGCGCCGCGTGCGACGGCGCACCAGTCCGGAGACGCACCCAGCAGACCATGACAATCCTCGACCCAGCGCCACGAGATGGCCCGTGGAACACGAACTGCGCGAGGCATGGGAGGATTTCGAACGAGTGATGTTCGGAACACCTGGTCGCGCCCAACAGCGTCGCGGGACCTCGCGACGAGCCTCCCGCTCGGGATTCCCTACCCCGCTCGCGATCACCTGCATGACGCACGGTCTTGCGCTGGCCCGATTGCTCGTCTGGGTCGTCTTCGCGACGATCGTGCCGCTCGTCCTTGCGTTCATCACGCTCTTCGCCGGACGCCCGCTGACTCGAACAAACCAGCGGACCGCCATGGTGAGAAGACGCATCGATGACCAGCTGCGGCGGGTACAGGAGCGGTTGGCCGGCAGCCCGCGCCAGTACCCGTCAACGCGCGTCCGCGTTGGTGAGCCGGCGTCTCGAGTACGCGTCGATCCCCGCGCCAGGTCAACGCCACAGCCTGTAGACCTCGGCGATGACGCCAGCCCCCCGCCGCCTGCGGCCCGACGACAGGCCCTGTAGCACCCACGGCTTCCTCTGCTACGGAGCGGCGCCAGCTCCCGATGCGAGGGGAGTGCGGTAGACTGACACCATGGTGCGCACTCTCTTCGTCGGCCTGGCGGCAGCGCTCTGCGGGTGTGACCGCGCACCTCCACCGGACGAAACCATCTGGGCCCCCACCTCGAGCTTCAGTCGGGTGCCGGTCGACACCTATCGAATTGGAGACACGACCCTCTCGAGCGGCGAAGCGCAACTGTTCTACAGCTATCGACCAGCGACCGTGGACGACCCGGCAGCGCCCTTGTTCGTCGTCACCGCGGGAGGACCGGGGGCCTCCATTCTCCTTTTGGCACAGCAACTGCGCGAACTGGTCACGCTCGGCCACACCCTGTTCATCGACGCACGGAACGCGGGATTCTCCTACGTCGTCGAGCCAGAGGTCAGAAGCGCAACGACCCGTCAAGCACGCTTCGGTGCGGGCGAGTACAACGTCTTTCGTGACGCGGCCGACGTCGCCTGGGTGCTCCTGGACTTCTTCCGACAGCACCCCGAGCACGCGCGCCGCGACGTATACTTCGTCGCCGAGAGCTACGGGGGAGCAAGAACCGCAGTCCTGCTAGACCTGTTCTTGTCGGCAGGCGACGCCGCTGCTTCCGTGCGACCTTTCTCCTCGCCAGCGCTGCGAATCGCACTCGAAGACCATCTCGCACTGCGCTTCGGCGAGCCACCTGACGCGCGCCGGGCAGCCGAAGGATTTCGAGGCCAGATCCTCCTGCAACCCATCATTGCCGGACGGCTGCAAGACGAAGAGGCGGGGCGACTGTTCGAAGAACCCAACTCGGTCCTGGACGAGCTGGCGCGCGCTGCTGGGCTTCCCTACCGACGTTGTGCCGAACAGCCTCCCCCCTGTGACGCATTCGTCAACGCACACGAGTTCGTCGCCTCAATCGGCGTCAGTCGGTACGACTACCGAGCACCCAGCAGCTGGCTGGACGCGTTGCTGGAGGGATCCCGCCAGACGGCGCGCGACCCGGTCGCCCTCGCGACGACTTTCGGCGTGTCCGCTCCCGAGCTCCTGTCGGTGCTGAACCGCCGGTCCGCGCACTCATTTCGCTATGGAGAGCCCCCATCCCCAAAGCCCGCAGCTCTCGAGGACCAGCTGCCCGCGCTCGCCCCATGGGACTCGTACTTCGTCGCCCTGCATCCGCTCGTTCCGAGCGTGTTCCGGAACGAGGCGGTGCGCACCCTGGACGCGGATCCGGACGCCAGCCTGCTGCCTGCGCTCTTCGTCTCCAACTTGCGCTACACCACCACCATGATCACGCGCGCGACCTATGATCTACACGTGTACGGGCCCGCACTGCCCGCGGTACTGTCGCGTCTGCCCGGGGTCGCCGCGGTCGAGAGCAACGTCGAGCGAGAAACGCTGACCGTCACCCTAACCGATGGCGTCCAGCGCACGGTCGACGCACCTGTCTTCGCCAGCTCGCACGCCGTTGGGCTCGACCAACCCGTCGAACTCAGACGATCGATTGGAGAAATCATCAACGGTGGATGAGAGCAGCAACAATCGAGAAGCCAGGCACCAGCCGCACCACTCCGGCAGCGGCACCAGAGCTCCCACCGGTTACTGGGTGATCCGGACCCGACCGAGCGAAGATCACCCCCCCACCGGGACCAGAACGAGACCCGCATCGTCCCTGGCGAGAGCACGCATTCGGATTGCCCTGGCTCACCTGTGCGTTGCCCGGGCGCAAGGGCTGCATTGCAGCGACGGAACTCCCTGCCACGCCGGCGATTCGCAAGTGGCCGCTACCCGTCACGTGACCCGCTGGCCCCATCCTTGCAGAACCCGCCAGCAATGCCCTCCAGCCGTCCCTCTCCGATGTCAGTACAGCCCCGCCGGATTCTACTGGTGGGACGGGTCTTCGAAACATTCCGAGAAACACTACATCTTGCCCGCGCAGTACGCCCGGACTGGTTCTTCGAGCTGACCCCGAGCGATGAGACTGCAGCCAGAACGCTGGACGACCACGATGTCGACGTGATCGTGGCGCCGTTTGTGTCAGACGGATCGCCGATGAAGATGAGCAGATCCCATGCGAGACGAGTTGCGGTCGTTGCTCGCTGCGCGGAGCAGGTCAACTCTGGTCACGATGCGGCAATCGAGATCAATGCGCCGGTGGCCGAGCAGCTCGCGGTGTTGGACCGGGTGCTCGCCCCCGCATTGCGTCGAAGCGCCTAGCAAGACGAGCACCTTGCCCGTGCTGGGCGGTCGAGGTCACAAGCTTTCCGCGCCGAGCAAACTGAATCACCGACGATCGCGGGTGGCCCCACACAACACTTGACGAACCGCGGCTGGACGGCTTTGATGGCGTCAGACTTGGGGCCCCGTCCTGCCGACCAATTCTGGGCCTGTCGCGGGCACGAGAGCGACCGACCGCAAACTGCAATCGTGCCCGCGGCGAATCCCTACTCGGTGAGCGCAGTGCCAACGAGTCAGCGTGCCTGTCGAACGCGCGGTGAAGCCTGGTAACCGTCGCTCCGCCGCAGGTTGTGGGAGCCCAGTGCATCGCGGCGAGTCATGAGCACGAGCGGGGACGAGTCGCAGTGCGGCGTCCCGCGCACGATGGGCCAGCTCTTGGTGCTGGTTGCGGCAGCATGGGTGGCCGATTGCGCACCAATGCCAGTCACGTTGCCCAATCCTCCACCGAACTCCCCGAGCCAGCATCCGGCATCGCTGGCACCTGTCGCCCCTGCCGGCAGCGCCGCAGCGACCCCGCCAGCGGTCGCTGCGCCAGCGATGGAGCTGCGTTCGCTCGCCGTGGAGGGGTACGGGCCTGCAGTCGTGTCCGTACCCCGTCCCCCCCACCCTCGCCCACTGCTGGTCGTCGCCCACGGCGCTGGTGGACGTCCCGAGTGGCACTGCGCGCTGTGGGCAGATGTCGTCCAGGACCGGGGATTCGTCCTGTGTCCACGCGGCAGGCGCACCGACTTCCGAATCCCGTACCCGGAGGCCAGCTCCTACTTTCCCGACCATCACTACCTACTCGCGGCGACCCACAGCGCAGTAGCGAGCCTCGCCCGCGCCTACCCCGACCAGGTCGCCATCGACGGTGCCGTATTCGCTGGGTATTCTCAGGGCGCGATCATGGGAGCCCTCATGGTCGCGCGGGCCCCATCGAGCTTCCCCCGAGCGTGCTTCATCGAGGGCGGTGGAGCGGAATGGAACGTCCCCATCGCCAGTCGGTTCCGCGATGGTGGTGGACAACGTATCGCCTTCCTATGTGGAGTCGCCAGCTGCGCCGCGCGCGCGCAAACCGCCCAAGGCTGGCTGCAGCAGGCCGGGGTGCCCACCCGAGCCGAGCACGTCGTCGACGGCGGACACACGAGCGGCGGCGCGGTCGCCCAGCGCCTTCCCGAGCTGTTCGAGTGGCTCGTGGCAGGCGATCCGCGATGGGCAACGGACCCGCACTGATCGTCCGCACCGTGGCGAGGGCCGTTCCAAACATGGCCCGACCGTCCTGAGCGCGGTCCGCTAGCGCTCAGAAAGTCACCGGTCGCAGATAGTGGCAGGTGTACCCATCCGGATGCTTCTGAAGATAGTCCTGGTGATACTCCTCCGCCGGGTAGAACGCGCCCGCCTCCACGATCTCGGTAACCACGGGATCAGACCACGCGCCGGATGCCTCGACCCGGGCCTTCATCCCTTCCGCGGCCTGCCGCTGTTCCGCCGAGTGATAGAAGATCGCAGACCGGTACTGACTGCCAACGTCGTTGCCTTGACGATGAACAGTGGTGGGGTCGTGCATCCGAAAGAACTCGGCCAGAATCTGGTCATAGCTCACGAGGGTCGGGTCGAACGTGACTTGGACTGCCTCTGCGTGCCCCGTTCGGCCCAACTTGACCTGGTCGTAGGTCGCGTTCGGAAGCGCTCCCCCTATGTACCCAACCACCGTACTCCGCACCCCCGGAATTGCCCGGAGCAGCTCCTCCATACCCCAGAAACAACCTCCGGCGAGGGTCGCCACTTGAACCTTCGCGGTGGCTTGATCCCGGTCGCTGTCACTCGAGTCCGGTGCCGCTTGGGATTCCCCCGCCGTGCTGGGTGGAGCTGCCGCGACCGTCCGACTACGGCCGTCTCGACCGCAACCAGCGACCAACACGACAAGTCCCGTCGCCGTCAGAGACGGAATCCTGGTCAGCCCACGCGGGCGAGTCGACATCTGCATAACGCAGACGTGGAGCCCGTCCGCGTCTCGTCAACACCCGACCTGCCCCCCAGCTACTTAGCCGGAGCTGCCGCCGGCTGGGCCGGAGCTGGCGTGGGCTGGGCCGGATCCGGCGTGGGCTTCTGCTCCGGTTCGGGGGGAGGCATCGAGGGACTGCCCCCCGCGGGGAGCTGATAGAAGCGCAGGCTGTCCTCCATCATCTGCGGCATCAGCAGGCGGTGGCGCTTGGCATCATAGCCAATGTCGGCCGGCGACTTCGCGTTCTCGATGATCGCCTCGAACGTACCACCAGGCTTACCCCGATAGACGGAAGACGACGCCCAACTGGACACGAGGAAGGTCCCATCCTCCAGAGCAACGAGCCCATCCAGCGCTCCGCTAGGAAGCTTGGTCGCCTGCCCTTTCTTGCCATCCCGCACCGGGTAGAGCTCGCCGCTAGCGCTCACCACCCAGGGTCCATCCTTGGCGACAGCGACCCCGTTTGGGTTTCCTAGCTGGGGGTCACCCAGAATCTTTTTCGGAGTGACCACCTTGGGATCGATCGCGAAGAGGGCATCCGTCCCCGTACCCTCGAAGTCCTTCTCCCCTGCCTTCCAGCCCGTATCGGTCACGTACAGCTTGCCATTGGCGTCCGCCGCCAGGTCATTCAGGAAGGTAGCACCCTTGACGAACAGCTTGCCCTGTGGCGCTCCCGTCTTCCGGTCGAAGATCCGAACCCAGGTGATGTCGGTCACGTACAGCAGCCCTCCGACGATGGCCATGCCCTTGGGCGCATCAAGCGAAACGCCCTTCTGCCCGCCGGCAATGAACTTCAGCTCGATGAGCTTGCCGTCTGGGGACACCTTGGAGATGAATCCGTTGCCATCCTTGTCGAGAGGCTTCCCGTTGACATTGCTGACGAAGTAAACGTCCTGCTCTGCATCGTGGAGCACGGACTCTGGCGCCAGCAAGCCCATCCCGGTGAGAATGGTCGGCGGCGCCATCTGCGGTGAGGAAGACGCCGCATCGGCCGCCGCAGACGCCGTCGTCGCGGGGGCCGCGGAAGCCGATGGGGGCGGGGGTGGTGCACTCACTGGTGTCGGCGCGGCAGGGGAGCACCCCAGAGTGGCCACCGCACTCGCGACCAAGCAGTTCGTCAGGCAAATCGGGAAGATGGACTTCGTATGCATGGTTCCTCCGTTGACGGCTCCCTCCGTCCTGGACCACGACCCCAACAAATCGAACCCGGAAGGTCAACCGCGGATCCCCCCACATGGGTTCCAGCAGAACTTGCTCGGCGGCCGGTGGAGCGTCGCCTCTCGGCATGGGCGCCGGTTGAACCGCCTCTCGCCGCCGTCTCTCGGGGGCGAACAGCAGCGAATCTCCGCCAATGGCGCCCCCCCGACGCGAGGTCCACCGCAGATCGGTTCAGTGGCAACCACTCGCGGCCCGCTGGCGGTCGGGCGCACGCAACGGAGGGCGACCTCGTACTTTCAACGAGCGTCGGTCAGGATGCGAAACACCGTCGCCACTTGCTCACGCATCTTGTGACTAGTCGAGTCCAGTCCCGCCAGCACGCCCACATAGCCGCCAAGCTCCTCTTCAGGGAAATCGCCGAACTCCCGACGTGCCGTCATCACTTGCCGGGCGACATCGATCGGCAGCGGTAGCCGTGCAATGGAAAACATCAGGAACACGCGCTGCAGCCAGCTCCAGTCCTTGGCACGAAGCGCCTCGCGGACCGCGCAATCCGCGACGATCGCCGCATCCGACGAACTGAGCCGTTGCGCCATCGCGAGCTGCTGAGCGGTATCGCAGGCCTCCGCCACGAGTACCGCCACCTCGGACGGGTTGGTCAAGGTCGCCCTCGCGATGTCGCGAAGCAGCCCACCGAACTGGTTGCTGCTCAGGGTCGTGTCCCCAATGTCGTCCACTAGCGGCTGCTCGATGACGCGATTGCTCTGCAGGGCGTGGCGATAGTCGCCCTCGGAGGGATACGCTCTGAGTTCGGTATTGCCGACTCGCAGGCGTTCTCCGCCGGTCAGCAACGCCGCACCGGTCAGCCGTCGACCCTCGACGAAGGTGCCATTTCGACTCCCAAGATCCTGGAGCTTGATCGACGTTGGCAGCAACCTGAGCTGGGCGTGACGTCGTGACACCCCGGCGTCACGAACAAGGGATACCTCGCACGAGGACTCGCGACCAACCGTGATCGTTCCGTTGGTCGACCGTACGCCGCCCCCTGCCCAGGAGATCCAGAGCTCGCGCCTCTGCTCGCCCACCACGGGGCCATCATAGCACCTTGCGGGACGAGCGATCGGGGAAGCCTGTGGAAGACGGCAGTCCCCGTCCCCGGAAGCGCCGGCGCCGTACTGGCAGGCGCCGGGCGGGGTCGAACGTCGGTCACCTAGTCGGCCAGCGCTGCTAGCTCGAAGCGATCAATGACTTCCCCCGTGATGGCCACGACCTCGACCGTCAGCCCATCCCGGACAGCCCGCACTAGAACGAGATGCTGCCGAACATCGAACTGAGCCACGTTCTCCACCCAAGGCACGCGACGGTTCTGGGCGTAGTACGGCGCCCCGGCGCCACCGCTCGTGACCTGCCAGACGGGCCGCGCCAACCCGGGCACCAGTCGCTCGTCCACCCGTGTCCGACTGTAGTTGTGCTCGTCCCCGCAGAAAAAAATGCTCACCCCATGTCGGGCGAGCACCCGAAAGAACTTGTCGCGCTGGCGGAGGACCTCTGGAATCTCCCCGTCCCAGAACATGGCATCGCCGACGTGTCCTCCGTTGGGAAATCCGGGCTCGTGCGTGCCCACGAAAAGATGGCGCGCACCCCGTTCGTGGGCAGACTTGAGGTCCTGGTCCAGCCACTCGAGGATCGCATCGTTCACCCATCCTTCCCGTTGCCCATGCTGAACTGCCGGATGGTCCTTCCGGTCGGGATGAGAGCGCCACCAGTAGTTCGAGTTCACGATGGCCACGTGCACCATTCCGTAGTCGAAACTATAGACGTTCTCGCGGTACGGAGGAGCACCAGGCTCTGCCTCGGGCCCATTCCGCGGATTGACGAAGAGTTCGCCAAAGACCGCCTCCGCGCTGTCCTCGCCCGACTTGCCAATGGCCCAACCCGCCGTCCACGCGTCAACCAGGGCCTCGTGGTTTCCCATCGCCTCGTAGATGGGCACGAAGGCGGCCACGGGCGCCACAGTCTCTAGCCAGGCCTCCAGTTCGAACCGGAAGACTCCAACTTCTGTCGTGTATCCATCCACGAGATCCCCGACAAACAGGAAGAAGTCCGGGTTCCTCTCCAAGCCGCGAGCCAGAAGCTGGCGCAGGACGCGGCGGTTCGTTCCAGCATAGTGCTCGTCGGCTGATCCGACGCCGCTGCGCGCGTCGCTCAGAGCCACGAACGAAACAGCAGCCGTGTCATCCGTCGCTGGTGCCGTCCGAAATGTAGCACCCCGGCCTCTGGTTACCTCACCGCGAGCATCAACGGCGAGTACCTGGTAGCGGTAGCGAGTCTGCGGCACCAGTCCGCGCAGCTCGATCTCGTGCCGAGTGTCGGCCCGGCTACCGGAAAAGCGCTGGATCTCGTCTCCTGCGGCTTGGACCAGCACGACGGCCTGCGTCGGAACGTCGGTCGCCAGCGACACCGTGGCACGGTCAGCGCCAACCCGATCCACCTGTGGCGACAAGCGGAACGCGGGCAGCTGAACGTAGCGAGCACCGCGAGCGCAAGGGATCGGTTCACACCGAAACGGGGTCACCCCGTCGAACACTCGAGCCGAACCATGTTCGAGGTCTAGAACCTCGACCCGCCAAGCCACCCAACCACGACCGGTGTGCCGAGTATCATGGATATCATAGGGCTCATCCAGCAGGGCGGCAGCCGGAACGTCGATCCGATGCAGCAGGCCCGCCTGGTCGCTGATCGACCGGCGGCTCTGCTTGCGAAGCCGGGTCTCGAGCAGGGCGCCTTGGGGGGTCACCGTCCCGTAGTATGCGGTCACTGACGGCGCGGGGACCGTCGTTTCGAAGCGGAGCGCTAGTCCTCCGGCCTCGTCCATCGCGGCCACCGGAGGCCGGGCGAAGACGGTCTGGTAGGACTGCACGCGGCGCCCGACCGGGCCAGCATCCGCGTCACGCGAAAGCGTTGCGACCAGCAACTCGTCCGGCGCAACCCGTTCGCGGCGCGGATCGGGGGCGACGATCGGCGAACCGAGCTCCCCAAGCGCCGGGGAGCTCGGGAGCACGGCCAGCTCGACCCCCTTGAGGAAGCGCTCCGTCTGCTCGTCGAGCTGCTCCTCGGAAAACGGCGGCGGCTCTTCCAGGAGCTCGAGCGGCGCAGCGCCCGCAACCAGTTCCGGCTCTGGTGGGACACGCCGATCTGGCAAGTCCTCCTCGGGTGTCGTCGGTGGACCCATGGACCGGGGACTTCCCGAGCAGGCCAGAACCAAGGGAAGCCCCACCGCCCACGACAGAACACCTCGCCACCGCACGCAGCAAAGGCTAGCAGTGACAGCAGCGCAAGATCAGCTGGGGTGCTCCGATTGAGCGACCGGAAGCGAAGAAACTTCCATCCCGCGGGCCGGTTCTACACCAAACTCCGGGCCAGAAGCGGCCAGTCGTCTAGTATGCGACCCGCTCATGTGGTCCTCACGCATCCCTCTCGATGGGCGCCTTGTGGCGGGTGGGATGGCAGCCGCTCTCGGTATCGCGGATCCGGGTCCCGCCAGGGCGTCGGGGGCGCTGGAGCTGACCGGTGCCCCCACGAGCGCCAATGGGCTGAACGCCCGCTCGCTCGGGAGCCACGCGGAGACGGCGTACTTCAATCCCGCGCTCCTGCCCCGCAGCGGCCCCGTACTGGAGGTCTCGTACTTCGTACTGCACACCCACGGGGACATTCACCTCGCCCCACGCCCGACTGGGGTCGACGTCGCAGAATCGGTATACGACGCCGAACTCCGCAACGCGGACGGCTCGAGTTCACGGCTCGAGCTCCGGCCGCTGGCCACCACAGACCTACCACGAGCGCGTCGCGACACCCACCTGCGGGACACGGCATCGTACGCACTGGTGGGGATGGCCCGTCCGCTTTTCGACGGCCGCGTCACCTTCGGGCTCCTCGCGATCCTTCCCACGCGCGGCGTGCTCTCCCAGGACGGCTTCTTCAGCGATGAGCGGGAGCAGTTCTTCAGCAACCAGCTCGATTTCGAGATGCTCGGCGATCGCAGCAGCGTGACGAGCTTCGCCCTGGCGCTGGGAGGTGACCTGACGAGCTGGCTGGCCGTGGGGGCCGGCGCGAACCTGGCCCTGAGCACCACGACCCGCTTCGAGGTCTACGTCCCGGATGCCGCCGACCAGCGCACCATCCTCATCAACCCCGACATGACGACCACCGCCTCCTTCGGTCCGTATCTCGGGGTAGCACTCAGACCGTCCAGCCGCCTGACCCTGACGACCACCTGGCACGCTCCCGTCAGCGCCGACGTCTCGGGCGAGAACCTGCTTCGCTTCTGGAACTACACCTACCCCGATGACGAGGACCACATCCGTCAGACCTACCTGTTCACCCAGTCGTACCAGCCACTCCGGGCGGGGCTCGGAGCGGCCTGGGGCAGTCGGCGTCACAGCGACTTGCCCGGCAGCTGGAGCCTGGGGTCGCAGGCTGTCCTGCATCGCTGGTCGCAGTACCGTGATCGGCACGGCGAGCGCCCTGCCGATCCCTTCGACAATACGATCGAGGTGAGCGTCGGCGGCCGAGTCCGCACCGCGTCGGGTCTGCTCTCGCTGGATGTGGGATACGTCCCCTCGCCTGTCCCCGAGCAAGCCGGCAGGACCAACTACGTGGACAACGATCGCATCTCGGCGCTGACCGGTCTGGAGATCCCCCTGGCGGTGTTCGGGTCGGAGACCTCTGTGGGAGTCTACCTCCACGGACAGCTCCTCCTGCGACGAGAGGTCACCAAGCGCTCCGACGCGCGGCACCCCGTCGTCGATGAGTTCCCGGATGGCGCGGCAGACTTCGTCACCGGTGCGCCGCTCCCGGAAGCGACGGGGCTGCAAACGAACAACCCCGGCTACCCCGGGTTCACGAGTTCGGGGTGGATGTTCGGGGCGGGGCTCGCCTTCCGCTTGCCCCAGTAGCCGCGGGCGGACTTGCTGGAGCGACGGAAAAGCTGCTACGGCGTCCCGCATGGCGCCACCTCGGCAGCGGCAAGCCGGCTCCCTCCTGTTCGTGGTGGGTTTGGCACTGACCGCCACGCTCAGCGCCTGGGGACTGCAGCGCCTCGTTTCGGACCCGACCGGGCACCACCAGGAAGGGCCGCAGCGAGTTGTGTCACTGTCTCCGGCATTGACGGAAACGCTCTTCGCCATCGGTGCTGGTGAGCAAGTGGTTGGCGTGAGCGAGTACACAGAGTCGCCGGCCGCCGCGACGCGACTGCCCCGAGCGGGAACCGCGATCACGCCGGACTACGAACAGCTCGTCAGCCTCCGCCCGACATTGCTCGTCGCCCCGAGCGCCGCAGACGCTCGACTCCCGCAGCTGCGCGCCGTCGCGCCCACGCGTATCCTGCCCTGGCTCTCCGTCGAAGACGTCGCCACCGGAACGCGCGAACTCGGGCGATGGACCGGACACGAACGAGAAGCCGAGCAACTCGCGCACCGCCTCGAGGAGCGACTCGCGCGCAAACCCGGACCCGATGCACCACGGGTGCTCCTACTGCTCGGCTACGCCGGCAACCCGGGCGGTCAGCTGTGGTTCGTGAGACGCAACAGTATCCATGGCCGAGCGCTGGCCGCCGCGGGGGCTCGGCACGCCATCGACGAGGACATCATGGGTCCCCCCACGCTGAGCCTCGAGCGACTGGTGCAGGTCGATCCAGACAGCATCGTCGTTCTCGCCGAGCAGGATGGAGAAGGCACCATCCAGCGACTGCAGCGACTTCGGCAGCTCCGTGCTGTGGAGCGCGACCGCCTGATCGCCATCAACGACCCGGGGCTGCTCATTCCTGGGCCGCGAATCATCGACCTGATCGACATCCTGGAAGCCCGGCTCGACGTGGACGAGGAAAGTCCGTGACCCACCTCGCATGCGACGGGGTGTGGGTGGAGCGAAATGGTCGAGCACTGCTGCGCGACGTCAAGCTGGAGGTAGAGGCGGGGCAGTTGGTGGCCCTGGTGGGGCCCAACGGCTCGGGCAAGACGACCCTCCTCAGAGCAGCGCTGGGACTGCAGGCGCCAACCCGGGGTCTGGTCACCCTCGACCGCGAGAACGTCGCCCACCTGACACCGAGGGAACGTGCCGCACGAATCGCCTGGCTGCCCCAGATCCCGGTGAACAACGAGCCCATCGCCGTCCACGAGGCCGTCGCGACCGGCCGCTACCGATTCGGAGAAAGCGCGACGCAGTCCCGCGCCGCCGCCCTCGCCGCGCTCACCCGACTCGACGCCAGCCACCTAGCAGACCGCAGTGTCACTGCGCTGTCGGGCGGCGAGCGGCAGCGCGTCGCCCTCGCGACCCTGTTGGCACAGCAGAGTCCCCTGCTGCTGCTCGACGAACCTGCGAATCACCTGGACCCAAGCCAGCAAGTCGAAACCTACGGACTGATCGGTCGCCTCTGGCAAGACGGCTTCGGAGCACTGCTGGTTACCCACGACGTCAACCTGCTCGCGGCACTCCCCTGCCACGATCGAGTGCGTATCGTGGGGCTGCGCGCAGGGGCGCTCGCCCTGGAATCGCGACTCGACTCGCCATCGCTGCCGGACGACCTCTCGCAACTGTTCGGGATGCAGCTGCGCTCTTTCGAGCACGACGGACGGCGCATCATCATTCCTTGGCCGCTCGGAGAGGAGAGCGCGTGAGGATCGCGATCCTGATCGGCTTGGCGGTCATGGTCGTCGCGCTGGCGCCATTGGTCGGCGGGGGGCTCGACTCGGAGCACGCCAGTCTCATTCTGTGGCAGTTGCGCGTGCCGCGCGTTCTCGTCGGGCTTCTGGTGGGGGGCACCCTCTCGCTGGTAGGAGCGGCCTTCCAGCTGATCTTCGGCAATCCCTTGGCCACCCCAAGCACCGTTGGCACGACGGCCGGTGCCGTCGTGGGAGCGCTCCTCGCACTGGTCATCGGACTGCCGGGGATGGTAGCCGGTGTGCCACTGCTTCCGCTGGCGGCGTTTGCAGGGGCGCTGAGCGCCAGCCTCGTGGTCGCGACGCTGGCGGCCTCTGGACGTGCCCATATGAACGACGTACTGCTCGCCGGAATCGCCGTCAGTCTCGCTGCGGGCGCGGTCTCGGCGGGACTCCAGTACACCGCAGACATGGGCGCCCGCTTCGCGGCCATCCAGTGGTCTCTGGGGCACCTGCCCCAGGTTGGGTATCGGGGGCTTCTGGTCCTCCTGCCCTTCGTGGTCGTGACCTGGATCGTCCTCCTCGCCTCGACCCGCGGCCTCCACGCCCTCACCGGCGGGGAAGCCCTCGCCCACGCGCAGGGAGTGAACGTGGCGAGGCTCCGGGTACTAGTGCTTGGATCGGGGGCGCTGGGAGTCGCAGCAACGGTCGCCTGGTGCGGCCCCATTTCCTTCGTGGGCCTCCTCGTTCCCCATCTTGTGCGGCTGGCGGTGGGTCATTCCCCGCGAGTCCTGCTCCCGATGTCGGTCATCTGGGGCGGAGCCTTCCTCGTGCTCTGCGACTTGCTGGCGCGCGTGGCGCTACCCGGCCGCGAACTCCCCGTCGGAGTCATCACCGCCGCCCTCGGCGCGCCGGCCTTGCTGGGGCTGCTGGTCCACCGTTCCCGGCACTCGGTGTGAGCCCCCGGTTCGAGCCTCGAGGCCGGCGACGACGCAGCACCGCGCCGGCAGCGCCCCAACACTCAGAGGTCGACGGCCGTCCCCAGCTGCCGGCGAAGTGTGAAGTAGGGCTTGCCGACCGCAAACCGGAACAGATGCTCCAGCCGCTGCTCCGTCGGAACGCTGCTATGCGAGCCATGAACCCCCGCAGCTGCAGTCTCCAGATCGTTGCACATGATGAGGCCGGCGCGGTCGGCGGTCAGGTCCACAGCGGAAACCCACCGCTTCAGATCCAACGCCCCGCTCTCGAGCAAACGAGGGACGACCTCGCGCGCCAGATAGCGCTGCACCTCATCGCTCAGTTGAGCCTTGAGAGCGCGCAGCGGTTCTCGCGCCTTGGCCTCGAGATCCGCGGGGACCTTGAAGTTCTGCGCCGTCAGCGCCAGCGTGGAGAACAGCCAAGCCTTCAGCTCGGTGCCCGTCGGAATCAAGTGGCGGACGTAGAATCCTGGTCGGAAGTAGGTGATCTGGCGGGCGGAGATGAAGGCGGTCGCCTGGTCGAGTTGATGCTGGGCGCGGGCGGCACTGCCCAGGACGAGCGACGGAGTCGTCGCGTGAAGGAAGGACACCATCCCCGGATCGTTGGTGTTCTCGTAGAGCGGAGGCTCCGGCACCTCGAGCACCTCGGCCACGTAGTGCAGACTTTGCGCGACCATGTGCTCATCGCGCTGGGGATCGATGCGGTGATGCGATGTGTAGCCCAACTCCTCGAGTGGTCGCGCGCAAACGGTAGCCACGGCAGGCTGGATCGCAGCGAACAGCGCCGTGAGCAGCGGGACGGCATCGGAATGGGTCAAGAGCGAGGTCCAAGTCTCGTTGTCGAGCCGTGACTGGGCGACGGCCGGTTCCGTCTTGCGCAGCCGGCGGAAGAAGGTGGCCTCGTCCGTCGTCGCCTGGCCCAAAGCGTGGAGAGCCTGGCAGCAGCACCACGTCGAGTCACCCCACTTTGCCGCCGTGTAGATGTGCCGCAGGGTACGGTAGGCCTCCGCGCGGAACGGATCGCGGGCGAGGATCTCTTCCTGAGCCGCCACCGCGTCCTCAAAATGGCCAACGGGATCCTTCGCATACAGCGTGGCGAGGTGCTCACGACGAGCCAGATCATCCGGAACCAGTTGGGTCGCTGACTGCGCGACGGCGATCGCTTGGTCGAGCCGCTCGAAGACATCCAAGTAGAGGGCGCCGAGCTCATCCAGGCTCTCCAGCGCCAGGGCCGTGTTCCCCGCCTCGACTGCCACCTCCGCGCGCTCCTTCAACAACCCCTTCACGGTGTCCAGGTTGCCCATTCGTCGCGCAAGCTTGAGAGCCTCGTTCCGCGCTTCCGCCAGGTCCGGAGCTAGCGTGAGCGCTTGACGGAGCAGCTCGCTCGCTTGATCGAGGTCGTTCATTTCGCGCGACACGACCATGGCCGCGGTGTGCAGGTACTTGGCGCGCTGAGGCGGATCATCGACCAGCTCGGCAATCTTGAGGATGACCTTGACCAGCTTGCGCCAGTCCTTCTCCTCGCTGTAGAGCTGCATCAGCTTCATCAAGATCTTGCGGTCATCCCGTTTCTCGGTCAGTGCCCGCAGGTAGTGGCGGGACGCCAGCGCGGTGTCATGCAACTGCGCAGCAGCCATGTCCCCCAGTTCGACGAGCAACTCGACGCGACGCTCACCTTCCTCCAGGTCGAGCAGCTGGGTCATCAAATCGAAGGCACCACGGTCATCACCGCGATCCTTGCGCAACTGAACCAGGGACCGCAGCGGCGCGGGAGCCGAGGGGTCGGCGTCAGACGCCATCGTGAGCCAGGTTTCCGCGGTATCGTAGTCTCCGAGCCGGCGCGCCACATCGCCGACGCGGAACGTGGCCAGTGTGCGCAGCTCGTGGTCCAGCGACGCATCGAACTCGGCCATCAGGTGCCGGTACGCCTCGTAGGCCTGCTCGGGTTGGCCGTGGTCGAACATCAATTCGGCCACACGCGCTGCCACCTCCAGCGAGTCCGGCGCCAGCCGCAGCAGTTCGCCCGAAAGCTCGATCGCCCGCTCAGCCCCATCGCTCTTGACGAGCGACTCAACGCAACACTCGTGGACGCGCAGCGACTCCTCCCGTTCGAGCGAAGTCCCCGCCTTGAGCGCCCGTTCGTAGTTGGTGGCCGCAGTCAGATACTGGTCTTCGGCAAACGCAGCATCGCCCAGCACGATGTACGCGATGGTGTTGCCAGGGTCATATTCGAGCGCCCGGTTCGCCATCATCTGCGCCCGCTGGTCCTCGTGAAGCCCATCGAGCAACAGGCGGGCCATCTCCGCACAGAGCTGCCCCTTCTCCGCCTTACCCTCGGCAGTTTCTATCTCTTCCTCGAGGAGCTTGACGGCAGCCTGATGGCTCCCCCGCCGTGCGTAGGCTTCCCTCAGCTGGGCCACCAGCTTGCGATCCGACGGGTCAGCATCCACTGCCGCCTTGAAGCGCTCGATCGCTCGCGCGCCATCACCAGAGGCCTCGATGAGCTTGGCTGCTCGCAGGTGATGCGCAGCCCGCTCCGTCGGTGTCTTGGCAGTCGCCGCCAGCGCTTCGACCGCCTCCATTGCTTCCTGGATGTCACCCTCTTCGGCACGCAACTCGACGAGCGCGGCCAGCGCTTCGGGGTGTGACGGGGCGATCTTCAACACCGCCTCGTAGGCTTCGATTGCCCGGAAGGGGACCTCGAGGTGCTTGCCGAAGACCTCGCCCAAGCGCAGTCCGACCACGACTTGTCGATCCGTATCGTCGAGCACATCCAGGTGCCGCTCGTACACCACCACCAAGTCGGTCCACCGCTTCAGCGCGCGCAGATCGCGGGCCAGACCGGTCAGGGCCTCGTCATGGCTCGGCTCGATATCGAGGATGTGCTCCCTGATCTCTGCCGCCTGCTGGTGATCGATGAACTCGTGCTCATAGAGCTCAGCGATCCGTATCATCACGTTGACCTGCTCACGCGGAGTCCGCGCCAGCTCGAGCTGGGCGCGCAGCAACTCGTGCAACCGGTCGTGCTTCTCCAGGGCAACGCAGCATCGATCCGCGCCACGCAAGGCGTCCAGGAACGTGGGACTCTCGGCTAGGACCTGTTCGTAGCGGGCCAGCGCCTTCTCGTGGTCGTGTAGCTGGTCTTCGAGGATGCGCCCGACGCGACAGAAACTGGCCCACCTCTCCTGACCTGCCAGCGTTTGGGAGCGCTGCTCGATCGCCCGCGCGTGCTCGGCCACGTCGCCACTCTGTTCGAACACCTTGCCTAGCGAGTTCGCGGCACGTTCGTGCCCGGGATCCTCGGCGAGAACCTGCTCGAAGAGCGTCCGTGCGTGCCCCGGTTCATTCAGCTGGTACAGCAGGATGTCGCCAGCCTCGGCGCGGAGGTCACGCGCTTGAGCCGGGTTCGGCGTGGCATCCGCGAAGGTGGTGAGCACGGTACCGAGCTCCATCCACTGCTGACTGCTGCGGTAGATGTCCGCCAGTGCTTCCAGCGCGGCAACGTTGCGCAGATCCTCGGCCACGACGGACTGCAGGACCGGTGTGGCGAGATCGGGACGCGCCACCTGCTTGAAGTACCAACGCCCCATCTGCACCCAAAGGGCATGCCGCAGGTGCGTGGGAAGCTCGCTCTGAGAGGTCTCCACGCAGCTCGTCAGCACCTCGGACCAGGCGTCCTGCGACGTACCGGCGAGCCGTTCGGTCGCCCGCGCGTAACTGGCCTCGGTCGGGTTGTCGCAGAAAGCCGTCGAGTAGGCGACCAGAGCCTGAGAAGGATCGTCTAGGTCCTCCTCGTAGATCTTGCCCACTTGCGCCAACAGTTGCGCGCGCTCGACGCCCGACGTCGCCTCCTCGCTCCGCGCCACGAGGGCTTCGATCAGCTCCTCGTGCTTGCCCTGAGCGCGCCGCAAGCGAACCAGCAAGAGATTCGCTTCCGTGTCGTTGGGGTCGTCGTCCAGCAGCCCCTCGACGAGTCCCTCGGCAGCCGCCAGATCGCGCAATGTCTTCTCGTAGATGCGAATCGCCCGAAGCACGAGATCGCGGCGTGTCTGGCGCGCATTGGGATTGCCGTAGGCAACGAGCTGTTCGCCTGCATAGACGAAGTACTCGGCGATGCGGGCGGGGTCCGCACCGTCGTCGATGGCCGACTCGAGATGGCGCGCCATTTCCTCTGTCGGGTCGCGAAGAAGCTGGTTGACGCGCTCCTCCAGGTCCTCGTCGGACATCTGGATCGACGGCCGCGGGGCCCGTGCCGGCGCGGCCTCGAGGGCTTGCAACACTTCTTGGGCGTCCTTGGGGCGCTCTCCCGGGACTTTGGCGAGCAGCGCATGCACTAGGTCGTCGAGCTGGGAGCTGATCCAACCCCGAGGCGCCACCTCACTCAGGCGGGCCGGCTCCTCGAAGAGGTGCCTCGCGACCAGGTCGCCAGCGCTCTCTCCCGAGAACGGCGGCTGGCCGCTCAGCAACTCGTAGAGCACGAGACCGAATCCATACAGATCCGCGCGAGCATCGATGGGCCCTCGCACGAGCTTCTCCGGAGCCACCGCCCCGACGAGTACACTCGACAGGAGACCCGGGCGCTCGAGGCTCTCGGGAGAGGTCAAACGAAGTCGGTCAGTGCCCAGATCGAGCAACAGAGGAACCGCGCCGCCGTCAGCCTGTGGCGATACCAAGACATTGCGGGTGTGGAGAGCTCCATGGGTCAGGTGAGCTGCGTGGAGCTCGATGAGAGTCTCGAGGATGCTGGAGAGCATCGGCCTAAGCTCGGCCAGCGGGGTCGGCCCCATGCGGGTGATGTAGGCCGCCAGCGTCTCGCCCTCGTTCATCTGGTGCGCGACGTAATAGCGTCCCTCGACCTCACCAACGGTCATCCCACCGGGCAATCCCCAGCACTGCTCGAGTCGCGCCGCCAGACGGTTGGCAGTGAGGAACCGCGCCAGCGCCCGACGGTCACGCGTTGCCTCGGGCCGCAGCACCTTGAGTCGCGTGCTGCCCGCGTCGTCGAGCACCTGGTATGCCACACCGGCTGGCCCGCTACCGATCTGGGCTAGGATCCGGTAGCTGCCGAAGGCCTCACCCTCTTCCAGCTCCCGCCCGTCGAGGCAGCCCCTAGTACGAAGCTCGGATAGCCGAGGGTCGACCGAGTCCTTCGTCGTGTGCATCGCATCGCAGAGCGCTTCGAGCGCCTGCTCCTCGGCACACCGATCCACTAGGCGCTGCGCGAAGGTAGCCGCGGCGCTCGTATCGGAGACGGCGCTGGCTTCCAGTCCGAGCACGTCTAGGGCCAGTTGCTGCAGCTCGTCGAGATCGAACAGCCGCTCCAGTTCTGCACGCAGACCCGTTATGTCCATAGGCGGCCCGCATCGTACTCGCCGTGACCGAACGCCCTAGCGAAAAACCCGCAAAATGCGCCACCAAGCCCCTCACCTGAACCGCCTCGTCCGAAAAATCGCTCATGGCTGTGGAGGCCACCGCTCCGGCTTGCCGAGTTCTAGACGGAACGTGGCGGGGCCTCCCCACGCGCCGGAATTGAACTGACCAGCCTTGACTGTCGCGTCGTTGGACCCAAGGACCCGCTCGGAGGGTACCGCATGGTTACAGCACTGCTTGTTGGCGCTTCCGCCGGGTTCGTTGCCGGCACACTCGGCGAATACTTGATGCACCGATGGATGCACCAAGGCCTTGCCATGAAGCGAGTCCACGGGCGACACCACTTGCTGAAGATAGGGCAGGGCTGGCTGGGTGAATTCATCGACTACGCGCGTGGCGGTGTCGGCCCCATTCTGGCTCTCGCCGGCCCACTAGCCTGGCCGCTCGGGATGCCGAGCGTGGCCTTGGGGTTCCTGATCGGGGCTGGCACCCACATCGCCTTCGCTGCGTATTCTCACCAAGTCCAGCACGAGAAACCGCACCTTGTCTTCTGGATGAGGACGCCGGTGCATTTCCTCCACCACGACCGGAAGATGTGGACCAAGAACTTCGGCATCTCGACCGATTTCTGGGACCGCGTGTTCGGCACCTACGAAAACGTCGACTGGAACCCGGAAGCGCGAGGGCTGGCAAATCCCCTTGGTGAGTACCTGCGCATCGACTGGGGCTCTCCCCCCAAGCTCGACCGCAAGGCACGCGCCGCCTGGGAGCGAGAGATCCTCCGTCGCCACCCCCCCGACCCCGAAACCGAGCGTTCCGAAGCGGCCTGACCGGATTCGCGGGGTTGCGGTGGCCGCCCGCCGTACCCATCCACCCTAGACGTGGACACTCCTCGACCGAAAGGGCGGTCTGCGTGGAAGTCAGAGCAATGAACTATCGACACCCGAGAGCTACTGCGCTGGTTGCCGCAGTGGCCGTCTCCGCATGCTCCGATTCGAGTTCGCCTAGCTCCTCGGACCACGGTGGGGCGGCGGGGGCGGTCACCGGCGGAGCGCCGGCCAATACAGGTGGGGCCAGAACGACCACCGGCGGCTCACCCTCCGGTGGAACGACAGGCGGCACGCGCGCGGGCGGTGGGACGGGAGGCGACAACACCGGCAGCACAGAAGCGACGGGCGGAACAGTCAGCACTGGTGGACAGGTCACGGGCGGCACCAACGCTGCAGGCACGACGCCAACCGGAGGCACGGTGTGGGTAGCAGGGTCCGGGGGGAACCTCGGTGGCGGGATGCCGACGACGGCGGGAGCCCCACCGGGGGGCGCACCCACAAACGGTGGTACGGGTGGCACGCCGGCAAGCACCAGCACCTGCTCCTTCCCCGCGGGTGCGGAGCTTGCGAACGCGGCAGTGCCCCCCGGGTTCTGCGCCTGGACCTGGGCAGACGGCCTCGCCTCGCCCCGTGGCACCACAGTGACGGAGGCCGGGGACGTCATCGTCGTGGCGAGGTCGCAGAACGCGCTGGTGCTACTCTACGACGACGATGAAAACGGAGTCTCGGACGCTGACGAGCGCGTCGAGCTGGCCACCGCACCAGGCTTGAACCACGGCGTGGCCATCCACGGTAGCTATCTCTATGCGTCGTCTGATGAGGCAGTATATCGCTGGCCCTACGGGGGGGACCGAGTCCCCCTCGGCAGCGAGACCACCGTCGTCAGTGGTCTACCCACCGGTGGACACAGCACGAGAACACTCGCGTTCGACGACTTGGGATACCTGTACGTCAGCGTGGGCTCTGCCGCCAACCTGGATACCAACTCGGACCGCGCTCGGATCGTTCGGTTTTCCCCTGAGCAGCTCGAGACGGGAACAACATTCGGAGCCGCCGAGTTGTGGGCCGACGGGACCCGCAACGAGGTGGGCCTGCGGTTTGACTCCTGGGGCCGGCTTTGGGGCGTCGAGAATGGATCAGACAACCTCAGCCACCCGGAGATGGGGGACATCCACGACGACAACCCCGGCGAGGAGGTCAACCTCTTTGATCAACCAGGCGCTTTCTATGGCTATCCGTACTGCTGGTCGGAAGGCGCACTACCAGAAGAGTTCGCCCAGGGACCGACGACACAATGGGCGTACCCGTCGGCGAGTCAGGACGACGCTTGGTGTCGAGACCCCTCCAACGTCGTTCCCCCAGCGATGGTCATGCAGGCCCATTCCGCGCCGCTCGACCTCCTCTTCTACCCGGGAGGTTCCTTCCCGGCGGACTACAACGGAGACGCTTTGGTCAGCTTCCACGGCTCCTGGAACCGCACTCCGGAAACCGGATACAAGGTCGTCCGCTTACCCGTCGACAGCGAGGGGCTACCCGTCGGCGTGGTCGAGCCGCTACTCGAGTACGCGGGCAACGGTGATACGGGGAGCCTCTGGCCGCACCGCCCGGTAGGGTTGGCGGTCACTCCTGACGGCAAGCTACTCGTAACCAGCGACGCATCGGGACTCGTTATCGCCATTGGCCACGACGACTCCTGAGCCGCGCGCAGCAGCAAACGAGGATGGCACGAACCTAGGGCTCCTGGAGTGGGGTATGCGGCACGGTGGCGGCAGATTTCTGTCTGTCGCCAGCAGCATCACCCTGCGGCTTGGCTGACGCCTTCTTGGCTGACGCCTTCTTGGTGGACGCCTTCTTGGTGGACGCCTTCTTGGTGGACGCCTTCTTGGTGGACGCCTTCTTGGTGGGCGCCTTCTTGGTGGGCGCCTTCTTGGTGGGCGCTTTCTTGGCGGCCCGCTTCTTCTTGGCTGGACCGCGATCGCGTCGCAGCTGAAGCAGCTCCTGTGCGCGTTCCGCCGTGATGGTGCCTGGGTCGTCTCCCTTGCGCAAAGACGCGTTGGTTTCGCCGTCGGTAACGTAGGGACCAAACCGCCCCTCACGAAGAGTGATCACTTGCCCCGAGACGGGATCTGGACCCAGCTCTCGTAGCGGCGGTGACGGAGCTGCCGCGCGCCGTCCGCGCGTCTTCGGTTGCGCGAGGAGGCGCAATGCCTCTTCGACTGTCACCGTGAAGACTTGTTCTTCGGCCTCCAGACTACGACTGTCTGAGCCCTTCTGCACGTACGGGCCATAGCGTCCGAGCTGCGCCGTGATCGGCTGACCATCAGCAGGGTCCACCCCGACCTCGCGGGGCAAGGACAGCAACTGGAGGGCCTCCTCGAGGGTGAGCGACTCGATCGACTGGCTACGCATGAGCGACGAGGTCTTCGGCTTCTCCTTGCCACTACCCCCCTCGCCTAGCTGGACGTACGGACCAAATCGTCCGGCCCTCGCCAGCACCTGGAGGCCCGTCTCAGGCTCCACCCCCAGGTCGCGGTCACTGCTCGGAGCCTCGAGCAATTCGCTCGCCTTCTCGATAGTCAGCTCGTCGGGGGCCAAGTCCTCGGGAAAGCGCGCCGTCTCTTCGCCCCGCTGCAGGTAGGCTCCCCAGCGCCCCACCCTGACAACGATCAATCGTCCCTGCTCGTCCTCGCCCAGCGGCAGCGAGTTGATGGCCCGAGCATCAATCTCTTCGAGACGGTCCGCGACGAGCGCCTTCAACCCACCCGCAAAATCCTGCCCCGTCCCCGCGGAGCCATTCACCTTGCCGTAGTAGAAGCTCCTAAGCCAGGGGACCGCATCCTGCACTCCGTTGGCGATCTCGTCCAGATCGTCCTCCATGCGAGCCGTGAACGCGAAGTCGACGAGCTCACCAAAATGCTGCTTGAGCAGCGCTACGACCGCGAACGCGGTGAAGGAGGGAACGAGCGCGGTTCCCTTCTTCCAGACATAGCCCCGATCGAGAATCGTCGAGATGATCGATGCGTAGGTCGAGGGACGTCCCACCCCGAGTTCCTCGAGGCGCCGTACCAAAGAGGCCTCCGTGAAACGGGCAGGTGGTTGGGTCTCGTGTCCCTTGGCCTCGAACGCCTCACCGGGAAGCCGCTCGCCGCGTTCGACTGGGGGTAGCGGTCGCTCGCGATTCTCCAGCTCCGCTGCTGGGTCGTCGCTCCCTTCGACATAGGCTCGGAGGAACCCGGGGAAGGTGATCGTGTGGCCACTCACCACGAACTCGGCGTCCCGTCCTTCGACGACGGCGCCCAGCCGCAACTGAACGCTCTGCCCCTCGGCGTCGCGCATCTGCGACGCGATCGTTCGCATCCAGATGAGCTCGTAGAGTCGCCCCTCGTCCGGCCCCACCTCGGCGGCAACGCGCTCCGGCGTTCGGAATACGTCCCCAGCAGGACGGATCGCCTCGTGGGCTTCCTGCGCGTTCTTGACCTTCTTACGGTACGCGCGCGGCTTGGAGGGCAAGTACTCCGCTCCGAACAAGCGCTTGATCTGCTCGCGCGCCGAGCTCACCGCCGTCTCGCTCAGCGTGGTGCTGTCAGTACGCATGTAGGTGATGTAACCGTTCTCGTAGAGGCGCTGAGCGGCGCGCATCGTCCGCGACGCGGTGAAGCGCAGCTTGCGACCCGCCTCCTGCTGCAGCGTGGAGGTCATGAACGGGGCGGAAGGGGAGCGCCGACTTGGTTTCCTCTCGACCGCACGGACCTCGAAAGGCCTGCCCTTCAGACTCTCCGCCAGCGAGGCCGCGGCGGACTGGTCCAGCACCGCAATATCCGGCTTGCTGGTCAATCCTTTCGCATCGAAATCCTTGCCCGTCGCCACCCGACGACCGTCGAGAGTGGCCAGAGTAGCCGTGAACCGTGCTGGTGCTCGCCCCGGCGCGCCGAACGTCCCCTCGATGTCCCAGTAGGCAGCCGGGACGAAGTCCATTCGCTCCTGCTCCCGCTCGACAACCATTCTGGTGGCAACACTCTGGACGCGGCCCGCACTGAGCCCACGCATGATCTTTTTCCAGAGGACGGGCGAGACCTCGTACCCGTACAGACGGTCGAGAATGCGCCGCGCCTCCTGGGCGTCCACCAGCCTGCGATCGACCTCTCGCGGGTGCGAGATAGCGTGCTCGATGGCCTTGCGGGTGATCTCGTGAAAGACCATCCGCTTGACCGGCACCTTGGGCTTGAGCACCTCGAGCAGATGCCAGGCGATGCTCTCCCCTTCGCGATCCTCGTCAGTTGCGAGGTAGAGCACCTGAGCCTGCTTGAGCAGCTCCTTCAGCTTGGCTATGTGGGCCTTTTTCTCGCGGTCCACCACGTAGAGAGGGCGGAAGTCGCCCTCGGTGTCCACGCCGAGTCGAGCCCAGGAATACTTCTTGTATGCTGCTGGGACATCGCCGGCGTTGCGCGGTAGGTCGCGGATGTGGCCGATCGAGGACTCGACCAGGAAATCGGGGCCCAGAAAGCTGGCGATGGTGCGAGCTTTCGCGGGCGACTCGACGATGACGAGCGACTTGCTCCCGGCCATGGTTCGGCTTCGGCTACCGTCGAGATCCCCGACTGTCAAGCTGACGGAAGGAGGTCGGGACCCCTGTGACCCCACCAATCCAGCGAAAAAATCGGATGGTTCTGCTAGTCACTGCCGCCACCAAACCGGACGGCCGACAGAGGATTGGGGGCACCCAAACGCTCCAACGCCTCAGCACCGGCGGGCCGGTCAGGCCAGCTTGACCACGGCCCGCTCGCGCGCGACGAAAGCGGCGTCCCAGCTATCGCGTGCTTCCTTCTCGACTCGCTCCATGAACTCGTCGTCGTGGTCTGGGTCGTGATGGAAGATGGCGAGACGCTTGACGGATGCCTGCCGCCCCAAGCGGACTGCCTCCTGCCAGGTCGAATGCCCCCATCCCACGTGCTTCTCGAATTCCTCGTCCGTGTACGTTGAGTCGTACACGACCAGATCCGCGCCCTGGATCAACGACAGCACTCTCTGATCGGGCTGGCCAACCACGTGCTCCGTATCCGTCACGTAGCAGAACACCTTGCCCGCATGCTCAATGCGGTAGCCCGTCGCGCCGTTGGGGTGGTTCAGCGGAGCGGTACGGACAGCAACGCTCGGCCCCAGCTGGAATGAGTCACCCGCGTCGAAATCCTCGAACTCCAGGTCCGCTCGCATAGTCTCCAGTGGGACCGGAAATGTCGGTCCGGTCATTTGACCCGCCAGAACCTCGCGCACCCCTCCCTTCTGGAGGTGGCCGGCCATGATCGTGAACCGCCGACCCTTGGTGTAGGCGGGCTTGAAGAAGGGGAACCCGTTGATGTGATCCCAATGGGTGTGGGTAAGAAGCAGCCAAGCTTCCCGAACGTCCTGTTCGAGAAACGAGTTTCCCAGCACCCGCAATCCAGTCCCCGCATCCAGGATGATGCGGGCCTCTCCCGCACGGACCTCGATGCAGCTGGTGTTACCCCCAAACTTGACGTGGGCGGGCGACGGGCAGGCGATGCTGCCCCGAACACCCCAAAACTCCAGCTCAAATCCCATCTTGCACTCGTTGGACTCGCCGCGGGGAACCGAACGGCCTATGTCTCGCTCGTGGTGTAGGGCAGCAGGGATAGCTCCCGCGCCCGCTTGATGGCGCGTGCCAGGGCCCGCTGCTGCTTTGCGGTGAGACCGGTCATGCGGCGAGGCATGATCTTGCCGCGATCGGTGATGAAATACGCCAACATCTGCGGGTTCTTGTAGTCGAACTCGACGTCGTTTCCTCGCAAGCCGAGTCGGCCTGCAACATTGCGACCACGCCCCCCAGACTGGGCCCTGTCTTCCTTGGGGTCAGCCATTCCTACTGTTTCTTCGCGCTTTCCACTCCAACCGTCAAGCACGCGGGACCATCGACCCCAGGCTACTTCGAGTTGACTTCCGTCCGCGCCTTGCTGATCTTCGCCACTTCCGGCACGACTCGGGCAATTCTGCCGCGAATCACCTGGTGAGCTAGCGCCCAAAGGGCAGCATCGTCCTCACACTCCGACAGCAGTCCGAGCGGAATCTGGAATCCCCCCTTGTCGTTGCGACCACCGCCATAGGGGCGCCCCTGCTCGTCCTCGCCGAACGCCGTGCTCATGAACACCGCCGGGTCGACACTGGCGCGATTGGTGCGCAGAGAACCATCGATCCGATCGTCGACGATGCCGAAGACGACCACCGTGTCGATATCCTCGCGGCGAAGAATGAAGTCGGCAGCAGTGGCAATGGCATCGCGGTTGAGGGCCGAGACGCGTCCTACCCCTGCGATGGCGAAGTCCCGAATGACTTCGAGATCCGCCAGAGCCCGCGACACTGCATCCATCGACTCCGCCGTCAGACTTCGGCGGCCGAGTCGACTCAGGCTTTCGGCGTCGGTGTGGGGCTTCAGATATGCAGCTGCCAGGAAGTCGGCGGAAGTGGCCAGCGCGAAATCGTCGGTGTCGGTCTGGATCCCAAAGAACATCGCCGTAGCCACGGCCGTAGCCGAGGCGTCGTTCGATTCCAGCGGCGCCACCCCTTGAGACAGGTAGTCCGCGTAGATCGTACACGTGGCCCCGACATCGTGGCGAATGTCCACGAAGGGCGCTTCTGGCGTCTGGGCGGGTCGGTGATGATCGACGATCGTCAGCAGCTCGATCCCATCGGGCAGTCGGATAGTAGATTCGCTGCTTGAGCAATCCACCAACGACACGAACTGAAACCTCTCGAGGTCCGATGTCTCCGACACGCGGACCAGCGGTACATCGAGTAGCTTCACCAGGGCTCGGTTCTCTGATCGCGAGACCGGCAGGATGTGGGCGATCGTGGTGGAGATATCCACTCGCTCACAGATGCGCTTGTGGGCCAACGCCGCCCCGATCGCATCGGGGTCCGGATGCCCGCTCAACAGGATGACGAGCTGTTGGTCTCTTGCGCGCTCCAGCGTGTTGCGCAGCGCGTCTACGCGAGCCTCAGCACTCATGCGCGCGAGTCTAGCGTCGGAACGACCGTTCGTGGCGCTCGGGGTATTCATCGTCGCTCTTCGGTCGTACAGCCGCCTACCCCAAAGACGGAGTGGGCATTCTCGACCTCACCCAGCAAAGCAAGGAAGCGTTGGAATTCCAAGCATTTACTTCCAGACTACCAGCCCGCGGGACGAATCTGCGCATCCTCGACGGATCCGGCGCCGTCTGTGCAAGAATGGCCGGGCGGTGAGCCCGCTGGCCAATCATGCTCCCGCTCCGAGACTCATGCGAATAAGAAGCAAGCTGGCGACTGCGCTCATCTGCTGCTGCCTCGCGTTGGAAGGCGCGAGCTGCAAGAAGCCGCCACCCGTCGACGCAGAGCCGTCCGCCGCCCCCAGTGCGACCGTCTCGGCCGCCCCCTCTTCGGAACAACCCGACAAGAAGCCCAGAGCCGTCCAGCCCGACCCCAGCCGATACCTATGGCTGGCCGACAAGGACGTCGACATGCCAGCCGCGAAGAGCACGCTCTCCGCATCTATCCCTGCCCCCCCGGGGTATCAGCGAGTCGAGGTAGAGCCCGACTCGTTCGCTGCATGGCTGCGCGACCTACCCGTCGCGGCACCCGGGACGCCGGTGGTCGACTTTCGAGGAGACCAGGTCTACCCAGCCAACGACGACTACGTCCAGGCCGTCGTGGCGATCGACGTCGGCAAAAAGGACTTGCAACAGAGCACTGATGTGATCTTGCGCCTCGAAGCGGAGTGGCGCTGGGCGCAGGGCCAGCGGAACCACGCCTACACATCTGCAACCAAGGACCTTCTCCCGTATCCTGCGTACAGCGAGGGCAAGCGGGTCGTCGCCCAAGCCGGACACCTGTTCTGGGTGAAGCAGAAGCAGCCCACCAAGCTGGACGACCATGCCGCATTTCGCGACTACCTCGACGTAGTCTTCATCTGGGCGAACAGCACTGCCGTCCGAATGCAGAGCGACACGGTGGACCCCAAGGATGTGCAAGCCGGGGATTTCTTCATGCAGCGAGGGAAAGGCGGATACTCCGTCGTGATCCTCGACATCGCGGCAAAGCCCTCTGGCGAAAGAGTGGCGCTCTTGGGGCAATCCCTCTACCCGGCCATGAGCATCTACGTGGCTCGCTTGGGACCCGCGACGTCATGGTTCAGCCTACGACCGCCTGACCCGATTCTGACCGCCCATACCAAGGACCTGAAGTGGTCCGATCTGCGCCGACTTCAGTCTCTGAAAGCAGACGCCAACAACTAGCGGTAGGCCTCGGGCGCCGGCCCAGAGACAAAACGACGATTTCCAAAAATCGACGCTTGACTCGCGCCTACCTGAGCGCCCAGAATTCCGCACCCATGTTTGTGACCGACGCCGTGATGCTGACTACCCGCCGGATCCCCGGTGAGCTGTGCAGCACCCAGAATCTGGCGCTCGCTGGCGACCTCCTTATTGGGATCGGGACGCTCGGGCTGGTAGTACTCCGCCCGGGTGCGGTGACCGCCTAGCAGACCGAATCTTCACGAGACTCTAGGCCCCCGCACCCAGACCCGGTGCGGGGGCCTTTTCATATGCCTCAACCAACCGACCCAGCTGACGACCAGCATTCGCGTCATCGACGCAAGGAGACAAGAAGCGTGACGCTAACCACAACCGAAGCCACCGCCGCCGTGTCGGCGACCACGAGTGAGGGGCAGGAGCTCACTGGCTCCCAGATCATCTGGGAAACGCTGGTTCGCGAGGGGGTAGAGGTCGTGTTCGGGTATCCAGGCGGCGCGATCATGCCAGCCTATGACGCCCTGCCGCAGTATCCGCAAATCCGCCACGTGCTGACCCGTCATGAGCAGGGCGCCGCACACATGGCAGACGGATATGCGCGAGCATCGGGGCGGGTCGGGGTGGCCGTCGCCACATCGGGACCGGGAGCCACCAACCTGGTCACCGGCATCGCGACTGCCATGCTGGACTCCATTCCGGTCGTCTTCATCACGGGCCAGGTTGGTTCCCCGCTACTGGGGTCCGACGCCTTCCAGGAGACCGACATCACCGGCGTGACGCTGCCCATCACCAAGCACAACTACCTGGTCACCCGCGCCGAGGACATTGCGCCAACAATCAAGGAGGCGTTCTACGTGGCTCGTTCCGGTCGCCCGGGACCGGTCGTCGTCGACATCACCAAAGATGCGCAACAGAAGAGCTGCCGCTTCGAGTGGAACGACCAGCCTGTCAAGCTGCCCGGCTACCGACCGGTGCACCATCCACGAGAGGAACACTACGAGCAGGCGCTGCAGATGATTCGCGAAGCCACTCGGCCGCTCATCTTCTGCGGGCACGGGGTGGTCGAGGCAGGTGCGACACCGGAGTTGCTAGAGCTTGTCCGCAAAGCAGACATTCCCGTCGCGCAGACCCTCCTCGGCCTAGGAGGATTCCCTGCCAGTCATTCCCACAGTCTGGGAATGATGGGCATGCACGGCGAGATGTGGGTCAACAAGGCGATCCAGGAAGCGGACCTGATCATCGCCGCGGGGATGCGCTTCGACGACCGAGTGACCGGCAACCTCAAGACCTACGCCTCCAACGCGAAGAAGATCCACATCGAGTTGGACCCCGCCGAGATCAACAAAAACGTCAAGGTGGACCTTGCGCTGATCGGCGACGCCAAGGAGATCCTCGGCACGCTGCTGCCCAAGATCGAACAGCAGAGGAATCCCGAATGGCTCGCGCGCATCGAGGCCATCAAGGGAGACTCTGCGGTGCGAGACATCAAGGATCTGCCCGACAACGGCAAGCTGTACGCCGCGCATGTCATCCTCGATCTGTGGCGCATCACGCAGGGCCAGGCGATCGTCGTCAGCGACGTCGGTCAACACCAGATGTGGGAAGCGCAGTACTACAAGCACGACTTCCCGAGAAAGCTGATCACTTCCGGGGGACTGGGTACGATGGGCTTTGCGCTCCCCGCCGCGATTGGCGCCAAGCTGGCCTGCCCCGAAGACGAGGTCTGGGTGGTGGTCGGGGATGGCGGTTTCCAGATGACTCAGGCAGAACTGCAAACCGCCTGGGCCGACAAGGTGAAGGTCAACATCGCCATCATCAACAACGGGTTCTTGGGCATGGTCCGCCAATGGCAGGAGTTCTTCCACGGTGGGCGCTATGTCTGCACCCCGATGACTTCTCCAGACTTCGTGAAGTTGGCGGACGCCCATGGGCTCAAGGGGCTGCGCGTGACCCGGCGGAGTGAAGTCGAGGAAGCCGTCGCGGCGGCGCGAGCCTCCGAGGTGACCTGCGTGATCGATTTCCGAGTCGAGCAGGAAGACAGCGTTTATCCCATGGTGCCCACCGGCGCCGACCTTGCCGACATGATTCTGCGCCCCCTGGCCGAAAGCGCCGAGCACAACCCCATCTACGAGACCGGAGAGGACAAGTGATGACTGGCACCAACGGCAAGCCGCTGCGAACGTTCGTCGCCTACGTCGAGGACCAGCCCGGTGTCCTCAACCGAATCGCCTCGCTCTTTCGCCGGCGTGGCTACAACATCGCCTCGCTGAACGTCGGTCGAACCCACGAACCCGGCATCTCACGCATGACCATGGTCGTGGAAGCTGACGAGACCATCGCGTTCTTGCTCGAAGCCAACCTCTACAAGCTCGTCAACGTAATCAGCGTAGAGGACATCACGGACCGCGCCACGGTGGTGCGGGACTTGGCACTCATCAAGGCAAGGACCGGCGACGAGCATCGTGCGTCCGTCCTGACCCTGGCCGAGATCTTTCGTGCCCGCGTCATCGACGTGAGTGACACCACGATGATCTTCGAGATCACCGGCACGCAGGAGAAGATCGTCGAATTCTCCACGGAGCTGAAACGATACGGCATCGTCGAAATGGTACAGACTGGCGCCATCGCAATGACCCGCGGGCCCGAGGGCCACGCGGCGGCCGCTGCCCACGGAACGGGGAGCGACGCCGCCTGACATTTGACGGCGCTAGACCGGCTGCCGGTCTAGCGCCTCGCTGGGAGAAGAACATGACCAATCGCGCATTGCCCCACCCCTCCGAGAACTACGTCCGCATGTTCGACACCACGCTTCGCGACGGTGAACAGTCGCCGGGCGCGACCCTCACCTCCGAGGAGAAGCTCGAAGTGGCGCTGGCGCTTTCGCGGCTCGGTGTGGACGTCATCGAGGCGGGATTCCCAGCCGCCTCCGACGACGATCTCTTCGCCGTCCAGACGATCGCCCGCAAAGTCGGAGCGGAGCCCGTCGAAGGACGACCCAGCAAGCACCCCCCGATCATCTGCGGTCTGGCACGCGCCCGCGAGGGAGATATCGCGCGCGCGTGGGATGGGGTGAAGGACGCCGCGTACCCGCGAATCCATACGTTCATCGCCACGTCACCCATCCACCGCGAGCACAAGCTGCGAATGAGCCGCGAGCAAGTGTTGGAGCGAACCAAGGCGATGGTGTCCTTGGCGCGGGAACGGTGCCCAGACATCGAGTTCAGCCCTGAAGACGCGGGTCGCACGGAGCCCGAATTCCTCTACGAGGTGCTCTCCTTGGCCATCGAGTGTGGGGCGACCACCCTCAACATCCCTGACACCGTGGGCTACACGTTGCCGAACGAGTTCGGCACGCTGATCGCCGGTATCATGAAGCACGTCCGCGGCATCGAGCGGGCCATCGTCTCGACACATTGCCACAACGATCTCGGCCTCGCGACCGCGAACACGCTCGCGGGGATCCAGAACGGCGCCCGGCAAGCCGAAGTCACGATCAATGGGATCGGCGAGCGCGCCGGGAACTGTGCGATCGAGGAACTGGTCATGGCCCTGCACACGCGACGCGTCTTGCTGGGGCTCGAGTCGGGGGTCGACACGACCCAGCTCACGCGCACCAGCAAGCTCGTCAGCATGCGCACTGGAATTCCGGTTCAACCCAACAAAGCAGTGGTGGGTGCCAACGCATTCGCTCACGAGTCGGGGATCCACCAGGACGGGATGCTGAAGCATCAAGAGACCTACGAGATCATGCGCCCCGAGACGGTCGGGGCGACGAAGACCCAGCTCGTCCTCGGCAAGCACTCCGGACGTCACGCTTTCGCTGTGCGCTTGCGCGAGCTTGGGCATCCAATGGAAGGCGACGCGCTGGAGAAGGCATTCGCCCGATTCAAGACCCTAGCCGACAAGAAGAAGACGATCACGGACGCAGATCTGTCGGCGCTCGCCGAAGCCGAGTTCGGACGTCCCCAAGGATTCTTTGCGTTGGACGCCCTCAAGGTCAGCTGTGGCAGCAAGGGCCCGGCGAGCGCCCTCGTGGCACTTCGGGGGCCGGACGGCGTCGTGGCCCACGAGGGACATGGGACCGGCCCGGTCGACGCGGTCTACAAGGCCATCGACGCCCTCGTGGAGGCCCCCAGTGAACTCCTCGAATACAACGTCCATGCGGTGACGGAGGGGATCGATGCGCTGGGTCACGTCAGCGTGCGCGTGGCCGCGCGCGGCGAGTTCGTGCGATCCACAGCGCAGTACGAGGGCCGTAGCCCGCGCATCTTCCACGGACATGGCGCAGACACCGACGTGATCACGGCGAGCGCCAAGGCGTACCTCGGAGCGCTCAACCGCCTCCTCGGCACCCTGCACCCCGAACATCCCCGACGAGTCAGTGTTCCACCGCCCGCTCCCGAGGTAGCGGAACCGACTCCCTGAATGCCGGGGCGGTTAGTGGCGTCCGCCGCTAGCCGCCCGCAACCTCGACAAGCTGCCGCGAGAGCCCAAGTACCGATGTCCCCCTCCAGACCAGAACGCACCGGTTCCAAACACGTCCGCATCTACGACACGACTCTCCGTGACGGGACTCAGGGGGAGGGGATCTCGCTGACCGCCCGCGACAAGGTGAGGATCGCCCAACGCCTGGACGAACTGGGCGTCGCCTTCATCGAAGGTGGCTGGCCCGGCTCGAATCCCAAGGACGCCGAGTTCTTCAGCCGGGCCCGCGACATTGATTGGAATCACTCCACCATCGTCGCATTTGGAGCCACCCGCCGCGCCAAGCTGGGCCCCGAGGAGGACCCCAGCATTGGAGCCTTGCTCGATTCGGGAGCCAGCGTCTGCACGATCTTCGGCAAAAGTTGGACGCTCCACGTCAATGAAGTGCTGCGGATCAGCCTCGAAGACAACTTGCGGATGATCGAGGAGTCGGTGGCCTACCTCAAGGAGCAGGGCCGGCGCGTTATCTACGACGCCGAGCACTTCTTCGACGGGTACACGACAGACGCTGGGTACGCCCTCGAGACACTACGCGCCGCGGCGCGGGGCGGCGCCGAGGTGATCGTGCTCTGCGACACCAACGGCGGCAGTCTGCCGTGGCGCGTCGAACGTGTGGTGACCGAGGTACTCCGGGAGATCGATCATCCCCTGGGTATCCACGCCCACGACGACACCGGTTGCGGCGTCGCCAACAGCCTCGCCGCGGTACGGGCCGGCGCCCGCCAGGTGCAAGGCACGATCAACGGAGTCGGAGAGCGCTGCGGCAACGCCAATCTCAGCGTGGTGATTCCGAACCTGGAGTTGAAGCACGACTTGCGCTGCTTGCCCGAAGGCAAGCTGATCGAGCTCGGGGAACTTTCGCGGTTCGTCGCCGAGCTCGCCAACGTATCACTCGACGAGGGGATGCCCTACGTGGGTCGCAGCGCATTCGCCCACAAGGCCGGGGTCCACGTCTCCGCCATGCGCCGCCACAACGCCAGCTACCAGCACGTGGACCCAGCCCTCGTGGGCAACACGATGCGTGTGCTGGTCAGTGAACTGTCCGGCCGCGCCAACGTGCTCAGCAAGGCCGAGGAGATGGGGGAGCGGGTCGACGCCGGAATGGAAGGCGAGGCCGTCCAGCTCATCAAGGAAGCCGAAGCCCGAGGGATGTCCTACGAGGGGGCGGAGGCCAGCGTCGCCCTACTCCTGCGACGCCAGCGACCAGACTACGTCCCGGTCTTCACGGTGATCGACTACAAGGCGGAGGTGGGTCGACGACTGGGCACGGAAACCTTCGCCGAGGCGACGGTGAAACTGAGCGTCGGTGGCGAAGTGATGCACACCGTGGCCGACGGCAACGGGCCCGTGGCAGCCCTCGACGGCGCACTCCGCAAGGCAATCACACCGCTCTATCCCTCGGTCGAAGGGATCCACCTGACCGACTACAAGGTGCGTATCCTGGACAGCGTCAGCGGTACCGATGCGATCACTCGGGTGCTGATCGATTTTCGGGACACGCAAGGTTCCTGGAGCACGGTAGGAGCTTCCCCCAACATCATCGAAGCTTCGCTCGACGCCGTCATAGACGGCATCGAATGGGGATTGCAGCGAGCCGGGGCAATGCCGGTCGAACTCAACCCTGATGACGCAGTCGTCCGGTCCGTCCGTGGGCGCCACTCGGAGCCTCCGGCCACTCGCCCCACCGGATCATGAGGAGGTTGTCGTGAAGGCGCGAATCATCTTGTTGCCCGGGGATGGGATTGGCCCGGAGATCGTTGCGGCGGGACATCGCGTGCTGTGCCGCGTGGCCGAGATCTTTGGCCACGATTTCACGTTCGAGAGCCGACTCGTCGGCGGCGCTGCGCTCGACGCGGAAGGAGCGCCCATCGCCGAGTCCACGCTGGAGCTGTGCCGGGAGTCGGATGCTGTGCTCCTCGGCGCCGTGGGTGGTCCTCAGTGGGATGATCCAACGGCGGCCACGCGTCCCGAGGACGGACTGTTCGCGCTCCGCTCGGGCTTGGGGCTCTTCGCGAACCTGCGACCAGTGAAGGCGTTCCCGCACCTCGCCGAGCGATCCTCCCCGCTACGCGCCGAACGCGCCGCCGACGTCGATGTACTGATGGTGCGCGAGCTCACCGGTGGCATCTACTTCGGACGCCCCCGCCGGCGGGAAACCGTGAATGGCGAGGTGCGTGCCATCGACACGATGGTGTACAGCGAGTCCGAGATCCGCCGAGTTGTCCGGCTCGCCTTCGAGATCGCCCGGGGACGGCGGCATCGAGTGACGTCGGTCGACAAGGCCAACGTCCTGGAGACATCGCGTCTCTGGCGCCAGATCGCGGAGGAGGTGAAGTCCCAGTATCCGGATGTCACCCTCGAGCACCAACTCGTCGACTCTTGCGCAATGCGACTGGTAACGAGCCCGGGCAGCTTCGATGTCGTCGTGACCGGCAATCTCTTCGGCGACATCCTGTCCGACGAGGCAGCCGTCATCACGGGTTCGCTCGGGATGCTCCCCAGCGCGTCGCTGGGTGATGGCCCCCGGGGACTCTACGAACCGATCCACGGCTCCGCGCCCGACATCGCTGGGAAGGGAATCGCCAACCCGTTGGGAACGATCCTCAGCTGTGCGATGCTGCTCCGGCACAGCCTGCGCCTAGAGGAGGAGGCCCAGTCGGTGGAACGGGCGGTGGAGCGGGTGATCGCAGGAGGGGCACGAACCGCGGACCTGGGAGGCGGCCCCCGTGCTTTGACCACCGCCGAGATGTCCGACAGCGTCGTCGCTCGAATCGAGGGCGCTCAGCCAACTCCCTGAAACACGGGCCGCTTCGGCCGTGCCGCCCCGGCCCGCACTTCCCACCGCAGCCTGCCCCGCCAGGGCACGGGGGAAACCGGCTGAGAGTCCACCGGAGAGGATGCACCGGACGGTCGTGCCAGGCATTCGGCAGGCGCGCCCACTCTCTGCTATTGTGCGGACGCTCGATGGCGGCATCTCGCACCAAACTCGGCCCGCCCCGACCGGGGCCTCCTCGACCCGACCCCTCATCCGATCCGCTCGAGCTCGACCTCGATCCCGATGACGATCTGGACACCGCGCCACCGACGGAGCGGCCGATCCCTCGAGCTCAGACGGCATTGGGGCTAGGCGACCCGGCTTCGAACCGCAGCTCGCAGGTCGGCACCGAGTTCGATGTGAAGCAAGGAGACGGTCGGATCGACACGACCGGGCTTGAACTCCAGGAGATCGCCGATTCGGTTCCACCACCGCGCTCGGCAGATGGCGATGAGCTGGAGGTGAGCCTGCCAACCGCCTGGTCACAGAACCCGCGGCCGGACGAGCTGGAGTCAACGAAGCCCCGCACCCCCGACCCAATCCCCACTCACGCTGAGATCGACGGGATCGGTGAAGAGCTGGATCTCGGGGCCGCACCGTGCCCGAACTCCGACCCACCTCCGCCAGCGACAGCACCAGTCGAAGACGACGCGGAGCAAGCGCGGCTCGACTCCGGACTGAGCGCGTCGTCACTAGTAGGTGTCCTCGACCGCGCGGAGAGGGTTCGGGAGGCCTTCGCCCCTCGCAAGGAGCGCCAGATCGATATCACTGGAACCCGACGCGTGCAGGTCGATGTCGACTCACCCGACCCATCAACTGCCCCTCCACCCCCAGCTTCACCGCGTTCTGAAGCGGAAGAGTTCGACTTCCTGGTCGCCGAGAGCGAACCGCCGAACCCGTTGCCGGCATTCTCCGGCGATGAGCTCGACCTGGACACACCAACGCCCGCGCCGTTGCCAGCAGGACCCGACCCGCTGGAAAGTGGACTGTCGGGGCTCGCGCTCGACAGGAGCGACCTGCCGCCCCCGAGCCCGCCGCGCGCTTCCCCGTCGCCCGCCCCCCTTCCCCGTCCAGTGACTGGGCCCGCGGATCATGGCGCAGCACTCGACCTGGAGGTCAGCCCGCGCGACCTCCACGTGCCCCCCATTCCCGCGCCGTACCCTGGCGATTCGATTCGCCCCACGGGGCACGACCCGATCGTGACTCCAGTAGGCCAGCGCGGTGCCACCCTGCCCGTCCAGAGCCAGAACCCGCTCGAAGGTGCTATCCACGCGCCCTTGGCGATCCCCAAGGAGCCCACCGTCCACCAGCGCCCCGTTCACGACTCGATCGTCCCCGAGCTTGAGGTGCGCAGTACCTCGAGCTCGCCACCTCGGATGTCCAGCCGTCCCCCCCCGACCGACGTGCAGCCCGGAATGGGGATCCGCGAGCTACAACTGGACGAGGAGGACGCGGCAGCGCCGTCGCTGGACCTGGCGGAGGCTCCCCGGCATTCTCGCGGCCCCGCGAAGCCCCCCCCCCCCCGCAGTATTCCCAGTCCGTCCGCGCTCGATCCCGACCTCGACGATGAGGTGGAGGACGAAACGTTCGGGGAGACCGTCGAGCTCGCTGAGGCGCCACGAGCCACGCAGAATCTCGCAGCTGACGGCCAAGCGATGCCCACCTGTCGTACTCCTGACGCCGCCGATCTGACGGTGCTGCCAGACCAGGTCGAACGAATTGCCAGGTTCGGCGAGGTACCGCGCAACCCTCTCGCGGCCCCCCTGTACGCGCTCCGAGTTTACGGACGACGACGCGCCCTGCGCGGCGAGCTTGCGCGAGCTCGTCGCGCACTCCAGGATGCCGAGATCGATCGCGACACGCAACTCGCCGAGATTTTCCTTCAGCACCGCGACAAGCTTCAGACCCAGGAACACCTGGGTGCAATGCTCGATGCCGTGCACGGCACGGAGGCCGACCACGAGGTCGTCCGTCGCGAATTCGCGGAGGTGAGCGCGGAATACCAACAACGGCAGCGCGAGCTCACCATTCGCCGAGAGCACGCCGACCAGGTCCTCAAGGCCCAGCAGCAGACCGAGGCCGCGCGGCAGGACGTCTACCAGAAATGCGAGGACGACTACAATCGGGTGGCCGTGCGGTTCAAGCGCCTGCAGATCGAGCTCCGGAACATCAAGCAGCAGGAGCAGCAAGAGCCCGACCGGGCCGTCCCCCTGGAAGTGCAGGATAAAAGGACTCGGCAACTTGCCGCCAAGCAGCGCAAGACGACCATCGAGCTCAACAAGCTCATGCCACAGGCCAAGCGCCTGCGCACGGTCATGGAAGGCGCTGCCAAAGAGCTGGAGAACGCTCAACGCACCACCCGCAAGGCCGCGGGTCAGCTGCAGGTCATCGAAGCCGAACGCCGGGCGCTCGATAGCTGGTACGCCAAGCAGACCGCCAGCTACGGGACCAACGTGCGGGAGGCCGAGGCAGCCTACCTGACCGCGAAAGCCGACGTCGTGCGAGCTGCCCTCTCCGTGGGCGCCGCCACCCTGGACGCCCATACGCTGGAGCGCCTCCGCGACCAGGACCGCCACATTCGCGATCTGGCCCGCGAAGCACACCGCCTGCTACTCGCGTTCGACGCCTACGATCCAGACGCCTACCGCCAGGGGTTCGTCACGGGCCTTTCCCTATGCATCGCCCTGCTGCTGCTGGTCGTCGTCTCCGTCTTGTTCCTCTAGGAGGACCCGCAGTCGCGCCTCGCCCCCCGAGGCAGCGCGCGCTCCCCATCTCCGGCGCGGCTACTCCGTCGCCGACTCCTCCTCGTCCTCACCTCCGACCGCGCCTTCAACGTCGGGCAGTGGCCGCTCCGACTGGACCCCAACCAAACACGTCTGCTGGGTCCTTCCCTCAAAGGTAACGCGACTGAAGCGCGGTGTGATCTCGGCTTCGTCCATCTTCGCCAGAACGACGAGTGCGCCGGGCAGCCCCCCATCAAGCTTCGGGCAGAGGTCCTTGCCCCACTCGTAGTGTTCTTCTCCGGCCTCGGTCTTGATGATGACCGAACCCTGCTGGCCGCGCTCCTTGACCTCCACCGACTGGACGCTCCCCGGGGCGCCCAGCTCTTCGGCTTCGAGCTTCGGCGGATCCACTTTGGGCCGGTCGACCAGAAACGCCTCGCTGGACGCTAGATATGACCCAGAGCGAACCTGGACCACGTACCGACCCGGCGTCCAAGTCTTCGGGATCGTCCAGTACAGCGCTCCCCCCTTGTCCTTCCAGTGCGCCTTAACACTCGTCGGCGCATCGATGGTCGTAACGCGCTGGCCCCGGGCACCACTGCCCGACGCCATGTGGACCGTGATAGCGACGTCGGTTCCCTCGGTAGCCTTCCGCCACGAGATCAGCACCTGGTCACCGGCGGTGTAGCTCCCCGCCTCGGGTTTGACGACCCGCAGCTTCGACCGCTTCGACTTGACCTCACCCGAGTAGTAGTTGGGCGACGCGGCGGCGTGCTGCCCCACGAAGACCAGACCTAGAGCGACCACGGAGAACGCGCCGACCGCGCGCCACCAGCGAGCATTTGCCATCAATGAACGTCTCCTCGAGCAAGTGCGCGAAAGATAGCCGCGCTTCACCTTCCTGCAACAGCCGGCAGGCACGCGGAGACCAGGAAAAGTCATATCCACGTGTCACCGCGCCCCGACTCCTCTTGACTTATACTTAACCAAGGTTAACTATTGCCACATGACAAGCTCGCCGACCGTCGCGGAGATCCACGACGCGATCGACTGCCTGCGACGTCTCACCGAGGCATTTCAGCGCCGTCGACAGCAGCTCGCCCAGAGCGTCGGCCTGACCGAGCACCAGTGGTCCATCCTTGAGGAGATCTCGACGGAGCATTTCATGCCGAGCATGTTCGCCAAGAGTCGCGAGAGCAGCGCTGCCGCCGTATCGAAGGTGATCCGACAGATCGTCGACAAGGGACTCGTTCACGTCTCCCTCTCGAAGAGCGACGGACGCCAACGCGACTATGTGCTGACCCCGAAGGGCAAGAAGACGATGGCCGCGCTCCGCGCCAGCCGGGAAGCTGCCATCGATCAGGTGTGGAGCGAGTTGCCAGCCGCTGACGTCCAACGATTCGTCATGTTCGGCAACCACTTGACGGCGCGGCTCGATGAATATGCTCATCGTTCCGCCAAACAGTAGAGGATTAGCCATGGGAAAGACGCTGTACGAGAAGGTCTTCGAGCGACACACCGTTCGGCAACTGCCGTCCGGTCAGTACCAGCTGTTGATGGGCCTGCACCTCATCCACGAGGTCACCAGCCCGCAGGCTTTCAGCATGCTCGAGGAGCGGGGACTGAACGTGATGCACCCCGAGCGGACGTTCGCCACCGTCGATCACATCATCCCGACGACCTCGCAACTCCGCCCCTACGCGGACACACTGGCCGAGCAGATGATGGCAGCGCTGGAGCGGAACACCAAACGCCATGGTATCAGGCTCTTCTCGCCCGACACCGGGGATCAAGGAATCGTGCACGTGGTGGGCCCGGAGAAGGGGTTAACCCAGCCCGGCATGACCATCTGCTGTGGTGACTCACACACGGCCACCCACGGGGCGTTCGGCGCCATCGCGTTCGGCATCGGCACCTCGCAGGTGCGCGACGTGCTGGCCACCCAGACGCTGAGCATGGGCAAGCTCAAAGTGCGACGCATCGAGGTGAACGGTGCGCTCCAGCCAGGCGTCTACG
>JBNLDK010000227.1:0-27688 GCA_050304295.1 Polyangiaceae bacterium
GAGGTTGGCGTCCTCGAGCGTGCGCTGCAGCACGCCGTGGTTCGCGCCCAAATTCTTGCCGCCTACCGCGCTTCCGACGAGCGCAGGAACACGGGTTCGTAGGCGTTGACGCCGTCCCAGTCGCCGACTTCGATCCCAACCCGTTCGGCGCCGGCGGGATCATAGCGAAACGTGAAGGTGCGCGCGGCTTCGTCGATCTCGTAGCTGAGGGGCCTGGGTTCGTTTCCCGACGGATCGAACACGTGCACGTGGTCGTCCCGAGGGGGGTACTCGGCGTCGAAGTAGAACGAGATCCGCACCTCCGTCGCCCCGGTCGTGTCGAGCTGCCAGGCCACCCCGCTCCCGTTGGGGGTCCGTCCCCACCAAGACCTCACTCCGACGCAGGGGTGACCTTCGCAGGGGAAGCCGTCGTCCACCCACACTCTTCCCCAGTGGGCGACCGGGAGCTGGTTGAAGTCGAGCGCGCGAACGGCGGGCCCCACGTCGTACACCGACAAAGGCACGCGTCGGCGCAGGAAGCTCTGTCCGGAGTTCTCGCGGGCGCTGCGCGCGATTCGCGGAAAGTACTCCTGTCCTCTCAGCTCGTCCCAGGTTCCGAGAAGCCGGGACTCGGCGGTTCGCTCACCGGTCACCGTCCACTGATCCACCACCGGCGAGGGCTTCAGGATGTCCCCGATGTTCGGCAGCGGACGTGCCGCCTGGAGCACCAGGGGCTGGTCCCAGGGCAACGCCGACGCTCGCTGTCTAGGGTGGACGATGAAGAGATCCGTCGTCGGCTCCCGCACGACCATCGCTGCTGTCAGCCCCAGATCCCGCGACCCGTAGTAGTCGTCGCTGCTGTAGTCGTCATACGTGCCCATCGCCGTGCAGGCCAAGGCGCCCGATGCGTCGATCGCGAGCTCGAACGCTCTCCAGTGCCACGTGTGCAACCACCAGGTGTCGAAGTAGCCACCCCCCACGGCGCCGTCACCATCGACGACCAGACGGACGCGGTCGGGCTCGAAGCTCACCTGGGCGGGCACCGGCTCGCGCCAGGGCTCCGCCACTCGAGCCGCGCAGACCTCCCCGCTCGCTTCGAGAATGAGCATCGGACAAGCAGGGAGCCACACCCACGGATCCCCGCCGGTGTACGGGTCATAGACGCCGATGTCGCTGTCCACCTGGTCGCATGGCTGGTCCCAGTTCCCGGGTGTCAGCTCGTAGCTCCCGGCGAGCCCGTGACAGACGTTGTCCGGATCTTCGTTTGGGCGGCTGTTCGCGCCCATGCATCCCGCCGGGTTCGGTCGCAGGCCGCCTCCCGCACCGCCTGCCGCACCACCGGTCGCCGAATTCCCGGAGTGGCCGCCGGGGGCTGCCGCTCCGGCTACGCCGGCGTCTCCTGCCGCCCCGACCTGAGGGGAGGCGCCGGCTCCTCCCGATGCATCCCCAGCCCCTGCCTCCCCGCCGCCGTGTGGGATCGCAACCGAGCCCCCGGTGTGTGCTTCGCTGCCAGCGAGGCCCGCCACCGAAGTCGCGCCTCCTAGCGAGCCCGCGGTGCCCCCCGGCGAGCCCCCGGAGTGTCCCGCCTGCCCGGCGTTCGAGTTCTGGGTGGGCTCGCGTTTCTCCTCCGCACATGCCGTGGAAAGCGCCGCGGCGACGGCGAAGGAACCAATCAGAATCCTAGACGTCGGCATCTCGATGCCGAAGAGGGTACCACGACGGCGCACTGGAGGTACCCACTCGGATTGGCACGGAGCCTCCAATCAAGGCGGCGGCGGAGTCCGCAGCGCTTCGCGTCACGAGCTCCGTCATGCGACGGCACTTGTCCGCCTTCCAGTCGCAGATCCAGTCTTGTTGCCCATTCTGGGCTGGCACCCGGAACTTTTCGACTGCGCCCATCATGGATCCGGCAGTCTGGCGCCAGGCCGATGGCAGCTGGGCTCGGCAGGTCGTTGGCGCCGAGTTGACCGCTACCTCGGACTGCGGCACCGCGACGCCGACCGCACCGCCTTGCACCACCGAGTACCAGGAGGTGCGCCGGTGGGCATCGTGGGGGGCTCTGGGGGCACGGTGAGGAGCTTCTTCACCACCATGTACGGCGCCAGCGAGGCGACGGTGACCTGCCTGCCGTTGATCGACGGCTCGTGCAACTACATCGGCACGCCGACCGTGGGTGAGTTCCGGCTGGAGATGGCCTCTCGCCGCGCGGATGGTTCGGTGGAGCAGACGGTCGTCGCCGAGGAGATCATCGAGGACTGGAGCGGCGTTTCCCTGTACTACATGCCTCGAGTGGTGGCGGACGCGGACGGGCGCATCCACACCGCGATGTACGAAGGGGGGGGGCCTCCATCGTTCGGTACTTGATGCTCGGACCGTAGCTCCCGTCGGGACTCGTCCTGCTGCGCGGATCTCCGCGGTGGATGACGGTGACGGCTCGTGCCAGAATCGCGTTGGTGTCGAGGGATGCTCGCGTGACCGTCGCGTACCCGCGCTGTGCTGTGCTTTCTTTGCGGAGGGAGCTTCTCCCCCGTATTGGCGTGGGCTCGTGGCTGGCCCTGGCAGGCGCTTGCGGTGGCCTCGAGCGTGACACCCCCGAGGTCTACGCGCCCGACACTCCAATTCCTGTCTCGGCCCTGGTCACTTCAATTCGCCATGACGTGTGCCGGCGTGCGGTCGAGTGCAAGGTCGACCAGAATTACGTGAGTGTCGCCGACTGTGAGCGCTCGATCGACTTCTCGGCAGCGGTGCTCGAGAACTCCATCGAGCGAGGGGCGGTGGTCTACGACGCGGAAGCGCTCGCGGTCTGTCGTCAGCGGTATCTGGAGGATCTTTGCGGGTGGGACGAGTACGCGCCGGTGACGGGTGACCTCTTTGCGACGCTGGCGACCTGTCCTGGTGCGCTGCAGCCGCAGCTGCAACGGGGGGATGCGTGCTCGCGTTCGGCCGAGTGCGCGTCGGGGTTGCGTTGCGACCGTGCTGCAGGATGCCCCGGGATCTGCACGCGGGCGTTGGGGCTCGGGGCTGCTTGCCAGGAGCACGACGACTGCGAACCTTCACTGCAATGCGGCGAGGAGGGGCGTTGCTCCCCCGTCCAGCACGTGGGGACACCGTGTGACGGGGAGTGTCTCTGCCTCACGCACGACTGTCCTCCCGACATCTGGTGCAACGAGGAAGCTGGTCGCTGCGAGCTGGGGGTAGGTCTCGGCGAGACCTGCGCGACCAGGTTCGGAGAATTCGTGGGGGCGCCTTGTCGCGAGGGGCTGTGGTGTCACGCGCCCGTGTATGGCTCGTCCGGAGTCTGTCGTGCACCGTCGGGAGACGGTCAGCCTTGTGACCCGACCGAGCCAATCTCTTGTGAGGGGGATCTGGTTTGTCGACTGCGGAGCCGGCTCGACTCCGATCCGGTCTGCCTCCCGCCACTCGGTCGAGGCGGGAGCTGCGTCAACGGATTCATGTGTGGCCCCGGTCTGGCCTGTGCCTACGGGTGCGAGTTGGTGTGCTATCCCGGGTACGGCTGCGACCAAGAATGTCGGTTTGGGTCCCCCGATCGGCACGGGATCTGCCAGTTCCCTGCATTGCTCGGTGAGCCCTGTGACTCCTTCGCGATTTGTGCGGTGGGCGAGTGCGTCGAGGGCCGGTGCGCTGACGTTTCGTGTGGAAGCTGACGTCGCGGCGCGGTTCCGGCGTACCGAACTGGCAGGCGGTGTGGGTCCCAGTTGGGAGCGAGACCCATCACGCACCGACTACCGTCCCGCGTAGTACTCGGACAGATCGATCTGGAAGCAGCTCCCGTAGTCGTTCGGGTCCGGGCACTCCCTGAGCACGGTTCCGTTGAGCATGCCCCCGCAACGGTGGTTCGTGGTGATGGTCACGTCGCCCAACGCAGGATAGCCGGAATCCGAGACATGGCGGCAGACCACCCACGGCGGCTCGTCGAGCCACTCCCAGGCGCTGTCCGTGTAGTCCGGTAGCGACTCGAAGGCGAGGCACCAGTCCACCGGGAAATCGCTTCCAGGCGCGTCCGCGTTGAACGGGGTTCCGGGCGGGGCATCGTCGGCGCTCAGGCCCGTCACTGTTTCGAAGAAGTAGGTCGCGGTCAGACTCTCGCGAGCGTCGTAGTACATCCCGTAGAATGCATTGAATCCGATGTTCCCCGCTACCTCTCCTCCAGCGCCACAATCCTGATTGTACCCACCGAGGAGGTGCCAAGATGCGTTGTCGGGGACTTCCGCGACCGTGCCGAGATTCAATTGCCCTAGGATCGGATCGCGTAGCACCGGGTCGGCGAGGGGGTCGGAAATGGCGGCGGTCATCGCTCCACAGTTCCAGTCGTCGGGGACCCACGTGCTCGTCACGCCAACCGCCTGAAGCTGAGGGAGTCCCCCGTTGGAGGTAAGATCCGCGCAGGTAGCCCACACGTCGTCGGGATGCCCATCCCACATCGACGCAAACATTGCGGCGGTGTAGTAGTTGCGGACGTCAATGTCACGAGCCATCAGGTCGTGGTGGCCGTAGGTCGGCCAGCCCCAGTTCGCCTCGACCGACGGGCGCGCGTTGCTGAACGTCTCGAGCTCGTAGTCGAGAAGAATCGAGCTGTTGTGAGCCGTCATCGGACCCACGTTGGGGCTCCAGTTGGCCCTTATCGTGAAGAAGGGATAGACGTGAACCTCAGGGGCCAACTTCACCCAGATCTCCTGCCGCTCGACGTACACGCCCAGGGCATCCAGGTCGTCGCGGGCCATCTCGGCTTCCAGACGGTAGAGCTTTCCCGGCTCCAGGGTGAATCCGCGGAAGTCGAACCGGACCTCGCCGTCGTACTCCCCCGTCGGAATCATCGGGAGAACGGAAACGAAGGGGCCACTTGGGTGCAGCTCGAACCCCGAGGTGGCCCGAAGTAGGGCGACGAAGAACCTTCCGGGGGCCGCCTCGTACACCCAGTTCGCTACATCATCGGCGTAGCTGTTGGGATAGCCGTACCGACCTCCCCACGCCGATTCGCCTGGGATCAGGTCGAAGTGACCCGTGAGCCGCGGATTGTCGCGGTGCACGAGATAAGGGTCGCTCTCAGTGCCGCTCCCTCCGACGATGTCGTCCGAATGAATCTCAAACGACCCTTGCGGATCTCCGTCGCGCACGCGGCTGCGAAGGTAGGTGGTTTGAATCCGCGCCCCTTGATGTACCTCGACGGTGCGGCCATGGACGCTGGCGACGTGGCGTGTCCCGCCGCTGACGGAGACGTCAGCCCGCGGGGCATGGAGGGTCCCGCTGAAGGGCCCCTCCAGTGAAACCGGGTCGCTCCCTGTGTAGACGACGAGCGTGTTGCCGGGGCTTCTGGCGCCAGCTGACTCGACGAATCGCCCCTTGTAGAGCAGTCGGTCCCGCACCCAGAGCTCCGTCGCCTCTTCGTGGTTGGAGACGTACACGATGGCCTGGGGCTCGAGCTGGAGCTCGGCGATATCGTACACGCCAGGGTCCAGATACAGTTCCGCGCGCGATTTCACCACGACTCTCCCATACGAGCCGGGGCTCAGCGCTGCGACCTGGTCGGGCTCGAGAAAGAGGTCGTGGTTCGAAGGCTGGTAGTCGTGCTCGACCTCGATGTCGACGAACTGCACGGAGGCGAACTCCTCGACGTCTCCAAGGACTGACACAGTGTCATTGCGATCCACCTGTCCTGAGGCATAGACGTCGCCGGTGACCAAAGAGCGATCACGCAGGACGACGTTGTCCGACGCGAAGAGTGAGTCCACCTGAGCCTCTACCCCGATGTTCATCTCTCCGTTTCCACTGGTCGCGACGATCGCGTCGCCTCCCGTGAGAAGACGCACTTCGGCACGATCGTTGATGCGCACGCCTTCCGTGCCCGAGATGGCGACGTTCTGCGCTCCCACGCCAACGGGAACGCGGAACGTGACGGTGAGCGTGTCTGCCGCGGCGGTGCCTGTGAAGATGGTGGTGATGGCTGCCGCTCCGTATCCCAGTAGTCTGAACCCTCTGAGATCGATCCCCTTCTGCATCGTCATCATACGCCTCCCGTTCTCCCGTCTGACTTGAAGCTCGGTGCATGGTGCCCAACCGGGCTGGGTGAAGCAAGAGAGTTCGTAGCGGTTTCACCGGTGATGGGCGAGGAGAGCAGGGTGAGAGGTGCGAAGTGCGTCAACACGATCTCGTCCTGGTTGAGGGTGCGCCAGGTGGGTAGCTGGGACTCGTGGGAACCGCGTGTCGTCGCCCAGGCCACCCGCGCCAACGTCCCCGACTACATGCTACGCGCCGGTCAGACCCACCGCATCATCTCCGACCACCTGGGCAGCCCCCGAGTCATCGTCGACACCGCCACCGGCCAGATCCGCAGGCGCCTCGATTACGACGAATTCGGCAACGTTGCCGCAGCGTTCACGTTCAACGCCAGCAAGGACCCAAGACCGCGCGAGAAGTCCGACATCTGTTCCGCTTCGCCGGTGGCCTATGGGATCACGTGACGGAGTTGGTGAGATTTGGGCAAGGGATTACGATCCGGTGACGGGGCGGTGGTGAGCAAGGAGCCCATCATGGGCGTTCGAGATCAGCTACTTCGCTCGGTGGGAGCCATGTGGCTCGCGATGCGCGCTTGACGCGCGTTTGCGGGGGCATGGCTTGCCCCCCGCGTGCCCAACGCGCGCGACTCGCTGCCGCGTGCCCAACGCGCGCGACTCGCCGCCGCGCGCCAGTCGCGTGCGAGGGGGGCATGCGCGGGCGCCATCCGAGCATGCGGGAAGCTCGGGTCGACCGACGCCCGACGCGTCCGGTCGTTGCCCAGGCGCGGGACCGCCGACGGGGCTTCTGTCGAGCGCAGGAACACAGCTTCCCCGGAGTGGTGGATGTCCCTGCCGCTGACCTCGGTCCCAACTCGCCAGCGCGAACGGCGGGCCCCACGTCGTTTGGATCAGCCACGAGTGCGAGCTACGCATCGAAGCATCCGCGGGCTGGGTCCACGCCGGTCACGTTGACGGGGAACCGCTGCCCGTGTTACCCGCCCGCCATGATACGAGGGGAGATCCAGTTGCGCTGCGGTACCGACCCAGCGTTGGGTGTGAGCGACCGTGGTTCGGTGCTGGCATGGGTAACCCTTGCCTGCGCGCTGGGGGTGGGCTCGGCATGCGGGGGTGGTGACGCCGGGACGGGCACGCGGGCGGTCACCGGTGGTGCCGACACGGCAAACGCGACCGGTGGCGTCCACGCAGCAGGTGCTGCGGGGGCGGGAGCATCGGGTGCCGTCGGTGGGGCCGCTCTCGCGGGCGCGGCGGGCCGGGTGGGTCGCGGAGGTGTGACCGGTGGAGCTGGCGCTACCGGCGCCAGGGGAGGGGCTCACGCTGCGGGCGGCGAGTCCGCCGGAGGTGTCGGAGGGGCTCACCTGCCTGGCGGTGGCGAGAAGGCGGGCGGAGCCTTTGCGAACGGGGGGCAAACGACCGAGTCTTGCAGGACGACGAGTGACTGCCCTCCGCCGGCCGAAGCGGGGGAGCCTTGCGTGTCGTACGCAACAATGTGCAACGGTGGCGTGTGCTCGTACATCATCATCACCTCCCCGTGCTCGCAATCGGGAGGCACTGGTGGGCAAGTGGGGGTATGCGAAGACGCCGCGCAGGACGCCACTGAATCCGCGATCGAGGCCCTCCTATCCGAGCCTGAATACTCGGCGTGCAGCGAAGGCGGCAACGCGCGGGCACCCAGTGAGGAGTGCGCTTTCCAGGGCGAGGAGCTGCTCGACGGTCTCGCGCGGGCTGGCCTCTGCGTTGCGCAGCTTTCGTTGCGTACGGAGACGGACCCGGTGGCGCTGCTGGCCGCGGCCGAGGAAGCCGGGGGGCACCTCGATTGCGACCTGAGGTGCGGCTACGCCCCGGGTGTTGCCGAATGCTTGCATGGCGATTCGACCGAGGTGCCGTGGTGTGTGGCTGGGGCCTGCTCGGCGCAGGTGGTTTGTCCCTGCGTGGACGGTGCGCTGGTGGAGCCGCACCGCGAATGTGATGGCGTGCCGGATTGTCCGGACGGTTCGGATGAGGACTGTTGAATCTCCCGTGGTCCTCCCAGGCGGACAAAGGGGCGGGCCCTACCCAGTGGAAATTGGATAGGGCCCGCTAGAGGGGGGATCCGCGATGGCAAGCGACGGATCCCGGGACAGTGTTGACGGCGACCTGGGCCTACGGGTTGCGGCTCGCGGAGCAGGCGCCGTCAGACGGGTCGCAGCCGTAGCCGAGCGCGGTCCAGTCCAGGCGCCCGCCTCCGTGGCAGTCGCCACATCCCAGCGCTTCGGTCACCGGGACGACCTCGTGGTCGATGTTCAGGTACATCTCGGTGTAGACCCACTCGACGTCGGCGGTCGTGATCGACTCCGTGTCGGCGATCTGACCCGAACCGACTGCACCCGCGGTGAGCGCGGCTTCCCAGAGAGCGGTGACCGTCGCCGGGGTGTAGTCGGCCGAAGTGGGGATGGCGCCCCAGAACCCGCCCGGTCCGAACAGCTTGGGCACGAGCAGGTAGCGGCCCGTTGCGTGTCCCGGCTGGCGCCCGGTCATCACCTTGAACGGATGGATCTTGGCGGCTGCAGTGTCGTAGTCGGCGTTGGGCGCGGCGATGACGACGGGGTTGTCGGCGGAGCTGCCCTGGGTTCCGTAGGTATCCGTTGGGTCGATCGTCAGATGAGTGCCGCCACCATCGTACCAGGCGTAGGTTGGCACGACGTCCTTCTGCCAGACGAAGTTACCTTTCATCGCGTCGTACGCAGTGACGGTCGTGCCGTCGGGCAGGGTGGTGGTTTCCACCCCCTCGTCGCCAATGGTGCGGTTGCCGGCCGTCGACCAGTCCCAGTCCACCTTGGTCGCATCCGCCTTGGCGAAACTGGGGATGTGGCAGGTCTGGCAGGCGACGTCGAGAGCGTGGTTGTCGAGGGTTGCATCGCCGTGCGGGGCATCGGTGTGGCAGTCCTCGCAGTACACACGACCTTCGACGACGGAGGTGTAGACGCTGGTGCCGGGGAACTGGTGGTCGATGGCGTCGTGGCACGTGCTGCACCCCATCCCGCCACCCAGGTGAACGTCGAGATCGGGGGTAGCCGTCGCCAGCGCGGCGCCGAGGGCACCGTTCTTGACGTTGTTGCCGCCGCCCGCCTTGAAGTGGCAGCTGCCGCAATTGCCGGTCGTCGTCGCGCCGACGCTGCGTGCGGCGACGGACAGGTCGACCGTGGCGGCGGGGTTGCCTGCGGTCTTCGGGTCCTTGGCGTACCCGGAGTCTGGCGCGGCGTGGCACGAGAGGCAGTCGATGTTGGCGGGGTCGTCGAAGTCGAAGCTGTCGTTCGCCCAGCCGTAGCCATTGTGGCACTGCGTGCATCGCGCCTCGTTGGTGGCGACGGCCACGCAGAAGTTGTTGATCAGGTTCTTCTTGCCGATGTCGGCGCCCGTGGTGTGCCCTTCGAGCGCGGGCGTCGGACCCTCCCAGCGCCAGTGGGCGCTCGCGAGCACATGGTTCGCCGCATCGTTGTGGCAGGTGATGCACTGCGCGGTGACCTCGGGTCCCGTCGCGAAGGGACCGGCGAGTTGCGAGTATTCGGCGTGCGCTCCGCCGCGGACGCACGTGCCGTTGGCGCAGAACTCGTCCGTGCCGCAGGCGGGTTGGCAGGCCATCGCGCCCGCGCCGCCGGCTCCACCGGCGGTCCCGGGGCTGCCCGCGGTTCCGGGCGTACCCGCGTTGCCCGCGTCGCCAGGGCTACCGGCGGTGGCAGGCTGCCCGGCGGTGCCGGGGCTGCCCGCGGTGCTGGGCGTGCCCGCCGTGCCGGGCGTGCCCGCCGTGCTGGGCGTGCCCGCGGTGGGGGTACCAGCACCGCCGGGTGTGCCGGCCGTGCCGGCCGTGCCCGCCGCGCCGGGGCTCCCGCCCGGAGCGCCGGGGGTTCCACCGGTGTCGCCGGAACGGCCCGCGTTGCCCGGACTGCCTCCCGTGTTCGATGACGAGCCGCCCTCACCGCCAGTGGAGGGCGAGCTGCCCTTGTGGTCGTCGTCTTTGCTGCAGGCCACGGCCAGCGAGAGCAGCGAGGCACCGATCGCGGTGCGGAAGATGAAAGCGCTTTTCATGAGGAGTCTCCAGTGTCGGGGCGACCGCAACGGACGCGCACCGACGCGCGCAATCAACGCAAACTCAGTGCCAACGTTGCGAAGAGGTGCGATTGCCGCGGAGACGGGGCCCAGCGAGGGAACTCCCCCGGTCCTGTCTCGGTTTGACGCTGTTGCAAATCGTTGCATCTGCAACCCGTTGTTGTACGAAGGCGTTGCATCGGTCGATGGTCTGCTAGGCTGTGCAACGTCATGGCGGCCGATCATCGATCGGGCATCGCTGGGATGCTCACCAAGTCGGGCCAGGAGCCCTGGGAGTTCTGGGAGCAGATCGCAGATGGTGGCGAGGCGTTGCTGGTCGTGAACCGCTCGCGGCGCGTGGTCTGGGCCAACGCAGCGGGACGTCGCCTCATGGAGGTCGATCTCGAAGAGGCAGCGAAGCGCACCTGCATCGACGTCATCGCATGCCCCAACTGCGAGTGTCGCTGCCGGCTCTTCGAGGACGGAGCGGTCGACGACATGGAGGTCGTGATCTACCCGCCGGGAGAGTCGAAGCCGCGGACGTTTCGCAAGAAGGCGCGACTGCTTCGCGACTCCGAGGGGAAGGTGATCGGCGGAGTCGAGAGCTTGGTGGACGTCACCAGTGAGGCGAACGAGCGCGCCGAGACGGCGCGGCGTGCCGAGCTGCTCCTCCGCGAGCGCAAGCGCTCCGGTGCGTTGATCGACAGCTTCTCCGAAGGGGCGTTCACGCTGGGGCTCGACGGCAGGATCCGCGAGTTCTCTCGAGGGATGGTCGAGCTGACCGGATTTGCCCCGCACGAAGCGGAGGGGCAACCCTTCGCTGAATTGCTCGGGATCATGTCGCCCCCCGACCTGGCCAAGGCAAGCGCCGCACCGTTCGATGTCGAGGTGCGCACGCGAGCAGCGGAGCGCTTGCCCCTCCGCTTCACGTTCCTGCCCATGCGCTACGGCAGCGACGAGGTGCTGACGCTCGTTCGGCGGCAGTGCCAGCCGGAAGACGAGGCTGCTCGTCTCATGCAGCAGCACGGGTTCTTGGGGATCCTGACCCGGTCGGAGTCCATGCGGGACCTCTTCGAGTTGATCCGGAACGCCGCTCTGAGCGACGCCAGCGTGCTCGTTCAGGGGGAAAGCGGGACGGGGAAGGAGCTCGTGGCGCGGGCGCTGCACGAACTCAGTCCGCGCTCGGGGCAACCCTACTTCGCCGTCAACTGCGCCACCTTCAACAACAGTCTGCTGTTGAGCGAGCTGTTTGGCCACGAGCGCGGGGCGTTCACCGGAGCCGTGGCCCGCCAGCGCGGCAAGCTCGAACTCGCCGGGCGTGGAACGCTCCTGCTCGACGAAATTACCGAGATCCCGCTCGAGTACCAGGCGGTGTTGTTGCGAGTGCTGGAGCACCGGCGATTCGAGCGCGTGGGTGGGCACCAGCCGCTCGACCTCGAGGCTCGGGTCATCGCGGCGACCAACCGGGTCCTGCAGGACGCCGTGGCCAGCGGCGAGTTTCGCAGTGACCTGTTCTACCGCGTGAATGTCGTGCCACTGCAGATCCCACCGCTGCGGGAGCGACCGGCCGACATCGAGCTCTTGGCCGAGTATTTCCTGCGTTCGGCCGGGGGCTGCTGCGCGGGGCGGCGTCGGGAGCTCACACCGTCAGCGCGGGCGGCGCTCACGGCCTACCCGTGGCCGGGGAACGTTCGCGAGCTCAAGAATCTGATGGAGTACCTGTGTCTTGGGAATCACCCCGAGATCAGCGTCGAGCACCTGCCCGCGTACATCACCGGGCGGGAGGCGAGCTGCACGTCCCTCCCGTCGGTCGCACCGCCGAAGAGCGAGCGGGACCGGATCCTCGAGGCTCTTGCCCAGGCCAACTACCGCCGATCGAAGGCGGCGCGCCTGCTCGGGATGGATCGCTCCACCCTGTGGCGCAAGCTCAAGAAGCACGGCATCGCGGTCGAATAGGCTTCCGTTCAGCCGTGACTGGCTCTGGCTCTGTCAGGCGCCTGTGGTGGGAGATGGGACGCGGTGTGGCCGCAGCCGTCACCAGAAGCAGTTTCCGTCAGGGGTTCCTCGCGCACCGCCACCCGACGTAGATGCTGTGGCCGCTGGGTTGGTTGGCGAAGCGGTACGCTGCACGAAGATGGCCTGCGGCGTGGCTGAAGTAGCTGCCGCGCAGCACGCGATGGAGAGAGGTGGTCAGATTGGCGCAATTCGAGCAGCCGGACTCGGTCTGCGTGTACCAGTCGTTCGCGTTCCAGTCGAACACCCACTCCCACGTGCTGCCGAGCAGATCCGCGTGGCCCCACCGCCCGTCGCCTGCCGGGTAGCTCCCCACGGGGATGGACGGTGAAGCGCCGTTGTCAGCGTAGTTCGCGGGCAACGGTTCGCTCGCGTCGTCTCCCCAGGCGAAGACCCGGTTCTCGTCCCCTCCGGTCGCCGCGTACTCCCACTCCGCCTCGGTGGGCAACCTGCCTCCATCCCAGATGCAGAAGGCGAAGGCCTCGTACCAGCTGACGCAGTTCATCGGGGACTGCTCCCTCGCTCCCGCGGTCTCGGTCCACGTGTCGCGCGCGCCGGTGGAGTCGCACTCCAGGTTCGACAGCAGCGTGTCTCGGTCTCTCGCCAGGGAGTCGTTCCAGGCGCTGTCCCAACCGCTGTCCGCAATCGCTGGGTTCGCGCCAGCTCCGGCGCTTGGTGGAGCGAGCTGCGTTCCGCCTCCGGCGTCGACGAAGGCCCGGAACCGCGCCACGGTCACCTCGTACTTGTCCAGTGCGAAGCGGCGCACTGTCGCTGGGTGCTCCGGCAGTTCGTGTGGGCCACAGTCCATGCCGGGCGGGCAGCCTTCCGTGCAGCCCTCGCAGTCCTCGGTGCCCCTGCCCATCGGATACGTCCCGCCGGGCAGCACGATGCTGGCGCAGCAGCTCGCTCCCCGGCATTCGGTGCCGTTCATGCTGGTGCAGGAGCTTCCCTCCGGGGCGTAGACCAAACCACCCGTGCCTCCCGCCCCGGCGCTGCCTGCCATCCCAGCCGTGCCTGCTACGCCATTGTCGCCAGCAGAACCACCCGGACCACCGGAGCCACCGGAGCCACCGGAGCCGCCGGAGCCACCGCTCGTCCGCGCCCCGGCGGCACCACCGGTCACCATGCCCGCCGCGCCGGAGGAGGCCGCGCCCGACCCCGCAGTGCCCGCGGCCGCGCCTCCCACGGCGTCCGCACCACCGGTCCCGGCGGTCCCCGCGGTCCCTGCCGTCGCGCCGCTAACACCCGTCGCTCCCGCGGTTCCCGAGGTGCCCGCGGCGGCGCCGCCGACACCAGCGCCACCACTCGAAGTGCCCCCCGTGGTCCGGCTTCCGCCCGTGGCGCGGGTTCCCCCGCTCGCGGTAGCGCCCCCGGAATCGGGACCCATGCCACCTGCTCCGTGGTCGCTGTCGCCTCCCTTGGAACCGCAGCTCGTGATGGCCCCGACGGCCATCATCGTCCCCAGTACCAGCGCTACACTTTCTCCCAGCGTCGTCATCTCGAGTCCCCCGAATCCGCGGCGCATCACCTGTGCCCAGGAGGATAGTCCCATTCCCGTTGCAGGTCACGGGTTCGGGCAGGGGGCGCCCCGTAGCGGTTGGCAGCTTCCGTTTCCATTGGGCGAGATCGAAGCAAGAAGCTTGTCTGTGGCAGCAACCATCGACTTGGCGAGCAAGCAGGGCCGCCCGACCGATGACCTCGATGAGCGGCCGCGCCTGACCACGACACTTCGTCGGCCAGAGTCGCGGATGCTGGCCCAGACGCCGGCGCAGCTGCGGGTGCTGCCTGCCGCCGCGGCAGCCGATGTCGCCTCAGCTGCTGCCTCTGCACAGGATGCTGCCGCAGCCGTCAGCCGCTGCCCCGGCTGCGGACGCGGCTTCTGCTGCCGATGCTGCTAGCCCGGCCCCCTCCCACTCAGAGCTGGAATGCCTTCCGGTACGCGGGATCGATCTCGCCGGTCTTCGCGTCCATGATCATGAACCACACCTGCCACGGGATCTCGAGCTCGCCGAAGACGTCGATCAGATCCGTGTAGTAGCGCACGACGTCCTCGTGGCGGGAGGTGGACTCGTGCACGCCGAACTCGTTGCAAATGATCGGCACGTTGTGTTCGACGGCCCAGGCCTTCACCGTCGCGAGGCGGTTGAAGAGCGCCGTGCGGTGACCCATCCGGTAGTAGTCGTGCAGCTGGTCGACCTGCCAGCGCTCGTTGAACTCGGTGAACCCGAAGTCCTCCTGGTGCTCCGACCAGCGGTCGCGCGAGTAGGGGTAGGGGACATCGTGGGTGGTGCCGAGCCCCGCCCAGGGCGCGCCCTGGTGGGTGAAGATGAACGGCTCGTAGAAGTGGAACACGTAGATGATGTTCGGATCCGCGAAGGGCTTGCGCGCGACGAGTTCGTCGATGCCGTACCACTTGACGTCCCCGAACAGGATGGGGCGCTGGGCGTCGTGCTGGCGGATGGCCGCGATCATCCGCTCGCTGAGCGCGGTCCACTCGGCGGCGGTGGGGCCCCGCTTGGCGGCCAGCTCGGGTTCGTTGAGCAGCTCGTAGAAGAGATCCTGGCGGGGGCTTGCGGCGAAGTGCTCGGCCACCTGGCCCCAGAGCGCCACCATCTCGCCGGTGGACTGCGGATCCTCGATGTCGAGGGAGTGGTCGTACTGGTGGTAGTCGATGGTCAGGCTGAGGCCGCGGGCCTGGGTCCAGCGGTCGAAGTTGTCGAGGATCTGGAACAGATCCGGGTGCACCTCGACCGTGAGCGAATCGCCCGATCCCTCGCGCTTCTCGACGTACAGATCGAGGTCGATGGGCAGGCGCAGGCCCTCGAAGCCCGCGTCCTTGAGCTTCTGGACGAAGGCCTCGTTGTACGTGTCGTAGTTCTCGAAGCGCCCCTGCTCGAGCCAGTTGGTGATGTTGTACCCCCGGTTCAGCGCTTTCATCGCCACCTGCTGGAGCGGATGCGAGATCTCGAGCGACTGGATGGGCGTGGGAGCGGGGGGCTCGGGATCGCGGATCTCGAGATTGGGGGCCTTCGGTCCTTCGGCGCCGGGGCGCAGCAGGCGGATGTCGTCGAGCTGGAAACCGCCAGCTTCATCGGTGTCGCCGCGCACCTGCCACCCGAGGGCCGTGGAGCGCTCGAGCGCGAAGGGCACCTTCGGGCCCCAGCCGCCCTGCTGGAACAGCGAGAAGTCGAGCGTAACGGTCTTCCAGTCCGCCGATGGCGGCAGCTGGACCGCGTAGAAGTCGTACTTCTCGACGCCGGCCGTCTCGATCCGGACCTCGTGCTTGCTGCCGCACTTGTAGGTGTACTGCAGCGCGCCGTACCCGGTCAGATCGGTGTAGGGCCCGTTGAGCTTGACGCCGATGCCAACGTAGGGCGGGTAGGGGAGCTTGCCCTGGTCCATCCGGTAGTGGACGAGCAGCGAGCGCTGCGACTCGAACCCCTCGCCCTCCATCTTCAGCCCGCCGTTGACCCGCGCCACGTCGAGCGTCGACAGCCCGCCGTTGTCCTGGTCCACGTAGGTGTACCAGTAGCCGCCGAGCAGCGACTCACCGTTGCCGTCCTCGAAGTCGTCGACGAGCAGCGCGGTGCCGTCAGCGGCACCGGGGGGGGCCGCAGGTGGTGCCCCCGGCGTGGCGCGACCCGCGCAGGCGGCGAGGGGAAGGGCGAGGAGGAGGGAGGGGAGTCGGTGTCGGATCATGGCGGCGGCAGTAGAGCACGCGGGGTGGCGTGCGGGTACGGGGTCCAGCGCTGTGCGCTACCGGTGGGTCACTTCTGCGCTCGCAAACGGCTCACCCGCGCCGAGCCGCTGGCCCGCGGTGGTGCGTCCTTGATGACGGAAGGCGCGCAAATGGCGCTGTGCGTGTCCTTCGGCGTGGGTGTGGAAGGCACGGAACGCGGTGATTCTGCGCGCTTGTTCGTCTGGCTTTACGTCGGGTCGGGGCTCCACTACAGCATCCAGCAGCCGCGTCCACTGGGCGCAGCGTCGTCGCCCCTCCTCGGGTGAGGGGCAAGATCCAGCGAGATCATGCCCACCAACAAGCTCTGGCTCGAGCACACCGAGAAGGCAGCGTGGGAGTCCGTCCAGGCCCTGCGCGAGAAGATCGTGCAGGCCGAGCGTCGCATCGAGCGGCTGGGACCACCCGTCGCCGCCTGGCAGCCGCTGCTCGACGAGCTGGACCAGGCTCGCGGCGAGCTCGAGCTGCCCGACGCGAGCGACGTCGACGTGCTGCGCGCGCTGCTGGACCGAGCTCGCCGCGACCGGGAACGCGCGGAGGAGCTCGAGCGTGCGCGCCGCGTGTCAGTGCAACCGTCGACTCCCCCCCCGACGGGTGAGTTTCGCAGCCAGCCGTTCGACGTGACCGCCCTGATGCGGAGCGGGAACCCGAATCCCTTCGACGACGAGGACGACGATCCCCAGCCCTCCCGCGCGCTCGCGCAGGTGGAGCGCGATCTCGAGCGACGGCGACGGGAGCTCATGGCGGAGCGCGCACTGCCCTCCAACGTGGACGCGCTGCTGCGCTTGATCGACGCCAAGGTCGCCGATCTCGGTGACGTGGACGGCTGGGAGTTCGCCGACGCGGCGCTCGATCTGGGCGTGCTCGCCGTGGCGCTCGCTGCCGAGAGCTCGGACGCCGACGAGTAGCGGCCCCCGGAACCGGCGCGTCACCGGGTCGGGGTGTGTGGCGTGCCTCGGGTGTGTTACGCGGAGGGTGGAGTGGCGAAGAAACGGGTGGACCAGAAGCTGCGCGAGTGGCGGATCATCACGCTGATCGCTGGCGGGCTGGGGCTCACCGGTGGGCTGGTCATGGCGATCTGGTCGTGGGTCGTGATCCAGTCCGCGCTGGACTCGGTGGCCTGGCCGACGGTCACGGGGCGCGTCGTTCACTCGGAGTTCACCGAGGAGCGTCGGGCGCGGCGGGGCGACGATCCACCGCGTACGTACTACTGTGCGCAGATCCGGTACGCCTATGTCGTCCAGGGCGAAGAGCTCGTGGGCGATCGCGTCCAGGTGGGCGGCGCACCTTGCACGACATCGGGCGACGATGTCGGGCGGATCCGGGCGCGCGTGGCCCGCTATCCGCTCGGGCGTGAGGTGGTGGTGCACCACGATCCGGCGGACGCGACGATCGCCTGTCTCGAGCCGGGGTTGCTCGGGGACACCGTTTTCGGCTTCGCCTTGGGGTGTTTTCTCTTTCTTGGCGCCCTCCCCACCGCCGCGAGTGGGTTCTTCCCCGACCGACGTCTTCAGGTACTGATCGGGGGCCTCGTCGTCGCCGTGCTGGTGGCCGTCGTGACTGGGCTCACCGTTTACCTGGCGTAGCGGGGCCTCGGGATCGTTGCAAAGCGCGACATGCGCCAGGAGGCGCCGCGCTGCGTTCTGCTCCCGCGGAAAGAAAAGAGCGTCGACGGCGAGCGCAGCGAGCGAGATTGGCTAATATGGCCGCACTTTGGTCGGAGGCTTTCAGCATGCGTAGGATGTCGTGGATGGTGGCGGTCGCGGTGGCGGTGGTCGCTGCCGGGTGTGGCAAGGGCAACGACGAGGACGGCGGCTCCGGAGCCGCACCGAGCACGGGTGCGGCGCCCGGTACGGGTTCCACGTCGGGTAGCGGTGGCGGAGGCGGCGCCACGGTGGATGTGCCCAGCACGGATACCGAGTGGAGCGCCGGACTCCCGGAGGGTCCCAACGGCCCCATCCCGTTCATCGTCGTCGACCAGTTTGGCTACCGACCGGAGGCCGCGAAGGTGGCCGTCATCCGCGATCCCCAGGAGGGCTACGACGCGAGCGAGTCCTTCAGCCCCGGCACCGAGTACGCGGTCGTCGACGTCGCCAGCGGGGACACGGTCGTCACCGGCGCGCCCGCTCCCTGGAATGGGGGGGAGACCGACAGTGTCTCCGGGGATCGCGTCTGGTGGTTCGACTTCTCCGAGCTGACCACGCCCGGTACCTACTACGTGCTCGACGTGACGAACGATCGGCGGAGCGTGCACTTCCGCGTGGCAGAGGACGTCTACCGTAGCGTGCTCAAGCACGCGGTCCGGAGCTTCTACTACCAGCGCGCGGGGCAGGAGAAGAGCGCCGAGCACGCGGGTGCGGACTGGCAGGATGCGGCCAGCCACCCCCAGGATGCCGCGACGCGTGCCTGGGTAGATCAGGACAACGCCGCGACCGCCCGCGATCTGAGCGGCGGCTGGTATGACGCCGGGGACTTCAACAAGTACACCTCTTGGACCGCTGCTTACGTGGTCCGTCTCCTGCGGGCCTACGAGCGCAATCCCACCGCCTTCGCCGACGACTACGGGATCCCCGAGTCGGGCAACGGCGTGCCGGACATCCTCGACGAGGTGCAGTGGGGCATCGCCTGGCTGATCAAGATGCAGCTCGATGATGGCAGCCTGCTCTGCGTACAGGGGCTCGATGGAGCGAGCCCCCCGTCCGCGGCGACCGAGCCCAGCTACTACGGTGAGCCGACCACCAACGCGTCGCTGGCGACCGCGGGGGCGTTCGCCTACGCCTCCAAGATCTTCGGGGCGCGAGGCGAAGCCGAGCTCGCCGGCGACCTGCTCCAGCGCGCCGTGGACGCCTACAGCTGGGCCAACGCGAACCCGGACGTGACCTTCCGCAACAACGATTCCGGCGAGGGCACGTCGGGGCTGGCGGCAGGGCAGCAAGAGGTGGACGATCAGGGGCGCGTCCTCTCCAAGCTCGAGGCGGCGATCTACCTCTTCGAGCAGACCGGCGACGCTTCCTACCGCGACTTCGTCGATGGCATCTACGCGGACATCATCCCGAGCTGGGGCCCGAACCAGTGGATGACGACCGAGCAGGAGGCGCTGCTCTACTATGCCTCCCTCGCCGAGGCGACGGCCAGTGTGGCGAGCGACATCCAGGGGAGCTTCGTCGCCGGGGTCACGTCTCATGGCGATCAGTTCGCCTCCGTCGCGGCCGAGACGGATCCCTACCGTTCGCACGTGAAGGACTACGTCTGGGGGAGCAACCGCTCGAAGGCGGCGCAGGGCGTGATGTACCAGTACCTCGACGACTACAATCTCGACCCCACCGTGGCGCCGCAGGCCGTGGCGGCCGCCGAGGGCTTTGTCCACTACCTGCACGGCGTCAATCCGCTGGGTCTCGTCTATCTGACCAACATGCAGGTGGCCGGCGCCGAGCACTCGGCGAAGACGCTCTACCACACGTGGTTCCAGGACGGCAGCGCGCGCTGGGACGAGGTGACGGCGACGACGCCGGGCCCCGCACCCGGTCTGCTCGTTGGGGGTCCGAACCCGCAGTACTCGGTCGATGGTTGCTGCAGCGACACTCCGGTGTGCTTCGGAGCCGCGGAGGCGGCGCTCTGCTCTCTCGCCCTCGATCCCCCGCTCAACCAGCCCCCCGTCAAGTCGTACCTGCAGTTCAACGCGAGCTGGCCCGCAAACTCGTGGGCGGTGACCGAGAACAGCAACGGCTACCAGTCCATGTACATCCAGCTCCTAGCCCGCTACGCCCGCTAAAACCACCCCGAGCCCGAGCCCAAACCCGAGCCCGAGCCCAAACCCGAGCCCGAGCCCGAGCCCGAGCCCGAGCCCGAACCCGAGCCCGAGCCCGACAGGTCGTTTGCATATGGTACCCGCCGCGCCCGCGGCGCGGTGACCCGTGATCACGACGCCGCTCTCCGGGAATGGTGCTCTGTGGCGAGCGGCGCAGTTGGCCGCCCGAGGGCATCGGAGCGGCTGCGGCCGCAGTGAGTGGAATATTGCGCGCGTGCTCTCCGGGCTCTGCCCGGGGAGCGGTGACTGGGACTTTGGCTGGATCTTGGTGCCGCCTTATGGAAACGTTTCCCTGTTCCTTCCCCACCAGCTCCCGGAGAACCCTCTTGCCCCCGATCGCATCGAAACGACTGATTGCCGGCCTCGTCACCCTCGCGGGCGCGACGGGTTGCGGTGGCGCCGACGATCCGGTGAACCCGCCGTTCACGGTGGTGAGTCCCCAGACTGGAGGGGTCGGGGCGACCGGAGCGGGCGGAACCGGCGCGGTCGGGAGCAGTTCAGCCCTGGGCGGGGTCGGGTCCGGGCCGGTCGGTGGCGGCAGCAACCCGGGGTGTACCAACGTCCGCCCCACCGGCACCGAGTGGGACGAGGCCACCTGTGATGAGTGGGCCAGCAAGACCCCGGAGTGCGGCCAGTCGTGGATGGTCGACAACGGCTACTGCAACGAGAGTTGCGGCCGCTGCAGTGGAAGCGTTACCGGATCCGGTGGCGCGGGAACCGGAGGTGCTCCGAGCGGGAGCGGGGGCGGGACGATCATCAGCTCGTGCTCCGAGGGCGACCAGACGGTGTGCAACAACGAGAGCAGCACCCACTGCGGGTACACCTACGAGTACTGGAAGGACCAGGGCACCGGCTGCCTGGTGAACACCGCGGACGGCTTCAGCGTGGAGTGGTCGAACATCAACAACCTGCTCGGTCGCAAAGGGGTCCGCCCCGGCTCGCGCCAGCAGGTCGTGACCTACGAGGCGGACTATCGCCCCAGCGGCAACTCGTACCTCTGCGTGTACGGATGGACGCGAAATCCGCTGGTCGAGTACTACATCGTCGACAGCTGGGGTGACTGGCGCCCCCCCGGTGGCGAGGGCCACATGGGCACCGTCACCTCCGACGGCGGCACCTACGACGTCTACCGGGTGCAGCGAACTGGCCCGTCCATCGACGGTGAGACCACCTTTTACCAGAACTGGAGTGTGCGGCAGGAGAAGCGGGAGAGCGGGACCATCACCGTCGCGAACCACTTTGCTGCCTGGGACCGCCTGGGGATGGCGACCGGGAGCTTCTACGAGGTGTCGATGTGCGTGGAGGGCTACCAGAGCAGCGGCGCCGCCGACGTCCGGATGTCGATCGACTGAGCGTCAGCGGGGGGGGGGGCGCGCGCGCTGCGGTGACCGCGCCGGCGCGACGAGCGTCATGGATTCAAATGAGGTGGCACTCGCGGTGGTACGTCCGCGTCCGCTTCCGTTCGGCCTCGGGCAAGGGAGTCAGGGTCACGTCCGCCTCGACCGTCGCGCCGCCCGTGGTGGTGAACTCGGCGGCGGCGGCGCGGGCGCGCAGGCAGGGAATCGTCTGCCGCAGCCCTGCCGCCGGCGTGACGGTGACGCTCCGAACGCTCCCGTCGGGGCTCACCTGGATGACGAGGTGGACCTTGCCCTGCGCCTCGGCGCGCTGCATGAGCTCTCGCTGGTAGCAGGCGCGGAATCCCGCGCGCATGCCGGTCACGACGCGCTCGGCGTCGGTGCTGAAGCCCCGCGAGACTCGCACCGCCTCGACCGCGGCTTTCCCCAGCGTGGAGCGCTCGGCGACGGGCCGCTTCGTGGCCTCGAGGAACTCGCGGGAGCAGACGTCGACCTGGGCCCCACGCGACCGGGGCATCGTTTGCAGCACCACCTCCAGGTCCTGGCGCTGGCAGCCCACCTTCCCCATTTCCAGGACCTGGAGCTCGCACTGCGCGCTCTTCTGGGGGTCGGCGATGGCGCCGCAGTTGCGCGGCGCGAAGGTCTTCTGTCCGAAACAAATGGCACCGTCACCCGTCGTCCAGCCGCGAAACGCCTGTGCTGCTGGCTTGCTCTCGATCCACTGGACGATGCGCTGGTCGGTTTGCCGGGGGCCGGCGAGCGTCTGCTGGCACACCACGAACCCCAGATCGGGGCGGCGGTCGCAGCGGACCCGCGCTCCTGTGGCGTCGGGCTTGCCGTGCTCGCGAAGCTGACTGCGGGTGGTGTCGACCCACTGCCAGAATGCGTCGGCAGCAGTGGACTGCACTCCGGAGCTAGCCCGCGAGCTACCACTCGCCGCTGGCCCCGAGGTGGGGGGCCCGCTCATGTTGCAGGCGAGCAGCGCGGTGGCCACGATCGCCAGACCCGGAATGCTGGTGCTCTTCACTTCTTCAGCATAGCTGCAGTGAAGCGGATTCGACATCCCGCGATCACTCCCCGCGCGACCTCCGTGAGCCCCGAAGGCCGAGCCAACGCGGGGGTTCGGTGGTAGGTTGAGCTCGCTCGCGTCAGGTCCTTGCATGCGTCGCTGGTCGTTCTCTTCACCTTGCTGCTGGCTGTTTGCGAGCGCGTCCCTGAGCCTCGCTTGCGCGGCGGGGGGCGGGTCTGACGACGCGGGCTCGGCGGCGGGAGGAGCGGGCACTGGTGCGCAGGGACCGCTGGGCGGCACAGGTTCGGCGCTCGCCACCGGCGGGCAGGCTGCGGGTGGAGTGGGGACGGGTGGTGGCGGTGCTCTCACCACCGGCGGTGCGACGTCCGGATCCGGGGGTGGGGGACAGCCCGCCGGGGGAGCCGGCGCGACCGGCGGCTGGGGAGGGGGCGGCAGCCCCACCACGGGTGGGTTGGGGGCCACGGGCGCCGTCCTGCCATCCGGGGGAATGGGGGCAGCTGGCGCTGTCGGCTCGGGAGCGACGAGCACTGGCGGCATGGGGACCGGAGGCGTCGTCGATCGCGAACAGGCGCCCTATCCCGAGGCGGATCCCAGCGACTGCGGCTCCTGGCGGCTGGTCGAGAACGTGTGCTGCGCGCAGTACTGCGCGGATGACGACACCTCCGAGTCCTGCACCGCTTGCGGCGGCAACGATGCGGAGCTCTGCGAGGCAGTGGACGCCAAGGCCTGCATGTCTGGCAAGTGGCCGGAGACCCACGCCGTCTCCGACGACGAGCCCTGGCACCACTCCCGTTCCACCCACTTCGGGTTGACCGCCGCCGGTGCCTGCGCCTACGGCCTCTACAGTCTCTGCTCGTCCGCCATCGACAACGGGTCCGAGTTCCAGGACCGCTGCGACGCCTTCTGCACGGCGTATCCCGACCTCTGCGCCGACCCCGAGGGCGTGACCTTGCGCGGCAACTACGCCGCTCCCCAGGGCAACTACTACACGCAGTTCTGGCCCAGTCTGCCCGGGGATCTCGACAACTATCTCGCCTGCGGGGAGTGCTTCGAGGTGATCCACACGCGCCCGGACGGCAGCGAGTATCAACCCGGCGAGCCGGGCTTCACGCCGCCGATCGCGCTGCAGGTGGTGGACTCGTGCCCCTGCGCGCCGAACTCGAAATGGTGCTGCGGGGCGGGGCGCAATCACTGCGGCGAGGTCTCGGACTACACCTACGGCTGTCCACTGCCCGCGGGCACCCCCGATCCCGCGCCCGACCGCGATCCGCTGCCCGACGAGAGCATTCACCTCGATCTCTCGTCGATCGCGATGGCGCGTCTGCAGAGCGGGGAGCCGATGGGCGCCATCACCGACGGGGTGATTCCGATCCGTTACCGGCGCATCCCGTGCCCCGTCGTTGGCAACACGTACCTGTGGCTCCACCCGTCGGCGGAGCCCTACTGGTTCTCCCTGAGCGTCGTCAACAGCGCGGGGCTCGGCTCGATTGTGTCCGTGGAAGCGCAGCTGCCATCTGGCGACTGGATGCCCCTCGCGCGCGACGCCAACTTCACCAGCTCACGTCCGCAGGAGCGCTACGGCTCGTGGATGACCCCGCAGGGCGCGGGCCCGTTCGAGCTGCCCGTGTCGATCCGACTCACCTCGCCCTCTGGGGAGTCCATCATCGCACAGGACGTGATCCAGAGCTGGGAGCCAGCCGACCCCGCGATGCGCGAGACGTACTACATCGATACCGGCGTGCAGTTCGAGTAGCTGCGGCCGAGCCGCGAGGCAGGGGGGCCATGGGGGTCGAAATGCGCGCTATGCGCGCGTTTGAGGGGGCATGGCTGGCCCGACGGGAGGCCATGGGGGTCGAAATGCGCGTTGATCGCGCCCGGGTCGAGGCCATGGGGGTCGAAATGCGCGCTTTCCGCGCATTTGTGGGGGTATGGGTACCGCCCGGGGGGGCCATGGGGGTCGAAATGCGCGCTTTCCGCGCATTTGGAGGGGCATGGCTCGCCCCCCGCGTCGGGCGCGCGCTTGTGGGGGCATGGCTGGCCCGGTGGGGGGCCATGGGGGGAAATGAGCGATAGGCGCTTGCAGGGCCATGGCTCCGTGGGGGCGGAGCCATGGGCTCGGTGAGGGTAGGGCGATCCTGGGCACCAGCTGTGGGGACCCTCAGGACATCACTCGCACTACCGCGTCACTGCTGGACCATCTTGAGCACCACGACGCCGTGGGGAGGCACGTCCGCGGAGAACGAGTTCTGGAACTCGCCGAGATCCTGGTGCGTCCAGAGGTCGCGGACGGTGGCGGTGCCAGTGATGCCGAGGTCGCTGAAGTTCGCCGTGATGTTCGCGTTGCCGCCACTGCGGTTGAACAGTGCCACTGCCTTCTCCGGGCCGTCGTGGCTGCAGAGAGGCTTCATCCAGACCTCGAGATCGCCGTTGTCCGCGACCCGCGTCCCCTGAATGCCGGCGGGGTCCTGGTTGACCGCGAGGACTTCCTCGTTGGTGAGGATGCCCAGGATCTCGCTGGACATGTTCCGGATGTCGTTTCCGAGGATGATGGGCGCCGCCATGATCGCCCACATGCTGAAGTGGGAGACGTTCTCTTCGTAGCTCAGGGCGGAGTGCCCGATCACCATCATGTCGGGATCGTTCCAGTGGCCCGGACCAGCCCAGTCGGGAGTCTCGTTGTTCTCGTCGATGATCTGGTCGATGTTGCGGTACCATTCGTTGCAGCCGCTGAAACAGGGGCCGATGTCGAAGGTGCTCCGCCAGAGGTGACCGACGTTGGGCATCCAGGGCTTGCCGTCCCACGCGCAGATGCTGAAGACGATGGGGCGACCCGAGTTCCGCAAGGCGTCGCTCATGGCTCGGTAGTCCTGCTCCTGCTCCGCGTCGCCGCTGCGACCCGGGGCGGGGGAGCAGTTGTCGTACTTCAGGTAGTCGACGCCCCAGGAGGCGAAGGTGCGCGCGTCCTGCTCCTCGCGTCCGTAGCTACCGCTCTGACAGGGCGTGTTGTTGTTGTAGTGAGCGCAGGTCTCGGTGCCGCGATCGCCGTAGAGCCCGAATTTCAGGCCCCGCTCGTGCACGTAGTCTGCCAGCGCCGCCATGCCACTCGGGAAGCGATCGCTGTCGCCGACGAGGTTACCGTTGCTGTCTCGCCCGTCGTCGTCCATCCACTTGTCGTCGAGGTTGAGGTAGATGTACCCGGCATCTCGCAGCCCGGTGCTCACCATCGCGTCGGCAACTTCGCGGATCTGGTCCTCGTTGATGTTCTCGTGGAAGGCGTTCCAGCTGTTCCACCCGAGCGGAGGAGTGAGGGCGACCCCGTCTCCCTTGTCGGGATAGGTGTCCCAGGACGTGTCGCAGGTGGCCCCGCCGCCCGTGCCGGCCCCACCCGTCTCCGGGGCCCCACCCGTGCCGGCCCCGCCCGACGGGCTGCCGCCGGTCTGCTGTCCGCCAACCCCGCCGCCCCCGGTCGGGCCGCCGCCGGTCAACGCTCCGCCGGAAGGTCCGCCCCCGGTGGGGGTCCCTCCCGCGCCGCCGGTCACGGCGCCGCCCGTGCCGGCGCCACCCAGGAGTCCGCCCCCGGTGCCCTGTCCGCCGGTGGCGCCGCCGATGCCCTGTCCGCCCGTGGCGCCGCCCGTGCCCAGCCCCCCGGTGCCCGCACCACCGGTCCCGGGACCGCCCCCGGTTCCCGTCGTGGCGCACTGGCTCGCGACGCAAACGTTGCTCGGGCAGACGACCCCGCAGGAGCCGCAGTTCGCCGGATCGCTGGCCAGGGAGACGCAGGCGCCCGAGCAAGAGGTGAGTCCCGACTCGCAGCTGTTGCCGCCCGAGTCTCCGTTTGACTCGCCACAACCCAACGCTGCTGCGCTTCCAAGTACCCACACCGCACTCAACCAAAACCGGGCTCGAGCCATCCTGCTCCACTCCTTCGCTGCCGCACGACCGACCTGGGGCGACGTCACGAGGCTACGGCCCGGGGGAGCACAAGAACAGGGGTCAGGAATCTCTCCCCCTGCGCCAAAGATTCAGTCCGGACCGTTGCGGCGGGTTTCCCGCTCCCGCGCCCGCCGGACCTGCGATCGGGTCGGCGCGTCGGATGTCAGGGTGCGCAGTCGAGTCGGGTCAGGGCGTCCGGTCCGTAGGCGAGCAGCAGCCCCCGCCCCGCGGCGGCCGCGAAGAGACGGAGGGTCGTGCCCGATGGGGGGGCCGAATTGGCGTAGCGCAGGGTGCTCTCGCCCGCCTCGTCGATCACGGTCACCGCGACCCGTGGTTCAGCGGTCGCGGTGCCCCACCCAATCGCGAGATCGCGGCCGAGCTGCGCGACGTCGAAGGCGATCGGGGTCGGCGCCGTCACCACCCCGCGCGCCGCCACCCCACCGTCGGCGATCCTCGCCCACCGCAGGGGTGCGTCGCCTGGCTCGGCGACCTGCCACACCACCCACAGCCCATCGGGGTGGGTCGCGGACCTCAATGCGACGACGGTGCCTCCGGCGTCGAAGTTCGCCACGTGGGACTCGCAACAGGTTCCAGTCAGCGAGACGACTGTGATTTGCGTGGGCGGTCCGGGATCGGCGACCGCGCTGCAGCCCCACGTGTTGTTGGCGCCCGTCGCCGCGACTGCCAGGAGAACTGCGCCCGACGGCTCGACGTCGCCCACCACACCGCCGGGGCTGGCGCAGGCCTGCCCGTGCAACCCGTAGCTGCCGGGGCCCCAGGTGCGCAGGGAGTAGCCGGTCTGGTCGAGCACCCCGAGGGAGTGTCCGAAGTCGGCTACGGTCACCGCGATGGGCTCGGTGGCGGCAGCCACGTCGCGATAGCTCCCGGCGAGCTCGCTCGGCGAGAGGTCCCAGCCGAAGCTCGTGCCGCCGTCGCGCCGCTGGTAGCCGAGGGCGATCTGGCCGGCGTCGGACGGCCCCACGGCGAACGGCCCCGCGGGCTCGGCGTCGAGCGGGAGGGTTACCGCCCCCCCGAGCCAGCCACTCGCGGGCCAGCGCGTCCACGGTTCGAAGCTCAGGCCCTGGAGCGTGGCGTGCCCGGAGTCGGACTCGAGCCGGGCCGTCAGGACACTGACGCACCGACCGTCGTCGATCGCGGAGGCGAGGCCCTGGGGACTCGCCATGTCCGCGCCGTCCCAGGCCACCCGCACCACCTCCGGCTGGGCGGCGACCAGGCGCTCGCAGGTGTCGGGGGGGGACGGTACCGCAGCGGTCTCGGCGCACGTCGCCACGAGCTGGCAGCGTTGGCCGGGCTGCAGACAGCGGTAGCCCGCCTCGATGGCGCAGGTGGCGTCACAGCCATCACCTGATGTCGCGTTGCCGTCGTCACACATCTCGTCGCCCTCCACCTTGCCGTCGCCGCAGGCCACCACCCAGCAGCCCAACGGCACGCAGTCGAACCACTCCAGGGTGCAGGTGGCAGAACAGCCGTCGTCGCCGTAGGTGTTGCCGTCGTCGCATTCCTCGTCTTCGTCGAGCCAACCGTCCCCGCAGAGGGACGGCTCGGAGCGGCCCGCCTCGCCGCCGCGGCCGGCCAGCGCGGCGCTGCCCGCTCTCGCACCCCCGTTCGGCGCCGCGCTCCGACCGGCATTGCCGCCGAGTACCTGGGTGCCGCCTGCTCCTGCGCCGCTCGGGGCGCCGGAGCCCTCGACGCCCGCGGCGGCGCCGCCGCGAGGGG
>JBNLDK010000228.1:0-40858 GCA_050304295.1 Polyangiaceae bacterium
GGAGTCGTCGTCGGAGGAGTCGTCGTCGGAGGAGTCGTCGTCGGAGGAGTCGTCGTCGGAGGAGTCGTCGTCGGAGGAGTCGTCGTCGGAGGAGTCGTCGTCGGAGGAGTCGTCGTCGTGTGGTGCTGCGGTTCCGGAGCCGATCTCCGCGGTCAGAACGCCGTCTTGGGATGAGCTTGACGGTGCGGTTTCGTTGGCGTCGGGCGTCTGCTCCGACGCGACGTCGCCTGGCGAGCTCTCGTGGGACTCCCCCGCGGCCTCCTCGGGGTCATGCGCGCTCTTCTTGCTCTCTTCTGACATTGCCTGTCTCGTGGCTGCAGCTTGCGTCAGTGGATGAGGTAAAGCAGGGGGAACAGGTAGATCCACACCAGATCCACCAGGTGCCAGTACAGTGCTGCGTAGTCGATCGGTCCAAAGTACTGGGGGCCGAACTCCCCGCGCAGCGCGCGCCGCAGGAGCCAGATCCAGACGACGATGCCGCCCGTCACGTGCAGACCGTGCAGTCCGGTCATGAAGAAGTAGATCCCGAAGAAGATGTGAGCGTTCTTCGGGTGGCTGGGCACCTCGGGGGTCACCGCACGGGGGCCGACGACGCCGGCACGCAGCAGTGGCAGCACCTCGTCCTCGCTGAGCTCCCGCAGCGGATTCTCTGGGGCGGCCTTCTTGGCGTCGGCAGCCGCCATCTCCGCGAGGGCGGACAGAGCTGCGGTGGCTTCCTCCGGGGTGACTTCGACGGTATCCCTGTCCCCGTCCGCGCTCCCCTCAGCCTGGCCTTCCTGGTTGCTGGTCGCTTCGCCCGCCGTGGGTGCCTCACGAGCCGCGACCGCCTTCGTGGTGTCCGCAATGTCCTTGGCGGCGACGGCTTCAGGTGTCGCCTCGGGTGGAGTCGCGGCTGACGGTGCTGCAGCGAGGTCCGTGGTCGGCAGGGGGCCTGCTGATGGATTCTCCCCGTTCCTTGCGGGGGTTGCCTCGGTTGGTGCCAAGTCCTGCGCCATGGCGGCGCTGGCGCCTGGTGCGGCTGCGCTCGCGCTCGGCGCGGCGCCTTCTACGTCGGCGCTGGTGGCTGGTGGGGGCGCGCTGGATTCCGCTGCGGATGCACTCGCCGCTGTGGCTGGCGCATCGTGGCTGGTCCCTGAGTGTTCCCCGTGTCCCTCGGTTTCGGGATGCGCTTGGGCGTAGAGGCGACGCGCCGCAGCTGCGGCGGCGGGGTGCTTGTGCTCGAACTCTTCCAGCTCCCACACGGGGTGGTGCGGGTCGAACCTGAACCGTGGTGGTTGACCCTCGGCCGTGGAGCGTCCACCCCACAGCAGGCCGTCGTGGAACTTGTGCGAGTACTCGACGTACTTGACGCTCATGAAGGTGAACGCGCACAGGATGGTGACGACGATATTGCCCACCAGCAGCTTCTGCTGGCCCAGCTGGGCGTTGCGAACGGCCCACGCTGCCGTGAAGCTACTGACGATGAGGACGATCGTGTTGACCGCACCGAGGTTGGTATCCAGGTAGAAGTGCGCCCAGTAGAAGATCTCCGGGTGCATCCCCCGATAGACGGAGTAGGCGCAGAACAGACCCGCGAAGAACAGCACTTCGGTGACCAGGAAGATCCAGATTCCGAACTTGCCGGACTCGAACTGGTGCTTCGGGGTGTCGAAGTGGTGGGCGAGGAACGGGTACTGTTCGTGCTCGTGGTGGTCGTGCTCCGCTGCGCCGCGCCCCTCGCCGGCCGACGGCGCGGTACCGGACGTCGCTGACTCGGGCCGTTGGCTGCGAGCTGTTTCCATACTCTCGCTCATCTCCGATTCCATCCCTGTCACGGGGGCTGGGGCAACCCCCAATGGCCCGACGACCATCCCATGTTCGGCGTCCTGATCGCTACCCCACAGCGGCCGCCGAAGGCTCTTCTTGCATATACCCCCCGATCCGCGGCTCGTATCGGAGATGCCCGTACTCGTAGGGCTCGCCGCGACGGCCCGCAGGGACCTCCGGGGTGTGCTTGAAATTGTAGTAGGGTGGTGGCGAGGAGCACTGCCACTCCAGCGTGTTCGCCCCCCAAGGATTCGCTGGGGCGTCGGCGCGTCGTCGCAGGGTCCAGAGCAACGCGAGGGCCGTGACCAGAAATCCAATGCCGAGGATGAAGGCACCGACGCTCGAGAGCTGGTGCAGACTCTGGAACTCCTCGAGGTAGTGGTAGTAGCGGCGAGGCATCCCGCGCGTTCCGAGAATGAACTGCGGGAAGAACGCCAAGTTGAGACCGACGAAGACCAGGATTGCACCCACCCGGCCCCACGCTTCATCGTACATTCGACCGAACATCTTTGGCCACCAGTAGTGGATGCCTCCCAGCAGCGCAGTGATGGAGCCACCCATCATGACATAGTGGAAGTGGGCGACGACGAAGTAGGTGTCGTGCAGGTGTACGTTGACGCTCATCACGCCCAGGAAGATCCCCGTCAGTCCGCCGATGGTGAACACCCATAGAAATGCGAGGGCGTAGAGCATGGGCGTATCGAGGTGAATCGACGCCCGGTACATCGTCGCCAGCCAGTTGAATATCTTGATGGCTGTTGGGATGGCGATCAGGAACGTGATGGCGCTGAAGATGGTGGCTGCCAGCACGGACTCCCCACTGGTGAACATGTGGTGACCCCAGACGAGAAACCCCAAGATCGCGATCGCCACGCTGCTCAGAGCGATGAACTTGTAGCCGAACAGGCGCTTGCGCGAGAACGTAGGGATGATCTCCGAGATGACTCCGAACGCCGGCACGATCATGATGTACACGGCCGGGTGGGAGTAGAACCAGAAGAAGTGCTGGTAGAGCACGGGGTCCCCGCCCAGTGCGGGGTCGAAGATGCCGAGGCCGAAGGCACGCTCGACGATCAACAAGAGCAGCGTGATGCCGAGGACTGGGGTGGCGAGTACCTGAATAATCGCCGTGGAGTAGAGCGCCCAGAGCAGGAGTGGGAGCTTGAACCAGGTCATTCCTGGTGGCCGCAGCTTGTGAATGGTGACGATGAAGTTGAGTCCGGTGAAGATCGAGCTGAAGCCCAGGATGAACGCGCCGAACGTTGCCGGAATGACGGCGGTGTTGGTCGTCGTGCTGTAGGGGGTATAGAAGGTCCACCCAGTGTCTGCCGCGCTGACCACCATGGAGATGATCAGGAAGACTGCGCCGATTACCCAGAGGTGGTAGCTGGCCAGGTTCAGGCGGGGAAACGCGACGTCTTTTGCGCCGAGCTGCAGTGGCAGAACGAAGTTGCCGAGGGCCGCCGGAATGCCAGGGATGATCACGAGGAACACCATGATGGCGCCGTGCAGGGTGAACGCCTGGTTGTACTGGTCGGCGCTCATGATCGTGCGACCCGGTGTCAGCAGTTCGGCGCGGACGAGCAACGCGAACAGCCCACCCAGAAGGAACGCCGACATCACGCTGGCCAGGTACAGGACCCCGATTCGCTTGTGGTCGAGGGTGAAGATCCAGGACAGCACTCCGCGGTCGTGGGTGAGGTAGTTGTCCTCAACGGTGGGGGACTGCGGCGGGACATCGACGTCAGCGGTGGTGGTGGAGGCCATGAGTGTGCGGTACGTAGTGCTCCCAGCGCCGAACGGAAGGTCAGCGCCGCCGAAAATTCGCCTGAATGCAGGGAGAAAGATGGCTCCAAGAGTCCACGGCTCTTGGGCCGACCGAGCGCTGTCCGCGGTCGGGCGGGGCGTCGTTCCAATGGTTGTCGAGCGCCAGCGGGCCGCTACTCGGTCTTCTCGGGAGCGGTGCCAGCGTCACCCTGCGGAGCGGGGGCCTGAGGCTCCTCGGCGTTGCCAGACGCTGCTGGCTTGTTGCCCCCATCTGTCTTCTGGGGCTGGTCCTTGGCGCTGTCTTCTTCCTTGGCGCTCTTGCCCTTGGCGCTGAGGGTCTTGATGTACTCGACCAAGCCGGTGAGCTCCTGGTCGCTCAGCTTGCCCTTGAACGTCGGCATAGAAGGCGTGAACCCTTCGACGATCTTCGCGTTCGGCTCGAGGATCGACTCACGCAGGTAGTTTTCGTCAACGATGACGGGTGCTCCACCAGCGATCTTCTCGTCCTTGCCGAACACATCCTTCAAGGACGGACCGACCAGCGGCGATCCGTCGATCGAGTGGCAGGTCGCGCAACCCTGCTTGCCAAAGACAATCTCGCCCAGTTCGGCGGGAGGCTTGTCGAGGAGCTCCTTTTCCCGCTCCTCGAGCCACTTCTCGTAGCCCCCGGGCTCGTGCACGATCACGCTGGCAAGCATGTCGGAGTGGGAGGTACCGCAATACTCGGCGCAGAAAGCAGGGAACTCGCCCGCGCTGGTTGCCTCGAACCACAGCTCCGTGTACCGCCCCGGCACCGCGTCCATCTTGGTCCGGAAGGCCGGGATGTAGAGGCTGTGGATCACGTCCTGGGAGCTGATGATGATGCGGACGGGTGTCCCTACCGGGACATGTAGCGTGTCTTCGGTGAGACCATTTGGGTAGGTGAACAGCCACTTCCACTTCTGGCCAGTGACGTGGATCTCCAGCGAATCTTGGGGCGGTGTGCGCAGGTCCACGTAGCCCCGGAAGCCGTAGGCGAAGAAGCCCAGGACGAGCACGAGGGGGATGATCGACCAAGTCAGTTCCAGGATCGTGTTGTGGTCGCTACCGGTCCCGATCACGTTTTCCGCTCGCGAGCGCGCCCGATAGCGCACCACGAAGTAGATCATGGCCGCGAAGATGCCCACCGCAGTGATCGTGGAGGCCACCATCAGGCCGGTGAACAGCGCGTCTACGTGGCTCGCGCTCGTCGAGCTCTCCGTCGGCATCCAGAAGCTCGGGGAAGCAGGGCTCTTCGGTAGCGCTGCCACGAGCGAGAGAGCGGACGTCAGGACCTGGGTCATGCTGTTCCTCGCTTCTTGCGTCGGAGTTCGTGCAGCCAGAAGCTGCCGAGTATTCCGCCCAGCAGCAGGACCGCCAACCCGCCCCCCAGGCGCATGATGTTGCGGGCTACCGGAGCGTAGCGCCCTTCGTTCTCGTCGTAGTGGAAACAGAACAGGATCAAGCGATCGATGGTCGAGCCGATCTTGCCCTCCGAGACGTCTGCCAGCGAAAGTCGCAGCGTCTTCGGGTGATACTCGATCCCGTACAGGTACCGCCCGACACGGCCGTCGGGAGTGACCAGGGTGAGCACGGCTGGGTGCACGTATTCGTCACGCTTCTCGTTGTAGCCGTACTGGATGCCGAGTGATTGAGCGAGCGCGCGGATGTTCTGCTCGGACCCGGTCAGGAAGCGCCACCCCGCGGAGGCCCCCGGGCGCCCGTACTGATCCACGTACTTCTGCTTCATCTCGCGTGCCCGCTGGGCTGACTCCTGCGGGTCGAGGCTCACCGTGACGATGCGAAACTGGTCTCCCGCCGACCAGTCCAGCTGCTTCAGCGCCTTCACGAACCCGTTCAGCTGCAGACTGCAGAGCATTGGGCAGCTGGAGTAGTTCAGCGTGAAGATGACGGGTACCGAGCCGTCCGCGATCTCGCGGAGGGCGATGGGGTGCCCCTGCTCGTCGGAGAAGACGAGGTCGAGCGTGACGGGCTCGTCCAGGTGTTCGATGACATCGACGCCCTCGAGCCTCTGCGGAGCGGCTTCGCGTCGCTCCAAGCGCTCGCTGGCGCGCACGGGCTCTGCCGCTACCCAGGAGGTGGTGGAGAGAAGTGCGAGCGCCATCAGCAGCGCGAGGAAGCGATGATTAGGTTCCATCCGAGGGCGGGGTGGGGGCAGGAGCGGGAACGGCTGGAGTCGGCGGCGGTGGCGCGGCTGCCGTTGGTGCAGCCGGTGGTGGCGCTGTGGGCGGCGGGGCGCCGAGGGGCGCGGGTTGCGGTGCGACCCGAGGAGGACCGGTCGGGCCGGGTACCGGGTCAGCGGCGGGCTCGCGGTTCGGTTCGACGTTGACGGCGTCGGCTTCGGCGTTCTCGTTGGGGGAGGCGTCGGCGGTTCCGTCGTTGGCGGTTCCGTTGTCGGCGGTTCCGTCGTTGGCGGTTCCGGCGTCGGCGGGAACCGCTGTCGCGAGCGTCGGTTCGCGACGGAGATCGGCCACAACCAGATTCATGGCGCGCTCGATGGGAATCGACAAGACCCCCGCGTCGCGGTCCACCCACTGCGCTTCTCGCGTCAGCAGCGTGTGCTGTTCGGCAGCCAGGTCGCGATATTCGCGGGAGCTGGCCGTTCCTCCCTTGCGGGTGACTTCACTGGCAACCTCCTGGCGCACCATGGCGGTCAAGACGGCGACAATGGCCACCATCGTCAGCGTCAGCACGGCGACGAGGGTCGCGATGGCTCCGGTGTTGAGCTTGTCGGATTCGGTGGCCATGGCTCTACATGTTCTCGAAGGCGAGGGAGCGGGCGAGCCGCGGATCGCGGATCGGGATGAGGTTTCGCGTTCGTGCCTGGTAGGCGACATACGCGACGAACAGCCCACTCAGCCCGAGCAGGCACACGATGTCGAGGACGTGCACGGCAATCCCCTCGGGGGACAGCTGCGGCATGATCAGGTAGTAGAGGTCGAGGTAGTGCACCACCAGGAGCCAGACCGACCAGAAGGCGAGACCGGCGCGGCTGCGCTTCACGTGACGTGAGATCAGGCCCAGGAAGGGAAGAAAGAAGTGGCACACGACGAGCACCGCGCCCACGGTCATCCAGCTTCCGTGGGAACGGTGCTGATACCAGAGCGTTTCCTCCGGGATGTTCGCGTACCAGATCAACATGAACTGGCTGAACGCGATGTAGGCCCAGAAGATGGTGAACGCGAACGTCATCTTGCCGAGGTCGTGGTAGTGATGCACCGTGATGCTGCGCCGCAGGCGGCCACGAGCTTGCAGGCCCATCAGCGTCAGGGAGATCACGCAGTGCACGGCGATGACGCAGCCGGCGAAGTAGTAGACGCCGAAGATGGTGGAGAACCACATCGGGTCTAGCGTCATCAGGAAGTCGATGGCGGCGAAGGTGGTGGTCAGCGCGAACGCGATCATCGCCGGAGCACTGACCGTCTTCAGTCGCGCGAGCCGACTTTCTTCCCCCGAGGTGTCGTGCTGGACGGACTGCGAAAGCAGGTACCATGCCAGCGCGCCCCAGAAGCCGAAGTAGATCAACCACCGCACGGCGAAGAAGCCGACGTTCAGGTATGGGCGCTTGAGCTCGAGCGTGTGAGATGACGCCATCAGCTCGTCACTGACCCAGGGAAACAGGCTTGCGTTTCCCGACAGCGCGGGGAGCACGATGGGCAGCGAGAGAACCGCGAGCAGTGGGAGCGAGAACGCCAGCAGTTCGCCGATCCGGCGCACGACGACGCTCCACCGCGCCGCAACCAGATGCTGGAGCGTCACCCACCACAGCGCCCCCAGACCGATACTGAGCACGTACATGAACGCCACGAGGTACGAGTGCTGAAACTGTGCGTAGTGGTCCCCTTGCGCGTAGCCCAGGACGAAGGCCAGGAGGACGAGCGCCACGCCGATACCTGCGGCGGGCTTGAAGACCAGCGGCGCCAGGTCGTCGACGCGCACGTTGTCGTCGGGGCCGTGAGCGTGCCCGGCGCGCTTGGCCTTCGCCGGTTGCTTCTGCTTCTGCTTGGTCGTTTCTGCCATGACAAGCTTCCCTACTCGAGCGTTCCTCGCTGACCGGGAGGGACGTCCGCGAGTGACGCGGCGCTGCGGCGTTGCAGGGCGCGCACGTAGAGGAGGACGGCCCAGCGGTCCTCGGCGCTGATCTCATTTCCGTAGCCGGGCATGTTGCGGACTCCGTTGGAGATGCTGTCGAACAGCTGCCCAATCGGTTGCTCGCGCAGGTAGTCCTGATTGATGTTGGAGGGGGGCACCCAGGTGCCTTGGCCGAGCGAGCTGGCACGCTGGGCGATCATGCCGTCACCTTCCCCCGCCAGACCGTGGCAAGGCGCGCAGTAGGTGTTGAATCGCTCCCGACCGCGCGTCATCGTCGCTTCGGAGACGGCGATCTCCGCGGGGAGGGTGCGTACGAATTCGCCCTCGACCTTGCCCAGCTTGAGGTGGTCGCTCCTCAGGTCCCCCACCGCGACCGTCTCCGCGAGTGGGGTACGCATCGAGCGAGCGTCCTCGAAGAACGGGTTCTCTGTCTGGGCTCGGTGCTTGGGTTGGAAGTCCATGTCCTGCACCAGGTGAATCCGGGGCTGACGACCCTTCTGGGTGCGCGCTTGGGCGATGAGCGCCAGCGGCACCAGCGCGGCAACGGCGAGCACCACTCCGGCGTAGACGAGTCCCCGTGGCAGCTGGGCCGGGCGGGTGTCTTCTGGTACCCCGTCGAGGACGAGCGGAGCGGTCTCGTCGAGCAGGCGGCGGGTGCGCTCCTCGTCGAACTTCGGGTCCGCTGCCTCGATCAACAGAAAGAAGCGATCATTCGTGGCACGGGCGAACCGTTCCTTGAGGTCGAGCGGGTGCGCGGGGTGTGGGAGGTTGTTCAGCACCAGCATGCCGAACATGGCAGTCAGGGCACTGAGCAGGACGGTGAGCTCGAAGATGATGGGAATGTTGGCGGGAATGCTCCAGAAGGGCTTGCCGCTGACGATCCACTGGTAGCTTTGCGTCACCCCATAGTCGAGCTGGACGGCGTTCGTACCCCACTGGAGCAGCACCGCCAGGGTGCAGCCTGTCAGCCCCGCGCCGAAGACCAACCACGGCAAGATCGTGGGCTTGATTCCCATCGCTCCATCGATGCCGTGAACCGGGAACGGGGTGAAGGTGTCCCAGCGCTTGAACCCGGCCTCGCGCACACGGTTCGCGGCACGCAGGAGCTGGTCGGGGGCCTGATACTCGGCGAGCAGGCCATACAGCCCAGGCTCGGCGGGAGGGTCGACCGGAGTGTCGTGACTGCTCATGGCTCAGTGCCCTCCGTGTCCGTGAGCGGCAGGGTGGACGGCCTTCACCTCGGCCATGGCGACCATGGGAAGGAATCGGCAGAACAGGAGAAACAGCGTGAAGAAGAGGCCAAAACTGCCGGCCAGTGTCATGTAGTCGAACGATGTCGGGATGAAGTAGCCCCAGCTCGAGGGAAGGAAGTCCCGCGCCAAGGAAGTGCAGATGATGACGAAGCGTTCGAACCACATTCCCACGTTGACGATCACGCCTACTGTGAGTGCTACCCACACGTTGGTCCGCATCTTCTTGAACCAGAACACCTGCGGCGCGACCACGTTGCAGAAGATCATCGTCCAGTAGGCCCAGGCGTAGGGCCCGAAGGCTCGGTTGACGAACGCGAACTGCTCGTACATCACCCCGCTGTACCAGGCGATGAAGAACTCCATCCCGTACGCATAGCCAACCATCATCCCCGTCGCGAGAATGATCTTGTTCATCAGCTCGATGTGCTTGATCTGGATCAGGTGCTTGAGCCCGAAGAACTGGCGCGCGGGAACAGCAAGCGTGACGACCATCGCGAAGCCACCGAAGATGGCGCCGGCGACGAAGTAGGGGGGGAAGATCGTCGTGTGCCAGCCGGGGAGCTGCGACGTGGCGAAGTCGAAGGAAACGACAGAGTGAACGCTCAACACGAGCGGCGTGGCGAGCGCGGCGAGCAATAGGTACGCTCGCTCGTAGCGGTGCCACTGCCGCGAGGAGCCGCGCCAGCCCATCGCCACGACGCCGTAGGCGAAGCGTCGGATGGTGCCTGTGGCGCGGTCCCGGAACGTGGCGAAGTCGGGGATCATGCCCATGTACCAGAACACCACGCTCACTGTGGCGTAGGTGCCAACGGCGAAGATGTCCCATTCCAGTGGGCTCCGGAACTGGGGCCACATGGACATCTGGTTCGGGTAGGGGATCATCCAATAGGGCAGCCACGGGCGGCCGATGTGGATCCCGGGGAAGATGCCAGCGCAGACGACAGCGAAGATGGTCATCGCTTCCGCGAAGCGGTTGATGGCCGTGCGCCAGTCTTGCCGAAGCAGGAACAGGATGGCGCTGATCAGCGTCCCGGCGTGGCCGATCCCGACCCAAAACACGAAGTTGACGATGGGCCAGCCCCAGGAGACGGGGAGCATGTTGCCCCAGAGGCCGATGCCGAACCACACCACCGAGGCGATGTTTCCCAGAAACACTACGAGCAGCGTGGTGGAGATCGCGAAGGCGATCCACCAGCCGATGGGTGCCCGCGGGGCTTCGGCGATCCGCGAGACGTTGTCAGTGATGCGGGCGAACACATTGTCGCCCTTGGGCATCCCCTGATACGGATTGACGGTGCTCAGTGCCATGGATCAGCCGTGCTCCTGGTCGTGCTCGGCCCCGTGGTGCTCGTCGCCGTGGCCACCGCCGGCCGCGGTCTGATCGAGATCCGGATGGGGGTTGGTGACTCTCGACAGGTACTCGATGCGGGGGCGGTTGTTCAGTTCGCCTAGCAGGGCGTAGCTCCGTCGGCTCTGCCGCTGCTCGACGACCTGAGCCTGGGTGTCGTTCAGATCGCCGAACACGATGGCGCGGGTGGGACAGGCCTGCTGGCAGGCGGTCAGGATCTCCCCGTCGACCAGCGGTCGGCGCGCGTTCTTCGCTTTGATCTTGCCGTTCTGGATTCGCTGCACGCAGAACGAGCACTTCTCCATGACGCCACGCGACCGGACCGTTACGTCCGGATTCAGCGCCATCTTCTGCACCTGGTTCTTGGGGTCCTGGTAGCTCAGGTTGAAGTTGAAGTAGTTGAACCGGCGGACCTTGTAGGGGCAGTTGTTCGAGCAATACCGTGTGCCGATGCACCGGTTGTACACCATGTCGTTGAGTCCCTCGCTGGAGTGCATGGTGGCTCCGACCGGGCACACCTGCTCGCAGGGGGCATTCTCACAGTGCTGGCAGGCAACCGGCTGATGGGCGACCGTGGGGTTGTCGGGTTCGCCACTGTAGTACCGATCGATCCGGATCCAGGCCATCTCACGCCCCTTGAGAACCTGCTCCTTGCCGACGACTGGGATGTTGTTCTCGGCCTGGCAGGAAATGACGCAAGCGTTGCAGCCGATGCACTTCGTCAGGTCAATGCTCATCCCCCACTTCCGCCCGTCATAGGCCACGGGGTCTTGCCAGAGACTGAGCAGCTTGGGGTGGTGAACTTCGTGGCGCGCGTCGTAGTGGGGATCCTGGACCCGGGCCAGCGTGGCCTCACGGACGATCATTCCCAGACGCGAGGCTTCGCCCTCGCGACCCAACTGGTCGATGGCGTGCAGGTGCTGGGTGGTGGCCAGCGGCGTCTTGCGTCCCGTCGGGGTGACCTTCACGTTGCCGACGACGTGGGGGGCGGCGGTCGTACGTACCGCGTAGGCGCTTGCACCGACGGGAGCGACGCCTTCCGTCTCGCTGCCCGCGACCACACCCGCACGAGTGCGCCCGTATCCGAGCGTGATGCGGAGCGAGCCGCGAGCCTGTCCGGGGGCGAGGAGCGCGGGTAGGGTCAGCGAGCGTTCTCCCACCTGGATCGTGACCACCTCGCCATCGTCGACCCCGAGTGCCGCGGCGGTGGCTGGAGCGATCAGCACCGCGTTGTCCCAGGTCAGCTTGGTGACCGGGTCCGGGAGTTCCTGGAGCCAGGCGTTGTTTGCGTACCGTCCATCGTACACCTTCGGGTCCGGCGCGATCGTGAGCTCGAGCTGCCCGTTTCCCACCTCGACTCCTCCCCGCTCCCGATCGGACAGGGTGATGGGCGCCAGGGGCTGCAGCTTGGGCGTTGCCTTGAGCCACGCCGTCCCGGCGACCATGCCATCGTGAACGGCGCGCTCCCACCGCCGTCTGTCGCGGAGCTGGGCACCGTGCGTGCGCCGCACGATCTCGAGTGGAGTGCGCACGGTGTCGTCGACCATCAGCGCCAGGATCTCGAGTTCGCTACGGCCCCCGTGCAGTGGTGCAATCAGGGGTTGGGCCAGGGTCAAGGTCCCGTCGGATGCGCGTCCGTCGCTCCAGGTTTCCAGAAAGTGGGTCGCGGGCAGGTGCCAGTCGACGAGGGCTGAGGTCTCATCTACGTAGAGGCTGGAGCGAATGGTGGTCTTGACCTTCGCCAGGGCGCTGGCGAAGGGCACATCGGAGGGTGCGTCATACGCGGGGTTGCCACCCAGCACCACCAGCGTGTCGACCGCGCCGGCTTGCATTTCGTCAACGAGCTGGCGAAGCGCGGCTGCGTGATCTGGTCGCTCCGCTTCGGGCTCGGCAACGTACTGGATCGTCTGCCCGACGTTGCCGAGCAGCACGTTGAGGCGATGCGCGATGGCATGAACCTCGGGTGGCTGCCCAGGGCCCGCGATCACGATACTTGCGCCGACATGGGCGAGCAGATCCGCGGCCATCGCCTTGAGCATCGCCGCGACCGCAGCGTCCTCGAGGAATGCGGCGTTTGGGCGCGACTGCGCGGGACCGTGTTCCGGAAGCGGCTGCGCCCGCGACGAGACCTCTGCGTCCAGCGCCATCGCGAAGGCCTTGACGAGTTCGGCGCGCAGCGGCAATCGGTGATCGGCGACGGTGCCCGTGGCCGAGAAGGCGCTTTCAATCGCGTAGACGCGACTCATTCGGTTCTGGTCGGGATTCCGCGCCGCCATCAGCCGACGCGCGTTGACTACTCCCGCTGGGTGCTGCACGAGCGGATCAGCGTCCAGGCACACGACCACAGTGGCGCGGTCGAGCTGGAGCAGCGGTCGATGCGGCGTTCCGAATGCCAGTCGAGTGCCTGCCCGCTCCTGGTCGCGATTCACGGGCTCGTACTCGACCCAGCGGGCCTGCGGGTAAGCGTTCAGCACCCGCTGCCGCAGATCGGCGCGACTGGGAGATGAGCTCGACCCAACCAGGATGCGGAGTCCCTGTCCCCCGGCACCGCGCAGCTTGGCGAAGTGCTCGCCGGCGAATCGGTCGACGTCCTCCCAGATCACCGGCACCCGACGCCCGCCGTCACGTCGCGTGGGTTGCTGGGCTCGGTCGGGATCGTAGAGCCCCAGGATGCTGGCTTGCTGGTAGACGTTGGTGGCTCCGTCGCTGTCGGGATGCAGCGGGTTGCCGTCCACCTTGATTGGACGTCCGTCGTAGCTCGTGGCGACCAGCCCGACGGCGACTCCCTCGAGCTCCATCGCCGTGGTGTAGGCCCGCGTTTCACCGGGAACGAGGCCCTGGGGTCGCCGCGTGTGCGGTAGGATCTTCTCCTGCTCCCACCGACACCCGGTGGCGACCCCGGCGAAGGCGAACGAGGCGCCCATCAGCTGCATGAAGCGTCGGCGCCCGGGGGAGTTCGGCGGCTCTTCCAGGTTCTCGAGCGGCTCTGCGAACTCGCGCTGCATGAGATCCCTGAACTCGGGGGTCCCCGCCAGCTCATCGAGCGTGCGCCAGAAGGTCGGGCGAGTCGCGGCGCCCGGAGGCTGATTGTGATCTACCTGTGACATGTCGAACAGTCCGTGGGCGGGTTGACGTCGAACTTTGCACGCAGCGTGGCCCCGTAGGTCACTGGATCCTGTCCCCCCGGGGGCTTCCAGGTCATGTTCGTGACCTCCTCGACCGGCCGCAGGTGTCGCTCGGGTGCGCGATGGCATTCGAGACACCACGCCATGCTGAGCGACTGGTCCTGCCAGACCTCCACCATCTGGTCGATGCGCCCATGGCAGGAGACGCACCCGACGCCGACTCCTTCGGCCCCGGCAGCGCTCCCTCGTCCCACATGCGCGCTGTGGTTGAAGTAGACGTAGTCGGGTAGGTCGTGGACCCGCACCCAGGCCACCGGCTCCCCCGACCCCCAGCTTTCCCGTACTGGGAGCAGCTTGGGGCTCTGAGTCCAGATCCTCTCGTGGCAGTTCATGCACGTCTGGGTCGGCGGGATGGCGGCACGCGCTGCAGTCTGAACGGTGTTGTGGCAGTACCGGCAGTCGATCCCGAGTTCGCCGGCGTGCAGTGCGTGGCTGTACGGAACGGGCTGCTGGGGCATGTAGCCGACGTCCGTCGTGCGCGGCGCGCCGCCGTAGTAGAGGAGGCCGATGGCGTATAGCGGGCCGATGCCCAACACCACGCCCGCAATGTTGCGTGCCTGATTGGCCCAGCGGGGAAAGACGAAGCGCTTCATGGGATGAAACCTCGCCGTCCCGCGTAACGTCGACCCGCCGTGGCCGGTAGCTGTGAAGGACTCATGGGTGGCATCGGTGCTGTGAAATCGGTAACAACTTGGGGCAAAGTGACGGGCTGAAACCAGCCCTTCCGCGCGCTACTCGGTGTTTCGGCTATTCATCCGCCCACAGCGAGTCCTCGTCCGGCCTGTCAGAGTGCCCCAGTCGAATGTCCTCGACGTGGCGCGGTGCGAGGGAAGTGGGTGCCGCCGATGCACGGGTGCTCCTGGCGGCGCGCGTAATATCAGGCAGATCCTCCCCACTTGTAAATCACGTAACGGTAGTTTTTGCTGGCCCAAATCGGGAGCCGCTCGGCCACGTGGTTGCCCCCAATCTCGCGTTGGATGACGAGATTCGGAACGAATCGCAACATACCTCGACACTTGTCGCGAGGGTGGGCCCGACATCGGCGACACGTAGGGCCAACCAGACGGTCGTCAACTGACTGTGTTCGGCGCCGGTTCCATTTGCGGACACATCCCCTCGCCTGGCGACCGGGATTGTCGTCGACGCATTGTTTCAGGTTGGCGCGCGGGACCGAAGCCGGCTCCCAGGTCAGCTGTCCGGAGAACGCCGACAGCACCCAGCGTGCCCGTGCACGACTCCGGTCAACGGCACCTGCCGGTACATGCAAGTGGGCCCAGACCCCCTTGGGGCCTGGGCCCAACTACCCTCAGGCGAACGTCGGTTCTAGAAGTCCCGCATCTGCTTGCGAATCTTGCCGATGGCTTGCTCCTGCAGCTGGCGGATCCGCTCGCGCGACAGGTTGTACTTGTCGCCGATCTCCTTCAGCGTCAGCTCGTCCTCGTTGTCGAGGCCGAACCGCCAACGAATGATCCGCGACTCGATGGGAGTGAGGGTGCCCAGCAGACGCTGCACCTCCTCGGCCCACTTGGAGCTCGCGAGGTTGTCATACGGTGACACTGCGTTCTCCTCGACCAGGAAGTCGATGAAGCGCCGCCCGTCCTCGTCACCCACGGGACGATCCAGCGAGAACGGAGTGTCAGCGTACAGATCCTTCACCTTGTCGAGCTTCTCGCGGGGAACTCCCGTCTCCTTCTCGAGCTCGTCGATGGTTGGTTCGCGACCCGTGCGTGCGATGATCGTCTGCGTGGCTCGCGACACCCGGTTGTAGGTGTCGAGCATGTGAACCGGGATCCGCACGGCGCGACCCTTGTCGGCCAGAGCCCGGCTGATCGCGTGACGGATCCACCACGAGGCGTAGGTGCTGAACCGATAGCCGCGCGTGTGATCGAAGCGCTCCACAGCCTTCATCAGCCCGATGTTGCCCTCCTGGATCAGGTCAATCAGGGGCAGGCGTCCGCGGTTGTAGCGGCGGGCGATGCTGACGACCAGGCGCAGGTTGGCCTTGACGAAGCGGTTCTTCGAGCGCTGCTGCACGCCATCGGCCCGCTTCACGCGAGCGAGAAAGCGTCGGTAGGCCTGCGTGTCTGGGACCACACTACGATCGTCAGCGTCACGCGCGCCAGGGTCACTGGGCGTCGCGGCGGTCCGCGCGATACGGTGCGCGCTGGCCATCCAGATGCGATCCGAATCGGGGAGTCGTACGGATGAGGCGACGTCCCGGGTGAGTTCCTCCCAGCGGCGCGTCTGATGGGCCAGCAACTTCGAACGCTGCTTGCGGTACTGGGCGACGAGTTCGCGCAGCTCCGCGATCTGCGGCAGCGAGGGCTGGTCCTGTTCGGGTAGCGTTGCCACGTCGCGCTCGAGCTGGTCCAGTACCAGCTCGGCCACTGGCACGTAGGAGAGCATCGCCTGCCAGTAGTCGAGCTCGGCCTGCTCCACGTCTTGCGCAGTTTGCAGTTCCTCGTCGGGTCCCATCACCTGATGGGTGGCCATGTCGCGGAAGTAGCGCGACAGCATGGAGTCGGTCCCGGGCTCCGGGTCTGCCTTCTTTGGAGCGATAGACCCAGACGGGGGAGGGAGCGTCTCCGTGGAGCGCTCCTCGGTCTCGGGCGAAAGGTCCGGCGCGCGCTTGATGCGCACCGACGTCGTCTCGGACTCGACCTCGTCCAGCGGGATAGGTGCGATGGCGGCTTCGTCAGACATGGTACTCGTTGCTGGGTGCGGAACGCCGGGGGGAAGGGGAATCCGCGGCAAGCCGTGCGATCAACGGTCGGGAGGCGGGGATGATTCCCAGGTTGGTCTGCTGGCGTGCGTGGGATGGGGTGGCAGTCGAGACTGCCGAGTGCTGCGTACCGCTTGGTGGGCGCCGAGGACGGGACGACCCTCGAGCGCGCTGAGTGGAAAGTGAAGCAATTTCCGTACCGATTCTGGGTTGGAGTTTCGTCTTGCGTTCCTGGGATCGGACGGACTTGCGAGGGCGGGGTTCCATGGTGGGCGAAAGGCCAGTCACCTCTTCGCCTGCACCGTCAGAGGAGTTGCCTTGCAGCTCCTCACTCTTTGAAACGGTACGGACGAGAGGCGATTCAGATTTCTTGCAGAAGGTTTTTCGAAGCGCGACGAATGCGCCGGTTCTGGCCACGGATGGGGCCGGCCCTGACGTTTCATGGCGCTCGGCTTGAGCGGGTCAACTTCCGTCACCACACCGGAGCAAGAGGCGGGCCGGCTGGACGGAACGTGCTCCTGAGGAGGGTCGAAATAGGTAGCACAGCCTTACATGTGGCGCCAATTGCCAACGTCAAGGACGCGAAGGCGTGGGGCTGACGACTCGGCGGGCCGCCCGAAGGCTCCGCAATGCCTGCCGATTCGAGAATTGCGACTGCAGATGGTGGCTCGCACCATGACCGGCACCGCAGGGCACCCGCAAACTTTGCGGGGTGGGTGCCGCAAATGAGTCAGCGAGGGAAGGAAGGCGCCGTCTCAGAACTGGCCGAGGAACCGCGGGTCGTTCTCGAACAGCACACGGATGTCGGGGATGCCATAGCGCAGCATTGCGACCCGCTCCACGCCGAGGCCGAAAGCAAATCCGGTGAAGCGCTCGGAGTCGATACCACAGTGCTGCAGCACGTCGGGATGCACCATGCCGCAGCCCAGAATCTCGATCCACCCGGTTCCCTTGCACACCCGACAGCTGCTGCGCGAGTCGTCGTCCGCGCGGCAGAACACGCAGCCAACGTCGACCTCGGCGCCGGGTTCGACGAAGGGGAAGTAGCTCGGGCGGAATCGCACCGGCGTGCCTTCGCCGTAGAGACGCTGCAAGAACTCGCTGATCACTCCCTTCAGCTGCCCGAAGGTCACGTGCTCATCCACCAGGAAACCCTCGATCTGGTGGAACATCGGTGAGTGGGTAATGTCGTCGTCGCGGCGGTAGACGGCACCGCCGCTGACGATCGCCAGCGGCGGGGGATGGGTGCTCATCTCGCGAACCTGCACGCTTGACGTGTGGGTTCTGAGTAGCAGTCGCGCTTCTGGGGCGCTCCCCGCGACCTGCACCCAGAAGCTGTCCTGCATGTCGGTGGCGGGATGGTCGGGTGGGAAGGCGAGCTTGGTGAAGTTGTTCTCCTCGCTTTCCACCTCGGGCCCCCAGGCGACCTCGAACCCGAGCGAGCGAAAAGCGTCGAGGATCTCGTACTTCACGCGGGTGATCGGGTGGATGTGTCCCCGCGGGCTGGGCGCTCTACCGGGAAGCGTCAAGTCGTGGGGGCGTGCCTGCAGCTCTGCGAGTCGCGCCGCACCGTGGATCGCATCCAGTCGCTCCTTGAAGGCGGCCTCGACGCGTGCGCGCGTCGCATTGACCTGCTCTCCGAGTGACCGTCGCTGGTCGGCCTCCACCTTGCCCATCAACTTGAGCAGGGCGGTCAGCTCACCCTTCTTGCCGAGCACCTCCGCGTTGGCGGCGCGCAGCTCGGGTTCGGTCACACAGGTGGCGAACCGATCCATGAACTTCTCGCCGAGCGCGGCGAGTCCTGCCAGGATCTGTGCTGCCGGATCGCTCACGGCGGCTCCCTCCGCGCACCTAGCGCGCGGATGCCGCGAGCGCCGTCAGCTTCTTGAACGTGGCGGCATCGTGCACCGCCATCGCCGCCAGCACCTTGCGGTCGAGCTCGATGCCCGCGACCTTGAGCGCGCCCATCAGCCTCGAGTAGGTGGTGCCATTCTCGCGACAGGCAGCGTTGATACGGGTGATCCACAGCCGCCGGAAATCGCGCTTGCGCAGCTTCCGGCCGACGTAGGCGTACTGCCAGGACTTCCACAGGACGCGGACGGCCTGACGATAGCGGTTCTTGCGCCCTCCCCAGAACCCCTTGGTCTGGGCGAGCACGCGCTTGTGACGACGACGGGGACTGGGGCCTCGCTTGACACGCGACATCGGTTCTTCTCCTGATCAGCCGTAGGGCAGAAGCAGCTTGATGCGCTTCTCGAAATCGGAGTCCACCATGTCGTTGTCGCGCAGCCGGCGGCGACGCTTGCGGTTCTTGCCAATGAAGCCGTGCGAACCGCCGCACTTTCCGCGTCGAACGCGGCCGCTTCCGGTGATCTTGAAACGCTTTGCGGCAGCCCGCTTGGTCTTCATCTTGGGCATGGGAGGATCTCCGTCAGGCTGGGGCGTGAAGGTGGCCCCGGGGCCTCTTTCATCCCCGCACAGGTCGTACGGGGGCCGTGGCTTATGGCGGAAGCCGGGCGACGAGTCAAGCAAGGGTCTCGCGGCCGCTCGCAGAGATGCGAATTGTCTTTTGAAAATCATATGGTTATGCGCGACCAGTGGGGTCGTGGTGGACAGCGGGCCGGAGAACTCGATAGGTTGGATGCGTGGCGCAGATCGTCGTCCTGACCATGGGGGCAACCGACTCGGCACAGCGAGCACAGCTCGACGCCTTGGCGCAGAAGTACCGTCTGGCGATCGTCGAGCCGCGCTGGCCCGAATGCCAGGACCGACTCCGTTCGGAGAGCGCCGGTCTGGTGCTGGTTGACGCTTCGCACGCGCCCTCCCATGGGAGGGCGGTGGCACGCTGGATGGCGGGATACTCGCGCTTTCGTACCGTCCCGTTTCTCTTTCTGGACGTGGCGGATCGGGATGTGGGGCGGGTCAAGAAGGAGGTCCCCCGAGCCCAGTTCGGGACCTGGTCCAGCGTCGTGGGGGCCAGTGATCGGATGATCAAGCGGTGAGCCCCGCTGAAACGCAATGATCCCCCCGGGATCGCCTGATTCTCGGGCTTTTCCCGCCGACCCCACCCTCCCTGTGCTACACGCGGCCCCATATGCCGCGCCGGGACGACATCAACAAGATCCTGCTCATTGGCTCCGGTCCGATCGTTATCGGCCAAGCGTGCGAGTTCGATTACTCCGGCACGCAGGGCGCCAAGGCCCTGACCGAGCTTGGCTACGAAGTGGTCCTGGTCAATTCGAACCCAGCCACCATCATGACGGACCCGGAGTTGGTTCGTCGCACCTACATCGAGCCGCTCGACATTGAATCGCTCGAAGCGATCATCGAGCGCGAACGTCCCGATGCTCTGCTACCGACCCTGGGCGGGCAGACGGCGCTGAACCTCGCGATCGAGGCTCATGAGAAGGGCGTCCTCTCCCGACACGGAGTGCAGCTCATCGGGGCGCAGGTCGACGCGATCCGCAAGGCCGAGGATCGGCAGCTCTTCAAGGATGCCATGGCAGCAGCGGGGCTGGAGTGTCCCAAGTCCGCCTACGCGCGGAGCGTGGCCGACGCCGAAGCCTTCGTCGAGCAGACGGGCTACCCGATCATCCTGCGCCCGAGCTTCACGCTCGGCGGCACGGGCGGGGCGGTGGTCGAGCGCCCGGAGGAGCTGAAGAAGCGCGTCGAGTGGGCGCTGCAGCAGTCGCCGACCCACGAGGTGCTCGTCGAGGAGAGCGTGATCGGGTGGAAGGAGTTCGAGCTCGAGGTGATCCGCGACCGGGCCGACAATTTCATCGTCGTCTGCACGATCGAGAATATCGACCCGATGGGCATCCACACCGGTGATTCCGTGACCGTGGCCCCCGCGATGACGCTCACGGATCGGGAGTACCAGCGGCTGCGGGATGCGTCGCGTGTCGTCATGCACGAGATTGGCGTCGAGACCGGAGGCTCGAACGTCCAGTTCGCGGTCAGTCCCGAGGATGGTCGCGTGCTCGTCATCGAGATGAACCCCCGCGTGAGCCGTTCGAGCGCTCTCGCGTCCAAGGCCACCGGGTACCCGATTGCGAAGATCGCTGCCAAGCTCGCGGTGGGGCTGACTCTCGACGAGCTCGAGAACGACATCACCGGTACCAGCGCGGCCTTCGAACCCACCATCGACTACGTGGTCACCAAGTGGCCCCGCTTCGCCTTCGAGAAGTTCCCCGGCTCGGACTGGCGCCTTGGCACCCAGATGAAGAGCGTCGGCGAGGTGATGAGTATCGGGCGCACCTTCTGTGAGTCGTTTCAGAAGGCGGCGCGCTCGCTGGAGACGGGAAAGACCGGGCTCAACAGCCTGGTCGACCTGGTCGACTACTGGTCGCTGGCAGCGGAGCAGGCGCAGCGCGACCTGCGCTTCGAGGCTCCGCCCGCGCAGATTCCGCGGGCCTCGCGCCCACCGCCATCAGGGTCGGAGCTGGCGCGGGTACTGGAGAAGATCATCTCCGTGGCCAGCGCGGATCGGCTCTTCCACGTGGCCGACGCCATGCGGCAGGGCATCACGTTGGAACGCATCCACGAGCTAACCCGGATCGATCCATGGTTTTTGCAGCAGTTCGAGCGCATCGTCGCACAGGAACGGGTGCTAGGTCAGGCGGACGAGCTGACCCGCGAGCTGCTCTGGGAGAGCAAGCGTCTTGGATTCGGCGACGCACAGATCGCCGATCTGCGCGGGGTCAGCGAGGACGAGGTGCGCGAGACCCGCGAGCGGCTCGATGTGCGGCCCGTCTATGGCCGCGTTGACACCTGCGCCGCGGAGTTCGCCGCCAAGACACCGTACCTCTACTCGGCCTACGAAACGGAGACGGAGTCGGAGGTAACCGACCGCCGCAAGGTGATCATCCTTGGTGGGGGACCCAACCGTATCGGCCAGGGCATCGAGTTCGACTATTGCTGCTGCCATGCCGTGTTCGCGCTGCGCGAGCTGGGTATCGAGACGGTGATGGTGAACTGCAACCCGGAGACCGTCTCGACCGACTATGACACGTCGGATCGCCTGTACTTCGAACCGCTCACCCTCGAGGACGTGCTGGCGATCTGCCAGGAGGAGGCGCGGTGCGGCGAGTTGCTGGGCGTGATCGTCCAGTTCGGTGGGCAGACGCCGCTCAGGCTGAGCGTTCCGCTGGCGAACAACGGCATCAAGTTGCTCGGGACTCCCGCTGACGCGATCGACCGCGCGGAGGATCGCGAGCGGTTCGATGCGCTGCTCAACAAGCTCGGTCTGCAGCGCCCGCAGGCGGGCATCGCGCGGAGCAAGAGCGAGGCGATCGAAATCGCGCGCGGCATTGGTTTGCCGGTGCTCGTGCGCCCCTCCTACGTCCTGGGCGGACGCGCGATGATGGTGTGCTGGACCGAGGACGAGCTCGAGACCTTCGTCCAGCTCGCGATCGAGGCGGCTCAGGAGGAGCGCGGATCGCAGACGCTCCTCATCGACAAGTTCCTCAAGAACGCCATCGAGGTGGACGTGGACTGCGTGTCGGATGGCAAGCAGGCCGTGATCGGTGGCGTCATGCAGCACGTCGAGGCGGCAGGCGTCCACTCGGGGGACTCGACGAGCGTGCTGCCACCGTATTCGCTGGACCCAGACATCGTCGGCGAGATCGAACAGCAGGCACGAGCCCTCGCGATCGAGCTGGGCGTTGTCGGGCTGATGAACGTCCAGTTTGCGGTGAAGGACAACCAAGTGTACGTCATCGAGGTCAATCCGCGAGCTTCGCGGACCGTGCCGTTCGTCTCCAAGGCGACAGGCCGTCCACTCGCCAAGATCGCTGCGAAGGTAATGGTGGGCAAGTCGCTGGAGGAGCTGGGGGTCACCGACCGGCCCATCCCGCGGCATGTGTCCATCAAGGAAAGCGTGTTCCCCTTCACCAAGTTCCCCGGTGTGGACATCCTGCTAGGGCCCGAGATGCGCTCGACGGGCGAGGTCATGGGGATAGCCACGGCGACCTCGCTTGCTTTCGGCAAGTCGACGGCTGCGGCGGGCATGTCGCTGCCCACCCGGGGGCGTGTGTTCATCAGCGTTCGCGACGAGGACAAGGCAGCGGCCTGTCACGTGGCGCGCCGCCTCCGCAATCTGGGCTTCCAGATCATCGCCACCGACGGGACCGCGAAAGCGCTGGCCAAGGCGCGGATCCCCGCAGCGCGAGTCAACAAGGTGATGGAGGGTTCTCCGCACGTCGTGGATGCGGTCGTGGAGGGACGGATCCAGGTCGTCATCAACACGACCGCGGGGGCGAAGGCCATTCGCGATAGCTACTCGATCCGCCGGCACACGCTGCTGGCGAACATTCCCTACTTCACCACCATGGAGGCTGCCCTCGCTGTGGCCGACGCCCTGGAGGCCCGCCACCTGCTCGGCGACCGTGCCGCGCAGGTGCGTAGCGTTCAGGAGTGGCACGCGCGTTCCGCCGAGGAGTGAGGCCCGTGCATACGACGGCGGCCGCTCACCCGAAGCGGTCGACGGGGCACGGCGCTCCCGCGCACGTCGTGACGTGATACCTTCCCGTCATGGCGAAGTCGGCATACCCGGCCGGTCTCCAGGAGCTGGAGGACGGGCTCTACGCTTACCTACAGCCCCACGGGGGGTGGGGGTTGAGCAACGCCGGTCTCGTGGTCGACGGGGGCGAGAGCTTGCTCGTCGACACACTGTTCGACCGCGACCACACCGAGCGGATGCTCGCGGCCATGCGCCGTGCCACCGCTGCTGCACGGCGTGTCGATCTGGTGGTCAACACCCACGCCAACGGTGACCACTGCTGGGGCAACGAGCTCGTTCGCGACGCTCGCATCGTGGCCTCGGCCGCTTGCGCCGAGGAAATGCGCGAGATGACCCCAGCGAAGCTCGCTGCCCTGGTCACGGCGGCGCGAGTGGGGGCGACGCTGGGCGGTGGGGCCCCGCCCTTCGCGCACTTCCTGCGGGGCCTGGGGCTGTCGCGACTGGGGGCGCTCGTCGACGCATCTGCCTACACCGAGCGCGCCTTTGGTCGTTTTCGCTTCGACGGCATCGAGGTGGTGCCGCCGAGTGAGACCTTCTCGGGTGGCACCGAGCTGCTGGTGGGGGATCGGCGGGTGGAGCTACGGGAGGTGGGTCCGGCCCATACTCGCGGTGATGTGATGGTCTTCGTGCCCGACGCCAGAGTCGTTTTCACCGGCGACATCCTGTTCGCTGATGCGCATCCGCTGATCTGGGAGGGGCCAGTGGACAACTGGATTGCGGCGTGTGACATGATCCTCGAGCGCGATGTGAAGACCGTCGTGCCGGGGCATGGCCGAGTTTGCGATGTGGCCACGGTGCGAGAAACTCGCGGGTACCTTTCGTGGGTGCGAGAAGAGTCCCGGAAGCGCTTCCATGCGGGGCTCTCGGCGGAGGAGGCGGCTCATGATCTCGACCTGGGCCCCTACGTCGACTGGTCCGAGCCGGAGCGGATCGTGGTCAACGTGGCCGCGTGCTATCGCGAGCTGGAGGGCAGCGAACGCGAGGACGTCGTCGAACTGTTCGGGGCGATGGCGCGCTGGGAGCAGGTGCGCGCGGACGACTAACGGGGCTCCTGACCGCGTTGATGCTGCAGCCGAAAGGGCTGGTCTCGGACCCCAGGCGTAGCGGCGACTGCCATGGTGCGGTGGTGGCGATGGCCGTGACCAGTTGCGTCCTGGTGCGCCCGCAGGATCGTAGCGGCGATGTGATGTCGGGCTCGGGATTGGGCTCGGGCCCGGGATTGGGAAACACTCTCATGCCTAGAACGCCTCGCCGACGTTGACGTACAGGTCCCAGTCGTCGCCACCGCCGCCGGCGTCGACGCGCAGGTGCATCGGCGCCTTGTTCGATAGATTGAGTCGCAAGCCGCCGCCCAGCGAGTAGTGAATTCCCTGCAAGTCGAACGCGCGAAGGCGAGGGGCGACCTCCCCGATCTCGGCGAACCCGACCATCCCCAGGCGCCAGACCAGGGGCAAGCGGTACTCGGTTTGCAACGCGAGGGCCTGCTGATCGCGATAGCGCCCAGCGAACTGGCCGCGGAGCAGCGTCTCGCCTCCCAGTCGAGGCATGTCCCAGAATGGATGGATGCCCGTTCCGAGATCGGCGTAGGCGCGCATCGCGAACACGTGATCCGCCGGGGGCAACGGGACATATCCGCGGAGGTCGAGCAGGGTGCGGGAGCGGCGGAAGTCGCTGTTCCAGAGTGGGTCGGAAACGAGGGAGCGCCAGCGGAGCCAGGTGCCTCGATGCGGATACAGCGTGCTGTCTCGGCTGTCGTACAGCACGTCCACGCCCAGTCCCAGGGCGGTCCCACCGGAACGACCCGGAATGGGCTGGGTGTCCAGCATCCCGCCGTCCTCGACCTCGGTGATGCTCTGATGCTCGAACGACAGGGCGGGTCCCGCGTAGAGCCGCTCTAGCAACCGACCCTGGGGCGATAGTTCGAAGCGCTCGATGACCGGTGTGTAGCGCTCCTCGTCGGCCAGGCGGGTGTCGTTGCCCGTTCCGAAGTACGAATCGGGGAAGATCGAGAACTGGGCGCGGGCGGTGAGGCGGAGCGCGTCTTCCGCCAGGTAGATGGAGCCGTCGGCCAACACCGTGAACTGGCGCCGCAGACTGTAGGCCGCCGCCACGATGACCTGGGAATCGCGTCGCTGCTCGGCTTCCGGATGCTTGTAGAAGAGGATCGCCGCGGCGCCAAACATGAGGCTCGTCTCGCCGGCGTAGCGGGCACCGGCGACGGGCACCACACCGAACCCGCTGTCCTCCTCCGTGGCCGCCTCGGGTGAGGGCTCGCCAGCTTGTGCTGGGCCCAGTCGCATCAGCAGCAAGCCGCCGGCGAGTCCCGCCAGGAGTCGTCTGCGCCACGAGCACCCCATTCTGGGCTCCATGGTACTCGAGACTGACTGCGTACAGCTGGGTTTGCCGAGCGCGAACCGGCGCCGCCCTACCCCAGGCGCGCGATGCAGGGTAGGACCACGCCGGCTGCACCAGATAGTGCCCGCCGGGGGCAGGACTGTTCACCCCGCGAGACTGGATGCTGTCGCCGTCGGACGCCCGGTCAGAGGATCACCGAGCCGTCCGCGTCCCAGCGATGGCGCAACCGGCCGTCGGGGAAGAAGATCAGATTGCGCATCAGATCGGGGCGGGTCGGCTGGGGATCGAGACAGTGGTTCATGCACACGTTCTGCCCGTCGACGTCGTACACCCGAGCGCCGTGAGGGAGCTCCAGGATCCTCGTCCCGTGGAACTCGAGCCACTTGTGGATCGCCTGCAGGTCTCCCCGACTCAGCCGGTGATTGGCGGTCCACTGACTGGCCTCGACGTCTCGCGTGTCATCCGGCTGCGCCACGGGCAGGAGCGTCAGCTGTTCGACCGCGTGTCCTCCGGCGAACTCCACCATCTCGGCGACCAGGTTGGGGGTGTCGACGTAGCCCTTGAGCAGCACGCAGATGACCCGCACGGTGAATCCGACGTCGTGGAGCAGGTCAATCACCCCGGGCAGATCCGGGTAGCTCTGCTCCGGCGTGTAGATCTCGAGGTTCTTGTGCTGGTCCCGACCGACGACGCTGAGCGCCACGGTGGTCAGGTTCAGGTCGTACCAGCGTGCCAGGGTTGCGCGGTCGATGCGTCCCCGAGCGATGTCCAGTCCGTTGGTCTGCAGCTCGACGATCGGGATCGGATACTGCTGCAGCCGCTCGAGGTACTCCGTGATCAGGTCGGGCCACAGCGTGGGCTCTCCCTTGCCGGTCAGCATGGCCGTGGTGGCGCCGGCGCGGACCGCGAGCTGGCACGCGATTGCGAAGTTGCGCCAGTGGGGCGCTCGGGGCTTGAGGGGGGCGGCACCGGTCATCCGGCTCACGCAGAAAGGGCACCGGGCGTTGCAGGCGCCGGACCCCGTGACGATGCTGAACGTCTGGATCTGCACGGCTAGCCCCACGCACTGGAGTTGGTCTCGACCTGGGGCGGGACGAGGAAGTTGTCGCGAGGTGGGGGCGAGGAGCAGGTCCACTCCAACCCGCGCGCGCCCCACGGATTTTCTGCAGATCGGTTGCGGTCGCGGAGGGCTATCAGGAGGTTGACGAGGAGGACGCTGAAGCCGATGGCGAGCAGGACCGCGCCAGCGCCGGATACGATCTGCAACAGCTGGTGCTCACTGGGGTACACGGCGAGTCGTCGTGGCAAGCCGCGCGTACCCAGAATGAGCTGCGGGACGAATGCGACCAGGGTTCCCGAGAGGAGGAGCCACGCGCCCACGCGCGCGCCCGACTCGCGGTAGCGGGTTCCGGTCATCTTGGGCCACCAGTAGTGAAGACCGGCCATCATCGCGAACCCGGTACCGCCCAGCATCAGGTGAGAGTGGCCTACGACGAATGTGGTGCCGTGCAGGTGCACGCCGACGTTCTGCACACCGAGGAAGAGCCCTGCCAGGCCGCCGAGCACGAAGGTCACCACGAACCCGAGCGCCAGTAGCAGCGGCGCATCCACGCGGGCCCCGCGACTCAGGGAGGTGAGCCACGAGCCAACCAGGTGGGTGGCGGGCACCAGCCCCAGCAGCGCCACGAGGCCGAAAAAGGTGGTCAGTGACATGGAGTGACCGCTGGTGGGCATGTGCTCGCCCCAGGCGAACAGGCTCACCGCCGCGAGTCCGACGATCCCGATCAGCACGCTGCGGCGGGCATGAAGGCCTGCCGAGCAGAACACTGCTAGGATCTCGCTGGTGACGCCAATCGCAGGCAGGATCGAGGCGTAGGCGATGGCGTGGGCGGCGAACCAGAAGAAGTGCTGGAAGAGCAGCGGATCCCCGCCCAGGCTCGGATCGAAGAGGCCAACGCCCAGGTTGCGCTCGGCCAGCAGCAGGATCACGGTCAGGACGAGCACCGGTGCGGCCACCAGCACGACGATCGAATGCGCGTAGAGGGACCACGCAAACGGGCGGGTTCGCCGCCAGGTCAGTCCCTCTGCCCGGAGCATGTGCAGCGTGGCCACCAGCACCACGGCGCGTAGGATCCCCGACAGGGCCAGGGTCAGCGCCGCCAGCATCAGGTACGCCGCGGCGGGGCCGGCTTCGGTGCTCAGGGGCGCGAGGAGCGTCCAGCCCGTATCGGCTCCGCCTCGATGGACGGAGATGGCGAGCAGCAGCGCGCCGACCAGCCACAGGTGCCACGCGGCGAGGTGGAGACGGGGGAATGCGAGATTGCGGGCGCCGAGTGACAGCGGCAGGACGAAGGCTCCGAGCGTGGCCGGGATGCCGGGCAGGGCTACCAGGAAGATCATCACGGCGCCGTGAAGCGTGAAGGCGCGCGCATAGAGCTCTGGCGTCAAGACGAGCGTCTCGGGGACCACTCGCTCGACATGGAGGGCCAGCGCGGAGAGGCCGCCGACCACCACCGCGGCGGTCAGCCCCCACAGCTGGAGGATGGCGATCCGCTTGTGGTCGAGTGAAAAGAGCCAACTGAGGGCACCCGGTTCGGCGAAGAACCCGGGATCGATGGTGGCAACTCGCCTCTGCCGTGATGCGCTGATGGCCATGAGAAGTCCTCCCACCCGAATCAGTACCGGGTGGCCGGAGAACCTTATCCGCGAGGTCCCAGCGGGGGAAGGTCCGTTTTCGAGACACTGGGCCGACCGTCGAAGCGAGGTCCGAACAGGGACGAGGTGGGCCTCCCGCCTACCCCGGATCGGTCGAGCTTCGGGCTCGCCACGTCCGCGTCACCGGGGTACTCTCTAGACTGGGATTGATGTCAGCGTCGAAGACTCCCGAGATCGCTACGGTCGCCAGCTTGCGTCTGGCCGCGACCACCTCGCCGACGGAGCGAACCCTGCGCGCACGCGACTCGGACCCGCTGCGGGACAGCTACATCGAGCTGTCGAGCGACTTCGTCGAGGGCGACGTGATCGCGGAGAAGTACCGCCTGATCCGCAAGCTCGGCGAAGGTGGCATGGGCGCCGTTTGGGTGGCCGACAACGAGGCGCTGAGCGTCAAGGTGGCGATCAAGCTGATCGCTGCCGGACAGGTCGATCCCCTGTACGTGGCGCGCCTGGCCCAGGAAGCCCAGGCGGCGGCGCAGCTCGGGCACCCCGCCATCATCCGGGTCTTCGATTTCGGCAAGACCGACGGAGGCGCGCCCTTCATCGCCATGGAGCTCCTTCATGGTGAGGATCTGGCAACGGCCCTGCAGCGACGCGGGAGTCTCAGCGAGAAGCGCTCGGTCCAGACGCTGCTGCCGGTGATGCACGCCCTGGCTGCGGCCCACGACAAGGGCATTGTGCACCGCGATCTGAAGCCGGCGAACATCTTCCTGGCGCGAACCGATGGGGGCGGCCTTCAGCCCAAGTTGCTCGACTTCGGAGTGGCCAAGCTCGACCGCAAGGACTTCAAGCGGTTGACGCGCGATGGGGTCCTGCTTGGAAGTCCCGCGTACATGTCGCCCGAGCAGGCGCAGGGCGAGGACGTGGACCGGAGCGCGGACCTCTGGGCCGTGTGTGTCGTGCTCTACGAGATGATCACGGGCACCTTGCCGTTCAACGGTGAGAACTACCATCGCCTGCTTTGGTCCATCGCCCAGGACGAACCCGCGCCGACCAGCACACAGTTTGGCGGTGATCCCCGCCTGTGGGCGATCCTCGAGCGCGGCTTCAACAAGCGTCGCGCGAACCGATGGGATTCGATGCGTGATCTCGGCGAGGAGCTGGCGCGCTGGCTGCATGGGACCGGGTGCCGCGAGGACATTGCGGGTGTTTCGCTGCAGTCCACGTGGCTGGACCGCAAGCTGTCGGGCACCGACCTGCTGGCATCGGATTCCGAGCCGCCGCGCCCGCCCGGTCCCCGGACTCGGCACAATCCGAACCTCGTCCCGACGATACCCGGGTCAGTGTCTCAAGGTGCGACGGAATCAGAAGAGCCGGCGCGGGGGGCTTCACGGATCTGGCTGGTGGTCGTTGCAGTGGCTGTGTTGGCCATTCCCCTCGGAGCGCTCCTGACGTTCGCGGGCTCGAAAGAGCCCCAGGAGACGGTCGGGGCCCAGGGAGCGGTACCGGCGACGGTTGCCGATGGGTCTTCGGCGCCAGAGCCCGCGGTGCCCATCGGTGTCGAGTCCGAGTCACGGCGTCTGGCGGCATCCCCCTCCGAGACCGCGGTGGCCTCATCGCCAACCGTCCCGGCTTCCGCCTCGGCAGTGACGACCTCCCCTCCGCTAACGGCTCGCCCGCTCCCCCGCTCCCGACCTCCCGCTCCGCGTGGTCGACTCAAGAATCCGTTCGACTGAGCGAATGACCGCCCCCCATCGCCCTCCCACCATCTGCGCTTTCCTGGCGCTACTGGTGTTGGCACCGCCAGTGCTGGCCCAGATCGACCCGGCAGCGGACGGCGACGTTGCGGGCGACGAGGTTGCCCAAGACGACGCCGAAGCCGAGCGGCACGAGCGCGCCAGGTGGTTCTACGCCCGAGGCGCCGAAGCCTTCGAGGCGGGGCGGTTCCTCGAGTCGGTCAAGCACTTCCGCGATGCGTCGGCGCTCGTCCCGAATCCCGCGCTCGCCTTCAACATCGGCCTCGCCTACGACTCGATGGGTGAGTCCACCGACGCTCTGCGCTGGTACCGCGAGTATGTCCGTACCCTGCCCGAAGCGCCCGACCGCGCTGAGGTGCTGCAGAGCATCCGGCGGCTCGAGCGGTCGCTGGCTGCGCTCGGTGTTCAGCAGGTGACGATCCTCTCGACGCCCGCGGGAGCGTCGGTGACGCTCGATGGTGATGCGGTGGGCGAGACTCCCTGGACGGGGGAGACGACGCCGGGGCCACACCGGGTTCGGGTCGTGCTCGAGGGGCACGCTCCCTCCGCGGCCGAGTTCAACCTCGCTGAAGATCGCGCCCTCGACGTGAAGCTCGTCCTGACCACCGCGGCCGATTCCGTTGCTTCCTCGCGGCCCGTGTCCCCCCCGTCTCCCAGCAACGTCCCCTCGCCGTCGCAGGCGCCACGGGATCGAGCGCCCGAGACGTCGTCGGGGCCGCGGGTCAGGCCCGTCACCTGGGTGACGCTCGGGGGCGGCGTGGGGTTTCTCGGGGGCGCGCTGGGCGCCGAGCTGTCGCGCGCCCAGGCCGAGCAGCGGGCGCGCGAGGCCACCCTGCAGATCGATGCGGAGCAGTCTGTAGACGACATGGAGCGACGGCAGACGCTGGCCCGCGTGCTCGCGGCCGTGGGGTTTGCCGGGGCCATCGCTGGCGGCACGCTGCTGACCATCGACCTGAAGCGAAGCGGGCGAGGCGGTTCCGAGCTGGGGACCGAGCTTGATTGTCACCGCAGCGGCTGCGACCTGCTGCTTCGGGGGAGGTTCTAGGGCGTGGCGCGCCAGGCCTGGGTCTGGGGGGCGGCGGTGGTCACGCTCGCCTGCACGTCGCCGAGTCGCGAGGAGCTGCTCGAGGGCAAGGGGTGCGGGCCAGATCAACGCTGCGCTGCGGGCTACGTGTGTCGGGACGACGACGTGTGCGTCCGGGAATCCGAGCTCCATCAGGGAACGGGTGGCGCGCTCGGGTCGGGGGGCGGTCCAGCCACTGGCGGGGCCGACGCGAGCGGTGGTGTGGAAGCGCCGGGTGGTGCGGACAGCGGAGGCGGCTCTGGGGGAACCGCGGGTGCGGACAGCGGAGGCGGCTCCGGGGGAACCGCGGGTGCGGATAGCGGGGGCGCGGCCACGGGTTGCGCCGTGCAGGACTGCGCAGCCATCGCGGCCACACTGCGGCATCGCTACCGCTTCGAGGGTGCCGCGACACTCGTGCTCGACTGGGCAGGCACCGCCAATGGTGCTGCTGCTGGGAGCGCCGTCCACGCCGATGGCGAGATGGTCCTCTCGGACGGAGCCTACGTCGACCTCCCCAATGGTATCGTGAGCTCCCTGGAAGACGCGACCTTCGAAACCTGGGTCGTCTGGAACGGTGGCGGCGAGGGGCAGCGGATCTTCGACTTCGGCGACGCGGTCTCCGGCGGCTTCTGCGATCCGCCCGGGTACTCGGCACCCGAAGGCGAGCCTGGAGTCTGCACGCGGACCTCGATCATGCTCACCCCCTCGACCGCGGCTGCCGGACTCGGGGTTGGGGGGCTTCAGGTCTCGGTCCGCACGCTCGAGCGAGTAGGTCTTTACTCCACCCCCACGATCGTGCGAATCGACGCCACCATGGCGTCGCCGCTCCCCGTCGGGTCGGTCCAGCACATCGCGGCGGTCGTCGACGACGGCAGTGATCAGTTGCGCCTGTACCTGAATGGGGAACGGGTCGACGCGACCGCCTTCACCGGTCATCTTGCCGATGTCACCGACGTCAACAACTGGCTGGGCCAGTCGCAGAACGCCGGGCATCCCCCCTTCGACGGGCGATTGCTCGAGCTCCGGATCTACGAGAGCGCGCTGAACGACGAGCAGATCGCGCTGACCTTTGCCGAGGGGCCGGACGCCGAGTTTCTCGACTGACGGGCTACACGTCGCCCAGGCGGGTCGCCGTGACACTGACGTGCCCCGTGCAGGCCGCCCCCTCGGCCTCGCTTCGGGATTTGGCGGGCTCCACCATGCAGAACCCGTCGGCGTCCTGGGGCGCGTCTGGCAGGGCGAAGAGCTCGGCGTCGATGGTGATGGTGCCCGCGCCGTCGGCGCTCATCGCAATCGATTCGTAGGTACGCTCCGTGCACATCCCTGCGTCGTTGCCGAAGCCGGTGGTGGCCTCGAATCCCGAGAGAGCCGTCGGGCTTTCTTCCTCGGTGAGGGTGTAGCTGAGCTCGAATCCGCCGTAGGGGGAAAGATCGCGGATCGCCTGGGCGAAGGCCGCGCATTCCGCCTCGTCGACGCAGGAGACGACGGTGAGCGTCTGGATGCCGAAGACCTCGCCCGCGACGGCGACGAGATACGCCGGGCCGTCGGCGATCAGGGGGCCGACGCCGCAGCCCGTGGCATCTTCGGTGTGATCCGTGATCTGGTAGATGCCCTCGAGACCCTGGGCCGTGCCGGCGGTCAGACCGCCACTGCTCGAGTCGGCGTCGTCGCTCCCCGAGCAGCCGACCACCAGCGCTGGAAGCGTGGCCAGCCATAGCAGTGGGGCGAGGGATCGACGGGGAAGCGGGGTGAAGCTCTGGGCCATGGTGGGCACTACGCTACTACGGTCGTGAACCTTCCTGCACCCTACTCCACCGGCAGGTTGGTCTGTTCCATGGTTCGCAGCAGCTTGAACTCGAGGGTCACGCCGGGACGTTCGGGGACCGCCTGCTGGATCTGGTACTCGCCGACCGTACTTTGCCACACGACCCGGCCGGCGAGGTCGATGGGGAGCTTGCGCTCGAGGGTGGTGGTGAAGCGGCTCGACCCCTGAGCGGAGGTCAGCTGGGTGACCCCAACCCGAGCCCGCAGGTGCAGGACCGGGATGGACTCGAGCTCCTCCACCCCCACCAGTTCGACCTCCCCCGTGGGCGCCTGCACGACCTTCGCGTGCAGCTGCTGTTCGAGGCGCTGGGCGAGCTCGTCGCCGGCGAGCGGCCACCGGTCGCCGACACTGCGGGGGCGGGTGCTGCCGAATACCTCGTCCTCGGAATCGTTCGACTCACTGAGCCCGAGCACGAGGTCCACCGCGTTGCGGAGCGGTTCCGATACCGGTCGGCCATCGACGGTGACGCGAGCATCGGCGCGCTTCGGGGCCCGCTCGACGACCAGCTGGACGCCGCGCTCGACCAGATCCCGCCCCTCCGCTTCATCCTGCAGCGCGGTCACCTGGCAGCTGAGAGCTGCTGCTCGACCGGCAGCGTTGACCCGCCGGGTCGTGCAGCGCCCTGCGAAGCGGACCGCGGTCACCTCGACCCCGTGCTGGACCTTGCGCTTGCCCTCGAGGAACGTGGACTCGGCCACCTCCCTCCCGTGAGCCTCGATGCGTCGCTCTTCCCCCTCCTGGTCGTGCCGGTCCAGCAGGATGCGATAGCGCCCATCCCCGAGCGCAGCGGATCCGCGTGGAGCGGCAGGGGATCCCGTGGGGGGCGGATCGGCAGTGGCGGAGGAAGCGGCCTCGACCTCATCGCCGATCGAGCTGGTCGGGTTCGGTCCGGTCGCGGGCGTTGTCGTACCCGCTCCGCAGCCTCCCAGCGTTCCGGTGAGGAGTAGCGCACCCAGACGGTTGCGCGCGACGGCCACGCGCGTCGGGGCTCGAGCGAACCGCCGCGGGGAGAGGGGCCCGTTCTCCCCGCGAGAGAGGGGGCTCGGCAAACGGTGCATGGCGGGCAGTATACACAAGGGCCGCCTCGGGGGCCGAACGCCCTCAAGGAATCAGCGCCAGCTTGCCGACGGTGGTGCCCGTTTCCAGGTCTCGCTGCGCGCTGGCGACGTCGTCGAGCGCGTACTCGCGCACCGGGGGGGGAACCAGCTTGCCGTGCTCGAGCCACCCCAGGAGCTCGGTCATGCCCTCGTTCAGCAGATCCTTGCGGTCGAACAGGTAGGACAGATTGAACGCCATCACACTCTTGTTCGAGTTCGTCATCCGCAGCGGGTCGAACCGTGGGGTGCGGAAGTAACCGACGATCAGTTTGAGCCAGTTGGGCCGTCCGCGGCCCCGGTCGAAGAGGGTGGCGAAGCCATAGATGATCAGGCGCCCAGCGGGACTGAGGTGTCGGTAGCTCTGCATCAGCGTCTCGACTCCGTTCGGATCGAGGACGAGGTCGAAGCCCCCTGGGGCCGCTGCCTCGACGGCTGGCCAGAGCTCGGTCGCACCCTTGTCCACGACGTGAGTCGCGCCCAGCTGCTGTGCGGTCTCGACCTTGTGAGCCCCGCGCACGACCCCGACGCTCTCGCCTCCCATGGCGCGTACGATCTGCAACGCCGCGCCGCCGACGCCCCCGGCGGCCGAGTGCACGAGCACGCGCTGCCCCGCGCGCAAGTTGCCGAGCTCCCGTAGCGCGTACCACGCCGTCAGGTGCACGGTGGGGAAGGTCGCGGCCTGCACGTCCGTCAGTCCTTCGGGAATCGGTCGCAGCTGATCGCGAGGGACGACCACTCGTGAGGCGTAGCCGCCGAACCGGGTCACCCCGAAGACGCGTTGCCCAACCTCGAGGTCGGTAACGCCTTCGCCCAGCTCGCTGACCACCCCGGCGACCTCGAAGCCCGGCGTGATGGGCCACCCGACGTACTGCTTGGCGGACTTGTAGAGTCCCATCCGGACGACGGAGTCCGCGTAGTTGACTCCCGCCGCGCGCACCTGGACCGCGACCTGTCCGGCGCTGCAGGGCGGAGCGGGGAGCTCCACGACCCGCAATCGCTCGTAGCCACCCGGTCGCTCGATCTGCACGGCGCGCATGCGACCTTTCGTATTCTCGGAGCTCACTGGTGTCGTTCTCGTTGCCGTTCGGGGCCTACCCAGAGCGAGAGCCGCGAACAGCTCCTGGTTGACCGCTCGCGGGGACGTGGGTATCCGCCGCGGTTCACTTCCGCCGAACCGCGGTGTAGCTCGCTCGCGCGAGGCTGTCCACCGGCGGCCCGGCGACGAGCGGGACGAAACCCTCCGGCTTCCTTCGGGTCCCGGTCCCGAAACACCCGCTTCGTGATACCACTCGAGAGCCGTGACTTCGCCCGTTGTCTCCGCCGTTGCTCTTTCGCTCCAGGTCGCTGCCTTGGCGACGCTGGTGGTGATGGGCGTGGCGGTGCCGCTCGCGTATGCTCTGGCCCGCCGCGACTTCTTTGGCAAGCGGGTGGTGACGGCCCTCCTGGTGCTCCCCATGGTGCTGCCGCCGACCGCAGTGGGCTACGTGCTGCTGCGCTTGCTGGGCGATCGCGGCTGGCTCGGACGCGACACGCTGGGGTTTGATCCGGGGCTGCTCTTCACCTGGCGAGCAGCGACGCTGGCGGCGGCGGTGATGGCGTTCCCGCTGGTCGTGCGCACGGCGCAGGTGACCTTCGAGAGCATCGATCCGCGCCTCGAGCTGATGGCTCGAACGCTGGGTCAGCGGCCGCTCGAGGCATTCTGGCGCATCACCCTGCCCCTCGCTCGGCGCGGACTGCTGGCGGCGGCGATCCTCGGTTTCATGCGCGGGCTGGGCGAGTTCGGGGCCACCGTGATGATTGCCGGCAACATCCCGGGTCGGACACAGACGCTGGCGCTGGCGATTTTCGGGGCGCAACAGGCGGGTAACGACGCCGAGGCGCTGGCGCTGCTGGCCATCGCGGTTGCGGTCGGGTTCGTCGCGCTCTACGCCGCCGACGGTCTGACTCGTCCGGCCCGACCCCGGGCGACCCCGGGCGGGTCACGGGGGAGTGGCTGACATGACCGCTTCCCCGACGCTGCAGATCCGCGCCCGGGTCCCGCTCGGCCGCTACGAGCTCGCCGCCGAGCTCGAGCTTGGCGCGCGCAGCACGGGGCTCTTCGGCGCATCGGGGACCGGCAAGACGACCCTGCTCGAGGTGATCGCGGGGTTGCGGCGTGACGCGGTGGGTGCGGTATCGTTCGGGGCAGCGCGGTGGCTCGACGAGCGGCGCAGCGTGCCCCCCGAGCATCGCGGCATCGGCTACGTGCCGCAGGAGGGCTTGCTCTTTCCTCACTGGACGGTCCGGCAGAACCTCCTGTCCGGCGCCCGTCGCGCTGGTCGTCCCGACGCTGGACCGGCGCTGTCCGTCGAGGAAGTGGCGGGGCTGCTCGAGATCGAAGCGCTGCTCGACCAGCGCGCCACGGTTCTCTCGGGCGGCGAGCGGCAACGGGTGGCGCTGGGTCGAGCGCTCTGTTCGGCGCCCCGCCTGCTCTTGCTCGACGAGCCGTTCGGCGCCCTCGATCTGCCACTGCGCCGCCGCTTGCTCCCGCTGCTCGAGCAGGTGGTGGCGGCGGCGCGCGTGCCGCTGATCATCGTCTCCCACGACCCCAGCGAGTTGGTGGCTCTGTGCGACGAGGTGGTCGTGCTTGCCGCTGGGAGGGTCGTGGCGCAGGGCGAGGCCCAGGTGCTGCTCACCGATCCCGATCTGCATGGGGGCACGAGCCGCAGCTACGACAACGTGCTGATTGGCGAGGTGGTCACTGTCGATGGCGAGTTGGTCCGGGTGGAGGTCGCAGGAGGGACGAGCATCACCGTGCGGCAGGCGGGACTGCGGACCGGGGAGATGGTCGTGCTCAGCTTGCGTGCGCAGGACGTCATGGTGGGTACGGAGCCCCCGCGGGGCCTGTCGGCGCGGAATGTCTTCGCGGCCCGCGTCGAGCGGGTTCGCGGTGCGGGGCGGCGCTGGTTGACTTGCGTCGTGGGTGACGCGACGCGGTTCGTCGTCGAGCTTACCGAGGCGGCTTGTCGGCAGCTCGAGCTGGACGAGGGCTCGGCGGTGCACCTCGTCTTCAAGGCGACTTCGTGTCGCGTCAGTGTGCCGCGGAAGTAGCTGGTTCAGACGCTCCTGACGTGCCGCAATCGTCCAGGACGCGCACGCCGCGGTTGCGGAGGGTGGCGAGCAGATCGCGCTGTGCTCCGCAGTCGAGCCGGTTCGTGCGCAGGTCGACCACCTCCAGGCTGGGGAGCTGGGCGAGGGGTGTGGCATCGCGGATGGCGTTGTTCCAGAGGTAGAGCTCGCGGAGTCGTGACAGGCCGCGGAGTGGGGTCAGATCCGCGATCGCGTTGCGTGTGGCATCCAGCGCCTGCAGGTGAGTCAGGCCCGCCAGCGGCTCGAGGCTCGTCAGTTGATTGCCCGAGATGACGAGGTGGCGCAGGGCCTGCAAGCACTCGGCACCGCGCAGCGATTCGATGCCCTGGTCCCCGGCCTCGAGGCGGGGAATGTAGCGCGCGCACGCGAGATCCCCGCCGAGCCGCGCGCAGGTCTCTGCTCGGATCCAGCTCGCCCCGCGGCTGAGTCGGTCGGGGGGCGGGGGAACGGTGGTCGCTCGCACGGCGCGGAGGAGCTGGTCGTCGGCCAACGCCGCGTCGTTCCCGCACAGCCCGGGACCCGACCGCGGCGCCGCCGCGCAGGTCGTGGCGAGCACTCCGCCGAGGGCGACCACGACGGCACCCACCAGGAGCTGGAGCGTGACTCGGCTTTGCATCGTGCTCTTCGGGCCGAGACCGGCATAGCACGGCGGGCGCTCGGTTCTTGAGGTGTCTCGGTCCGGGGTGGCGGGAGAAGGCCGGTTCGTGTTCAGCTGGGGTCATGGCGGGTCGACGCTGGGTTCGAGCAGGGTGCTGGATGCTGAGTACCGGGGTGGGGATCGCTGCCTGCGCCTCACCGCCACCGGGGGCTCATGCGCCCACCATCGCGTCGTCGTCGCCAGCGGCGACGCCCGTCGCTGCGCCTCCCGCGTCTTCTTCGACCGCGGACTCCGCACCCGCGGTTCGGGCCGCGTCGACAGCAGCGCCGGAGGTGGAGCTGGGGAGCTGGACCCGTGAGCTCGAGATCTCTGCCGCGATGCTGGCGCTCGGCAAGCGACGGGTCGCGGTTCTCGAGCGCGACTCCCGTCCAGGGCGGTATCGAGCGGTCTGGATGCGTGACCTCGAGACCGGTGCCCAGTGGAGTGAGCTCACCGTTCCCGAGCGGCTCCATCCCACCGACACTCAGCGAGAGCGGCTCGAGGTGTTTTTCGGTCGGGACGATCGCCCCCGCCTCATGGGGACGCGGCGCGAGGCCGATGTGGCCACCCCGCGCTACTATCGTTTTCGGGACGGATGGCGCGACCGCACCGGTGAGATCGCCCGCCTGGACGGAGGCACCGGCGCGCTATTCGGGATTCTCGGTCACGCCGATCCCGAGGTCGTCTGCAAGCTTGGGGAGATGTGCATCATCAAGCGGCTGACGGGATGGACCAACGTGAGCGTGCCCGGTGTCGAGCACCACGTGGCGATCGCCGGCGGCAGTGCCTTCGCGGTGGCGCCCGGATCGGCGCTGCGGATCGACCCCGGCGATGCGGACTGGCGCGCCTTCGGCGAGGCCGTGCCATGGCAGATGCCTGCAGGTCTGTGCCCCTTCGCGGACGGGACGCTGTGGGTCGTGGAAGCGGACCGACTGCACCACTGGGATGGCACCGCGTGGCAGAGCCAGGACAGTCCCCGGCCGGGGGCGCGAGCGCTCTGGGGGCGGTCGCCAGACGACGTCTGGCTCGTCGCCAAGGGGGGGCTGGGCCACTATGACGGTCAGGTCTGGAGTCGGGTGACGGCGCCGGGCGGCGAGTTCTCCGCTGTGATTGGCACCGACGCGGCCGTCTGGGTTGGCGGCGCGTCGGGCGTGTGGGTCGGCCGATAGCGCTCGGTTTCCAGAACCCCACATCTCCCGTCGCTCCGGTGATACCTTCGGCCGATGCCCGAGGTGCGGCGCCCGATCACGAGCTTGCTCTTCATGCTGGTCTGGGGGGGAGCCTTTGCTGCAGGGGGGCTCTTCTTCGCGTACCAGGGACTGTTGTCGGTGCAGCTGGCTCTGGTGGCAGAGCAGACCGAGTGCGAGGTCGAATCGGCCGAAGCTCAGCAGCGCAGCGATGACGACGACACGTGGTACGTCGCGTACACCCACTGCCGCTTCACCGCGGAGGGTCGCCCATTCGTGGTGGCTGGCGATGTCGACTCCTTCGACACCCTGCCGGAGGCCCAGGCTCGGGCCAGGACACTGACCGGGACGCGGTTGCCTTGCTGGTTCGATCCCGGCGATCCCGAGCGAGCAAAGCTCGAAGCGCCGAGCCTGACCGGTAGCCTGATGGGGCTGGTGATGGGGCTGGTGTTCGCCCTCATTCCCGTCGGGGTCGGCATTCGCCAGCTTCGGGGCTGGGGGCGCTCGCGGGAAGCTCAATCCGCCACCTATGCCGTACCCGAGACGGCGGCGCCCCGGCGCCGCGCTGGAGCCTATCGTCGAGCTGCCGGAGTCGGGGGGGCGCTCGATCGCTACGGGTCGCTCGATCACCTGCCCCTCCCGCAGGTTCGGCACGAGCCGGGTCGGGAGCTTCCGATCGCGCTGACGGCGGACGTCGAGTCGACCTCCGGTCAGATCATGCTGGTCGTGGTCGCGGTGTTCTGGAACGGGTTCTGCTGGCCGATGTTCTTCTGGGCGATCAGCTCCCAGCAGCTGCTGGTGGCCGGGTTCCTGCTGCTCTTCGTCGGGCCGGGCGCCTACATCGCGTGGCTGGCAAGCAAGCCGTTCACCAAGAAGTGGCGCCGCGTTCCCACCCTCGAGCTCGCCGAGGAGCCCGTGGTTCTGGGGCAGGTGCTTCGCGTCGCTATCCGACAACCGGGCGGGGTGCACGTCAACCACTACGAGCTGAAGCTCGTCTGCGAGGAGTGGATCCGGTACCGGGTGGGGACCGACACGCGCACCGACAGTCGGGAGATCTTCGGGACTCGGGTCTTCGCCGACCAGCAGTTCGCGATCCCTCGCGGACGGGCGTTTCTCAAGCACTGCGAGGTGACCCTCCCCGAGGGGCTGCCGCCGTCGTTTCACGCCGAGGACAACCGGATCGTGTGGAAGTTCGTGGTGACGGTGGACATCGCTCGCTTCCCCGATCTCGAGGAGACCTACACCATCCGCGTGCTCCCTCCGGTGACCGATGACTGACGCTAGCGATATTCGCATCGATCTGGTTCCCGACTCCAGTGTGGTGCGCCCCGGCTCCATTCTCGAAGGCACGATTCGGGTGCACCGGGAAGCGATGGGAACCCTCGAGCTGTCCGTGGGCTGGTACACTGAGGGCCGCGGCAGCACCGACTCGGGGACGACGTACTTCGAGACACTGGATCCAGAGTCGGCGGAGCGGGAGGGCGACTGGTTGCACTTCCCGCTGCGGGCTCGGATGCCAATGCTGCCGCTCACGTACTACGGGACTCTGCTCAAGATCCACTGGCGCGTGCGGGCACGCGTACTGACCGTCATTGGTCGTGATGTGGCCATCGACCGTCCGATCGAGGTGCGGCTCTGATGGGGGCGCGGCACAATCCGTTCAGCACTTGCCACTTCCACCCGGGAGTGATCCCCTGGGTGGGGGATCTGGAAGCGCTCTACCATCGGTTCCTCGAGCTGGGCGGACAAGCGCAGGTCGTCGGACCGTGCGGCACTGGCAAGAGCACGCTGCTCGCGCATCTGGGGCGCCGCGCGCGACGCGACGGGGTGCGGGTCCAGCTCTTCGACGACGCGACGCTGGTCGCACCCTGGCGGGTGCGCTGGGCGCGCTGGCGCCACCCGCGGCTGCTCGTCGCGGCGCACCACGATCTGGGGCTGCCGACGCTGTGCTCGCGGCACGTGCCGGTGACGACCGCGCGCGCCGTGGTGGCGCACCTGCTCACCCACTGGGAGATAGCACCGCCGTCGGACGAGGAGCTCTGCCGGTTGCTGCAGGCCCACGACGGCAACCTGCGCCACGCGCTGTTCGAGCTGTACGATCAGTTCGAGGCGTCGCTGGAGGCGCACGCCGGCTAGGGAGTGTTCTCAAAGCCCGAGCCCGAGCCCGAGCCCGAGCCCGAGCCCGAGCCCGATCGATTGAATGGGAATGTTCCTTGTCCAGCGGACTGGCTTTCCATCGGACAGAGAGTGTGTTCCATAGACCAGCTTCGCCGAGCCGCCAGCTCCATCCCTCTCAACATTGCGGAGGGCGCTGGCGAATTCGCTGCCGCCGACAAGGCGCGTTTCTACCGATTCTCGCGGCGCTCAGCAACCGAGTCTGCTGCCATCATCGATGCTCTCGCGGCGCTCGAACTCACGGAC
>JBNLDK010000229.1:0-11647 GCA_050304295.1 Polyangiaceae bacterium
CTTTGCTCGTTTGCGTTTTGCGGCATGCCTCGTACCAACCCGGGGCTGTCTGACCAGAACGTCCGGATGGGCGGGAGATCCCTTGAGGCTCCATTGGGGCCTCGTTCTTGGTAGCGGGGTGTGATGGCGCATCCGCGTTTCGCGCCCTCGCGGATGGCTAGCGCCATTCCGATAACCAAGGCGGAGTGTGAGCCACCTCCACCCCTCGGGAGGCGCCGCGACTTCCTCGCCCTTGTCCGCCTGTGTCAGGACGCATGCAGAGCTTCTCTCGGTCTGATCCTCATTGAGCCTAGGAGCCCGATTGAAGAGATGGTCCGCGGCGTGGTGCTCCGCTGGAAAGCAGTGGGAGCAGGAGACATGGAGACCCCGATCGAGCGGGTGCTCTGCCGACTCGCCGGAACACCGCGGTTCTGGTTCTTGCGTAACGCCTCGCTTCATCTCTTCCCCTCTACGCCCCCCCTGTCCCAGCTAGGTGACACAACCTCTTCGCCCGCCGCCCCGACGGGCCCGTCGGCATATCGTCTCAGGGCGCCGGACAGCTCGGTTCGAATGGCGTCTCGGAGCTCTTTGGGGGCGACGACTTCGGCGTCGGCGCCCCAGGAGAGGACCCAGCGCTGGGCTTCGACGAGGCCGGTCACCTGGGCGCGGACGAGCGCCGTTCCACCGGGCAGTGTTTCGACTTCCTGGTCCGGGACCAATGGATATTCGGAAAGGAAGCGGGCCTTGGCGCGCGACAGGCGGACGACGACGCGGTGGAGCTCACCGCCCAGCCAGACCTTGACGGAATGCGTCAACAGCGCGTCCAGATCGACATGCGAGTGATCGCCAGCGACCTGCCCACACTGCTGGGCTGCCGCGACTCTCGCCAGCTTGAAGAGCCGGTAGTCCTCGCGTTCGTGGCAGAACGCGAAGAGATAAGGTTGATCGTGTTCGAGGCGCAGCACGAGGGGATCCACTTCGCGTCGCCGCGGGCCGGGGTCACGCGTGCCCTGGTACTCGAGGACGACCCGATGCCGGGTGCGGAGCGCGGTGTCCAGCGTGGCCAGAATCGCCGAACGCGCGGCGCTCACTCGGGGACTGACGGAGAAATCGGCAGTGGAACCCTGGGGCCACTGCTCGAGGAGACGATCGAGCTCGCGGACGACCTCGGTGCCGTCCAGCGGCTGGAGAGCGTCTCGGGCCAACCGCAGCGCAGCGATCTGGAGCACGGTCGGCGTCACTGCCAGCGTCTGGAGACCGTCGAGCAGGATCCGCGTCTCACCGTTGACGGTCATGCGCGCCAGCCCCACGCGCGCCTCCTCGAGCATCCTGAGATCTCGGTACAGCGTGGAGCGACTGACGCCAAGTGCCTCGCACAGCTGGATCGCAGTGCGCCCGTAGCGCGTCCCGTGCAGCGCCAGCACGAGTCTCCACAACCGCGTCACGACCGCCCGCTTTGCCTGACTAGCCATGATCCCTTCTCCCCGAGACTCGCAAGGCGACCGACGCGGGTCACGTTCCCGCCAATCGCGCCATGGTACCGGCTGGGTGCGTTGACGTCGATGGCTCGCGCTGCCGTTCGCGTCCATCGACGCACGTCAGCCCGAATTTTCCCATCGGCGCGGCCGAACGAGGTCCAGCACTGAACGATTGCCGCGTGTAGGAGCCGACGTCTAGACACGTCAATGTGTCCGACAGTGTCGGCTTACCGGTACCGTTACGTCAGCTTTGCAGGAAACACTTGCGCTGCGCGCCGGTGGAAGGTCGAAACCCGATGGACGTCTCGCGCGCGCCTGAAGGCCACCACGTCGCGGCCTGGACGCTCCGCGGCCTCGCCCCCCTCGCCCAACTGGCTGCCGCAACGCTGCTCGCCACCGGTGAGAACTCGAACCGCCCGCACCGACCTCGCGCGCCATCGCCACCCGTCGGGACCGCCCCGAGCGGCCCCACGTGCCACCCGCGCGCAGTTCGAACCGCCCCGAGCGACGTCGCGTGCTGCCGCAACCAGTTGGAACTGCCTGGAGCGACGTCGCGTGCCACCCGCGCGCAGTCCGAACCGCCCGCGTCGGGCTCGCGCACCGCCTTCGGGCCGTTGGAACTGCCCAGAACGACCTCGCCTGTCACTGGGCGCATGGGGGACACCTTCGTCGCGGCGCACGCATCCGCGCCTTCTTGCTCGCGAGCGCAACTGGAGTTCATCTCGCGCGCCGCGCGTCGATGGATCGCGCCGGCGACGATGAAAAAAACGATACCGATCCTCCCTTCGTCACCCCTGGGGGTGTTGACCCTTCGTGATGGGTCGGTACGTTTCGGCGACGTCGAGCGGGGGCTCGCACCGAACGAATCAGCTACCTGGCGATGCGTCGCGTCGTCGGTGAGTGGCGCCGATCCGGCCTGGTCGGGAGCGCGTCAGACGACCTCGGTGCGCCTTCGTAGGGGGCAACTCCGATCGCGGGGCTGCCGGTTTCGCAATCACACGAACCCAGAGGAGACGACAGATGGCAATCAAGAACCTCACCTTGAACGAGATGGTCCAGATCAGCGATACCATGTCGCATCCAGAATCCCCGGCGCGCGCGCGCCTGCAGGCCAGCCCGGTGCTCGCGGTGCTGGTCTCCCCGCTCGAGGAGGCACACCAGACCCTGTTGCGGATGGTCCCCACACCCGAAAATCCACGCCTCCAGGAGCTCAGCGCCGAGGCTGCGACCGTCGATGCGATCCACGACGCCCTCGCCACTTCGACCTACAACCTGCTGACGTCCACCGCAAACCTCGTCGACGATGGCGCACCGTATCTCGAGCTACGAGACCAGCTGTTGCCCAGTGGCGTCGTCGGCGCCACGCACCTCACCTACGAGGGGCAGGCGGGTTACGCCAAGCGCCTGCGCGCCAACCTGACCGACGCTCAGCGCACCCAGCTCGCGTCGATCCGTGTCGGCACCAGGAACCTGATGGACGTGGTCTCGGACTGGATGGAAGCCGGCGAGCGGATCGGCCAGCTCGACCAGGAGCGACAGCAGCTCGCCCAGGCATCCGAGTCGCCCTCCGCGGCCACGGTCTCGGCGGCACGCTTTCAGTGGATCCGCGTCGTCAACGCAATACGAATGGTGGCCGACGTCGCGGATCTATCAGACGAGGACCACGCCACCATCTTCGGCGCGCTGAACGAGCTCGAGGTCGCAGCGGACCAGCGCGCCGCGCGCCGTCGCGCCGCCAAGGTCGAGGCGGACATCGCCGCCGAGGTCGAGGCCAGCGCGGCCGCGAAGGCGTAGATCCGGCGCGGGGCAAACGCTTTACAGAGACGAGGGCCAGGCACGGCCTGGCCCGGCTCGCCTCCCGCAAAATGCCACGGGCTCGGTCCTGTGCCCCGCGCTTGCCTGGGTGGGCGGGTCGCGTAGTGAATGCGGCATGGGTTCGGGAAGTGATGGGGCGTCTCGATGAGACCGCTCGGCGATCCGGGTCGCACACCACCCAGGCGTCTCGGGCACCGGAGATGCCACCGGGTTCCCGCACGCAGCGTCTCTCTCGCGGTTCGTGTCCTCCGCTGGCTTCGTCACCGACGTGCGATTGCAACAAGCATGCCGGCAGTTCGCCGTCGGCCCTGGGGTTCTCAGCACCCACCTGCCCGCGGAGCCGCTGCCGGAAAGCTTTCATTCAGCGAGCATCCAGGTAGCCATATGTTATTGACCCGCGACGCCGCTCCGGCTGCCTCTCCGCTTGCTGCTTCGCTCCCGAGAAATCGTCGCCGCCGTGTCCCGCCCCCGCGTTCCCCGTCGCTCTCGCCGGAAGCCACCTGACGCTGCCAAGGAAAGCCAGTCCAGCGTCGTCCCGGACAGCGGGGAACGGGGCCGACCGGCACTGAGTCTCGGGCTCAAGCTGGCACTGCTCGCCGTGGCCCCCTTCGTGGTGCTTTCCACCGTTCTGCTCCTGGGGGTCACGTACCAGTTCGAGCGGCTGTCGGAGACGACCATCGGCAACCAGGAGATGGAGTTCTCGACGCCCGTGGTCGAGGAGATCGACGCGGCCCTGCGCAACGCCAACGAGTCCCTGCGCAGCGCGGCGCACCGACTCGCCGCCGTCCCCAGCTTCGATCCCTCTTCCCTGCGAGAGTCGCTGGAGAACGAGGACCAGCTGCTGCTGCTCTTCAGCGAGGGGCTCCAGATCACCAGCGCCACGGGTCAGGTGGTGGCGAATGTCGGTCCCGTGCACCAGCGCTACGACGAGCAGTCGGGCTACGCGTTTCCCGCCCCCGTCGAAGGCTTCCTCGTCTCGGATCCCTTCGCGGCGTTCTCCACCCCGGAGCACCCGGCAGTCGCGCAAACCGTCCCCATCATCGCCAACGGGAAGCTGCGCGGTCATCTGTCCGGGGCGTTCGACATCTTCGGACCGCGCTACCTCGGACCGTATCGGAGCACTCGCTTCGGCGAACGGGGGTACTTCTCGCTGGCCACCTCCAAGCGCGTCCTCATCCTGCACCCCGATCAGACCCGGATCCTGAAGTACGGCGGCCCCCCGGGACTGAACCCTGCCATCGATCGTGGGATGCAGGGCTGGGAAGGGTGGATGAACAACACGACCGCCGCCGGAAGGATGATCACCGCGATTCGCCAGATCCGGACAGCTGGATGGGTGCTTTCCGTCCACTACCCGAGGACGGTCGCGCAGGCCCCCTTCCTCACGGCCCGGCGCGACCTCCTGCTCGCAGTGGCGCTCAGCGCCATCATCCTGCTCGGCATCGTCTCCCTGCTCGCGCGACGGATGCTGCGGCCGCTCTCCGCCATGACCCGGCAGGTGGAGGCGCTGACCGAGGGGACCAGCGACGTGCTGCTCGTGCCGATCTTCTCGCGCGACGAGATCGGGGTGCTGTCCAAGGCGTTCAACCGTCTCGTGCGGGAACGCACGGCGGCCGAGCAGGAGCTGCGCGCGAGCGAGGAGCGCTTCCGCCTGGCGTTCCGCACGAGCCCCGAGCCGATGGCCATGAGCCGCATGAGCGACGACGTGCTGGTGGCCGTCAACGAAGGCTTCGAGCAGCTGTTCGAGCTGAGCGAGGCAGAGGCGCTGGGCCACACCCCAGAGGCGCTCGGGATCCGCGTCGAGGCGGCCGAGCGTGCCACCCGCGGCGACCCGACGGACGGCAGCGGCATCCCCTGGTCAGGAGTGGTGCGAGTGACCACCGCGAGCCAGCGCCAGATCGATCTCTCGGTCGCCAGCAGTGTCGTCAACATCCGCGGCGTGGACCACCGGCTCACCATGTCGCGCGACGTCACGGCCCTGCGCGCCGCCGAGGCCGAGCGCGAACGGCTCACGCTGGAACTCCGCTCCAGCGAGGAACGCCACCGCCTCGTCGTGCGCAACGTCCCCGTCGTCCAGTGGGCCCTCGACAACGAGGGAGTCTTCACGCTGGCGGAGGGGCAGGGCTTGCTCTCCCTCGGCCGGAGCTCGGAGCAGATGGTGGGCTCGAAGCTCTTCGAGCTCTACGCGGACAACGAGCGCATCCTCGGGTACTTCGCCCGGGCGCGGGAGGGCCAGGTCGTGTCGGGGCCGTTCGAGCAAGGACCCGCAGCCTTCGACAGCCACTGGGGACCGCTGCGGGACGAGTCCGGCGCGATCGTCGGGGTGACGGCCATCGCGCTCGACGTCACCGAGCGCCAGCGCGCCGAGCGGGCCCGACGCGAGACCGAGTCGCGCATGGGACTGCTCGAACGCCTGGCCGCGACCGGTCGAGTAGCCGCCGGCGTGGCACACGAGATCAACAACCCGCTCACCTACGTCATCTCGAACCTCGAGGAAATCCAGCTGCAGCTGGCCCGCGTGGAGGCGCTGGAACAGATCCAGCAGTGCGCGCAGGAAGCGCTGGATGGGGCCGCGCGCGTCGCCGCCATCGTCCGCGACCTGCGCGTGTTTTCCGGTCGCCCCCAGCAAGGGCAGCCCTGCTGCAAGCCGGGCAAGGTCGTCGATTCCGCCGTCGCGCTGATCCGCAATCAGGTCCGCCATCGCGCTCGTCTCCAGGTCGACTGTGGAGAGGTGCCCGATGCGGCGATCGACGGCGGCCGTCTCGCACAGGTTCTCGTCAACCTCCTGATGAACGCGTGCCTCGCCATCCCGGAGGGCAATGTCGAGGGGCATTTCGTGCGCGTTGCGGTGCACTTCGAAGCTCCGTGGATCCTGGTCCAGGTGACGGACAACGGCGCAGGGATCGACGCGGAGGTCCTGCCGCACCTCTTCGAGCCGTTCTTCACGACCCGCGAGATCGGCGAGGGATCGGGGCTGGGGCTCTCGGTCTCCTTCGCGATCGTGACCGAGGCGGGGGGCACGATCGAGGTGGAGAGCACGGCGGGCAAGGGGGCGACCTTCCTCGTGAAGCTACCCGTGGCGGACATCGCCCCCATCTCGGCCACCGTCTCGGCCCCCCCTCCGGTGGACGAGCGCGACGCGAGGCGCCTGCGGGTCCTCGTCATCGACGACGAACCGCTGGTGGGCCGTGCCGTGGCGAGGCACCTGCGCGACCACGACGTGGCGGTCGAGTACCGGGCAGAGGCCGCGCTGGACCGGCTCCGCCAAGGGGAAGGATTCGACGCGATCCTCACCGACATCATGATGCCCGAGATGTCCGGTATCCAGTTCCGGGAGCAGCTCCAGCGCGAGCTACCGGAGCTGGCAACCAAGGTCGTCTTCATGTCGGGCGGTGCCTTCGGTCCCGAGGCAGAAGCCTTCACCGCCACCGGCAACGCGAAGGTGCTGGAGAAACCGCTGGACCTACCGCTGCTGTCCGCGTACCTGCGGAAGCTCGCCAGCTGACGAGCGGACCGCGCGCCGCGGTCACAGGCAGGTGAGATCGAACTGCGCCCCGATGCTGCCACCGGCATCGGCCGTCGGGATCGTTCCCGTCGCCGTGTGCCCGGCCGCGTCCGTCAGCGTCACGGTCTCGCCCGCGACATGCGCACCGAAGTCCCAGAAGGCGTTGTTCATCGTCGCGGTGCGCCCCGCGGCCTCGGCGCTCACGATCGGGAACGCAGGGTTCTGGAAGTAGACCTGGCTCCGATAGCTGGGATCGTTGCCGTTGAAGGTAGCGTAGATGTCTCCGGTCGCGGGACACCCGACCGCGCGCCACTGGACCCCCTCCTTGGGGTTGCCATTCCAGCCCGTCATGCCGAGCGCCTCGGCGGCGGACAGGCTCAGGTCCACGTGTCCCGAGTCGCAGCTACCGCAGGCATCCACCACGGTGGCGAGGATCGTGGCTCCATTGTACGACACCTCGAGACACATCCCGCAGAGCCCTCCCTGCTGCAAGTCGACGAGGGGGAACGCGGCGAAGTGTGGCGTGGAGATGTTCTCGACCTGGTTCTGGATGTCATACACCGGGCAGACGTCGTCGCTCGTCCCGCGTTCGCCAGTCTCCGTGCCACAGTAGCCACAGTACGTCTTGTACTCGGCGCACTCCGGGAAGTTGGCAGCCGTGCCCTGGCTGAACCAGTAGCAGGTGAGCTCGCCGCTCTCGGACGCCGGTGCCCCCGACCACGTGCATGCCTGCTGGCCCCCGGTCGCGGGAACCCCACCGGTGCTCTCGATGCCCCCAGTCGGCAGTCCTCCCCCCGTCGCGAGCGCGCCCGTCCCGCCCGTCGCTGCGGTTGCGCCAGAAGCTCCCTGCCCGCCCGACGGACCACCACCACTCGGAAGGCCCCCCGTGGACGGCGGCGCGCCGCCGGTCGGCGCGCCCCCGCTCGGCGCGACCCCGCCGGTCGGCGAGGTGCCGCCGCCTGCGGTCGCGCCACCGGTCGGGAATGCCCCACTGCCCCCGGAGGACAGGCTTCCAAGACCCACCGCCCCCCCCGTTCCTGCGTCCAGCCCTCCCGAGGCCGTTCCTCCGGTGGGGATCTCGCTGCCAGGGCTCTCTTCAGGAGCACAGGCGAGAACGGTCAGCACCGCCAGCACCCAGGCTCCCGCCGCGAGCTCGGTCATCGCCACCCGAGGATGCTGATCGCCGCTCATGAGTCTCCATAGCACAGAGCAGTCCATCCTTCGCGCCTCCGGCACCTGACCGATCATCGGGACCCGTTTCCGAAGCGAGTTCGCACGCCCGCACCGTCACCCGAGCCACCACTTGCCATGGAGAAATTCAACGCCCGCAAACTGGAAGTTTTCGCGGACTGTGCAGCGCCGATGATCCCCTCGACAGCACCGTCTCGACTGGTCAGGATGCAAGCCATCCGGGTCGAGATCGAGGTCCTGGGCAGGTGTCGTCCGCTCGGCGGAGGGCAAGACGGAGTTCACCTCGGATTGCAGCATTCGGCCCCACCCGACATTCGAGGGACATAGAGACAATGAGACGGCTCCAACGTTCGGTGTTCATCCTGCTGCCCACGCTGCTCCTGATGACTGGCTGCGGCGGCGAAGACTCTCCCAGCGACGAGCTCGGCGGTGCCGGCACCGGTGCCACGGGTGGCACGGAATCGTCCACCGGCGGAGCGACCACCGGGGGAACGACCCCGGTTGGTGGCGGTAGCGCGACGGGCGGTGTCAGCCCAACCGGGGGCGTCGGTCCAACCGGGGGCGTCAACCCGACCGGGGGCGTCAACCCGACCGGGGGCGTCAACCCGACCGGGGGCGTCAACCCGACCGGCGGCACCGGTCCCACCGGGGGCATGGGTCCGATGGGAGGGGGAGGAACGGGTGGAGGCGGCACCGACACCGGCGGCACCGGTCCACTGGGAGGCGCGGAGACGGGTGGAGGCGGCACCGACACCGGCGGCACCGGCGCGACGGGCACCGGCGGCGGGGGGACCACCAGCACCGACCCGGTCGAAGATACGGGGTACGACTGCGAGGTGGGCTCACCAAGCGGCGCCAATGGAGCCTCCGCCACCACACTGCCCGATCCCTTCACGATGTGGGATGGCAGCCAGGTGCAGACGATGGAGGACTGGCGCTGCCGGCGTCGCCAGCTGGTCGTCGAAGCGGAGAGCCGGATGCTGGGTGAGAAGGCCCCTCCTCCGGCCAGCATCGGCGGCACCGTGACGGGCAGTATCACCTCCTCGCAGTACACGGTGAACGTCGAGAACCCGGGCGGGAGCACCAGCTTCAGCGGTGGCGTCAGCCTGCCCAGCACCGGTTCGCCGCCCTACCCGGCGGTGGTGGTCATCAGCTCCTTCAACAGCCTGAACCCCGAGGTGCTGGACAGCGAGGGCGTGGCGACGATGGAGTTCGACGCCTACTCGATCGCCTCCGAAGCGTCGGGCAACTTCACGACGGGCAAGTACTACGATGCCAACCCCGACTATCGCGGGGACACTGGGGCGCTGGTGGCCTGGGCCTGGGGGGTGAGCCGCATCATCGACATGCTCGAGCAGAACCCCGACGTGATCGATCCCACCAAGATCGCCATTCACGGCTGCTCGCGCTTCGGCAAGGCCGCCTTCGTGATCGGGGCGTTCGACCAACGCATCGCCCTGGGGCTGCCACTGGAGCCCGGCACCGGCGGTCCCGCCCCGCTGCGCGCGCTGCCCTCGCTCGGCGGACAGTCACTGTCCAGCTGCAACGGAGAAGCGAGCTGGTTTGGGCCGAACTCGGGCAGCTACTCGGCGAACATGCCCGTGGACATGAGCGACGTGGCCGCGATGTACGCCCCGCGGGGGCTCCTGATGATGGACAACCCCCACATCGATCACCTGTCGTACAAGGCCAACTACCTGGGGAGCGCTGCGGCCCGCGAGGTCTACGACGCGATGGGTCGGGCCGATGCGTTGTGGTACCTGGGGAGCAGCAACAACGGCAGTCACTGCTCGGCGCGCGCCGAGTACGCCGAGCCGCTGCGCGCGATGATCCAGAAGTTTCTCAAGGGCGACAGCAGCGCCACGACGGGTGGCCTCGACACCCACGCCAACCACGGGAACGTCGACGTCGCCGGGTGGACCAGCACCTGGAACCGCGGTCCCATTTCGAACTGATCGGGGCTCGCTGACCTGGCAAGCTTCACCGTGCGGGGCGCTCGTGCCCCGCACGGCGCGAGCTCCGATCAGGGGAAGCGAGCACCGAGGCCGCCACCGATGGCGAGACCAGCACCGGGAACATCGAGGACGGTCTCGACGTTCCCCTCACCATCGCGAAACTCGAACTCCGAGCCAGAAGTGAACGGCACGACCAGCGCTGCCTCGAGACGGATCAGGAGGGGGCCAAGAGGTTCGAAGTCGGCGCGGCCCAGGAGCGAGCCGCTGGCCCAAACGAAGCTCGCCTCACGGGCGTCATTCTCCCGGAGAACGCCGCTGGGGGTCACGCGGCCCGCGCCCGTCACGGTTCCCGCGTCGAAGGCCACGCAGGGGCGCAGCGCGAGACGAGGACTGGCTGCGAGGTCCGCCGGACAGAGGTCGAGTCGACCCGCCACCCACGTGAGATCGGCACCGCCAACCCGACCCGAGAAGCGGTCCCGGCCGTAGACGAAGGAGGCGCCCAGGGAGGGGCGCAGCAAGCGCTCCCGGCGACCCTCCACCTCGACGAAAGCGCGCCAGGCCGCAAAGACTCCACCAAACGCAGCGTCGTCACGCTCGAGCTGCCCACCGGCAGCGAAGGCCACGGCGGGCTCGGGGGTGGGGGCGGGGGCGGGGGCGGGGGCGGTCTCGGGGGCGGGCTCGGGCTCGGGCTCGGGCTCGGGCTCGGGCTCGGGCTCGGGCTCGGGGGCGGGGGCGGGGGCGGACAGCGCTGCAGCGGCGGCTTCCACAGCGCCGCTGCTCAGCGGGGCCGTCTTCGCGTCGGGATCGATGGTCAGCGCGGCGACCAGCGCCAGCGCCTCGACCACCTCCAGACACGTGTCCGCCTCGACCGCGCGCAGGAGCGGCTGCTCGCCGGGGTGGATCACCTCGAGCGTTCCACGACTGATGGCACCACTCAGCTGGATGTCGACCGCGAAGACCGCGACGCCGGTCGGGTCCTGGGTCAGCCGCGCGCGCTGCGTGCGCGCCAGCAGGTTGCCCACGAACACGGACTGGTCGGGACAGCCGGAGTGGGCTCCGTAGCGCACGGCTACTGGGGTGGGTGCCTCCTGGGCGATCGCGAACGTCGGTGCCAGCAAGAGTGCAACGGTCCAGGGCAAGCGGCGCACGCCAGATCGTTACCACGCCCTCCCCCGCGACCCCGACCCGTTCGTGGCCACGCGAAGGAAGAAAGGGGAAATCCGGCCAGCCCTCACGGCCGTCGAGCCTGTCCGACACGAGAACCGCGGCGGGCATGCCGCCCCCCGAGTGGGCTCCCCCGGGTCGCACGCCCGGCCGCGATCCCTCACGGAGTCGTGGCGGTCGCGAGCACGCGATCCCCGGCGAATGTCCACTGCGTCGTCGTACAGCGCGCGAGGAAGGAGACGTCGTGAGAAACGACGACCAGGGCGCCGGGGTACGCCTGCAGGGCGGCCTCCAGGCGCTCGATCGCGGCGAGATCGAGGTGGTGGGTGGGTTCGTCCAGGAGCAGCAGCCAGGCGCGCCGGGCCAGCCCCGCGGCGATCAGCAGCTTGCGGACCTCGCCCGGAGAGGGCGCGGCGGAGAGATGAGGCGAGATCGGCGGTGCGTCAAGGCGCCGCGCGGCGCGCCCCCACCCCCACTACCGGGAGCCGGGCGCGTCGAGCCAGCGCTGGTACGCGGCTTCGAGCTCGTCGCGGGCCGCCGGATCGGAGCCGTACACGTTG
>JBNLDK010000230.1:0-25300 GCA_050304295.1 Polyangiaceae bacterium
GCATCCTCGCCCTTGCACGGGTGCGCTCCCCGGCGGTGCCGCGCTGTTTTCAACCTGATCGGTGCTCTAGTCGACACACATGCGGATGGTGCGGATCTGGTTGCGTGCGACGGGTTCCTGCGGCCAATCGAGCACGCGGCGAAAGCACCCGAAGGAAGTCTCGAACTCGGTGCATTGTCCCACGGGACGTACCAGCTCGGGGAGTTCGCGACAGGGCGTCGTGCGGCAATCACGGGAGGCGGGACGAACGACCTCGACCTCCCGAAACCGACAGTCTGCTTCGCAGTCGTCAGGGTGGTAGCACGTCTTGCCCCCATCGGACGTCCGACACAGGCACCCTTCGGTTCCTCTGTATCCGCGGCGCCCCCAATCCCCGTTGCACTTCTCGCACGCGCGACGCGCCGCCAACCAGCGCTTCGACGTCGCTTGCACCCGAATCGCGCGGCGTACCTCCAACGCGCAAGGCGCGGCGATGAACGCCACCAGCTCGTATTCGCCGGGCATCCACATCTGTAGCGTGTCGATGACGTGCGCTGCACCGGATGCGATCTCTGGAGCCGGTTCTGGGCCGTAGCTCGAACCCTGCTGCTGGACGGGGGACAGACGTTCGATGGTGACGCCGCGCAACACCAAAGGATACGGGCTCGAATTCTCGACCGTGACCCGAACGTGCCGCCGACAGATCAAGTGCTCATCGCAGGGAAGTTCCACGGGCTGCCCCTCGACGAGAACGCGAATTCGTCCCTCGATGGCGTCCAGAGGGGGACAAGCGGGAGTGGGGTCCACTGGAGCCGAACTCCTGGTCGGAGGTGGAGGCTGGCGTGGAGGAGCAGCTGCAGGCGCGCAGCCAGCGATGCTTCCAGCGAGGAGGAGCAGCAGCGCGCCCAGCGACGGAGACCCAGTAGCAACGACCACTTCACCCCACTCCGCTTCTAGAAGTAGCTTCGGCTGACGAGCGCCGCGTGCACCGGTCCAAAGCGGCGTTGACGCGTGAAGCGGAAAGCTCCGAAGTCCTCCCACGCCATGACCGCGCGCGCGGTTCGGCGTAGTCGGGGTCGAGCACCAGCGCATCGAACTCGACAGCAGAGTCCTGGAGGGCACAGGTGTAGTGGCTGAGCGGGACGTTGGTGTGGAGCAACCGGCCAGTATCGTCCGTCGTTCCAGAGTAACCAACGCCCTCCTCGCTGGTAATCTCGTAGGCTTACCCAGCCAGCGCTTCGTGGGAGAAGGTCTCGAGCAGCTGCATGTGAATCTTGCCCTTCGGCTCGACGTCGGGGAACACCACAGTACCGCCACGGTACACGCGGTGGTCGGCCGGGATCTCGGCACCGACGAAGATGGGGCCGGGTCCGCTCACCTTCACTCGCTTCTCTCCGACAGGTTCGCCGGGCGTGTGGCGACCACCACGATTGGTCCCTAGAGGCCCGGCTCGACGTAGAGGTCGAATCCGTCCCGCTTGCGGGCCAGTAGGACGCCTACGACCACTGCAAGTGCTGCAAGGTCGAGCTTCATCGGTTCCCGTCTCCGGCGTCCAGATCTGTGGCGGTGGGGAGGTAGCCTCTGGGCAGACCGCACTCTGCACCGTCGCTCGCCGGAAGAACCGTCGGCGCTTGGTTCCGTCGTACAGCCCGCGGCAGCGAGGGCAGGGACAGCACGTAGACCACCTCGTCCCGGACGGCGAAGTAGACGTGGGTCTTCGTCTTCTCCATCAGCACTCGCCGCACGGGCACTTCGAGCTTGGCCGGGTACGCCGCACCCAGCGTCGGGGTCATCGAGATCCGCTCCAGGACTTCCGCCAGCTCATCGTCGAAGAGGTCAGGGGCTTTGGGGCGGTTCTCCAGCCACCACGTCTTGCGCCGCTTGGCTTCCCGGAGCGCCCGGGGGGTGAGTTCGAGCCTCATCGGTGGGCAAGCAGCTCGGCCAGCGCCTCGGCCATCCCGATGCCTTCGCCGTTCTTCATCTGCTCGATGCTCTCACGCAGACTCTCGTGCAGCTCGGCCCGCTCCTCGTCGTCGAGGTCGTCCGTCGCGTCGTCGATCGGGGGCTCGACCAGCACCAGCTCCACCTCGGTGCCCTCGGGCAGGTCGGTGGGGGTCTCGTCGACGACGAGTTTCCCGTTGCGGACAGTGGCCTTCAGCGGCTGCATGGTCTCCACAGTGTAGTCCTCCCTGGGGTCAGCGGCTACGAGGCGTCCTCGTCGGCCTTCACGTCAAGGTCGGTGGGACTCGTCTTCCGTACAAAGGGTCGGTCGAGATGGGCCGACGGGTGGGTGGCTTCGTGGATCTGCTTCAGCTTTCGGATGCTGACCACGGTCATCGTCGATTCGTGCAGCATCACCTCCCGCGGCTGCCAGCCCAGCTCCACGAGCCGGGAAAACTTCGTCTCCCGACCCGGGTATGCGGCCAGGTGCACACAAGCCTCAGCGGTGAAGAAGAGGCCCCAGTGGGAAGCGGCCAAAGCCGCCGCTCACAGGGGCGAGTACAAGGTGCTGGTCATCGCCGCCATCGACCGGCTGGGTCGTTCGATGGGTGGCAACCTCAACGAAATCCTGACCCTCGATCGGGCCGGCGTAGAGGTCGTCTCGGTCCGGGAGCCCTGGCTCGACATGGCCGGGCCCGTCCGGGAATTGCTCATTGCCATCTTCAGCTGGGTGGCAGCCGAAGAGCGCAGGGTCACCGGCATCAGATGCAAGCAGGGTCAGGACCGGGCCCGCCGTCAGGGCAAGCACTGTGGCCGGCCTCCGACGGTTCTCGATCTCGACCGCGTTCGTCAGCTTCGTGAAGAGGGCCTCTCCATCCGAGCCATCGCCGAGAAGCTCGGCGTGCCCGAATCCGTCATCCACCGCTCACTCAAATCGACGACCAACAAGGGCCCTCAAGCTTCAGCTTCCGGGACTCCTTCAACCCCGATCTCGACACCCCCGAAAGCCCGCCAAATCGCAGCCTCGATGAGCCCGTGATCGACGGGGCTTTCGGGACGGGTTGCTGGATACGTGAGGCTATCGATCTGAAACATCTGGAAAGGGGCTTCGGGGCTTGGTCGTGCTGCGGACGGTGTGCGGGCGGTGGTGGGCCTCGTCTGACCGGCGTCTGGTGAGCGTGCCGTGGCGGGGCAGGAACTCAGGAAACATCGCAACGGATGAGCGCCAGGCCCTTGACGCCACTCGCGGCGATGGCCGCCTTCACCTCTCCGTCAACGAGGATCGTCCCCGGTTCCTCTCCAAGGGCGAAAGCATGAACGCCATCGGGAACGGCACTGCCGACGACCACCAGCTCGTTGATGCCGTCGAGATCACCTGGAGCCCGCTCCCGGAAGTCCGACCTCTCCCGATCCATGCAGTTGATGCGTCGCTGCATCGTGCCCAGCCAGAACCCATCGAACGGCTTCCCTGACTTCCCGTACAACCGAATGCCCGTGAACTCGCCCTCATCCCAGAAGGGAGCCATCACGTCTCGAAACCGGGTAGAGAAGATCATCCAGGAGAGCGGGTTGGCTATGAAGTCGTTCCAGACCCTTGTTTCGTCGACGACCAGCTTCACCTCGTCAGGAATCCCGGCTGCTGGACACTCGCCGTCAACAACGGCGAGGTCATCGAAGTCCCCAAGCTCGTAGTCGTCAACGAACACAAGCTCGGGGTTCGAGTCGTACGTCAGAATGAAGAACTCCCTCATGGTATCCAGACATCCTTCGTGTCGTAGGGTCTAAGCCGCCCGCTGCCGATGTCGTCCCAGATCCCGCCGATGATGCGATCCAGCTCCGTCCTGGCCGCGTCCGCTCCTTGACCTGATACCCTTCGACCGCCAAGTCGTAGCCGCTGCTGAATCGCACGATGGTAGGCGACGGGTTGCGGGCCACTGTGACCTCCAAGCGGTCGAATCCCTGGGCCGTAGGTCTTGAGGTCTACCCCTGCCTGTCTGACGAGCGGGCTGGACTGATGCGGGAATCGGGCGTTGTCCCAGGGGATGGCGTGGTGGTCTTGGATCTTGAAGTACGCCTTCACGCGGCTGACGTGCTCGCCGTACCCGGTTGCAGGGTTCGCTCCCCAGCCTCGATAGCTGTCCGTCTGTCGCACCCACGTCTGCAAGTCGGCGTTCGGGTACTTCGCCTTGTACCGCTGCCACGCCGCCAGACGCTGGGTCAGCCGGGGATTGACGGCAGCCCCACCCCCTGGGGCAATTGACCCCCCCGCCTCGACGCATCCCGGCACTGGCGGGCCACGGGCATCGGGCAGGGCCACGTCGGCGGACGACGGGGGGAGATCAGCGTCGGTGGTTGATGGTGGGGCCGGTCGTCGTAGTCGTAGGGCGGTGGTGGTGTCGGGGAACGGGGTCGTGACGGGGGGCGTCGTACTGGTAGCGGTGGACGAGGCCGTGGTCGTAGTGGTGGCGTCGATGGCTGCCGGCTGGACGGGCCGGTGCGGCACGGCCCAGGCCAGACTGACCTGCATCAGCAGCACCCAGCAGACGACGGCGGCGATGCACCAACGTTTCATTGGCTCAGTCCGGCTCGGCGATGCCGGCGTCTCGAAGACGCTGGAGGCCCTCGTTCCACTTGGCGAAGTCCTTCCCACGCTTCGGTGCAACGAGAACCTGGTCGGCAAACCCTACGGCGAGGAAGCTCCGCAGCGCGATCTGCCAGGGGGTTCCACCAAGCTCCATGGCTTCCCACTCGTCCTGCGTTTCGATGATCCTCTCCCGCTTCACGACTACCTGGGTGTTTGGGTCACGTCGAACGAGATGGGCGGGCACTCCATGCAGCTCCAGCTCCATGTACTCGGCTCGTGACACGTCCAGCGCCCAGTCAACGTTGCGATAGAACTCCTTGTCCGCGTTCATGAAGTCGTCGTTCTCTGGTCCCGTGGCCACGTAGCCCGAAGTTGCGCCGGTCTGAGCCTTGCAGATCTCGAAGATCTGTCGAGCCGCCGCCACGAAGTCGTCGGTGCTGAGCACGATCTGGGGCGCTTCCAGAAGCGCTTCCCGCTCGCGAGCGGCGAGCACGCGCTGACGTTCCCGCTGGATGTCGTGCAACGCGAAGGCCACGTCCCTGGCAACCTCGACCACGAACTCGTGCTCTTGCTCTTGCTCGTCGTCCACCAACGACACGGGGGCGGAGACGCCGAGCATGCGGAACACAATCCCCTCGTGCCGCAGCGCGACGACCGCAGAGAAATTGCCGTGCCGGAACGCGACCGGCGGAACCGCGCCGCACTCGGACGCGGGGGGGCGAAAGTGCGGGCCTCCTCCTCCGCCGAGCGTACGCTGGCTGCGTGGAGGCCACTGCCCCTGCTTCAAGCGGCTCTCGAGTTCCTCGAAGCGCTCGTTCGAGCCTGCCCCGACAACTTCCGTTGCCGGGCCGCGGCCATTGCCCAGAGCGATCCAAGCGCTGGCGTAGCCGCGCGTCCGACCAGCAACCCGCACGCCTCTTGGACGAGGCGGATCGGGTTCGACTCGCGCGCGATGAGCTGGCCAAGGTTGCGGATGGCGCAAAGCACGTGATTCAGTTGGTCGATGCGCTCACTGACTGGCGGCCGCTCGGTCGCTTCGCGCATCGTGACCACCTGCGCGGACTTCCCTTCCCAGGTGAATTCATGGGCTTGCACCTCGACAGTCGTGGTGGTGCCCGATGCACGCTGCACGACGAACTCCTGGCGCTCGTTGGAAGCCGGAGGCATCCCTAAGGTCTGACCCGGTGCCGCTCGATCACCGAGCAACTGCCGCGCCGCTGAGTTGGCGAATCGCACGACGCCCCCGTCGTCGACAACCAGCATCGCCTCCGCACTGTCCTGGGCCATCCGGCAAGCTCCTCTCGGCGGTGAGCGCCGCTGTCGTCATGCTAGAACGGCGGCCGACCGCACCTGGCCTCACGCACCCGCGCGAACTTCCGGAAACGCGGGGCCAGGGCGGGCAAAGTAGTAGCCCTGCAACAGCTGGCACCCGGCGCGGATCAGGACGTCCCGCTCGGCTGACGTCTCGACGCCCTCGGCCACGACCTGGGCGCCGAGGTGTTCCGCAATCGGCACCAGCGACGACACGAGGCGTTGCTTGGTCGGCTCCTGGTCGATGTCGCGCGTCAGCGACATGTCGAGCTTGATCACCTCGGGCCGCAGCTGGGCGAGCGTGGACAGCCCCGCGTACCCAGCTCCGAGATCGTCGACGGCAATCCTGAATCCGAGGTCGCGGAGCCTGGCAATCCGCGACTCCAGATCCTTGATCCCCTCGATGCTGGCGCGCTCGGTTATCTCGAGGACCACGCGGGCAGCCAGGGTCGAGAGCGGCGCATGGACGTCGTAGAGGTTCTCGTCGAGCAGGTCCGTGGCATGCAGATTCACGAAGAGCACGCCGCGACTGGGGTCCGGAAGCATGGCCTCCGCCGCCGCGTCTCGGACGGCACGCCCGAGCATCGTCAAGCCCCCTGCCTTCTCGGCCGCGCCGAGGAACAGCATGGGGTTCGCGAGCTTCTGGTAGCCCGTGCGGAGCAGCGCCTCGTAGCCGTACACGGCGCCGGAGCCCTCCACGACCGGCTGGAAGACGATCTTCAGGGCGGCCAGAGCAGCGGCAAAGTCCTCCTGCACCTCGCGTTCGACCGCCCGAGCCTGCGCGAGCTTCTCCGCGGCCAGTCGTCGCTGCGATGCCGCAACGCCTTGCGCGACGGCGCGATCGGTCTCCGCAACCAGCTCATCCGAATCGAGCGGCTTGGTCAGGTAGGTGAAGGCCGACCCCTTCACCGCGCGAATCGCCGTCTCCAGCGTGGCGGAGCCCGTCATCAACAGCACCGGCATCTCGAGCCCACGTTCGCGAATGGCCAAGAGCAGCTCGTCTCCCGCCATGCCGGGCATCACGATGTCCGATACGACCACGTCGTAGCTAGCCCCCTCGATGCAACGCAGAGCCTCCGTCCCGGTCCTCGCGACGTCCACCGCATAGCCCGCTGAACTAAGCGCACGCTCGAAGGCGACGAGAACCCCGTCGTCGTCATCGACGAGGAGCACGCTGGCGCGCGCGGCGGCTCCGACTCCAGGGCTCGCCGCCCCCAAGACGCTGACAACCTGGCCCGAATCCATTCCCATCACTTCTCTCCTCCTGTGACAACCACGCGGTTGCGACCAGCATGCTTGGCGGCGTAGAGGCGCCGATCCGCCGTGGCGATGAGCTCATCGGGAACTGGCTGCCGCGCACAGGTCAGCGCCGCGCAGCCCGCGCTCACCGTCACGGGAACGGCGATTCCGCCACGAAAGACCGGCGTCGCCGCCACCGCTGCGCGAATGCGTTCCCCCACTCGACGAGCCCCCTCCAACTCGGCGCGTCTGAGGATCACCGCAAACTCCTCGCCACCGAAGCGAGCCAGAACGTCCGCACTACGAAGGCGTTGCTGGACCACTCCGGCCACGTGCCGGAGCACCGCGTCGCCCGCCTGGTGCCCGTAGCGATCGTTGATGTGCTTGAAATGGTCCAGGTCGAGAATCACCAGTGACAGCGGGGTCGCGTGGCGACGCGCGTGGTCGCACTCGCTCGCGAGGCGCTGCGTGAAGTAATGCCGCGTGAAGGCGCCAGTGAGAGCATCGCGCACGCTGCCCTCCTGCAAGTTGCGAAGCACCTGTTCCTGCTCCGCACTGACGGCATCCAGCACGAATCGGGCCACTTGCCCGAAGCGCACCACGTCGCCCGACCGAAGCCTCATGCGCTGCCTCGCGACGCCGTTGTGGTGGGTCCCGAACCTCGACCCGAGGTCCGTGCAAACGACCTGGCCCCCTTCGATGCTCAGTCGTGCGTGCTTCCGACTCACCGAGCGATCGTGGAGCACCAGGTCCGAGTCCGCCCCTCTGCCCACCAACACCGGCCTCTGCCCGAGGCTCACGATCTGCCCGGCATCGCTGCCGTTCAGGCGGAGCAGGATGGCACGATCCTGCGGGGACGACGGGACCAACGAGTCGTCCTCCTCGAACTCGACCAGGGTGATCTCCTCCTCCTGGTACTCGGCTGGAGGGAGCGTCGCCGTGACGTCGGCGTAAGGGTGACAGCGAGACGCACCCATCATCAACCTTCCATCACAAGAGCCGGAGCGGGCCAGCTTGCAGGCTACTCGACGGGGGAGAGCCCGCAGAGTCGGTGGTGGTCATGACGCAATCGCCGCCCGCCGCCTTGGCGCGGTCGAGCGCACGGGCCGCCTCACGGAGCACCTCTTCGAGGGAAGCAACGCGCGACGCAGCACCGGCGGCAAGGCCAAAGCTGACGGTCAGGCTTCCGCGCGCCGGACCCATCGGATCGCAGAGTAGGGCGATGCTGCGCTTCAGCTTCTCCGCCATGGCCCGCGCAACCGCGATGCCCGCATCGCGCAGCAACACCGCGAACTCGTCCCCCCCGAGCCGCGCCGCCATGTCTCGCGGAGTGAGGACCTGCCGCAGCGCGCGCGCCACGCCTACGAGCGCGCTATCCCCCGCCGCCTGGCCGTGCTCGTCATTGACCTGCTTGAACCGGTCGACGTCCAGCAGAATGCAAGCCAAAGGCTCGTCGTTCCGATCCGCTCGCAACAGCTCGACCGCCCCGAGTTCCAGGAAGTGGGTCCGGTTGGACAGACCAGTCAGGGCGTCCGTTTGCATGAGCTCCTCGATCCGTCGCTCCGTCTGCCGCAGTTCCTCCCGAAGGCGCTTGGTCCGCAGGTGGATCTCGACGCGCGTCAGCAGCTCCTGTTCGTCGGGGGGACGTCGCAAGTAGTCTGCGGCCCCTGCCTCGAGAAGCCGCCCGATGCGATCCGGACCGATGCCGCTGGTCAACATGATGACGGGGACGTCCTCGAACTCCGGGCACCCCTGCTTGAGCAACAGGAACGCCAGCGCGTCGTGCTCCGGCAACTCGAGATTGCACAGCACGAGATCAACGTGGTGCGTCCGGAGCGCGCTGGCGCCATCGAGCCCGTCGCGCACCGTGACGAGCCGGTACCCGCAGCCACTCCGGCGCAACGCCCGAACGATGCGCGCCGCTTCGGGCTCGTGTGCTTCGATGACCAGTATCGTCGGAGTTGCCATCAGGTGCCTGCCGGGGACTCGGACTCGTTGCATCGATCGACGGCACATCGGAGGGTTTCGCAAGAGCGAAAGTGCGAGCCGCACCCTGAGTCATCCCGACTGGGGCCAAACCCCAGAACGGGGGCGGGCGCCGGCCGACCCGCCGCCGTTTTCCGCGGGCTTTTGCCGTGGATGGAAGCTGGCGCGAGTCATGCATTGGTGGGTGGCGCCGGGAGGCGCCATGCACGGAAGCAAGCAACAGATCCACGGTCGATCACCCTCCGCTACCGCAGCGCGCTGGCTCCCTCGAGTTCGACGCCTCGCACGCTTTCTGGCCAGCCGCGCTCCAGGCACCGTTCCGGTCGAGGAGCTGGAAGGCGCTGGGGCACTCGGGCTCGCCGTGGCCCTGCAGCGCTGCCCCCCACAAGACGAGAAGCAGCTCGATGCCTACTTGTACCGGCGCGTGCATGGCGCGATGCTGGACGAGCTGCGAGCCCTCGATCCGCTGTCGCGCAGGTCGCGGCAGAAGCTGCGGGAGTTGGCGCGGAAGGTGGAAGACGGGATCGGAGCGGCCGACCTGCCCGCAAAGGATGCCCAGCTCTACGAGCTGCGCAGCATCCGACATCGTCCAGCGCAGGAGGCTCTCGACACGGCGGTGGACCGCTCCGGGCCCGACGAGCAGGCCCATGCTCGGGTGATTCTCGCGCGCGTTCGGAAGGCGGCCCGGCGCCTGTCTCTTCGCGAGCAACAAGTGCTCGATGCCATCTTCGACGGAGCCGGCAACTCCGAGACCGCTCGACGGTTGAGAATCAGCGAGTCACGGGCGACGCAGATCCGGGGACAAATCGCGCGCAAGCTGCGCGCGGAGTGCGGCCTCAGCCTGCCCCCCTCTCAGGGCAAGCCCATCGCGGCGTAGGCGCGAGCCGCAGTCGCTACTCGAACTGACCAGGGTTCAGGCCGTGCCGGCGAACCAGACGGCGAAGGTTGGAGCGATCGACGTCCGCCAGTCGCGCAGACTCGCTGAGGTTGCCCCCGGTCTGCAAGAGCACCTGCCTCAGGTACTCCTTTTCGAATTCGGCCTTGGCCACCGCGAGGGACTTGATTCCGTCGGCTTCGCCGGAACGGTGCGAACCCGCGTCTGAACCGGCAATCAGATCAGGGGTGATGTCACCACCTGCAGCGAAGATGAGAGCGCGGCTGATGACGTTCTCCAGCTCGCGCACGTTTCCCGGCCAATCCCGATCGACCAGCTCAGCCACCGCCTCGGCATGCAGGTGGGCGCTCGAACCGTGCTTGCGCATGAAGTGCGTGGCAAGCTCCGGAATGTCGCCGCCCCGTTTTCTCAGAGGGGGCACGTCGATCGTGACGACATTCAGTCGATAGTATAGATCCTGACGAAACCGACCGCCGGCCACGTCCCGCGCCAGGTCCCGGTTGGTGGCCGTGATGACCCGCGTGTCCAGTTGCCGCGATCGATTCGAACCCACTGGGCGCACGGTGCCTTCCTGCAACACTCGCAACAGCTGCGCCTGCGTCGTGGAAGACAGCTCGCCGATCTCGTCCATGAACAGGCTGCCCCCGGAAGCCTCTTCAAAAAGCCCCACTCGGGCGCTCACCGCGCCAGTGAATGCGCCCTTGACGTGACCGAAGAGCTCGCTCTGAAGAACCGAATCCACGAGCGAAGCACAGTTGACGTCCACGAAAGCCTTGCTTGCTCGTCCGCTCTGATCATGGATGGCTCGGGCGACCAGCTCCTTGCCAGTGCCCGACTCGCCCTGAATGAGGATGGTCGCGTCCGAAGGGGCAACGCTGGCAATGAGACTGCGCAGCCGGCGCATGGGCTCGCTGTTCCCGACCAGCTCCGGCGCCCGGCCCTGCGCGTCCAGCCGGCGCTGCAGCGAGCGGTTGGCCATCACGAGCCGCTTGTGTTCGATCGCGCGGCGCACGGCCGGAATCAGCAGACTATCGGGGTCGATGGGCTTCAGCAGGTAGTCGTAGGCGCCCAGCCGAAGTGCTTGGAGCGCAGACTCGAGCTCGCCCTGCCCCGTGATCAAGACGACGGGCACGTCAGGCCAGCGCGTGCGCGCGATCTCGAGCAGCTCGAGCCCGGTCATTCCCGGCATCTGGATGTCGGAGAGCACGACGTCCACCGGACCCGGCTCGTCCTCGAGGGCCTCGAGAGCAGGCTCGGCGAACCCGAAGTCGTCGACGACGTAGCTCGCCTCGCGGAGCGCGCGGCTCAAGGCCGCGCGAACGTGGTCGTCGTCGTCCACCAGCACCAGGCGGCCCGCGGCTCGGGGAGCGTTCCTCTCCCCCTCAGCGTCACGAGCTGGCACGTCCGAACAATCCAAGCGGGTCTCGACTCGCTCAGCCATTGCCCAACGGCGTGAGCACGGCTTCGACCGAAGCGAAAAGCGCATCTTCCGAGAACGGCTTCTGGAGGAGTTCGACGCCCGGTTGCAGAGCCGCGCCGATTTCGGGCGATTCACCACCATGTCCAGACATGAAGACGACGGCGACGTGCGGCCGCATCGCTCGGAGGCGCCTCACCAGCTCGTCACCACTCATCAGCGGCGTGACGACGTCCACGAGCACGACATCGATGCTTTCCGCTCGCATCTCGGCGCGAAGCAGCGCATCACCGGGTGACGAAACCTCCGTGACGTCGTAGCCGACGGTGCGCAGGAGCCGACCGGTCGTCTTCCGCACGGTTTCGTCGTTCTCGACAAGCAGGACGCCGACGTCCGTTCGCGAACTTGCGGCTCGCAACCTCGCTGAGATCGGCATGCGAGGTGCCGGCTTGGCCTGCGGAAGCAGGACGTGCAGCGTCGTTCCCTGCCCCAGCGTGCTCTCGATGGTGACCCCGCCCCCGTTCTGGCGAACGATCCCATGCACGATCGCGAGGCCCAGGCCCTTGCCCGACGTCTTGGTGGTGAAGAACGGCTCGAACGCGTGCGCCCGGCAATCGGCACTCATGCCAGTGCCCGCATCGCGCACTGAAATCCTCACGTACTCTCCCTCCGCGTGGTCGACTCCCGCACCGCGGGCCTCGGCCGCGGTGGCTGGACTCGTCTCGACGGTGATCACGCCTCCGTCTGGCATTGCTTCCTTTGCGTTGACGACGAGATTGATCAAGACCTGCTCGATCTGGCCCGGATCCACCGAGATGACGCCCAGGTCGTCACGAAGCTTGGTTTCGAGCATCACGCGCTCGCCGATGACGCGGCGGAGCAACTTCTCGAAGCCTGCCACGACCTCGTTCACGTCCAAGACGACTGGCCGGATGGTCTGGCGTCCACTGAACGCCAGCAGCTGCCGCGTCAGCTGGGCCGCGCGCTCCGTTGTCTCGCGGATCTCTCGCAGATCCTCGAGCGACTGCCGATCGTTGGCAACTGCCTTGGAAAGGAAGCTGCAATAGCTCCTGATGGTGGTCAGGGCATTGTTGAAGTCGTGCGCGACGCCGCCCGCGAGCCGACCGACTGCATCCATGCGCTGAGCTTCCCGGAAACGCTGCTCGGCAGTCCGTCGCTCGGTGACGTCATCGAAGCAGAGGAGCGCGCGGTTCTCGCCCGCAGCGCGGACGAGGCTGGTGGTAAACTCGACGATCCGCTCCGTCGGGTCGGCACTCGCCACCGACATCCGGGTCTCGACCCGCTCGTGAATGTTGCCGGAGGCTAGCGTGTCGTCGATGCTCCGCCGGATGACGCAATCGTCACAAAGGGTGCCTGCGCCGCAGGGGGGCGAGCCGTCGAGCCGCGCACACCGTAGCGACACTCCGAAGTGACTGCCGATGAGGCTGTCTTGGGATTCCCGAGCATATTGTGCCGCCGCGTGGTTGACCTGGACGATGCGCCCGGCCGCGTTCACGAGCACCATGGGGGACAACGTTCCCTCGAAGATCGCCTCCAGCTCCGACTGGCGGCTTCTGAGCTCCTCCGCCTGTGCCTCGAGCTTCCGTAGCAGGGCGCCGCGGGCGATGGCGAAGCGGATGGACCTGAGCAGCGACCACGTCGTGCCCCGGTGCTTGACCACGTAATCCTGAGCACCCCATCCCACGGCTTCCAAGGCGAGCTGTTCGTCTTCGTCACCCGTCAGCACGATCACGGCGGTTCCGCCAGCGCTCAGGAGCACCTTCGAGATCGTGTCGCGCCCGCTACTGTCCGACAGCCGGAGATCCGAAACGACCAAATCGTAGTGCTTCTTCGCCAGCAGGGAAGTAGCCTCCGCGAGGCTCTCGACGTGGTCGACGGCGAACGAAACCTCACCGCTCTGCTCCAGCAGGGCGCGCACCATCCCCGAGTAGTCGCGATCGTCCTCCACGAGCAGCACGTCGGCACGGGGGACCCGCGGCGCGCGGTGCGACGCGAGCACTTCCGTGCTCGCTGACTCGAAATTGACTTCGTCTGCGGCAACTCGCGTCCTCACCGAACGCTCCCAATTCTCGCAAGGCATGAAAACGACGGACGCCCTCCCTCATCCCCAGCCGACAAATCGAACGTACCACCGCGGCACGGTGGTGACCAGGATTTGATTCCAGAGCTCATGGCTGGCGCCTCGAACTGCAGAGTTCTCCGTTGGACGAGCCCATGTTTGTTACCTCGAGCTCACAAAGCGTCTCCGCTGGCACAGTTTTTTCCCTCGAGCTCACAGCGATCTCCGTTGGTGTTGGCTCGCTTGGCGTCAGCGCTTCTCGCACCACCGTGGAAACGTAATACCGAATGGTTGCGCGCTCCTCTTCGTTCAGATCGAACTCGAGTCCCACCGCAACCCCCAGGCGCGCGGCGCGCGACCAACGCACCGTCGCCCGAGTCGTCACGATTCGCCCCGAAACGGGGAGTGCGAATCTGACCTGCACGTTAGCGTCGCGCTCAATGGCTTCGGAAAGCACCACCAGAGCTCCCGACTCGGAGATGTCCTCGATGCGGGCGTCCAGAACCCGCCCCCCGTCTTGCACGATTCGCACGGGCGTCACGTAGGGAGCGCGCGAAAAGCGCCGCTGCTCGACTCCCGCAGTCGCATTCAGGAGGCTTTCCGAGGAATCGGTGGGCATGGTAGACGTCCCGGCGACGCCCAACGCGGCGGCGGTCGGGAAGCGCTGAACAGCGAGGGCAGTGAGCGCGTCGTAGAGATCCTGGGCAGACTGAAGTCGTGCGTTCGGGTCGCGAGCCAGGGCCTGCTCGACGATCGCGATGAGGTCGGCAGGGATTTCCGGACGGCACACGGACATGGGGGGCAGGTCGCTCGTGGCGGCCTTCAGCAGAATCTCGCCGAAGGACCCCTCGAAGGGCACGCTGCCGGTCAGGCACTCGTACAGGGTGACGCCCACCGCATAGATGTCGCAGCGGTGATCGAGCTCGTCGCTGCCGAGCAGCTGCTCGGGTGACATGTACTCGGGCGTGCCCATGAGCACGTTGCACCCGGTCAACCGTTCGCCCTCGTTGCCGCGCTCCGCCCGCGCGATCCCGAAGTCGAACAGCTTGAGCAGTTCTTGGCCGGTGGCCGACCGGGCAATCAGGACGTTGCTCGGCTTGACGTCCCGATGAACGAGACCCCGCGAGTGGATGTGCGAAAGCGCGATGGCCAGCTGCCGGCCAACGTGAACCACGGCGCCGATCTCCAGCCGCCGCCGACTCGCCAGCAAGCCCGCGAGCGTGCGTCCCTCAAGCAGCTCCATCACCACGTAGGGCAGCCCGCTGCCGTCCTGGATGCCGGCATCGAGCACCTCGACCACGTTGGGCTGCCGGGCAATGGTGAGCGCGCGAGCTTCCAAGAGCATGCGCTTGCGCTGTTCCTGGTCGCCGGCATACCTCGCGTGGAGGATCTTGATCGCAACGGGGCGTCGGGTCACGAGGTGCACCGCCTCGAACACGGCGCCTCCGCCGCCGCACGCGATCTTGCGCTTGAGCTCGTAGCGACCATCGAGATGGTCGCCGACGCTCGGCTCGCGAATGGCGGCGGCGCGAGGATGCACGGAGCCCGGGAGCTCCGAGTGAAGACCGCTCATGCTTTGCTCCTCCAGATCCGACGACGAAGCCCCCAGCACCCTGCGAGCCCGAGCAGGATGCCGCAAGCCCCTCGCCCGCTCCGCTGCCGACTGGGCGACGCGGCGCTGCACTCGATCCCCACGTCCTCGTCGCCAGCTTCCTCGTAGATCTCGGCCAGCACGCTCACATCCTCTTCGAGCGGCGTGCGCTTGTGCGTCTCGCAGGTGCTGGTGCAGTGAAACATCGTCGAGAACGCGTCCTCGTAGTCTTCGCCCAAGCCGAAGAAGTGCCCGACCTCGTGGGTGACGATGCTCTGAAGGTCATAACGCTCACCGCATTCGGGACGCGGCTGCCCACTGCACGACGCCGCCTCCTGACGCGGCGACTCGGTCGGCGGCACGGCCCGCTCCTCGTCGCAATCGCGGGTGCCCGCCTCGTCCTCTCGCTCGCGAGGCTCGTTGTCCCGGGATGCGCGGGCGGGGGGACCCGGGTGGGAACGCGCCTCCCGAGAGTCCTCATCGACGATGCCAAAGGCGTGCCGTTCGTTGATGAGGATGTCCGCCTCCACGATCTCGCCCGAATCCGCGTCAGAGAAGGCAATCGTGACGGCAAGGTCATTCTCGTGTCCGGCAATGTCGATGCGTCCGACCATGACTTCGTTGCGGCCGTTGGTCTCGAGTCGCGGATGCGCCCCGGTGCTCTGCTCGATCGACACCGCGGGCAAGGGCACGCCGGGCGCCTGCCAGGCGGCAAAGCCCGCCTCGACTGCCTGGGCCGCCTCGTCGCCCAGCCGGCCCAGGGACGAGTCGATGTGCACGGTCAACTCCTGCCGGCGCCATCGCTTGACGGCGCCGGAGTCCGTCTCCTTCACGCCGGGCACTCCGGAAACCACTTCACCTCGTTGCGGCTTGGCCTCACCATGGCCAAACGGGACAGGCCCGAGCAACGCCCCCGCCGCCGCGATGCGGAAAACTCGGCCCGGGCGAGGGCCCCAGGGATTCGAGGGCCAGAACGCGCAAGTCGTCGTGCCCTCGGGCCTCACCGTGCAGGCCGTTGGGCACGTGCTGAAGCTGGTCGGATCAGGGGCAGACGCCATCACTGCCAACGACGGATCATTCTTCGACAACTTGAGAGATCGGAACGAATGGCGCCCGCCCACCTCAAGAGTCGCCGAAAGGATCCGTCGCAAGGGGCATGGGAACGAGACGCGCGAACCTGCTTGCCGTCGGGGAGTTCGGGAGCATCGAGACGACGCAGCTCCGCCAGGCCGCCGCGGCCGCTGCCTTCGACTTTCATGCCGAGCCAACGACGGCGCGAGCGTTGCAAGCGGCCGATGACATAAGGCCCAGTGTGATGGTCGTTGCCTCGGACGCCGAGGATCCGGCCGTAAACGTCCTCGATCTCCGGGCCAGCCATCTCTGCGCTCAGATGCCCATCATCGGGCTCGCCAGCATGCCCGGAGATCTCGACTTCGCGAGCATGTTCGGCTCGGGGGGAGACGACCTCGTGGGCTCGGACCGGATGTGGCCTCTGGTTGCCCGCTTGCGAGCCCTGCCGCGCGAAGCCCCGCCACCGGCCAGCGGCGAACCGCTCCGAGCCCTGGTGGCAGATGCCGATCGCGTGCGACGGCTGATCTATGGCCACGCGCTCCGCAGCACCGGGCATGACGTCGCGTTCGCCGCCGAGCTGGGGGATCTTGCCAACCTGGCAAAAGCGACGTCGCCCGACCTAATCGTGATGAGCTCGGAGTTGACGCCAAATGCCCGCGAGGTCATCACCTCCCTCAGGAAGCAGGGGTCGGGGAGCACCTGGATCATCTCGACGCCCCCGCTGCAGCTCAAGGCCCAGCGGGGGCAACTCACCGGACTCGACCGCGTGCGTGCCACGGATGCCTTTGCTCCAGCTGAGAACGTCGCCTTCCTCGCCAACGAGCTGCGCCACTCCGGCGTGGTCGAGAACCGAGCCAGCCGGCGCCTGCTCTATGGCACGACGGTCCGCTTCCGAGTCGCCGGTCGCGACGAAGACGACTGCGGGTTCAGCTTCAACGTGAGCGAAGGAGGCCTGTACGTGCGCACGCTGGCGCTGCCGGACGAGGACGAGGTGTGGCTCGAGCTGTCACCCCCGCGCGTGCAGCGGCGAGTCCGATTGGTTGGTCAGGTGGCGTGGCGGCGGCGGTTCTGCCCCAACGAGCGCGCAACGGTCCCGCCGGGCTTTGGAGTCCGGATCGTCGACGGCTCCGCTGCGGATCTGGCCCTCTGGGAGGAAGGCTACCGAACGCTCGAGGGAGTGCTCGGCTAGGCTCGGTCTTGTGGTGGTCCCCGCGGTGGTTCACGGGGGAAGCGGGAGGAGCAACGGCGTGTCGTTTCAAGCATTGATGTTCACCTTGGCGCTCTGCACGGCGTCCGCCGTGGCGTTGGCCGACCCAGGGTCGGCGGAAGCACCGAATCTCGCTCGGGTGGGAAGCTACACGGCCGGCCCAAGCGGGAGCACCCACACCCTTCCCGGGAACGTCGTCGTTCAATTGAGTCCGGCAACCCGCGTCCGCGTTGCCCCATCGACGAAAGTCCCACTCAAGTCCGGACATCCAGGCACCAAGTGCGTCACGCTCCACTTGCTATCGGGAAAGCTCGCAATCACCCTGCCGGAGGGCAACCCGCCCCGGCATTCCGTGCTCGTTCGTGCGCCCCACCGGGTGAGCGCCATCCCCACGGGCGGCAGGTCGGTCGTCATCGCTGGTCCGAAGGGCACCACCGTCGCGAACCGCGAGGGCGGGATGCTGGCCGCAGTCGGCAACGCCTGGAAGCCCCTGAGCCCCGGCTTCGCGAGATCGATCGGTTCCGGCTGGACAGGCGCTCCGCGGCCCATCCTCGGAAGCCCGGTCGTGAAGGTCGGGCAGTCCCTGCTCTTGAAGCCCCGCGGCCAGAATGGAAGCAGCTCCGTCACGATCGCGAAGCCACGCGGAGCCGTAGAGTCGGAGGTGACCGTCCATCGCATCCAAGCACGGTCCCGAGAACTGGTGGCGACGTTCCGGACCACGAAGGCACTCTTGCCCGTTTCGGGCCTCCAGGTCGGACGCTACGAGATCGTGGCTCGCGCGGTGGATGCCTGGGGGCTCAGCGGGAAGGCCTCCGCAGCTGGCGAGATCCAGGTCATCGAATACGCCCTGCCCCCGGGTGCCGCGCTCCACCATGGCACCGTCTTCCTGTTTCCGAAGCAGCGCATTCGCCTGCTCGGCAGCAAGGGCCTAGAGATGACCTACGGCTCGGCGAACTCGTACTTCGTTCCGGCGCCATCCGACGTCGGACTGGGGAGCCAGGACGCGACCGTGGCAAGGTTTCGGCAGGAGCGGGACGGACCAGAGGCGCGCCTCGCCATGGCGCGTCGTTCCTCCGCTCGCATCACACTGCACCCGACTTCTGCCCACTGGCCGTCCGATCTCGTCGAGGTCACCGTCGAATTGGAGAGCGGGACCGGTCGCCGCCTCCCGGGCACCCGCGAGCTCGACGCGCTCGACAAGAAGGTCCTGGTCGACGGGGAAGTAGTGGCCGTGACGTGGCGGGACTGTGGTGGAAGCCTGTGCGCCGTCCTGCCACCTCCGGAGACCGACGGCCCCTGGAGGGTGCGCGTGGAGCTAGCCGACGCCCTCGGGCCCATCGCGGACCACTCGACTCGGATCCTTCCCGACGCCCGGGTGGCGAGCAAGTAACAGGCCGCAATCAGGCGAGAAGGCGATCGGAGAAAAGGGCGTCGCGGACCCGTTCAGGATCGACGCGATGTTCCGTTGCCCCCCCTGAAGGCGTTCCACGATGAGAACGGGGCGCCGTCAGCCTTGGAATCGTACACTCATGCCACCTCGCCGAAGCCCACGCGTCACCTACTCGGACATTGAGGCGACCGGGGGCGCCGCGCTGTTCGTGCCGGAGGAGGAGCGCACGGTCATCGTGAACGCGACCGCAGCGATCGTCTGGCTCTTGTGCAACGGGTCGCGCAGCGCCACCGACATTGCCAGCGAGTTTCGCGCCGCCACCGGCTTCGACCCGCCGCTGACGGACATCGACCGCATCCTGTCGGACCTGGTCGCGCAACGAGTGCTGGTGGAATGAGCGGGCCCTGCTCCGGCCGGGGCTTGTCCGGGTGCTCGTCGTAGGTGCCGCCAGCGCGAGCAGGGATTAGCATGGTTGGTTACTCGGATCTGGGCTCGCTGGGGGCCACGCTCAAGGCCGCCCGAACCATCATCCCGACGATCCGAACGAAATTCTCGACGTCGAAGGGCTTCTCGATTCTGATGTTGTCGGTCTTGGAAAGGTAGTCGCGGATCCGGGGCATGAAGGCGCCCCCCGAAATGAAGGCAAACTGGCGAGCCAGGCGGGGGTTCGTTTCGACGAGCCAGGCGTGCAGGTCCGCGCCGGACAAGCCAGGCATCATCACGTCACAGAGCACCAGATCAAATGACTGATCCCGTTCCAGGATCCGCTTGGCCTCCTCGGCGGAGGCCGCCTGCACCGTTTCGTGTTGGGAAAGCATCCGGACCATTGCCGCGCGGATCCCATCCTCGTCGTCAACGACGAGCACTCGCCCGGTCACCGGCAAGGATTCGGCGTCCTGCGGACGTGCGGAAGCCGGTGATCGCTCTGGCTCCTCCTCCAGGGGGAGGCGAATGGTGAAAGCCGTGCCCCTTCCCACCTTGCTCTCGACGTCGATGGTCCCCCCGCATCCTTCGATGATGCTGCGCGAAATCGCCAGTCCGAGTCCGGAACCCTTGCCTGCCTTCTTGGTGGAGAAGAACGGGTCGAACAGCTTCTGCAGATGGTCGCGCGGGATCCCACACCCGGTGTCGCTGACCTGAGCGCAAGCGAACCCGTCTTCACTCCAGGTCCGGATCCTGATCTCGTTGCGCTCCGCGTCCCCTTCATCGATGGCGTGGGTTGCGTTGATGAGCAGGTTGAGAAAGACCTGAGAGAGCCGGCCCTCGCTGCCCATGATGGTCGGCACATCGCCGAAGTCCTTGACCAGTCGAGCCCGGTACTTGATCTCGTTGAAGGACATGCTGATGGCCGCATCGATGACGCGCCGCAGGTCGACTGGACTGCGCTCCTCCGCCTCCACCCGCGAGAACGTGTTGAGCCCCCGAACGATTTCGCGAATGCGCCTCGTTCCTCCGAGCGCCTCATCGATCCGCTGCTTGACATCGTCGAGCCGCTTCGGAGCCAACATCGCGTCATCGAACGCTTCGGGCGAGGTCGACGGATTGCCGGCAAGCACGGCAACGTGCGGCCTCCGCACCGCATCGAGCAGCCCTGTGGCTTCGCGGCTCAGACTCTCCAGAGCGTAGAGCACGAAGGCCAGCGGATTGTTGATCTCGTGCGCGACTCCGGCCGCGAGCATGCCCATGCTCGCGAGACGATCGGCCTGGGCAAGCTGCGCCTCCATGGCCCTGCGCTCCGTGACGTCCTCTCCGGAGGAAAGGGTGCCGATGACGGCGCCTTCGTTGTCGCGCACCTCGGCGTTGTGCCAGACAATGCGCTTCCGTTCGCCCGCCGTGGTCAGGATTTCCCCATCCACGCGCCTGGCATCGGCGAGCCCGTCGAGAACGCGGCGGAAGAGCGCGCGCACTTCATCCCGCTGGTCACCTGGCACGAACTGGAACCAGTCCTGGCCCAATGCATCTTCCTCTGCTTCCAGCCCGAGCACCTCGCACCCGCGCCGATTGAGGAGGGTAATCTTCCCCTCGGCGTCGAGGCCGAGAAGGACCACCGCCGCGACGTCGAGATATTGCTGGGCGCGCTCCTTCTCCAGGCGCAGCTTCTGCTCGCTGGCCGCGAGCCGATCGATGACCTCCATGCGATCGGTGACGTCCTGCGCGGTGCCGAAGAGCCTCTGCCGCCCGTCTGTGCCGGGAACGGGCTCCCCAATCGCACGCATCCATCCCAGCTCACCCCCGCGTCGGTGGATCCTGAAGACCAGGTCGAACGTGGCCCCTTCCTCGAATCCTGCCCGGATCGCCTCCTGCAGCACCGGCAGATCCTCGGAATGGACGTGATCGGCAAACGACGGGGGAGGTGCGTCGGGGGTCAGACCAAAGATGCGGTAGACTTCTTCTGACCACCTTGGAGCGGTCGAGGCCGCCTCAAGCTCCCAGTGGCCGAGCTGCGCCACCTTTTGAGCCTGTTGGTGCTGAGCCGAGCGACGCTGGAGAGCCTCGAGATGCAAGGTCCTATCGAGCGCGAGCGCAACGACCCCGCCGAGGTTCTGCGCTCGACTGGCGTCCGCCTCGTCGAAATCCCCAAGCTTGTCGGCAAGACCAATGACGCCCTTGACGTCGCCGTCCAGCGTGATGGGAACGAACATCACGTTGCGGAGCGGGGCATGCCCAGTCGGGAGCAGGTCGACGTGCCGCGAGGAGGGGAAGGCATTCTCGAACACGGTCCGGTTTTCGCGATAGGCCACCGCCCGCAAGCCGCGAATCGGCATCGGCAACGTCTCGTCCACGGTGCACTCCACGCCGCCAACATCAACGAAGACGACTCCCCTCTCGTTCTCCCCGTCGCGCATGGCCACGTAGCCAGCGGTCGCCCCGGTCTGCCGCTTGCAGATGTCGAAGATGGCTCGGGCAGCGACCGCGAAGTCGTCGGTGCCAAGCACGATCTGGGTCGCCTTGAGAAGCGCTTCCCGGTCGCGCGCAGCCTGGGCGCGCTGACGCTCCCGTTCGATGTCCCGCAATGCGAAAGCCACGTCACGAGCGACTTCGACCACCAAGGTTTGCTCTTGCTCGTCGTCCACCAACGAAACGGTTCCGAGGACGCCGAGCATGCCGAAAGTGACCTCGTCGTGCTGAAGGGCGACGGCCACCCCAGCGCCCTGCACCGCCACCAGCGGACACTCGGAGCACTCCGACGCTCGGCCACAAACGCGGACTCCCCCGGCGCCACCGGGCATGCGATCCAGACACGGTGGCCAGTCACCCCGCCTCACGCGCCGCTCGAGCTCCTCCAGGCCCTCGCTCCTGCCCGCAGCCGCGAAACCCGTGGCCGGTGCTCGCCCATCGCCCAGGGCAATCCAAGCACCCACGTATCCTGGCGCTTGCACCAGCAACCCACAGGTCTGCTCGACGAGACGGACCGGGTCCGACTCCCGCGCGATGAGCTGGCCGACGTCGTGGATGGCGAGCAGGACGCGGTTCAGCTGAGCGATGCGCTCTCTGGCCTGCAGCCGCTCCGACACGTCGCGCAGGGTAACCACCCGCGCAAGCTTTCCGTCCCAGCTGGAGTCCCCGACTCGCATCTCGACGGTCGCCCGCGCGCCGGAGGGCAATGGCACCACTAGCTCCTGGGTCGCGTCGGAAGAAACGGGCATCCCAAAGGGCCGTCCCGGCGCCACTCGAGCGCCGAGCAATTCGCGTGCCGCTGGGTTGGCGAATCGCACGACGCCATCCCCGTCGACGACGAGGATGGCGTCCGCGCAATCCTGCGTCACCTTGTAAGCGTCTTGCAATTCCATCCCCCCTTGCGGCACCGGCCGCGTCGTCCCGCGCCAGGCGACAACACCTGGCAGGCCCAGCGTAGAATAGGGCACGCGATACTCCCGCCCAACCCCGAATGGGGCCGCACTAGCACTAGCATTGCTTCATCTGCATCACTTCGCTCCCTCCTGTGGCGACCACACGGTTGCGACCGGCGTTCCTAGCGGCGTAGAGCCTACGATCGGCGATGGCGATGAGTTGGTCGGGCAGCCGGGCACACAGGCGAGCGTTGCGCAACCCAAGCCGCCGCAGCCCCCGACGCAGAGCGCAAGCGCCTGTAGAGACCGCCAGGGGGTTGTGTGGGTCGACGGCACAGCGACGGCTTCCTTGAGGAAGAATCGGATCGCTGCGCCGTTGGCGATAATCGCCACCTCGAAATCCGCCGCGAACCGCGCGCTCCATCGAGCCGAGCGAAAGGGCAGCAGGCGATGTGCTGGGCGCCCAGCAGTTCGTCGTGGCGTTCCTGTCGCCCGCATGGGACTGTGGGTGAAGGAGGGTGCATTTGGCGGAACCGAGCGCGCGATCGCTGCGACGGATCGAGAAGTCTTCGACTGGAATCGCTGGCCTCGACGAGGTGACACGGGGCGGACTGCCAACCCGGCGCACGACCGTCGTGCTGGGCAACCCCGGGTGCGGGAAGACCCTCCTCGCTGCGGAGTTCCTCATCCACGGCACAGCGATCGGCGAGCCGGGCGTTCTGCTCGCCGTCGAGCAGAGCAGACACAACCTCATCGAAGATGCCGCCTCCGTCGGCATCGACCTCGAGAGGCTTGAGAACGAGGGCAAGCTGGCCCTGGTCGTCGTCGACCTCACCAGTCAGGACTTCGTCGAAGCAGGCAGCTACTCTCTGGCCGGCCTCGAACGGCTGCTCCTCGACGCCGCCCGTCGCATCGGGGCGAAGCGAATCGTCATCGACCAGCTCGACGGCTTCTTCGATTGCTTCTCCGATGCCCCCGCGCTGCGCAAGGAGTTCTTGCGCCTCGCCGGCCGCTTCTCCGATCTCGGGCTCACAACGCTAATGACCGGCGCACCGCCAGGCCGCGGACACCGGATCGAGGAATTCCTGTCCGATTGCGTCTTGCACCTGGACCATCGCGTCGTCAACCAGGTGGGCACCCGTCGGCTGCGCGTCTTGAAGTACAGGGGGACGGCGCACGGGACTGACGAGTATCCGTTTGCGATCACTTCGACGGGTCTGCGCGTCTTCCCCATCACTTCGTCGACGCTCAACATCGACGTCTCCGACGAACTGCTATCGACCGGCCTCGACGGGATGGATGAGCTGCTCGGCGGGGGATACTACCGCGGCAGTGCCTTGCTCATCTCGGGGGAAGCCGGCACGGGCAAGACGACGCTTGCCTGCCAGCTCGCCGCGGCAGCGGCGGCGGCAGGCAACCGGTGCTCTTACGTTTCGTTCGAAGAATCTCCCCATCAGCTAATGCGCAACGCCCGGAGCGTCGGCCTAGCCTGAAGACGGCGATGGAATCCCGAAAGATCCTGCTCCGCGCAACCCGCCCCGGCATCCAGGGACTGGAGCAGCACCTCGCCGGGCTGCGGGACGGAGTCCTCGCTGCCAAGTCGAGCCTGGTCTTCGTCGACCCCATCACCAACCTCGTTTCGGTGGGCAGCAACTACGAGGTGAAGGCTATGCTGACTCGCCTCGTGGACCAGCTCCGCAAGGCCGAGGTGACCGTAGTGATGACCAGCCTCATCATGGGCCCGGGACGTTCACACTCGGCGGAGATCGGCATATCGTCTCTCATGGACGCCGTCGTCTTGCTCGAGAATCGGGAGACAGGGAACCGGCGCCGCTGCCGCACCATCTCCGTTCGGAAGTCGCGTGGCCTGCCGAGCTCGCAGGACGTCTGCGAGCTCGGCCTCTCGCAGTCCGGCATCGCAGTGCGAGAGCCGCGGCGGGATGGAGAGTCGAGTCCATGAACACGGCGACCGGTCGCGATCCCTGGCGCTTCATCCTCTACATTGCCGGCGAGAAGCCCATCATGCAGCACGCCGAGTCGTCATTGCGACGCCTGTGCAACGAGCATCTCGAGGGGCGACACGTGATCGAGGTGGTCGATCTCTTCGATCTGGAAGCGGACGTGCCCCCCGACGTCCTGGCCGTTCCCACGGTCATCCGCGTGGTCCCCAAGCCCGAGCGGCGGGTCGTGGGCGATCTCTCCGAGACCGCCAAGGCAGCCGAGTGGTTGGGGCTGACCGAGGCATCGCTCCTGGACCGGTGAATCACAGGGATGTGACCCGACATCATCGAGCAGAGCGTGCTCCAGGATCGAACGCGGCCGCCACCAACGCGCCCTACTCCGGGCGCGGCTCGTCCGGGTGGTCGTTGTAGAAGGCCTCGAGGCTCTCCTTGGAGATCCGGACGGCCACGAGCCCGTCGCGCTCGATCTTCGCCTGGCAACCGAGCCGCGAGGACATCCTGACGTCGAACGCCTTGTCGAGGATGTCTTCCTCGTCCTCGCTCGCCTCGCTCAAGAGGTCGTCGCCCTGCTCGACGTAGACGTGGCAGGTCGAGCAGGCGCACACGCCCCCGCAGGCGTCGCCCTCGGGGGCGTGCCCCGACTTGGCAGCCTGCAGGATGGACGATCCTCGAGCGACGTTCGCGTTGGTCGACAACTCGGCTGTCGCCCCGGTAGCAGAGGAGGCTGAGGAGCGACTGCGTCGGGTCATCGACCGCCTTGCGGGCAATGAGATGGTCTGAGGATCCGCTCGCCCTCAGTACGACTCGTGCGGGAGCACGAAGGCTTGCAGGCGACCGCTGGTGTTCTTCAGGATGAC
>JBNLDK010000231.1:0-42436 GCA_050304295.1 Polyangiaceae bacterium
CGTCACCTCCCGAGCCGTCACCTCCCGAGCCGTCACCTCCCGAGCCGTCACCTCCCGAGCCGTCACCTCCCGAGCCGTCACCTCCCGAGCCGTCGCCTCCCGAGCCGTCACCTCCCGAGCCGTCACCTCCCGAGCCGTCACCTCCCGAGCCGTCACCTCCGGCGCCCCCGCCGCCAACCGCCCGCCCACCGATCGCGTCGCCGCCACCCGCCCCACCGGCGGCAGGATTCTTTCCATCCCCGCCATTCCCCGCGGTGCATCCCAGCACCAAGAGCCCCAACACACACCACCCCGCAAGCACTCGAGCCATGCGTCAAGCCTACGCCTCCCGAGCCGTTTCGGGGAGCAAAGAATCGCTCCTACTTCTGGCGGATCGTTTCCGCGCCCACCGTGCTGCCACCGAGCTGCGCCCACTTGCCGATGAGCTGTTCGCCAGACACACGATACGCAACAACACCGATCCCCTGCTGCGCCCCCCAACCCACGACGAGGCGGTTGCCCTCACGCAACCCGACACCACGCAGAGTCTCGTTGCTCAGCCGCCACTCGACCTGGTACGTCTGCCCCGTGGGCCAGATCCGCACCGTACCGCGGTAGGGACGGTGTGTGGTGGGGTGATAGGCGTCCACAATCCGATACGTGCCCTGCAGCCCAGAAGGCCCCTCGAGGACTTCCTTCCCCAGGGCGGTCGTCGCCCCCGGCACCGCCCAGGCTCCCTCGAGCCGGGTACCTTCAATCTGGTAGACGGTGACCCCCATGCGCTGCCCGGTACCCCACCCCACACCCAGCAAATCCCCCGAGTGAATCGCCACTCCCCCATACGGGGGGGAGTTGGGAATGCGCCAGACCATCGTGTAGTACGGTCCCACCGCCTCGAGGGTGACGGCTCCGGTGTAGCGCCCCTGACCGCCTGGGTTCGACCCCTGCAGGATCGTGTACTCCCCGGCAAGATCACCGGCAAGCGGCGAGGCCTCGATGGCGCTGCCCGGATCGTCCTCTTCGGCGTTTCTTTCGACCTGTTGCGCGGGGCTGGGCGCTGAGGAGTCGACGTCACCGCGAAACCCGAAATAGAGCAAGGCGAGGACCAGTATCGTCCCCATCCCGGCGAGCGCTACCAGGACGCCCGCTCCAACCGCGAAGTACCCCAACCAACCGCCGCGACGCCGCGGAGCCGGCTGAGCAGGCGCCGGAGTGTGGGCCAGCCCCGCCATGCTGTAGGCCCCCCCCGGCGCGGGCGGGGACAAGGGCACGGGCGATCCATAGGGACCCGCGCTCGACGCCGCGTCGAGGCCGCCGGGGGACCGGGCGGTGGCTCCACTGCCCGCACCCCCGCGGCTCGGCGCCTGCCCCACGGGCCCTGGCACGATGCCACTCCCCAATGGGATGAAGCTGTCAGGTGGGAGCTGAGATGCGACTACCTGGAACGCCGCGATCATTTCCGCCGCCGACTGAAACCGGCGCGCCGGGTCCTTGTCGAGAGCGCACAGGATGATCTGCTCGAGCGCCGGCAACAGCTCGGGGCGCCAAGCGGACGGAGGATGCGGCGGGACCTCGACGTGAAGCCGCAGCAAGTCGAACAGCGACGGCGCCTCGAACGGGCGCCGTCCAGTCGCCGCCTCGTAGAGGATCACGCCAAGCGAATAGAGGTCGGAGCGCGCGTCGACCGTCGTCGCCCGGGCCTGCTCGGGCGACATGTACTGGGGAGTCCCTACCAGCGCCCCGGTCCGCGTCTCGTCACTGAGCTGTCCGAGCTCCGGCCGCAGCTTCGCGATCCCGAAGTCTAGCACCTTCACGCGACCGGCAAGAGTGACCATCACGTTGTCGGGCTTCAGATCGCGGTGCACGACGCCCTTCGCGTGGGCCGCGGCCAGCGCCTCGAGCACCGCGAACGCCAGCTGCGTCAGCGTCCCCAGGGGCATCGCGCCGCGCTGCGCCAGCAACGCCCCGAGCGAAGCACCTTCCAGGAACTCCATCACGATGTAGGGGCGCCCATCGGGCAGCACCGCCAGGTCGAGCACGTTGACGATGCTCTCGTGGCGGATGATGTTCACGGCGCGAGCTTCAGCGAAGAAACGCTCCACGAGCTGCGGATGCTGGGCGCACTCATGGCTGAGCACCTTGACGGCGACACGACTCCCGATGGCAGGCTGGATCCCGAGAAACACCGCCCCCATGCCGCCCTTGCCCAGCAGGCGCGCGAGTCGATAGCTGCCCACCATCTGACCGAGCAAGGGCTCGTGGGTGGCGTCTTGCAGCGACACTCCATGTTCCGAGCAGAATCCCCCCGTGGAGGCTGCATGCCCACACTCCGGACAGACGTACACCGCGTCAGATTGGCAGAGCCGCGCGACCAGCGCCACGCCCACGATCATCGCGGCGTACCAAACCAGAGCCGATGTCACCGATGGGCGACGGGAAAAGACTCAGAAGACGGCGCGAGCGGCTGGCCATCGAGCGTTTGCACCAGTAGCGGGCAGGGCGGTTTCCTACGCCCACCCACAGTGTCGCACCTTGTCTCTGGAATTCGTCGTTGTGGAAACGCTACCTCGACTTCTCGCGCCTCCGGGAGCTGTCACTAGAAGAATCAAAAACCAGCGGAAATCATGCTCGAAAACGCTCCTCCGAACGTTGCCACGGGGATCGACGCGGCGTAGTATCTACACCAAGCAGCAGAGTATCGGCGAAGGTAGGCGCCGGTACTCCGTTGTATCGCAGAGAGGTCTTGGCAATGGCGCGGCGTGGGACGAACTTCTGGTTGGCTGGTCTGGTCTCGACGATGATCGCTGCGGCGGCCTGCGGTGGTGGCGGCAGCGGAGACTCACCCGCGGACGGCGGAGGGGAGACGAGCAGCGGTGGCGCAGGGAGCTCGTCGTTCAATCTCGGAGGCAACGACGGGTCCGGAGCCACAGGCGCCGGAGCAACGGATGGTTCGGGCTCCACCGGTTCCGTCTCGGCGGGTTCCACCAGCGGCTCGGGCTCGGCGGGCGCTGGCTCCACGGGCGCTGGCGGCGGCGGCTCCGCCGAAAACACGGGCGGCACGACGATCGACGTCGGCACCGGTGGTGGCGGCAACACGATCGACACGGGCACCGGCGGTGGCGGAGGCACCATCGACACCGGCGCGGGTGGCACCGTGGACACTGGCGCGGGCGGCACCGTGGACACCGGTGCCGGCGGCACCGTGGACACCGGCGCGGGTGGCACCGTGGACCTCGGCACCGGTGGCACCATCGACACCTGCATCCCCACCTGCACGCCCGACCTTCTGGGCAGCGGTGAGGAGGCCGTCAACCTGGTCGTCTTCGAAGACGCGACGGCCAGCGGCTGCGACACGGAAGGCCGCATGTGGGTGGGCGGCGACGCCAACCTCGAAGGGTACGGCGTGGGGCAGCAGCTGAGCGAGTGCGATACCGAGGGCTTCGTGCTCGTCGTCGGCGGGGACCTGAACCTCGCGAGCGGCGGCGTCAAGGGGAACATCTGGGTCGGCGGGCAAGCCTCTGCCGTACCCCAGTGCGGCGGCGTCTGGGACACCCAGCCGCCTCCCGTCGACTTCCCCGGCATTCGCAACACCCTCACCGCGTACAGCGCCTTGATGGCAGGGTATCCAGTCAACGGCACCGCTTCCTACGAGAGCAGCGTGCTGGTGCTGGCGGGCGCCGACCCCGATCTGAACATCATGGAGATCGATGGCGGTGATCTCCTGGCCGCAGGCAGTATCCGCATCGACGCACCGGTCACCTCCTCGGTCATTGTCAATGTCATGGGTGACACGGGCGGCTTCAGCGGAGGCACCACCACCCTTCCCGACGGCGTGACCTGCGGCTCCGGGGCCGTTCAGCTCAATGATTTCTGCAACCAGCTGATCTGGAACTTCCCCGAGGCGACGAGCGTCACCGTGGCCAGCACCGCCGTGCAAGGCACCATCCTCGCGCCCCACGCGACCCTGACGTCGAACGGCAGCGGTCAGGTGAATGGAACGGTCATCGTCGCCAACATGAACATCGAGTCGTGCATCGAGATGCACCCCCACTACTTCAACGGCTGCCTGTGCACGCAAGAGGTCGACAGCCCCTACGCGTGCTGCCCCTAACTTAATCAGAGGAGTCGACAACTTGCGTATCCAGACTTCGGTGAAGCTCGCTGGCATCGCCGGGCTTGCGGCGATGATCGGTGTCGCCTGCGCGAACTCGGAACCAGCCCCCCCCCCGTGGGTGCTGGCAACAACAGCGGTGGGTCCGGATCCCTCGGCTCGTTCTCCGGGGTGGGCTCGACGGGCGCCTCCGGAGGCAGCATCTTCGGCACCGGCGGCGATGAGGCGATCGAGGCCTGCGAGGACCAGACCGAACCCGCCAAGCTCACGCCCGTGAACATCGTCTTCATGATCGACAAGTCCGGCAGCATGGGCGACCAGGACGTCGACGGCGATGGGATGTTCGACGGCCCCAACGAGTGGCAGAACACGCTTTTCCGCTGGGACCCGGTGAAAGAGGCGCTGATCGCGTTCTTCAACGATCCTGGTGCAGAGGGTCTCGAGGCCTCGCTCGAGTTCTTCCCGAATGGGACCCAACCCACGGGACCCGACACCGGCGCCTGCCGGATCGGAGAGTACCAGTACCCGGCCGCCCCGATGGCGCCGCTCGACGACGAGACCGGCCGCCAGATGCTGATCAGCCGCCTCGAGAACACGACCCCGAGCGGCGGCACCCCCACCCTCCCCGCCCTGCAGGGCGCGATCGAGTACGCGCGCCAGACGATGCAGGAGAACCCCGGCTCGAAGTCGGTGGTGGTCCTCGTTACCGATGGTGAGCCTGGCATCGGTCGCACGGAGGAGGGCGTCACCTACAAGGAAAAGTGCTTCTGCTACGGCGAGCCGGGCTGCCCCGACCAGGACGAGATCCCATATGTGGCCCAGGCTGCCTCAGCGGCCAAGGACGAGGGTATCCTGACCTACGTCATCGGCATGGGAGAGGCCGACCCCGCCAACCTGGACACGATCGCCTACGCGGGTGCGGACCAGCCGGCGTTCATCGTCTCGACGGGCGATCCCGACCAGACGCGCTCGATGTTCGCCAGCGCGCTGGCCAGCATCCGCAGCGTGCAGGCGCCCTGCGAGATCGAGATCCCCGCGCCCCCCGAAGGCGAGAGCTTCGACAAGGAGAAGGTCAACGTCGAATTCGCGACGGCCAGCGGCGCCACGAACCTCGCCTACGCGGGTCCGCTCGCTGCTGCCGAGGGCGGGCTCGCGGCCTGCCCCGACGTCAACTCCGCCACCCCCTGGTACTGGACGTACGACAACGAGGAGGATCCCACGAAGATCATCCTCTGTGACAGCGCCTGCAACGCCACCCAGGGCGACGAGACGGGTCGCGTCAACGTCAAGTACGGCTGCAAGCTCATCATCGAGCTCTACTGAGCCCGAAGCGCGCTCCTGGCGCCAGCCCGCGCCGCAATGTTCCGAGCGAAGTGAGCCCGGGCCGACCCGGGCAGGGCGGCGCCGCCGCCCTCGTCTCGGTCCAGCGTTCCCGGAGCACCCCTGCCGAAGCACCAGAGGCGCAGCGCGAGGCCGGCCGCGCCCTCCGGTGACGGCGCGGGACCCAACGACGCGCCGCGTACTTTCGTTTCAAGGAGCCGTGGGGCCCGGAGCGGGCGGGTCCGGGGCGGGCGGATCCGTCGACTCGAAGGGCTCGATACCCCAGATCAGGTTGTCGCCCTGATGCAGCGTCACGTGGTCGTTCACGGTGCTGGCGCCCTCCATGTACGACCAGTCGTTGGTCACGTCGTAGCCCCCCACCCACGTGGCAGCGTGGATGCTGGGCTGGATCTCCACGCAGGCGCCGGACGCGACGCTGCCGGTCAGAGCCAACTCCAGTACCATGTTGGTCCCAGCGACCACGGGATCCACCGGAAGGAGGGTCTCGGCGACCGTGACGGTGTCGGGCTGCACCGAGTAGATGACGACCTCCTGCTGCAGCTCGGTCGTCCCGTCCCGCGAGTACCAGTACCGCGCGACGACGTCAGTCAGGGGTTGATCGCTGGTCGACTGGTTGCAGATGCTGATCCGAGGATTGACCTGGGTGTCCTCGTTGGGGGGCTCCGCCGTGCGCACGATCAGATCGCTCGGCTCACAGGCGCCGGCCTTGCAGACCTCACCCGCCGGGCAGGCGTTGTCGCAGGCGCCGCAGTAGGCGTTGGTGGTCAGCAGATCGTAGCAAGCGTCGTCGCAGAAGGTCAGCGCGACGTCGTCACAGAGGCATTCGCCATCCGTGCACACCGCGTCCGCCGAGCAGACCACGCCGCAGGCGCCGCAGTTCGCGTCGTCGACGAGGGGATCCACACAGAAGGCGACGTCCGCCGCGTCCAGGCACTCGATCGTGTTCGGGAGGCAGACGCACTCCCCTGCGATGCACTCCTCGGCGAGCGTGCACGCGTTGTCGCAGGTGCCGCAGTGCGCGTCGCTGCTGTCCAGATCCACGCAATCGGTACCACAGGTCGCCACCGCCGAATCGGTGCAGGTGCAGACCCCCGCCCCGCACTCCTGTCCGACCCCACAAGCCTGACCGCACCCGCCGCAGTGCTCGACCGTGATGTCGGGATCGACGCAGGCCCCAGCGCAGTACTCGAAACCGACCTCGCACTCACAGTTGCCGGCGCTGCAGGTGCTGCCGGGCTTGCAGGCATTGTTGCAGGCGCCGCAGTGCGCCTGGGTGACCTGGAGATCAGCACAGATGATGCCACCGGCAGGCAGATCGCAGCGAGTGTCAGGCTCGACGCAGTCCTCGCGGCACTCACCCTGGGAGCAGACCTGACCCGCAGGGCAGGCGGTGCCGCAGGCGCCACAGTTGTTGCGGTCGGTCTTCATGTCAACGCACAGTGTCCCGCAGCGCGTCAGCCCGCTGCCATCGCAGGTGCACTGGCCGGCAACGCAATTCTCGTTCGGACCGCAGATGGAGAAGCAGGCGCCGCAATTGAGAGGATCGCTGGTGGTGTCGCGGCAGGTTCCAGGAGTGGTCTCGGAGCCGCCGCACAGCTCGAACTCGCAGACGCAAGCACCAGCCAGGCAGCTCTCAGCCCCACTACACTCGTTGGGGCAGGCGCCGCAGTGCTCGGGGTGGCTCTGCAGGTCGAAGCAGTCAGACTGACCACTGGAGACGTCCGTGCACGCGGTCTCTCCCCCAGGGCACTCGATGGGGGGCACCCCACCGGTGCTCGGCTCGGCACCACCGGTCGCGTCGCCGCCGGACCCCGGGGACTCGCCACCACTGGTCACCGCGCCCCCGCCCCCGACAGGAGGCGCACCACCGGTTGGGGGCACAGTCACGTCGAACCCGTCGCCCCCTTTCGCACAGCTGGACAGGGCTCCGCCGGTCGCTGCCGCAACGACAGAAAGCACCGTGAGCGCACTCCAAGAACGGATGCGGTATTCGAACATCAAGGATTGCCTACCCTCCCCACTCTACGACGGAATCTCTGCAGAAACGAGGCGATTCGCGGTCGGCTGGCGGGGACGCACCGATCTCGTCACGGCACCGGAAACGACTTCGCTGGTAGCGGAAACCTGCACATGGGAGCCCCCTGTTCTCGCCCACCCCGCCCCCGACGACGCGCGGCGCGTAGCTCGCATTCATCATCGCCTCAGCCGGTGACCCCTCCCGAGGCGTTCGCGAAGTGCATTTCCACCCCAGCAGCGCCCCGACCGCGCCGCCCGTTTCTTGTCCGAAAGGGGCACAGCCTCGTAACGAGGAGGCATGCGTAGGAATGTCGCCCCGCTGCGGTGGTGCACCCCCGGCCCGGCGCTGCTCGCCGTGGTCCTCACCGCCAGCGCCGGCCACGCCGAACCGCCCGCGGCCAAGCCCGCCCCGGAGCCTGCGGCCAAGCCCGCCCCGGAGCCCGCGGCCAAGCCCGCCCCGGAGCCCGCGGCCAAGCCCGCCCCGGAGCCTGCGGCCAAGCCCGCCCCGGAGCCTGCGGCGGCGCCCCCCGCGGATCCCATGCAGCGGATCGGTTCGATCAGCATCGGGAAACCGAATACCGGGTATCTCGTCAACGGAGTCCGGATGCCGCAGGGAGAGGACTGGATTCTCAGTATCCCGGACCACGCCTGGGGCACCGACGAGACCATCGACGCGCTGATCCACTGCATCCGCAAGGTTCACGACGAGATCCCGGATACGCCTCGGGTGATCCTCGGGTCGATCAGCTCCGAGCACGGCGGCCATCTCCCGCCCCACAAGAGCCACCGCACCGGTCGCGACGTGGACATTCACTTCTTCCTGACCAAGCGGTCGCCAAACAAGTGGTACGAGGAGGCCACCGCCGACAACCTCGACCGGCGACGCACCTGGGCGCTGATCCGCACCATCGTGACCGACACCGACGTCGACATGATCTTGATCGACCAGAAGGTGCAGGATCTCCTCGAGGAGTACGCCTTGGCAAGCGGCGAGGATCCCGAGTGGATCGCCGAGCTGTTCCACGATCTGCGCCCCTATTCAGCCCTGATCCGGCACGTTCCCGGACACACTGGCCACATGCACGTGCGGTTCGTCAGCCCCTATTCCCGCAGGCGCGGCGTCGAGCTCTACGACCAGCTCGTCGACCAGGGTCACATCGATCCACCGCGCAAGGCGGTGGTGCACGAAGTCGGCAAGGGCGACACCTTGATTGGCATCGCGAAGCGCCACCACACCTCGGTCGCCGCCATCCAGCAGGCCAACGCACTCGAATCGACGGTGATCAAGATCGGGCAGAAGCTCACCATCCAGGAGCGCCAGGACATCGTCGGGGCGCGGGACCGCGTCATCGTTCCTCCCCGTCGCCGCCCCCCGGGAGATCCGCCGCGCGACGCCACCGCCGAGCGTAGAAAAACGCCGTCCGGGAGCTCACCCACCGAGTCGCGGTCCGACGACTCGCTCCGCGACCGCGCTACCGAGAAGGCGCCGCAGGCGCCCCCCTCCCCACCCTCCCGCGGGTGAGGTCGAACCGGGTCGGGCACGACCAGCGCGCGGTCCATCCCGGGGTCACGCCCGGGGTGGCTCCCCCGCGGCTCACCGCTCCCCGCGCACGAGCTCGGCCAGCTTGACGACCCGGGTGCGCGGCTCGGGGTGTTCGGTCGCGTGGATCCAGCGCCAGCACATCGTGCCCTGGGCGTGGCCCACCGTGTCGATCCAGTTTGGCAACCCCGGATCGCGATGGGCCACGATCACCCGCACCGATCCGTCGGGTTCGGAGACTGCCGTATGCATATTGATGTGGATCGTGAAGTAGCGGTAGTCGAGCGACTCCATCCAGTGGTTGTTGAGCTGGAAGTTCCAGTCGATGCACCGAGGCGGCTCGACCTCGATGACCAGCGCCTCGTCGGGCGCGAGCGCCCAGTAGCTGTGGTAGTAGGCGATGTTGGGATCGCCGCCGGCAGCGGTGGACCGCTCCGGATCGAAGCGCGGCAATCGGTTCGTGTGTCGCTTCAAGTCCCGCGCCCAGTGCGCGAACATCATGGAAGCTCCGGCCACGAGCTGCGCCGCAGCCTGCAGCCCGCCATCGACCATTCCCGCGGTCAACGGCGTCGGACGGCCATCCCCTCCGACGCGCTCGATGCGCAGGGTAGCGGGACTCTCCCGAGCGCGGTCGAGGAAGGTCTGACGCACCATCAACAGCCCCGTCTCGGGCTCCATGGGCAACCAGTTGCCGGGACGCCGCTCGCAACTCACGGCGACCTCGACCTCGCCGTCGGGTCCGACCTCGAGATCTTCCGAGGACAGGAAGCCCGTCGGCGGCAGACCGAGCCCCTGCCCGTACCCGCCCTTCTGGGTGCTGAAGGTCAGGAAGTGGACGGTGCCGCGATGTCCGCGGATCCGGTACTCGTGCTCGCCGCTGATCGTCGCGTTCAGGTAGTGGTTGTCGGGGTTGTCCGCTCCCATCTTGACCGTCTCGTGCACCATGCGCCGCAGCTCGGGAGCCCGCGGATCGGCGTGCTCGAGAAACGCCTCGAGCCCCGCACGAGCGAGCCGCGACAGGTAGCGGTAGCCCTCGGCCTGGGTCAGCGGATCGAGCGGGGCGTCGAGCCCGCTGACGGCCGCCCCCGCCGCCTTGAGGGTGTCGCAGAACTCGTCCCAGGCGGTCCCACTGACGATCCGTTGTGCCGCCACGTCCTCGTCACTGACGCGGCGCAGCTGGCGCCAGTACCGCACGCCGCTGCGATAGGCCGCCAGCCCCTGAATCAACGCCTTCCGCATCCCCCGGACCTACCACGGCTACACGGCGGAACGCAGCCGTCCCGAGTCGCGTTGCCGGAACCACCGAACGGACTACGCGGAGCGGAGCAGCTCGAGAAAGCGCTCCCCGTAGCGCTCGAGCTTGGCGGGCCCCACCCCCGACACGTCGAGCAGTTGGTCTGCCGTGGTCGGTCGTGCGGCGGCCATCTGCGCGAGCGTGGCGTCGTTGAAGATGAGGTAGGCGGGCACGCCGCGCTCGTCCGCGAGCTGGCGCCGGAGGGCACGCAGGGACTCGAACAGAGTTGCGTCGCCAGCCACGGCGACGGCGGCGGTGGCTGAGGCACTCCGAATCGGCGCCGCCGGCTCGATGGCGGGCAAGCCGCAGCAGTCGCAGGAGCCGTCGCAGGGATCCATCTGCTCCCCGAAGTAAGCGACCAAGCCCTGGTGCCGGCACGTGGTGCGCTCCGCCCAACGAAACATTTCGCGCGACTGGTCGCGAAGCCGCTGGGCGGCCCCCTCGTCTTCCACCTCGTCGGCAAAGCGGTCGTAGGCCTTCACCTCCGCCCACGAGTAGAAGAGCACGCAGTCGCTGGGTAGCCCATCCCGTCCCGCACGCCCGATCTCCTGGTAGTAGCCCTCGATCGACCGAGGCATGTCCCGGTGGACGACGTAGCGAACGTCCGACTTGTCGATCCCCATCCCAAAGGCGATCGTCGCCGTGACACAATCGAGCTCACCACTCTGGAATGCTTCCTGGACCGCCGAACGCTGATCCGACTCGAGCCCGGCGTGGTAGCACCCGGCCCGAACGCCCCGGCCAGTGAGGAAGCTGGCCAGCGATTCGGTGCCCTTGCGCGACAGGCAGTACACAATCCCGCTCCGTCCGCGGTGCGCGCGCACCACGTCGAGGATCGCTCGGCGGACATTGCGCTCGCCGTCCGCCCCCTTGCGCACGGCCCGAACGTGAAGATTGGACCGGTAGAACGACCCCCGTTGCACGACTGGCGAGCGCATCCCCAGCTGGCTCACGATGTCCCTGGTGACCGCGTCGGTCGCCGTCGCAGTCAGCGCCAGAATGGGCAGGTGTGGCAGGCGTTGCTTCAGACCCACCAACCGTCGGTACGCGGGACGGAAGTCATGGCCCCACTGGCTGATGCAATGCGCCTCGTCGACGGCGATCAACCGCAGGTCCACCCCCTGTAGCGCCAGTCCCACCGACGCCTCGATCCCTTCGGGGGCCGCGTAGACGAGCTCGTACTTTCCGGCCCGGAGCTGGGCGACACGCTCACGTCGCTCGTCCTCGCCAAGCGCGGAGTTGAGGGCCGTGGCCCGAAACCCCGCCTCCATCAACCCGTCCACCTGATCCTTCATCAGCGCAATGAGCGGCGAGATGACCAGGGTGGTGCCCCCTAGCAGGCGCGCTGGAAGCTGGTACGTCAGCGACTTTCCCGCCCCGGTGGGCATCACCCCCACGCAGTCGCGCCCAGCCAGCGCGGCCCGAATGATCGCTTCCTGCCCCGGGCGGAAGCTCGAGTACCCGAACCCCTCTCGCAGCGCCTCGAGCAGGGTCGCCTCCTCCAGCTCGTCGGCCTCCCCGCTCAGCTCGGCAGCGAGCTCCTTCAGCATACCCACCATCTCGACCGTGAAGTCGGCCCGGTTGCGTACGAACTGCTCCCGCAGATTGGACAGGGTAGCGGCCGCATGTCGGCGCCAGCTGGGATCGGCGCCCTGCTCTCGCCGCTGCGCGTGCAGCTCGGTCACGATGCGAGCGAGCATGGGCTAGTACGGCGGCGGCATCGTGGACGGTCGGCCGGCATCCCAGCGCCGTCCCAGCAGCCCGTCGCAGGACAGCAACACATTGCCATCCACTTCCCAGTGGCCCCCCACCTCGCTGAGGCGGGCACCCATCGCGAAGGGGCCGTGCCGTGCATGCCGCGCGATGACTCCCCCCTGCCAGAGAGTCATGATCTTCGTCTGGTGGATGTTCCGGTCGCGAAGCCAGGCGAGGTAGTCCTCCACGGGCCCGAAGAGCCCCTCCGCAAGCCCACGCTGTGCCGGATTGAGAGCAGCGAGCCCCTCGTCGACCTCGAGGTGGAAATGGGGGTGCTTGGCGTCACGGCGCGTCGATTTCGGCCCTTCGCGCTCCGCCTTCGGTGTGGTGGGCCAGCAGCAGTCGCCGCCGACCTTCAGATCCAGCTCCACGATGAGGGCGCGAACGGTCGCCGGGTGCTCCTTGATGGCCTGCAGCTCCGCGGCATCGGTGAGTGGGAGCAGGGAGTGCTCGGCCAGAGCGACGGCAGCCTCGAGGGGACGGAGCAGGATGGGGTTCTGTTCGGGGGCCGCCAGGTAGAGTACTGGCCAGTCTCCCTCGACGTCGTAGATCGCCGCATCGCCCAGCCAGCGGAAGCGGTCCGCCAGCTGGTCGCCCGCGATCAACTGGGCAACCAGGTCCGCCGCCCGGGGAAACTGCTCCAGTTCCAACTGCCCCTCGGCCAGCGCCCGCCGCGTCTCGGCGACGATCCTCTCGCGGTCTCGCTGCTCCATGGGAGTGTTTCCGAGACCACCGGTGGGCAGTCTCCGTCCATTCCCTATCAGTCCGTCACAAACCGTCAAGTTTGGCGGAAGAGGGGGGCGGCCCCGCTGGGGCCGGCGTCTCTGGATCGCAGGAAGATGCCAGCCGTGTTCCCAGCCTCGCCAGCCCAAGCCCGGCAATGAGAGAAAGCAGAGCAACGCCCAGCCAGGTCCGTCGCTGGAGCGGTCGCAGCTGCAACTGGAGGCTGGAGCAGACTCGCGCCACCGCACGCGGAGCCGCAGTGTCCCGGTACGGGTCGCCGGGTGCCGCAGCGCGCATCAGTCGCGCATCGCTCCGGTGAGGCAGCTGCCCAGCTGTGAGCAAGGGCAGCCAGCTTGAGGAGTCCTTCTCCATGTCGACCCACCACCGCCCACCAGCACCTGCGTACACTCGCCTCAGCCAGCGTGTACCCCGCCAGGCAGCCGCGGTGGGCAACGCCACCAGCAGCAGTGCCCCTCCGAGCGCTCCCCAGCCCAACCCACCCGTGGCGCCGTTCACGTGCACCGCGCCCAGCACGGCCAGCCATGCCCCCAGCACGAGTCGGTCAGGGTCGGACCGATCGAGCGCAGCCCCGGATCGACATCGCACCCAGAGTAGCAGCGGCGTCAAGACCAGCCCGACCGCGCCTCCCAGGCGCGCGCCGAGCGCCATGACCTGGTGAGCCTCGTCTGCCATGCACGGGGTAAAGGCAACCTCGGGACCCAACTCGCTCATGCAGTGCGGCAAGGTCGGCCCCACGGCAACCAGCGAGCCGAGCAGGATGGCGCCCAGCAGCAGTCCCCCTACGCCAACCCACCACCTCTGCTCCCAGCGGGCGATCCAGGCCAGCACCAGCGCCGCCCCCAGCACGCCAGCCAGGACTTTCCCGCTCAGTCCACTCAACCGCAAGAGGTCCCCGAGTACCCACACACCTAGCGCCGTTGCCGCCCACTCCATCGCGTCGCCTGGAAACGACAACGACCAGAGCCAGAGGTTCCTTCCCAGGAGAACGAACCTCCCCAGTGCTCCGCCGGGGACCTCACTCCGGGACGGCGGGAGCGCTCGGCGGCGTCATCCCGGCCGGGGCCAGCTGGCGCTCGAGCGTCAGCACGGCCGTTCCTTCACCCACAACCTCGTCCAGCCGGCGCAGCTTGACCGACATCTTCATCGTGCCTTCGCCCCGCACCGCCGGAAAGGGGTGCTTCAAGGAGAGGGTTCCGCGCACCTTTCCGAGCAGCGACAGCCGCACCAGATCCAGCGCCTGTCCCTTTTCCAGCGCGACGTGCTCGAGTCGTGACGGCGGCGCGCTCGCCGAGACGAGACCGTCGAACTCCACCCGGTCTCCCTCCACCTTCAAGAGTTCGTACACCGTCAACTCGCGGATTCGAAGCCCGAAGTCCGCCTCGTACTGCCGCACCACCGTCCACCGCGCACCGACACCAACAGCCCGCTCCGGAAGCGGGAACGGGAGCGCCGCCAGGTGCTCCTGTCCCAGCTGCGCGAAGCGGCCCGCCAGGTTCTCCCCGGCAGCGGTCGCCTCGGGCAAGTCGGAGGTGACGACGCCGCGGGTCGACAGACTCTGCGTTGCGGTGAGCCGCTGCCACGCCTGGGAGAGCTGGCCCAGCTGCTGGGTCAGCTCCGCCGGGGTGGTGGGATCCGACGTCGCCGCGCCCTCGACCACGCGAAGGAGCGTTTCGCCCACCCCGTTCTCGGGTGCCCGCGTGACCTGCCACTCGTAGACCCACCGGGACCGGCGCAGGGGGTGCCCCGGAAGCTGGACGTTCTCGTATTCGACTCGGGCGTTCTCGGTCTCCGTGACACGCACGGTCGCACCCTCGGTCAGCTCGTAGCGCAGCTCCCGGAGCGGCGGCTTTCCCGGGTCCACCAGATCCAACACCGGGCCAACTCCGGGCAGCCCGTCACTCGCCGCGCTCGCCGAACCGGAGGGCGCCGCGGAGCCGCTGGCAGCGGTGCTGGCAGCGGTGCTGGCAGCGGCGCTCGCGGCGACGCTCGCGCTCGCGCCTGGGGCACGTGGACGGGGGGTCGGTGCCGCGGAGGTATCCTGGGTCGTGCTGGGCTGCGACTTGCACGCCGGCGCCCCCGCCGCCAACGCTCCCAGCAGCATCGCGCCGGTAACCGATTGAACCCCACGAGCAACCCGGACCAGAATCATTGACCCTCCACGTCTAGCTCCCAGCACGGGTTCTACCGGTGGCCGGGTCGTGAAGCAAAGATCGGGGCCACCGCGTCACCGACCTGGACGACCACTGCGGGGGCGCGCGCTCCCGCCGCGACGCCCACGCGGGCCCCCCCGGAGGGCGGAAAAAATCGTGCCCAACACCGACCCCAGTTGCCGACGGTGCGTTATGTTGCGGGGAGCGAGAGCGAGCGCATGGCGAACCCAATCAAAAAGCAAGCGCGGTCTTCGGCCACGGGCCGCCCGGCCCCTGCCTGCGCGAGTGCCCGGGCGCGACCGCGACGGGAGACGTTCGTGGGCCCCCTGGCTGCCGTGCTCGCCACGGCGCTTGCCCTCCCGACGGCGGCTTGCACCGGTCATCGCCCAGCAGAGTCCGCTCCAGCATCCGCCGCCGATCCGGCAGCCACGACTCACACCGCGCCAGACGCGCCCGGCGCCCCCGCGACGCGCGCTGTCTCCCCCGACTACACGGTGAAGACAGAATCGCGCGCCGCGCAACCCGTGCTCACCGTGCACATCGAGGCGTCCCCGGGCGACCTCGACGCACGCATCACCGAAGCCTTCGAGGCCATCTACCCCTACGTCGCCGAGCAAGGAGCCAGCCCCGCGGGAGCCCCCTACAGCTGCTACCACGAGTTCACCGCCGATCGGGTCGTGGCCGACATTGGGGTTCCCACCTCCACCGAGCTCCCACCCAGCGGCTCCCTGCGTGCCGACCAGCTCCCCGCAGGCCTGACAACCTCGGTGGTTCACCAGGGAGCCTACCAGGATCTCGAGCGAGCCCACGGCGCCATCCGTCACTGGATCGATCGCCACCAGAAGCGTGTCCGTGGCACTCCCTGCGAACTGTACGAAGTCGGGCCCGGTCAGGTCGAAGACGAGCGCGAGTACCGCACCCGGGTCGTCTACTGGCTCGAGGAGTAGGGCTGCACTTGTCCTTCGAACCAGCCCCGCCTGCTGCCCCGCTGGGCCCACCCCCCCCGGACCCCGACTCCGGTCCCGTCGCGGCATGGAACGCCAGTCTCCACGCGGCGTTTCACCGTCCGGAGACACGAGCGTATCGGGTCGTCTCGGTGGTCGTCTGGACGTTGATCCTCGGCAGCATCGGACTGTTCTTCGCCGAGCTCTGGCTCGGGTTCCAGATCTCCGAGGCCCCCCAGTTCTGGTTCGTGGATGCCACCGTTCTGGTGCTGTTTGCGCTTGAGCTAGCGCTCCGCGTGCTCACCTACCGTCCCCCCGAGATCGAGCTCTTTGCCTGTGGACCGGCGCGACGGCTGCAGCTGCACGTCACGTCCCGCCTCATGTTCCTCCTCGAGCCGCTCAACCTGATCGATCTGTTCACGGTGCTCGCGCTCGTGCCTCAGTTGCGGGGACTCCGAGCCCTGCGCTTGCTCCGAGTGCTGCGGCAGCTCCGCTTCTTCCGCTACGGCAACCCGTTCTATCGAATTGGACGCGGCTTCGTTGAAAACCGCCTGGCCTTCTACTTCGCGTTCACGATGTTGGGCCTCGAGGTACTGGTTGGCGGACTCAGCATGTATCTGGTCGAGGCGCACGCCAACCCTCAGCTGGAGCGACTGAGCGACGGCTTCTGGTGGGCTCTCGTCACGATCACGACCGTTGGGTTCGGTGACATCACTCCTGCGACGCAGCTGGGTCGCGCCGTCGGCGCGGTGCTCATGGTCGGGGGCATGTTTACCCTGGCGCTGTTCGCCGGTATCGTCGGGCACACGTTCCTCAACATCCTGCTGACGCTCCGCGACGAGCAGTACCGCATGGCCAACTTTTCGAACCACGTCGTCGTCTGTGGCTTCGCCCCCGGAGCGCGCCCCTTTCTGGACGAGCTGCAGCGCGAGATCTCGCCGGAAACCGACCTGGTGCTGCTTGCCGAGGGAGAGCGGCATCCGCTCGTGCCACCGGAATACCACTGGGTGTCGGGCGATCCCACCAAGGAGAGCGAGCTGGAAAAGGTGCGGCTAACGCACGCCTACTCGGCCGTCGTCCTGGCGGACCGCGCCCTACCACCACAGCAGGCCGATGCCATCACCCTGATGACCACTTTCACCATCCGCGCCCACCTCGCGCGCCACGCCGAGCAGTACCCCCGCAAGCGGCCGGTGCACCTGGTCACGGAGGTCCTCGAACGCGAGAACGTGGCGCACGCGCGGACAGCAGGCGCCGACGAGGTCATCGAGTCCACACACCTCGGGTTCTCGATCCTGGCTCACGCAGTCGCCGTTCCCGGAAGTGCCGCCGTGATGAGCCGGGTCGCCACGGCGGGGATCTTGAACCTCTACGTGGGGCCTCCTCCACCGCACTTCCAGGCGGCCAGCTCCTTCGGCGACCTGGCCCGAACCCTCAAGCGCGAACTCGACGTGATCCTGATCGGCGTTCGCGCCTCCGGCCAGCCATCGGCACGCCTCAATCCGCCCGATGGATTCCTGGTCGAACCCGAGATGGAGCTCGTCTATCTCGCGCGGGCGCCCGTCCTTTCGCGGTAGCGCCGCTCCCTCTCGGGCACGCCCCGCGCTTGCCCTGGTGGCCCTCCCGTCACGTCGCGCCGATCAACGAGTGCAAGCGCCCGGGTCAAAGCTCGCGCGGTGCGCGCTCTACTCGAAATCGTCCGGATCACACTTCTTGCGGGCTGCGTCGAAGTCATCCTTGTCGAGCACGCACTTGGCGAATTCTTTGAACTTCTTGTCGCCCAGCTCGTCGTGGATCTCCTCGACGTCCTTCACGCACTTCTCGTACTCCTCGTCGGCCTCCCCGGGTTCGTCGTCGTAGCGGCCGTCCTCCTTCGCGAGCTCGATCATGTGCTTGCAGACTCCTTCCGGAGTGCTCTTCTTGCAGGCCAGCAAGGCGCCCGCCACGAGCACCAGGCACACCACGAGCCAACGATTCGTCTTGCTCATCCCGTCCTCCCTTGGCGACCCACCCGAGCCGCGATCCAGCAGGGTAACAGATCTTTTCACGTCGCGAGATCGCGAAGAACGTGTCTCGATTCGGGGCGACGATCAGCGCTGGGGCCGGGACGGCACCTCCCGACGCTGGTCGCCGGGGCGTCGCGCCTTGGGACGGCTTGGACGCGGGCTGGGTCGCTGTCGCGACAGCGGCTGGAGTCGATCGTACGCCTCGTGCAGCTTCGCGATCTCCTCGAAGCGCGCCGCGTCGGGCAGGGTGACTTCGAGCACGACGCTCTGCGGCCGACTCGCCTGCGTGTAGCCCTGGAGCACGTCGCCAACCGTGTGGGCGCGACGGCTCCCGTGCAGCGCCTTTCCGTGGAAGTCCTCCAGCACCAGCACCTCCCGTTCGTACGACACCAGTCCTAGCAGCGGCCCGCTGGTAGCCCCGGGAAACCGAGTTCCAACATCGAAATGCCAGCCCTCGAGGCCATCGAGCAAGGCCACGCTGCAGATCGCGTGCCGTGCCAGCGCAGCGCGTAGTTGCGTCGGTCGGGGGCGGTACGTCTGAAACGCCGCGTCGGCGCTCTGCTTGCGCGTCTTGCTCCAGAGCGCCGCGTCGCGCGCCAGCCGCAAGCCTGCCACGTACTCGTCGAGATTGCCCCGCGCGCGCATCATGTGCGCGAGCCGGAGTACACCGCGGACACTGATCGGGAGACGACGCTCCTTGGACGCCGTCTCGAGCGTGAGCCTTCCCAACCGGTAGTACGCCTCAGCGCTCGGTCGCTGCCCCTGAGCCTCCCTGCCAGGGGAGTCCGCTGTCGGTGCCACGCTCGGCATCGGCGCGGCCGAGCCACTTCCCGCCACCGAGCCACTCGCCGCCGGCAATGCGAAGAATTCGCCAGTCGGCGCTACACAACCGGCGGTGGCGAAATTCCCGTGCCCTCGGGCCCACTTGGCGACCCCTTCGATGGCTTCGCGAAGTCCCTTGTCGAGCTTCTTGGGATTCTGGGTCGGAATGCTCTCCGTGGCCGGCTTGGGGACCCACTCTCTGGCGAGAAGCGCCGCACCCACCAGAGCGGCATCCTTGGCGCCAGTCGCGGGTTGGCGTGGAAGCTTGGCCAGCTCGCGCACCTCCCGGAAGCGACGCTCGATCTTCTTGGCGTCGTCCTCGGGACGCGCCAGCCACGGTCGCGCGGTGAGAACAGCGCCCAGGACGAGAACGCCGAAGAAGACGCAGACACCCAGCCCGATCAGCAGTCCGCGTCCGCGCCTTGGCGGAGGGATCTTGCTCATCGTGCTGACCGAGATCGGCCCCGTGGGCGCCGGCTGGGGCGTCGCGGCCAGGGGCGGAACCGGGCTCAGAGGGAGAGGCGCACCCGGCGCCCATCCATCCGGCATGGCTCCCTCGCCCACTTCCAGCTGGCCCCCTCCGGGTGCCAACCCCGCCACCGGTGCCCGCTCCATCGGGGCTGTCGGCACCAGCGGTGGCGTTGGCGGGCCGGGTACGGGGCCCTGGGCCTCGCCCAGTTGAGCTGTCGGGACGACGGGGGCGGTCCCAGGTGGCGTGGGCACTGGCGGCAGCGGCACGGGCGCGACCGGGGGCAGCACGACGGGCGTGGTCCGACTCTCGAACACGTCGCCCGGAGGCGCCGGGGCGCTCCCATCCGACGCGCTCACGAACGGGCTCGGTCCAGGCGGGGGCGGTGGAAAATGTCCAGGAGGCACCTGCACGACGCCTATCTCCTAGCACGCTCCCTCGGGGGACATGCAATCACCGGGATCGAATTCGCCTCACCCCGCGGCCCGGTGCCCAGCGCGTCGCGGAACAGCCTCGGCCACTGCACCCACCACGCGGTCCTGCAGCTCCTGTGGGCGGAACGGCTTGTGTAGCACGCCGAGGGAGCGGCCAAAGAGCTGGGGGTCAAGCTGGGTGTCGCTATACCCAGTGATGAAGAGAACAGGATGCTCGAACCCTCGCTCGCGCATCGCGCGAACAAGCTCCGGTCCCGTGCACTTCGGCATCGCCACGTCGGTCACGACGAGGTCGAACGCAGCCGCCTCCTCCAGGCGCTCCAACGCCTCGAGCCCGTCCCCAGCCACGATGACGTCGTGACCGTAGAACTCAAGCATCGCTTCGGTCGACCCTCGTACCAGTTCGTCGTCGTCCACCAGCAGCACCCGCAGCGCTGCGGACGACGACAACCGAGCATCGGCCACTGGACCGAGAGCACGACGCGACGCCGGAGAAACCGGCAACCGAACGTCGAAGACAGTGCCCCGTCCCACCTGGGAGTTCACCGTGATCGTCCCCGCCAGATCCTCGACGATCCGCGCCACGGTGGCCAACCCGAGCCCCGTGCCTCCCCGCCCCTCCCGGGTCGTGAAAAAGGGCTCGAAGGCACGGTGCTGCACGTCCTCGGGCATGCCCGGACCATCGTCCTCCACCGTCAGGACGACGCTGTCTTCGTCCCGCCGCACCTTGAGCAGCACCCGCCCCGCCAGCTCGGTCGCGCTGCCAGCGTTGGCCACCAAGTTGAACAGGATCTGTTCGAGATGAACACGGTCCGCGAGCACCGGGAGGGACTCGCTGCCGGGCTCGACGGTCAGCTCCATGTGCTCGCCCGCAACCCGCCGCAACAACCCCTCGAGCTCCAGCACGAACTCCCGCAAGTCCTGGCTCTCCTGTGCCTCGGCGCGCTGTCGGCTGAAGGTCAGTAGCTGCCGAGTGAGCATCGCCGCGTGCTCACCAGCACGCACGATGTCACCGAGCAGGCTCGCTTCCACACCACGGGCCCCCAGACGGTGCTGCACGAGCTGAGCGCTACCCATGATGGTGGTCAACAGGTTGTTGAAGTCGTGGGCCACCCCTCCCGCGAGCTGCCCGATCGCTTCAACCTTCTGCACGTGGCGCAGCTCCGCCTCGACCAGGGCTCGCGCTCGCGCGGCCCCCAGCATGTTCGCCAAGACGCGGGTGAACGCAACGTCTCGCTCGTTCGCCTCGTTGCCAGCTGCCGCCACGAGCACCACCCGCTCACCGCGGACGGGAACTGGCGCGACAATGGCGCAGCTCACCCAGCCCGGAGCGCGGAGCACCTCCAGCACCGCGGCGCGTTCCTCCTGATGCTCGAGGAGCACGGCGTCGGTCTCCACGAGCTGGGCGGACACGCGCCGCAACGCCGCCGGTGCGACTTCGCCAACGGCACTTCCCGCTGCCTGTTCGACGCGAGGCGGGTCGTCGAGGCGGAGGATGGCCGCCCCGGGGGAGGGCAGCACGTCGCGCAGGGCCTCGAGCACACTACCCCCGAGACGCACCACATCCCGTTCCTTGACGAGCTGCTCGGCGAGTCGGGCGAGTTCCGCTCCCTGCTGGGCCTGGAGCTCGTTCTCCGCGCGCGAGAGCGTCAGCTCGTCAAGTGCGCGCTGCGCCTCGTGCTCGCGGAGCGAGGCACGATCGAGCGCCCGGTAGAGGCGCCATAGCCCGATCGAAACCAGCGCTCCGCTCAGCGCGAAGGCCCCCACGAAGAAGGTCACCACGCTCGGCGTGGCACGCTCCGTGCGAACCCCGACGAGCAGGCCCACATACTCGAGCTGCACGAGCGTGAGCAGAGTCAGCCCGGTGAGCAGGGCAGTCCCCAGGGCAGTCGTGCTACCTAGGGTGAAGCCCGCCAAGAGCGCGAGGTCCACGAAAGCGAGCACGGCGCCCGGCTCCACGCGGCCCACGAGGACCGTGTAGCTGACCACCGCAAGGTAGAAGGCCCCGATGGTGATGCCGGCGGCCAAACGCGTCCTCTCCGCGCGCGCTGCGAACCAAGCAACAGTCAGGGAGAGGAGAAACACCGGGTGGAGTGCCAGCTCCCAACGGGAATCGAACGAGCTGAACGCGAGGGCAATCAGGCCGTGGAGGGTCGCACTGACGCCGAGCGCCAGCACCACCCCGCGCACGAGGGCCAGCTGCTCGCGATCGAGCCGCGCCCGAGCCGTGGGCGACAGCGACTGGCGCAACGTGACGGGCATGAGCGGGGCAAACCTAGAACACCGATCCGCTTGCCCGAAGCGGAAAACACCCATCACCGGGCGCCCAGCAGGCGCGAGGCGCCCGGTGATGGGTGCTTCCCGCTGGCCCTGCTGCCCTGTCGGTGTTCTAGGTCGTTGATTTGGAACAACAAACAACCTGCTTGTTGTTCCAGCACGTTTCTCGGCACCCTCGACCCCAGGTCCGATACGGGACTCGCGGGGACGAGGGCCCGCAACGATGGTCACCTATTGATCGAGCTGGAAGGCGGCCCGATAGTCGTCGTCCACCGCGCCCGTATCGGAATCCATGATCATGAACCAGTGCTGCCACGGGATCTCGAGCTCGACGAAGATGTCGATGAGATCCGTGTAGTACTGCACCCGGTCCGCCTGGCGCGAGGTCGCGTCGTAGACGCCGAACTCGTTGCAGATCACGGGAACGTCGTGCTCGACCCCCCACTTCTTGGCGTCGGCGATGCGGTTGCGCAGGGCATCCTTGGTTCCGCTACGGTAGTAGCCCACCAGCTGGTTCCGCTGCCATGCCTCATTGAGCTCGGAGAATCCGAAATCCTCCATGTACTCGCTCCAACGCTCCGCGGAGTAGGGGTAGGGCACGTCGTGGGTCGAGCCCATTCCCGCCCAGGAGGCCCCCTGGTGCGTGAAGACAAAGGGCTCGTAGAAGTGGAACGCGTAGATGATGTTGGAATCGCTCAGCGGCTCTCGCTGCGTCAGGGCTCCGATTCCGTACCAGTCGACGTCCCCAAAGATGATGGGGCGCTCCGCATCGTGGACGCGGATCGCCGCCACGATCTCCGTGGCCAGCTCGTCCCATAGCCCGCGACGCTCCTCCAGTGTCAGGTCCGTGAAGCCCGCCTCAGCAAAGAGCTCGGGCTCGTTCATCAGCTCGTAGAAGAGGTCCTCGCGAGGGTTCGTCGCAAAATGCTCGGCCACTGCCGACCAGAGCGCGACCACCTCGGCGACAGACTCGGCATCGTTGAAGTCGAACGACCGGTCGTACTGGTGGAAGTCGATTGTCAGGCTGAGGCCGAACTGCTCGGTCCAGTCAGCAAAGTCATCGAGCACCGCAAACAGGTCCTCGTGCAGCACCAGGTCCATCGTTTCGCCGTCGAAGGTCGACTCCTCCACGTACTGGTCGAAGTCGATCGGCAACCGCAGTGCCTCGAAACCCGCCAGCGCGAGGTTCTCGACGAATCCCTCGTCGTAGTCGCCGTAGCCGGCGAAGCGTCCCTGCTCGAGCCAGTTGGTGATGTTGTACCCCTGGTCGAGCGCGTCCAGGGCGAGCGCCTGGAGCGGGTGAGCAATGTCAATCGTGTCGAGGGTCACCGGCGTCGGGGGCGCAGGCTCGCGGATCGTCAGAGTGGGCACACGAGGCTGTTCGGTCGCGGGCAGGAACCGCACGTTGTCGATCTGGAGCGTCCCCGCCTCGGCCATCGCGCCAGTCACGGCCCAGGAGATCGCCTTGGCATTCTCCACGGCAAACGGGACGCGGGTCCCCCACCCCCCCTGCTGGAACTGGTCGAAGTTGAACTCGACCGTCGTCCATTCGCTCGACTCACCCGGCTGAATGCGGTGGTAGTCGTAGTCGGTGACGTTGCCGGTCTCGATGCGAACCTCGTGCGCACTGCCCTTGTAGGAGTAGGAGAGCGCACCATAGCTGCTCAGGTTGCCGCGGCTCGGAGGGAGGGCCACCCCCAGTCCGACGAAGGGGTCGAAGGAAAGGGTTCCGCGATCAAGCTCGAACTCGACCAGCAACGAACGCTCCGACTCGAAGCCCTCGCCGGTCATCGCGATGGCAGTGCCATCACGATCGACCGTGATGGTGCTCAAGCCACCGTTGCCGTTGTCCGTGTAGACGTACCACCCTCCGCCGATCAGCGACATCCCATCGCCGTCCTCGAAGTCGTCGACCAGGAGGCCAGTCGCTGGCGCCGCCCCAGTCGAACCGTCCTGGGCCCCGACACCGCCGTCGCCCCCTGTCCCAGCGCCCCCTGTCCCGTAGCCCCCCGTCGTCGCGTCGAAAGGCTCGTCTTCGCAGCCAGCACCGAAAGCGAGGAGGGCGAGCGCGGAAAAATAGACCGGGACGGTTCGCAACAGCGACATGAACGACTCCAAGTGAGAAGGGCTAGGATTGCCGACCAGTTGCCTGGGTAGCAGCAGGTCTCGCGAGGGCGCAAGATCGGCTCACCGGGTCCAGAAGAGCCGGAAGGCCCAGTATCACGGTCACTCGGCCAACCTCGACCGAGCGAGCCATCGAGGTCCGATCAACGAGGCCGAGCTTCGCTGGGCCGCACAGCGCCCACCCGGTCGAGCACCGCTCGGTGCACAGCCGCATAGTCACAGGACACGTCGAGGCGAGCCAGCACCGAGTAGAAGCCCACCTGAAGTCGATTGAAGAACAGCAGCTCGGCTGGGGGCGCGCGAAACCTCGTCGGCGCCTCGCGAAGAACCTGGAGCTTCTTCTCCTGTAGCCCGGCAACCAGACTCCGGGCGTAGCCCTTGGTGATGTGAAATCCCCCCCCCGCGAGGATGGGCTCGAAGCAGGCCTCCATGTACTCCGTCACCAGGCGCCCCACCACGCCCTCCCGCGGCAGCTGGACCATCTCGAAGGCCGCGTCCCGGAGCCCCGCTCGATCCCCGCCGGCCGCACATCGATGCACGCGTCGCACTTGCTCCAGCGTCGAGGGAGAGAGCTGTCGAGTGCAGCCGAAATCGAGGAAGGTAACCACACCGTCAGGTTCGAACAGGTAGTTGCCGGGATGCGGGTCAGCGTTGAACAGACCGTGAACCAAGATACTCTCAAAGACGAACCTCCAGAGAGTCTCGGCCCAGGGGAGCCGCTCCGTGGTGGGCTGTCGCAGCGCCCAGTCAAAAGGAAGCCCAGGAGAGAACTCGGTCGTTAGGATCCGCGCCGTGCTCAGCTCGGCGACCACGCTCGGCACGACCACCCGTGCATCGCCGGCGAAGGCCCGCGTGAACTGTTGCTGGCGAGCGGCTTCATGAGCGTAGTCCAGCTCCTCGAGGAAGCGAGCTCGCAGCTCGGCGAGCTGTTCGGGTACCCCCACCCGAGCTCCGAACGGCAGCAGGTGCGCCAGCAGGCTCGCGTTGCCGAGATCGGATCGGACCGCCCGGGCGATCCCTTCCACCTGAACCTTGACGGCCACCTGCCGTCCATCATGGGTGACCGCGCGGTGCACCTGACCGATGGACGCAGCCGCGATGGGCTCCCGGTCCCAGCGCGCAAAGACCACTTCCGGGCGCTGCCCGAGCTCTCGCTCCACGACCCGTGCGGCGGCTTCCGCCGACATGCTGGGTGCAGCCGCCCGCAGTGGCGCCAGGGCCCGCTCGAAGAGCTCCCCGTGCTGTTCCGGGATCATCCCGTCCACGTAGCTCGCCATCTGACCCACCTTCATCGCGAGACCGCGCAGCTGCCCCAAGGTGTCGGCGGCCGTCTCCGCCACCGCGCGCATCCCAGACTCGGTGTGGCGCGCCGCCCGGAGTCGGTGCGCCCCCATCCGCGCGCCCAGTACCGCCAGGCGGCCAACGCGCCCCAGACGCGACCGGGGGAGCTTGGATTCTGCCATGAAGATTAGATAGCGACGAACGACGAGGGATCAACCGGGAAACGCTTCCAGTTGTCCTCCGGTGTCGTTAGGGTCCGGGTGGATGGCGGCCACCGCCAAGAGTTGTTGGCTCCCCTCAGCAGCAGATCCCGGCGTACCCGAAGACCAATCGCGATGAAGAAACTCCGCCACCCCGAGATGTTCGGCTACGCGCTGGGAGACCTGGGTATCAATTTCAATTTCCAGGCCATCGGATTCCTGCTGAGCTTCTACTACACGGACATCTTTGGCATTTCCCCGGCTCACGTCGCCGGGTTGCTGCTCGTGGCCCGCGTCTGGGATGCGGTGAATGACCCATTGATGGGCTTCATCGCGGACCGCACAAAGACCCGATGGGGACAGTTTCGCCCGTATCTGCTGTTCGGCGCGGTTCCCATGAACATCGTGCTCCTCGCGTGCTTTTATACGCCCGCGCTCCCGGAAGCGGGTCGTGTCGTATACGCGTACGTCACGTACATCCTGCACGGGATGGTCCTCACGCTGGTGGGATTGCCGTACTCCTCCCTGAGCGCGGTGATGACGCAGAACCAGCAGCAACGGGCAGAGATCGGCGCCTACCGGATGTTCTTTGCCTGCGTGGTCGCCCAAGGTGTCGTCACCCTCGGGGTGCCGCGCATGGTGGGACACTTCCAGCAGAGCCTGGACCTGACCAAGCAGGGCGCCTACACGACCGCGGCGTGCGTTCTCGCGATCGGGTCCGCCCTGCTACTCTGGGTCGCGTTCTTCGCCGCGAAGGAACGGGTCCGGATCCACGCGGAGAAGTATCGGCTCCGCGACGTGCTGCCGATCATCCGCAAGAACGACGCATTGCTCACTTTATCGCTGGCCATGTTCCTCAACACTGGAGTGTGGGTGACCGGCAACGCGGTCGCCTTCTACTACTTCAAGTACATCCTCGGGAACGAGTCGTTCGGCGACCGGTACTTCACCATGTCTCTGGCGTGCAACCTGGTGGGAGCCATCACGGCGCCCATCTTGACCAAGCGGTTCGGCAAGCGAGCCATCTTCATCGCGGGCAGCGCGATAGTGCTGGTGACGGGCGTCGCGCGCTTCTTCGTGCCGATCACTCAACTGGGAACGATCCTCGTGGTGTCGGCGGTCTTCACCCTTGGGCAGATGTTCTGCTCGATCACCCAGTGGGGAATGCTGCCCGACACGGTCGAGTATGGACACTGGAAGACCGGTCAACGCTCCGAGGGCATGCCGTTTGCGGTATTCTCCTTCATGCAGAAAGCGGGCATGGCGCTCGCCGGGTCAATGGCTTCACTAGTGATGTGGCGGACGGGGTACGTCGCCAACACCGAACTGACACCCAGCGCCACCCAAGGCATCCTCTGGCTGTTCAACATCGTGCCAGCCGTCTACTCCGGCCTCTGCTTGGTCGCCCTGTTCTTCTATCGGATTGACGACCGCCTCTACGCACAAGTGATGGCTGATCTGGGACAGAACACCATCCCGGATCCTCCGCCAAGCGCGACCAACACAGGCTGAGGCTCGCCGCAACTCGCCTCGGCGGGCCCAGTTGAACCCACTCCACGTCGTCGGGCCCGTCCGCGGCGCAGCGCCGCACCTCAATCAGATTCCAGAGCTGTCGTGCGCCAATACCTGCAGGCGCGCACCCCTCTAGAACACCAATCAGTTTGCTCGACGCGGAACACACCTGTCCCCGGGCGCCCAGCGGGGGCGAGCCACGCGGAGACAGAGGCTTCCCGCTGGCGCTGCTGCCCTGTCGGTGTCATCGCACAGCAGCGGAGAACCCGCCCCTGTGAGAACTGGAGAAGCCATCAGCCGACCATTGGTGGGTCGTGACGCTGAAGGCTGCGCGCGACGCTCGAAAGCGTCGCGCGCGCCGCTCTTACCAGCGATCGTCGTAGTCGCCACCGCGGCCGCCACCGCGACCGCCACGGCCACCGCCACGACCACCGCCGCGACCACCGCCGCCACCACGGCCACCGCCACCGCCACCGCCGCCGCCGCCACCGCCGCCGCCGCCGCCGCCGCCGCGGAAGCCGCCGCCGCCGCCGCCCCCTCCTCGGCCGCCGCCACCACCACGAGGTCCGCCACCGCCACGCGGACGGTCGTGCGCAATGCGGACGTTGATGGTGCGACCGTCAAGGTCGGTCTCGTTCAATCCATCGATTGCTGCCTGCGCAGCCCCCTCGTCATTGAACTCGACGAAGCCAAAGCCTCGGGAGCGCCCGGTCTGGCGATCGATGACGACGGTTGCGCTGAGAACCTCACCGAATTGGGCGAACGCCTGCTCCAGCTGATGGTCCATGGTGGAATAGGACAGATTGCCCACGAAAAGCTTCGCGCTCATTCTCTTCAGACCCGTGTTTTTCTTTTTGTTTCCCTTGGTTCCCGACGGACGCGTGGCTCGACGTGCCAGCACCTCGCCGAATCGAGGCGGCCGGCTCCCAGACTCCAGCCAAGCGTATCGAACCCTGGGCACGAGGTCTGTTAGCGGTCGACCGAGCAGTAGCAGAACCCCGCACGGGCGGCGAAATGTTTTTCCCGAGGGATGAGGCGACTTTGCCCCATGCCGGCCCCGGGGCACGGGCTGCCCAAACAGCCCGTGAAATCCTGTCGATCACCGGCTAGGCCGGCCGGAAAGATCATCCCCCCCTCGTCACCGCGGCCTCGTGGCCGCACGTCTCCCTACGAGACAGGTCGCTCCTGCATCAACGGCTGCTCGCGCCGCGCGGCGACCCCTTGGAGACCTCCACGAGCGGCAACCAGGCGCTCGTGCCTAACGCTTGGGGGGGACCAACCTGGGAAAGCAGCTGCGCGCAGCCGCAATGGCCTTTGAAAGACCCAGAGGACGAGCGAAGAGCACGCAAACGATCTCCCGTTTGCTCGCCGCGCCCAGTGGCTTGCAGTCGCCACTGGTGGACCATCAAACGCCGCTCGGCGAGACCGCTCCCAGTTTGACAGCGTCCCCCCCACAGGCGTATGCCCAGAGCCCCATGGGTGAACGCGCCGCGCGGGAGCAGCCAGCCAAGGACACCGCGCCCGGGAGCAAGTCGCCTCGATCAGACAGCTCCCGACGCAAGAAGCGTCGACGGCCCCGCCGCAAGGCACCAGCCCCTACCGACATCGCCATGCAGGCCCTGGAGGCGGCAGCCGCCGAGCAGGAGCCAGCCTCTTCCAGGCTGCCCGAAGAGCCCCTGAGCCGCGACGAAGTCGCAGCGATGAAGCGGCACCTGAGATTTCTCCGCGAACATCGGAAGGTACTCAATCTCAAGGTCAACGCGCAGGAGGATCTCCTCCTCAACGAACGGCGCGAACCGACCCATCGCGGCGTCTGCCAACACCTGCTGAGCAAGGTCGACCGCAAGCGCGTCTTCGCTGCTGTGGAGCGGCTCGACGCCGACACTGCCACCCGTCTCGTGGAGGGCGTGCTGCGCATCAGCCCCGACATCGACTACGCGCTGCTCTACCTTGACTGTGTCCGCCGCACCGGGGCGCGCGCACAGGCCGTCGCGGCCTTCTCCGAGGCGCTGGAACGACTCGATTTCGAGCAGGTATCGCCGGGTCAGTTGCGTCGGGTGCTGGACCTGATCGTCGAGCTGTTCGACGAGCGGCAGCGCCCCCAAGTCCTGCTCGGTTTGTTCGAGGGCCGCGCGTTCCGAGACGCCTTCGACGCCCGAGCTGCCGAACTTCCCGCAGCGCTGGCCGCGTTCGTCGTCCCGCTCCGCGCCGCCCAGGGAGTCGTCCTACACGGCAAGTCCAGCCGCTATGGCGCCGACCGGCTGCGCGAGGGCCTACGCCTGCTTCTGCGCGGCGATGAGGGCGCACTGCTGCGGTACGGCTCGGCAACCCGGCAACGACTGCTCGAGCTCGGCGCTCAGGCCTGCGCTGGCGGCGATCCGGCGACAGAGCGGCCACTGCTCGCGCTCCTCGAAAGCCTCCGCGATCAGGCCGAGGTCCACGGCAGCTTGGGCCTGGAGCTTGCCCGCGCGCTGATTGCCGGCGAGCGCGAAGACGCCGCCCGGAAGTTGCTGGGCGACCTGAAACGAGCCCATCCATCCTTCCAGGTTCCGGAGCGCTGGCTCGCGGCGCTCGGCGCGCCTCGCTGGGGGCGCATCGCCTTGCTGGATGTCGAACCACACCGCGAGGAGTCCCCGTCGGGCCGCCGCAGAGGACGACGACGACCCGGGCGACGCGGTGATCGACGCGGCGCCATCGATCTGACCAGCATGCGCCCCGTCTGGGTGTTCGACGAAGCTCCTACCGAGGATGCCCCCTCTGCCGCCAGCGTGCTCGGCGCGCTCTGTGTCGCCGGGGTTGCCACGCTGACCGCAACCGGTACCGCGGAAGGTCGCGCCTACTTCGCAGTGCGCGCGCACGGCTCGCCACTGAGTACCGCCGTCGAGCGTAAGGGAGGCCTGCAGCGGGAGGCAGCGCTGCGTGTCTGCTCGGATCTCGTGGGGATCTTCGGTGGCCTCGCGGCGGCGCGGGTTGCGCTGCCGGATGCGGAGTTGCAGCGCTTCGACCTGACCCCCGACGGTCGGGTCTGGCTGGTCGATCTCCGCGGAGCCCGCCCGAATGCCGATCCCACGCTTCTCCTGGACCTCGCTCGGAACGCCTGCCGGTCCGTCCTGGACATGGCGCGTCGCTACGTGCCCCCGGGAGATCTCCCGGGGGGCCTCGGCAGCCCCCCATCGTTCGCGGATCTGCTACGACTCGTCGAGCCACGCTGACCCCAATCAGCGCCCCCTCAGGCGTCCGGGCGACTACTCCAGCCGCACGATTACGTGGAATCCGCGATCGGTTTCGACGACGTAGCTGAGCTGATTCACCTCGAGCGAGAAAGCCGCATTCGCAAACTCGGGGGCAAGCTCGTCGCGCGACACCACACCGAGATTTCCCTCGGTCGCCCCGGGCGCATCACTGAACTCAGCCACGGTCGCCTCCCACTCAGCACCGTGCTCCAGCTTCTCCCGCGCGGCGAGGGCGCGGAGGCAGGCCGCCTCGCGACTCCGCGTCGCCCCCTCCGGCCGTTCGAGTTCGGCGTGCCGAACCAGGATGTGAGCCACCTCGATACTTTCGGGCGCGTCCGCTGGCACCTCACGAGGAGTGGCAGCGTCCTCGAGGCACGCCGCTCCCGGTCCGTGGGATGCGGAGTCCGCCGTGGATGGCTCCTGCGCGCCGGTGCCGGCACCCTGGGCACCACCGCAACCGCCGACGAGCGCCAGCGTCAACAGCACTTGCCGCACGAACCGTCTCCCCGACAATCACCGCGCCCCGAGCCGTCCCGTGGCTCGCTGCCTCGAGCCGTCTGGTCTGAGTCGGCCCCTCGAGCCCGTCGCCGAGCCCGCCGAGAGCCTCCACCGGTCGCGGGTTCACCAGAGGGCGTGGGTTCGTGTGCCGTCTTCGCGCGCCCACCGCTACACTCACCGGAGCAACTCCCGTGTCCGTCCGCCTCGTGGCACGAACCACCACCACTGCCCTGACGTCCCCTCCCACAGCGGCGACTCCGATCGCCTCGACCGTCAGCGCGGCATCCGCAGGCACCCCGGCCTTCACCCTTGCAGGAGCAGCCAGCTTCGCAGCCGCAGCCACCACTGGAACCCGAACGGCACCCCTTCGTCGTCGAGCAGCGCGCCCCACCGCGGCACCCACCACCCGAGCAACCACACCGACACCCGCCACCGCCGCAGCCGCAGCCACCGCCGCAGCCACCGCCGCAGCCACCGCCACCGCCGCAGCCACCGCCGCAGCCACCGCCACAGCCACCGCCACAGCCGCAGCCGCAGCCACAGCCGCAGCCACAGCCGCAGCCACCGCCGCAGCCACGGCCACCGCCACAGCAGCCACCGCCGCCGCCACAGCCACAGCGCCCGCGGCAACAGCCTCCTCCGGCGCAACGCCCACGGGCAGACCGGCGACGTTCTCCGTGGCAACGGCAATCCCCCCCACCATCGCCGCAGCGGGTGCCACCGGTGCAGTGCGCCTCGCAACCGTCATCGTCGTCGAGGTCAGGGTCGAGCTCGTCGTCGTCACCCCAGTCGGGCACACAGCCACCGCATGCGGGCGTTCGCTCGGTCCATGGGGGGGTTCGGAGTAGAAGTCGTGGATTCTGTCGACGTCTGAACAGTCGCGCCATGGCTCTGCTCTACCGTCCCGCCGATCTGGCGACAACCCCTGGCGCGAAACCGACAAAGACCACGCTCCCTTCGCGCGGTGGTGGTACTCCGGCTGGGTGAAGGTCGGGATCAACTATCCGTGGCACTCCAATACATTCGGAAACAATCTGTTCACCCCCGGAACGGTCGCGGACTTTCGAGAAACACTGGACCGACTCTCTCCCTATGGGATCACCGCAGTGCGCGTCTGGCTCCTGTGCCAACTGGACCGCTGGGGTCACCTCACGAGCGAGGACGAAACCCTGAGCTTCAGCCCACCCCCCCGCGGCGCCCAGCACGCACTCGGCGAGGCTCTCGATCGGTTCGCGGCGCTCCTCGCGTGCTGCCGTAGCATCGGCACCACGATCATTCCGTCACTGCTCTGCCACGATGCCCTGGGAGACCCCAGGCGAGGTCCCGGCAACGGGGGTCGCAGCGCGATCGTCACCCACCCGGAGATCCGAGAGCGCTTTTTCACCGACGTGCTGGAGCCATTCCTTGCGGTCTCCAAGTCGGAACGAGCACCCATCCTCGCCTGGGAGCTGATGAACGAGCCCCACTGGAACATCACTCGCTGGCTGACCTGGCGCCACCACGCATTCGCGACGGAGATCGAGCCCGCCGCGCTGTGTCGGTTCCTAGCCGAGGGTCTCGAGAGGATCGCGGAAGCCGGCTTCGAGTCCACCGTCGGACACGCCATGGCCGAGGACCTGGAGCACCTGCCCACGGGCACCCTTCCGCAATTCCACTACTACGGACTCCCGCAGCTCTGGGTCCCGGAACGCGCCACCACCAACGCTTTCATCGGGGAGATGTCCAGCTGCGGGGCGCGGTGCTGGAGTCGCGATCCAACCCACGCGCCCTGGCCGATGCTCCTCGGGGCGGACCTGGGAAACGATGGTACGGCCACCCGCGCACGGTTGGAGCTGCTGAGCCGGCAGGGCTACTCGATGGCACTGCTGTGGCCCAGCCGCGAAGCAGGCCCCGGCTGGCGCAAGTACTCACCGAGTACGCTGCGCGCTGTCCGCGAGTTCGTCGCGACTACCCCTCGACCCGGCGCTTGAGCGCCTGCGTCATCTCGGCGAATCCTCGCTCCAGCGTGGTGCCGAAGATCCAGTGAACGATAGGAGAAAGAACGCCCTGGATGTGGTCGTCTGTCACGTAGCGAGTGCCCCCCTCCACGGCCCCCAGAGTCTGCCGTCGCTCCGCTCGGAGCCACCACCGCGGACCCAACTGCATGCCCCAACCCAGACAGTGCGGAGGCTCCACGATGGACACCTGCTCTCGTTGGTGGCGCAGTTGACCATGGAGACGTACCTGCATGTCCACCGGTGCCCCTTGGTCCAAGCTCGACGCGACCGACACTGTAAACGGGTTCCACTCGGGGTAGCGGGGGAGATCGACCAGCACCTGCCAGACCCGTTCCGGAGGGGCCAGGATGAACGTCTCAGCGCGGTAGCGTGCCAATGCCCGCGAGTCCAGCTACCAGCGCAGCAACAGGAAGGCGACCGAGAGGCCCGCGCCAGTTCCGCCGAGGAGCAGGCGCTGACCCCGAACGAGCTTGCCCTGCCGCTCTGCGGTGACGAGTGCCATGGGAATCGATGCGGCAATGCAGTTGCCCACCTCGCCCACGATATTGATGACCCGATCCATGTCGAAGCCGTAGGCCGCCGCCGCGGCCACCGCACGGCCGGAGGCCTGATGGGGGATGAGCCAGTCGACATCGCGCGCCGTCATCGCGTTGCGCGTGAAGAGGGCGTTCAAGACGTCGGTCACTTTGGTGCGGGCGAGGCGAAAGACCGCCGGCCCCTGCATGTGGAAGTAGTTGTCCTCGGGTCGGGTGAGCTCAGGATGCCCGGGAGGGTGACGGGTGCCGGCACCAGGAAAGACCGTCAGGTCGGCTCCCTCCGGCCAGGTCCCCATCTCCCAGTCGAGGATCGCGGACGAATCTTGCTCGGGTGTGGGTTCGACCACGACGGCCGCCGCACCATCCCCAAACAGCGCGGCAGACTCGGCCTCCTTCAGGAAGCGCCATGGCGTCCCGGTCTCTGCCGACACGATCAGGATCCGGCGATAGACACCGGTCGCGATCAGCGAGCTCGCGTTGAGCAACGCGATGATGAACGAGAGGCAGTTGCCCGCCAAAGTCCAGCAGGGGATCCCTTCCAAGCCCAGCTCCTTCTGAATGTAGGTAGAGCTGTCAGGAATCAGCTGGAGGGGCGTCACGGATGCGTTGATGATGCAATCTGGGGGTGGACCGTCGCCCAAGGCTTCCCGCGCGGCGGCAGCCCCGATGACATCCATGGGCTCGGTAGCAATTCGCCGCTCAGCGACTCCAGCCCGGGAGAGGATCCAGCGCTCGCTCTTGCGAATCAGCGGAGCCAGTTCGGCAGCGGTCTGAACCTGGGGAGGGAGGTGCAATCCGGTGCCAGTAATCCTCACTCGATGCATGGGTCAATCCTACCGCGAGCCAGGCGTCGTGGCGCGTCGCGTCGCGAAATGGGCAGGGAATCGCGGGTTCCCATCCCGCTGTCAGTATCCGAAGTGCCCCCATAGAAGGCCGAAATTCGTAAGAACAGCAGCGCGAGCCCAGTGGGAAGCTTCCGCACGGTCAACCGTATGGCACTGAGAGGTGCAACGCGCCACGGATCGGCCGCGAGGCCGGCAGTCCACCAAGAGCGGCCGCTCCAGGGGAACTCCTGGACGAGCCGCTTGTCCAATGGGTCAGTCGACGGGATACCTGAAAGATAAGCGAGGAGTGCATGCGGCTCGGGAAGGACGTCATCGCCACTGACCTTTACGGCGTGCTGGGAGTGCCCCGGAACGCCACCGACGAACAGATCCGCAGGGCCTACCGGCTGCAGGCCATGTCCAGTCATCCGGACTTGCACGGTCACGCGGCGGAGCAGCGGATGGTCGAGCTGAACGTCGCGGCCTGCGTCCTCTCGGACCCTTTCCGCCGCGCTGAATACGATCGCCAACGCGATCAGCACCGGGACGCCCCGCCCCAGCACACCCTGGAACGCGACGACTGGTATCCCTGGGGAGCGACGACCAGCGCCGACGACTCCCCGGACTGGACACCTCCCGTCGAGCCCAGCCGCGAACCCATGGACGCCGAGTCGACGGTCGAGGTGCGCAGCTGGCGCGGCAACGGCGAGGAGTCGCTCCGGCGCATGCTGGACTGGAGCAGCACCTGGCCCCCGGGCACCCACCTCGCCGTGACCTTCGCGTCCGTTTGCCTGGCGCTCGTGCTGATCGCCTGCGCCAAACCATCCTCGCTGCCGGGATTCGAGCAGAAACAGCCGATCGCGTGCGCGGAGGACGGCGCCTTCTGAGCGGCCGGACCGGCGCCCGTCGCGACTGACCCCTTAGGATTTTCGATCCGAGCTCCAGAAACCGACCGACGACCACTGGCCCCACCCGCCAGGTGAGCACTACGCTTAGTGACAGGGGTTAGCAGAACGGTGCACACGCGGGCCATCGTCTATCCTCAAGGATTGCCCAACCGCCTGGAAGCTCGGCTTCACTGCGAAGAGCTGGTGCTCGTCTGCGGCGGTGACCCGCATCGACAGTTCGAGCGCCAGGGTGGGACTCTGGCGGAATTCACGCACTACCTGGCGCGGTTGCCAGCATTCCGACTGGGACAGGTAGAGACACTCGTCGTCTTGCCCCAAACCCAGCCCTTCAGTCTCGTACTGCCCACTCGGCGCACGCTGGAGAGGGAACTCCCGTTGTTCGCCCGTGGCGCCTGGTTGATCTTCTGGGACGACATGGCTCACCCCGCCTTGCCCCACCATCTGACGAACCTGGGACACCTGGACGGCCTCATCGACCGCGCCCCGATCTGGCGCGCCAGCTCTGGAGAGAGGTTCCTCATCGTCTCCACCCGGACAACCGTGGAAACGATGCGTCGCCGGCTCCGGGAGCTGCGCCAGGAGACCGCCGTCGTCTCCGAGGTCCGGTCACGAAGCCCCTCGCAGGGGCCGGGAAAGGCGCAAGCTGGCTAAATCGCCCATCCCTCGAGCCCTCTCGCGAAGATCGGCGAACCAGTGGAGGTCCTTCGCGTACTCTCTGGCATGGAGCAACGTCGGCGCTGGCAGGTCCTAGCGGTCCTCGGCATCATCTCTTGCGTGGCGGTCATTGGCGCATCCCTACCCACTGACGACTGGGTGCTAGCGCTGGCCAACTGGATCCGCGGAGCAGGAGCGGTGGGGGCAGTCGCGTTCTTCGGAGTCTACGCGATGGGAGCGGTTCTCCTTCTGCCCGGGTCGTTGCTGACCCTCACTGCCGGGTTCGCCTACGGCCCCATCGGCGGTACCCTCATCGCCTGGCCGGCGGCCACCCTGGCCGCCACTGTCGCGTTCGTCGTCGGGCGCTTCGTGGCTCGGGGGTGGGTTCAGCGCCGGATTGCCATGGAGCCACGCTTTGCGGCAGTGGACCGCGCCATCGGAAGAGACGGATTCAAGGTGGTGTTGCTGCTTCGCCTGTCGCCGATCTTTCCGTTCAATCTGCTCAACTACGGTCTCGGCCTGACGAGCGTTCCCCTCCATCATTACGTCGGCGCATCGCTCCTCGGCATGCTCCCCGGCGCGGCGCTCTTCGCTTATCTTGGTTCGCTGGTAACGACCGCGGCCGCGCTCGCAAACGGAGCTCCGGACGGCGGGCCTGCCAAGTGGATTCTGTACGCCATCGGTCTCGGGGCGACCGTCGGCGTCACCATCCTGCTAACCCGCATCGCCCGGCGCGAGCTGGCCAAGAGCTTGCGTCCTCCAGAAACCGAGCACGCCTGAGTTCTCGCTGCACTTGCGGTCGTTGCACGCCCTCGGCACGATGGCGCCACCCATCCATGACGGATCCCTCTCGCCCCGTTCTTCTCGCCGACGACCGTCATGATCGGCGATTGGTCGAGCTGACCCATCCGGGCGACTGGAAGAACCCTCAGCCGGCCGACTGCTACAACCTCGTGGTCTTGGGCGGAGGAACCGCGGGACTGGTGTCGGCCATGGGAGCCGCCGGGCTGGGCGCTCGAGTTGCGCTCATCGAGCGGAGCTGGCTCGGCGGCGACTGCCTCGTCACCGGCTGCGTCCCCTCGAAGGGGCTTCTTCGCGCCGCACGCGCGGCGCAAGAGGTGGCAGCTGCCGCCCGGTTCGGAGTTCACTGCGATGGAGTTCGCATCGACTTCGCGAAAGCGATGGAATGGATGCGGAGCCGCCGCACGCGCATCGCCCCTCACGATTCCGTCGAGCGACTCACCGCCGCAGGGGTCGACGTGTTCTTTGGAGCCGGGCACTTCGTTGGCCCTCGTGAGCTCGAGGTGGGGGCACACCGCCTGAGGTTCCACCGCGCCGTGATCGCCACCGGAGCTCGCGCGGCCGTTCCTCCGATCAAAGGTCTGGACGACGCCGAGTTCGTCACCAACGAAACGGTCTTCTCGCTACCCAATCTGCCTAGCCGCCTGGTCGTCATCGGTGGGGGACCCATCGGATGCGAACTGGCCCAAGCGTTCCGCCGCCTCGGCTCGGAAGTCACCGTCCTCACGGACGAACGACTGCTGCCCCGAGACGATCCGCAGGCCGGCGAACTGCTACTCCGACAGTTTCGCGCCGAAGGCATTCGCGTCATCACCGGTGCCCGCGTGCTGAGCGCCCAGCGCATCGAAACCACCCTGCCCAGCGGCGCCAAGACCCCGGGCCGCACTCCAAGCGCGCGGCGAGTGCGGTACGAGAGGCAGGGAGAGACCACCACCATCATCACCGAGGAGATCCTGGTCGCCGCGGGCCGGCGCCCCAACGTCGAGGACCTGGGCCTCGACGCCGCCCAGGTTTCCTACGACCCGCGCCAGGGCATCCAGGTCACCGACCACCTCCGCACAACCAACCCGCGCATCTTCGCCGCGGGAGACGTCTGCTCCGCGCTGCAGTTCACGCACGCGGCCGACGCCCAGGCGCGACTCGTGCTGCGCAACGCGCTGTTCTTCGGGCGTGCGCGTTGCAGTCGCCTGGTCGTCCCGTGGTGCACCTACACGGACCCCGAAGTGGCGCACGTGGGCACCCCCACCGAGCAAGCACGCGCCAATTCTCGGCTGCAGGAGTTGACCCTGAAGCTGGACACCGTCGACCGCGCCGTCGTTGACGGCGCGACGATGGGGTACGGTCGGCTCTTTCACGACCGCCGAGGGCGAATTCACAGCGCCACGATCGTCGCACCCCGCGCGGGCGACACCATCGCCGAGCTATCGCTGGCGATGACACACGGGATACCGCTCAAGCGGATTGCATCCACCATCCACCCCTACCCCACCGAGACCGAGCTCGTGAAGCGTCTCGGTGATGCGTACCAGCGCGGTCGGCTGACGCCGAGCCTCCAGCGCCTCTTCGAGAGATTCTTCGCGTGGCTCCGCCGGGGACCCTGATCGTCTTCGCCAAGGTACCCGTGCCGGGCATCGCCAAGACCCGACTCGCACGAGAGCTGGGCCCGGACGCGGCCGCTCGCCTCGCGCGAGGGTTCCTCCTCGATACCTGGGAAGCCGTGACAGCAACCGCTTCAGCGCGCCCGGTACTCGCCCTGACCGGAACCGGTCCGCTACCGCGCTTCACACCCTCCCCCACGATCTGGGATCAGGGCGCCGGTGATCTCGGCGCCCGGATGAGCCGCGCGCTGCACCGCGCCACGCGAGACGGAACGCCAGCAATCGTCGTCGGAACCGACGCACCAGGCCGTCCCCCCACGCTGCTCGCCGAAGCACTAACGCGGCTCGTCGCCGGCACCCCGGCGGTGCTCGGACCGACCGTGGACGGCGGCTATCATTTGATCGGTGTGCGCGATGCCACGCCCGATCTGTTGCACGGGCTACCGTGGGGCTCGAGTGGGACACTACGTGCCACCCAGCAGCGGCTGATCGCCGCCGGCCAGCCTCCGCACCTGCTCCCCACCTGGTACGATGTGGACGAGCCCGCGGATCTCGTCCGCCTGCGCCGCGACCTCGCCACCGGCACCATCCATGCCCCCCACACGGCTTCCGTCTTCGACCAGCTAGAGCTCCCCATGCCCCTCGCGGAGCCGCCCCCGTGAGCGGGATCTCCGTCATCATTCCCACGCTCAACGAGGAATCCCGCATTGCGCTTCGCCTCACGGAACTGCAGCGCCAGGCCGCCTTCGACGAGGTCATCGTCAGCGACGGCGGCAGCGCAGACCGCACCTGCGCACTCGTCGCCCAGTTCTCGATGGCGCGGCTGGTGCGGGCCGAGCGCGGACGCGCCCGGCAGATGAACGCCGGGGCGGCAGTCGCCAGCGGCGATGTATTGCTCTTCCTCCACGCCGACGTCTCGCTACCCGCGGACGCGGCCCGCTGGGTTCACCGAACCCTAGACGTGCCAGGCGTGGTCGCTGGCGCATTCCGCACCTGGCACGTCGACGACAGCGACCAGCAGCGGTCCGCGCTCTGGCTGCACCTCGCCGATCTCCGCTCTCGCTACACGTCCCTGCCCTATGGAGATCAGGCCCTCTTCCTGCGCGCACACACCTTTCGCGAGGTCGGTGGGTTCGCCGACCAGTCGCTGATGGAGGATCTGGAGCTGGCCCTGCGCCTCCGTCGGCGCGGCGCGATCCGCACCGCACCGCGTTCGGTTCAGGTCTCGGGACGGCGCTTTCTGGCCCATCCGCTACGCTACGCGCTGACCGTCAACCTCTTTCCCCTGCTCTACCGAGCCGGCCTCTCCCCCGCCCGGCTGCACCGATGGTACGACGACATCCGCTAGCTGGGAGAGCTCTGCGAACGCTCACGGCACGTAGGGAACCGCCTCGAGGCCGAAGGCCGAAGCGACCGCCGCGTTCGTCAACTGGCCCCGGTGCGTGTTCACCGCGCTGACGAAAGCCGGATCCCGCCGCGCGGCCCCCGACAGGCCATGGCTGGCGAGCTGGAGCGCGTAGGGCAACGTCGCGTTGCAGAGTGCGTAGGTACTCGTCCGGCCCACCGCGCCCGGAATGTTGGCCACACAGTAGTGAACAACACCGTCGATGACGTAGGTCGGATCTTCGTGCGTGGTCGGTCGCGATGTCTCGGCACTGCCGCCCTGGTCGATCGAAACATCGACGATCACCGCTCCGTTCTGCATCCGTCCGAGATCGTCGCGCCCGATCAGCCGCGGTGCCCTCGCCCCCGGCACCAAGGCCGCACCCACCACCAGATCGGCGGCTGCCAGCTGGGCACGGATCGTGTGCCGGTCACTGTACAGGGTGGTGACATTGCTGGGCATGATCTCGTCGAGGAAGCGCAACCGATCGAGGTAGATGTCGAGCACCGTCACCCGGGCCCCAAAACCCGCGGCGACCTTGGCGGCATTGCTCCCGACCACCCCGCCACCGAGGATCACCACCTGCGCCGGAGCGACGCCCGGTACCCCCCCGAGCAGAATGCCGCGACCCAGTTGCGGCCGCTCGAGATACTTGGCCCCTTCCTGGATGCTCATCCGCCCCGCCACCTCGCTCATCGGAGTGAGCAACGGGAGCTTGCCGTTCGCGTCTCGCAGCGTCTCGTAGGCGACGGCAGTCGCGCCGGACGCCAGCACTCCATCCGTCAGTGCGCGGTCGGCAGCGAAGTGAAAGTAGGTGAACACCAGTTGATCTTCGCGCAGCTGGCCGAGTTCGGCGGGCTGTGGTTCCTTCACCTTGATGATCAGCTCGGCCTGCGCCCAGATGTTCGCAACCTCATCAACGAGTCGCGCACCCACAGCTTCGTACTGGGCGTCGGAGATTCCGCTCCCCACTCCCGCGCCGCTCTCCACCCATACCTCGTGCCCAGCTCGGGTCATCTCGTCGACCCCCACCGGCAGCATGCCCACCCGGTACTCGTGCTTCTTCGTCTCTCGGGGAACGCCAACGATCATCGAACACCTCGCAGCTGCGGAGCCCCAGGGCTCGGTCTCAGTTCATGATACCGCGCTGTCGCATGCACCACCCGCCCCGCCAGCGACCGGCCCCCTTCCTCTGCCGCCACTCGTGCCAGCCTCCAGGAATCCGGCAGCGAGGGCTCGGCGCGCAACTCTGGGCTCTGATCGTGGGCGGGACAGGTCTCGAACCTGCGACATCCGGCTTGTAAGGCCAGCGCTCTACCACTGAGCTACCCGCCCAATCCCCGGTTTCTACCGGGCTTTTCGCTGTATCTGGTGAATCGTCGTTTGCTGAATCGTCATCCGTTTTGACGTTTGACGATTCGGGGTCACTTTCCCTGGTTTCTTCGGGGTTTTTGCCTCCTTTTGGGGACTTAACTGCCCTCCCCTTTGACGATTCGTCGACATCGAGTTTCGGAAGGGCCGAGGGGGGAACCTGCCTCATTTGTTGGGCGTTGCGCAAGTAGCGTCCGTGAGCCTCAGTCGTGGAGTGCCCGGCTAGGGCCATCGCCGTCTGGGCGTTCACGCCAGCGTTGCCCAAGGCTTGGGAGTAGGCACGACGGAAGGAATGGAAGTCGACGGGCTTGGTGCGCTTGTCCCCCTTGAGGAGGGCAGTCTGCCTCGGGGTCCAGGCGATGGGCTGCCCCCTCTCGTCGGTATCGACCCACTTCCACACGATCTTACTACAGCGCGAATCCTCGACCTCCACGGCCCGGTAGACCTCCAGCCCGAGAGCCCTGGTGAGGTCGGACCTGAGCGCCTTGGCAAACGTGGACTTGACCCTGGGGTCTTCTCCCGCCCCGTCCCCCCGGAGCTTGGGAAACACGTAGCCCGAGGAGGGCTTGCCGGCTCTCTCCCACCAACGCCGAAGGATCGGGCGGAGTAGCTCCGGGACCTCCAGGAGCTGAGGTTGGTTCGTCTTCTTCCGCTCGGCCCAGCCGTAGGAGAAGCGCCCGTCCTCGGTCTCGAAGTCCTCCCACTCGGCCACGAGGATGTCGGACGTCCGAACCCCCCCAAACATACGGCTGACGCAAGCCATGGTCTGGCGCTCCAAGACAGCAACCTGGTGACGCTTCTCGGGGTGGGTCCACTTGAGGTAGACGGCCAGCTCCTCATCACGGAGCACGGCCCGCTCCCTCGTGTCCTTCTTCCCCTTGGGCGAGCCCACGACCTTTCGGACGGGGTTGGCCTCGATAATCTCCTCCTCCTCCAGGTACCGGAAGATCGAGCTGAGGTCCCACTTGAGGTGTTTGATCGTTTCGTCCGCCTTGCCGTCATCTCGGCACTTTTCGAGGGCCTCTCGGATGTGGCCCGGACGGATCTGGTCGACGTGGAGGTCGGCCATGATGGGATACGCCCACCGCTCCAGCCGACTACGCTTGCCCTTGGGGTCGTGGAGGCCCGTGCCCTTGTGGCCGCCCTCCCTCTCCAGGTGGGCCATGATGCGGTCGACCGCCTCGGAGAACGTCTCCGCCCTCGTGGCCTCGGACCGGACCTCCTCGTCCGACACGGCTGCCCGTGCCGCCTTCACGGCCCTGGGCTGGTGGAGACGAGCCACTCTCGGGTCGGTCGTCTCCAGGGGGATGAGGGGTCCACGGGTGCCGTCGGGGAGCGTGACTCGGACGTAGGCCCACTTCCTGCCGTCGGCCTTCTTCTGCCAGACGAGCGAGCCGGTCGGCTTGCGTGCCATCGGTCAGGCCCTCCCCTTCTTGGTGGCCTTCTTCTTCGGGGTGGCCTTGGAGGACTCCACCACCAGGACGAACCGAGACGACCTACGGACGGCGTCCGCTCGTGACTCGGCTCCGAGGATCTGGCCTGCCTGGTCGAGGGCCTCCAGGTCCTCGGGGGTGAGGCGAAGGGGGGTGATGGGGGTACGCATACCCCCATGGTGGACCCGGTATATACCCGC
>JBNLDK010000232.1:0-7586 GCA_050304295.1 Polyangiaceae bacterium
GCCGTGCCATCTACGAAGGCGCCGGCGCGGCGAAAGCCATGGTCGAGGCCAAGCGAGAGTGGTTGCAGACGCGCGAAGCACGCCGACTAGGGCGAGAAGCCACCGCCCGTGATCTTCGCCGGCAGATAGAAGAGCTTCGAGCTCAGCTTTCACGCTATGCCGAGGCGCTCGAAGAGGACCTCGCATCAGGCCGCGAGAAAGTGGCTGCTCGCTCCCGTGAAGGCCTCAAGTACGAGAAGATCTTCCACGACGCTTCGAACCTTCTCGCCAATCACCTCAAGGGCAAGCCGGAGTGCCGCGACCTGATGAACGAGCTGCAGGGCGGCAACAGCGTTGCTCGCGACACCAAGAACGGCGATCCGCGCAGCGGCAACAGCGCCCCCACCTGAGTGCTGGCCACTGCGCCTGCGGCGACCGCTGGCCACCAGCGCGTGGCGGGGCGTGGTGCACCGACACGCGTTGACCAGGCCGAGCGAGCTGCCGAAAGGTGGCAAGGACCAGCCACGAGCGCCGCAACGGATCGGCGAACTTCGGATCGTCAGCCGCGACGGCATCGAGCCGCGGCTGAGGCGGAGCCAGTGAACTGAGACTCCTCATTCGGTGCTGGATGGACACTTCTTTCCGCCATCGCTTCTCGGCAGTCAGCTTCCGACGCCCGAGCCTCCGGACGAGGTCCTCACTCTGGATTGCGAGCTGTCCGCGGCGACCCTGGACTCGTGTCGCCGCGTTCGCATCGCCAGCGAAGCTTGCCACGCTCCCCGTTCGAACTGCGCACCCGATCTCACATTGGGTACTTCTAGCGGTTCGGCTCCGAGTCGCGTCCTGCCTCCCCGCGAACCGTTCGGGTCATGAGACGAGGCCCGCAGGGCCCTTCTGGAGCGACTCATCACGCGAATGCAGGTTCCGCTGCGAGCATCGCATCGTCGGGAGACTGGAATCTTCGCGCGCTAGTTCTGTATGTGAACGTTCACGCGAAATGGGTGTCTCCAGAGTCGTCGATTGGGCGTGAACCAGGAGGGAGGAGAGTCACCGTAACAGCGCAATTCATCCTGCGTGCTGGCGCTGTGAAGGTCAAAAAGCTGATTGCGTCAGGCTTCCACAAGGAGGAATATGCAAAGCATGCTCACGTTCGGTCGTTACTCACTTATCCCAGTCTCCATATATATATTTGCCGTCACTGGATGCGGCAATAACAGCGCGACGGACATCAGCTCGATCAAGCCGCCAGCGGGGGGTGGGACGGGATCCGGATCCTCGGGCTTGGGCGGTGGCACCGGATTGACGGGGACGGGCGGCCTCCCCCCCATCATCAACCTCGATTCCTGTGGCGATGGACAGCTGGCCGAAGGTGAGTTCTGCGACGACGGCAACACGACCTCCGGTGATGGTTGCACCGAGTTCTGTCAGATCGAAACGGACTGGGAGTGTCTGGTGCCGGGCACTCCGTGCACCTACTCCGCGTTCTGCGGTGACGGGGTACTGGCGAGCGTCGAGGCGTGTGACGATGGCAACGTCGTGGGGGGCGACGGGTGCAGCGCGGACTGCCGCGTGGTCGAGCCCGGCTGGCAGTGCCGCGCGCCAGGTCGGCACTGTGTGCCCTTCTGCGGGGATGGCTTCATCGTGCCGGGCGGAGAGAACTGCGACGACGGCAACGCGATGAGCGGCGACGGCTGCTCCTCGACCTGCCTCACCGAGCCTGGGTACGACTGCTCGAGCGGAACTTGCATCGCCTCCCAATGCGGCGACGGGATCCCGCAGGTGGGCGAGGCGTGCGACCTGGGGGCGGCGAACGGCCGCTTCAACGGTGATGCCACGGGCTGCTCCAAGACCTGCACGCAGGAGCCGAACTGCCGCGTGGGTGGGGTCACTGGGCCCTGCGAGACGCGCTGCGGCGACGGCAACATCGACCCCAACGAGCAGTGCGACGACAGCAATCTCTTCGATGGCGACGGCTGCTCGGCGGCGTGCACCATCGAGACCGGTTTCGACTGCAACCCTGCCGAGCGTCCCGACACTCAGCCTTGCAGCGCTGGGGCCGGAGAATGTCTGACGATTCCGATCACCTATCGCGACTTCGACGGGGCTCACGAACCCACCGGGCATCCCGACTTCTTCCACTACGGCGCGGCGGGGACGAGCTGCGTGCCCAACGCCAGCGGGAGGCCTTCTGCGACTTGGGGCTCGACCACCAACTGTGCGAACACCGACTCGACCTCGCTCTGCCCGGGGCTCGTGCAGGCCGCGCTCGGTGCCGACGGAAAGCCGGTGCTCGGCACGAGCACTGAGTGTGACTGTCGTTTCACCGACTGGGAGAATACCGGGGTTGTCGGGGCCGGCGGCGAGACCTGCTACACGGAGAACACAGGCGACCCGCATGATCGGATCGAGACGACAGTGACAGTGATTCAGAGCGCCGCGAGCTTCGGCGACTGGTACAACGATACCGGGGCAGGGGCGCGGGTCGACGACGTGCTGGAGCTGGCGGCGATCGGCGGCAACCAGTTCCAGTTCAGCAGTAGTGGTGGATTGACCGTCTACGACGATATCCACGACATCTGTCAGTCCACCACCCAGGGGCAGCCGTCTCCCACCGGCACGCTGACCAGCGGATTCTTCCCCCTCGAGGCGGCGGCGGGGGCCAAGGTTTGCAGCATCTGGCCGTACTGGGAGGACGGACTGGACACGAACTGCTGCGCGGGGTCGAGCTGCCCAGTGAAGACCCAGTGGGATCCGCTGTCCGCCTACGACGACTGCCCCACCGCGGGGACTGGTGGTCCGTTGCCGAGCAAGGGGGGCGGAAACGTGAACGGGCAGCTGCGCAACTTCTACTTCACCTCCGAGGCGCGCTACCTGTTCCGCTACGACGGGGGCGTCAAGGAGCTCAGCTTCTTCGGCGACGACGACGTCTGGGTCTTCATCAATGGCGTGCTGGTGCTCGATCTCGGTGCGCCCCACGAGCGCCTCGAGGGCGTGGTCTCCTTCGATGGCGCCGCGGCCACTTACACGATCCAGGCGCGGGACCTGGCGACCGGCACCCCGGCGCCGGTCACCGGGGGGAGCGGCTCCGTCCCGCTCGTCCTCACGGCGGGCAACACCTACGAGATCGCGGTCTTCCACGCCGACCGGCACCCGCGGGAATCGAACTACCAGCTGTCGCTCTTCGGCTTCAGCACGACTCAGTCCGAGTGCCTGCCGACCTGCGGCGACGCTGTGGTGGCGATGGGTGAGGAGTGCGACTGCGGTCTCGATCCCGCGGCGCTCCCCGAGGGTTGCCTCTCGCCCAACCAGGCGGACCTCTACAATGGCTGCACGCTCGACTGCAAGTTCGGGCCCTTCTGCGGCGACGGCGTCGTCAACGGCGACGAGGCGTGCGATCGCGGTCGTGAGAACGGCGTTCCCTACGGCGTCGAGGGGTGCACCGCCGCCTGTCAGCCGTCGCACTTCTGCGGCGATGGCTTCACCGACTTCGAGTTCGGCGAGCTCTGCGACCTCGGAGTCGCCAACGGCCAGCCGGGGCAGATCTGCACCAGCACCTGCGAGAAGCTGGTCGAGTAGTCGCCCGCCGGGAGCGCTGGGGTCCGCCGTCGCGGCGGGCCCCGCTCTCTGCGCCCCGGTCACGAGCTGAGCTTTCGTGCTCGCAGTCCAGCGCGAGTCGCGCGAACCCGGCCCACGCTACTGCGCGGGGTTGACCTGGACTGCGCGGAAGTGTCGGTAGTAGGCCACGACGCGTGCGACGTAGTCCTGCGTCTCGGGGTACGGAGGGATCCCGCCGTAGCGCATCACGGCGCCCTCACCCGCGTTGTATGCCGCGATGGTCAGCTCCAGATCGCCGTTGAACAGGTTGGCGAGGACGCGCAGATAGCGGGTGCCGCCGAAGATGTTCTGTCGCGGGTCGAAGACGTCCGTCACCATCATGCGCTCGGCGGTGGCGGGGATCATCTGCATGAGTCCCCGCGCGTCCTTCGGCGAAACGGCGCCCGGATCGAAATCGCTCTCGACCTTGATCACCGCCCGGATCAGCGCCTCGGGGATCTGGTACAGGATGGCGGCTTGGCGGATGTGGACGTCGTATCGCGCGTAGCGCCCGGGCGAGCGATCTCGCGGCATGACGATCTGCGGCTTGGGACGGGGGCTGCGCGCTACCAGCTGCGACTTCTGGCCCGTAGGCTTGTTGGTGAACGAGATGACTCCGTCCTCGTCGACCGTCTTGTAGATGTCGGCGTGCCCGCTCGGGGCCAGGCACAGCACGCCCGCGCCGATCAGGAGCATCAAGGTCCGGGGATGCCAGGGGCTCGAGCTGCGCACTTCTTCGGATCGTAGCGACCGAACCTGGCCAAGTCCAACAACGGGGCGCTCACGCCTCCGGGGCTGCCGTTTCTCCCGGCGATCCGGCGCCGGATCTTTTCGCCATCCGTGCTGACGGTCGAGTTGGCCCGGCTGGTTGACGCCCCTCGGCGTGCCCCGCATCCTGAGGGAGCAGGAGCTGGGTCATGTCGAAGTATCTGGGAGTCGCGCTGGTCGCGATGACGATGGGGTGGGCGATGGGGTGCGAGGAGGTTGCGAGCTCCTCGGATCCCGACCCCAGCGGGGGTGCGGCAACCGGAGGCAACGCGAGCCTGGGCGGCGCGGCGGGCAGCGCGGTTGGGGGCAGCAGTGCCAGTCCGTCCGGTGGGCGTACCGAGGTGGGGGGCAGCGCGACGGGAGGCGACCCGAGCACGGGAGGCGATCCGAGCACGGGAGGCGATCCGAGCACGGGAGGCGACCCGAGCTCCGGCGGTGCGGTCCCCGTGGGAGGTACGCCAGGCACCGGGGGAATGGCCGAGACCGGCGGCGCTAGCGACACCGGTGGTTCTCCCGGCACCGGCGGGGCACCGACCACTGGTGGTGCCAGTACTGGCGGGGCACCGAGCACGGGGGGCGCTGCCGGGGGGACTGATCCGGTGGACTGCACCTTCGTCCCCGACCCCGCGCTGGCCGCGGGGGAGAGCGCTGTCGCCGAGGGGGCGACCGCGGCTCACAACGAGTGGCGCGTCAGAGTCGGCGTGCCGCGCGTGCGCTGGAACGCCGAGCTGGCCGCTGGGGCCCAGACCTACGCGGACAGCTGCCCCTCCGGTCACAGCTCGAACGAGTACCGACAGAACATCGCGGGCTTCGGGCAAGTGGGCGAGAACCTCTACTCCGGCACCGATGTGCTGGACGGGATCGCCATGTTCATCGCCGAGCGCACCGACTACGACTTCGGCACGGAGATCAGCTCGACGAACTACACGGCCTTCGGTCACTACACGCAGATCGTCTGGGAGTCGACGACCGACATCGGCTGTGCCGTCGGCGATTGCGGCGCGTGGCGGACGGTGTGCTGGTACGGAGCGGCGGGGAACTACATCGGCGAAGTCCCGTACGGGATGTCCTCGGGTGAGTGCCTCGACCTCGACAACGACGATGTCTTCCAGTTCGAAGACGCGGACGACACGGATCGCAGCGTGCAGTAGCCGCGCGACGCGACAACGATCCGCTCCAGGTTCACCCGGCTAAACTGGAGGCGGACTGATGGGCCCTGCGGGCCTCGTCTCTGTCCAGCGCCTCCACGGGCGCACGACCAAGCGTTCTTCCGTTGCGGCACCATGGCTCATGCTCGGCGAAGCTGGCATGGTGGTGCGGAGTGCGAGGGAACTCGTGCGGAGAAGGGAGCAGTCGATGCACGTCTTACTGGTGGGGCCGGACCTCGAAGAGAACTTGTCGTTGCGGTATCTCGCGGCGGCGCTGAGCGCAGCGGGGCACCGCGCCACGATCGCGCGGTTCGATTCCATGCACGACTTCGACCGTGTCATCGAGAAGTCCCGCGGCGTCGATCTGATCGGACTCAGTCTCTGCTACCAGGTCCGGGCTCCGGAGTTCCTGCACCTGGCGCGCACGCTGAAGGCGCGCAACCCCCAGCGTCCGGTCGTGGCCGGTGGACACTATGCTTCCTGTGCCGCGCAGGAGCTGCTCGAGCGCCACGCCGAGCTCGATCTGATCGTGATCCACGAGGGTGAGCGGACGCTGGTCGAACTCGCGGATCTCCCGGCGCTCACGCCGGCGGCGCTGAAGTCCATTCCGGGGCTGGTGTACCGCGCTGGGGAGGCAGTGGTGGCCACCCCTCCGCGGGAAATCCTCGCGGACCTGGATTTGCTCCCCTGGCCCGATCGAACGGGGCCGGCGCGCCTGCTCGCCGGGGTCCCGAGCGCGTACATGATGGGGAGTCGGGGATGCCTGGGGGCGTGCGACTACTGCTGTATCACGACCCTGCACCGGATGGTGCCGGGGCGTCGGTTCCGCCAGCGAGCTCCCGAGCTGATCGCCGACGAGATGGCGTGGCTCTACCACGAGCGCGGAGTGCGTCAGTACATCTTCCACGACGACAACTTCCTCGTGCCGAAGATCGAGCACAACCTCGAGCGCATCGAGGCGCTCGAGCGCGCCTTGCGCGAGCGTGGGGTGGGAGAGGTCGGACTGGCGCTCAAGTGCCGTCCCGCGGACGTGCAACGGCCCGTGTTCGAGCGGCTCAAGGCGATGGGACTGCTCCGGGTCTTTCTCGGGATCGAGTCGGGTACCGCAGCGGGACTCGCTTCGCTGGGTCGGCGTCAGAAGGTGGAGGACCAGCACCGCGCGCTGGCGCTCTGCGACGAGCTGGGGATCTCGACCCAGTACACGATCATCATCTTCCACCCAGAGGCGACCCCCGAGACGATGCTCAGCGATCTGGACTTCGTTCGCGAGCACCTCAATCAGCCCTTCAGCTTCTGTCGAGCCGAGATCTACACGGGCACGCCGCTCGAGCAGCGGATGCGCGCGGCAGGTCGCGCTCGAGGGGGCTACCTGGCCCGCACCTACGAGTACTCGCATCCCAAGATCGAGCGGATCTGGGAGCTGGGGCAGACGCTCTTGAAGCAGCGTTGCTGGGCGCAGAACCACATCCTGGGGCAGGTGGTACGCCTCGATCACCTGGTCACCATCTTCGGTCACTTCTACGAGGGACCCGAGATCGAAGCGCTGGTGAACGCTTTCACGAAGCTCAAGCTCGAGGTCAATCGCGACAGCGTCGAGCTCTTCGCGGCGCTGATCCATGCGGGGACCGAGCTCGACGGCAACGCCCTCGAGGTGCGGATCGACGAGCTCTTGCGCTGGGAGCAGACGCGGCGTCAGGACTTCCAGCAGCGGCTCTGCGACATCAACCAGGGGCTGCACGACCGGGCGCTCGATCTCGTGGGCCTGCCGCGTGGCGACGGACGCCCGCCGCCGCAGCGGCGCGGCCTCTCTCCTCTCCCGCGGCACGCGGCGGCGGCGCTGCTTGCGGCAGGGCTCCTCGGCTGCGGCGGTGACGCCAATGACCCACAGCGCGGGACTGGCGGCGCCGGCGGCGTCGACGCGACGGGTGGGGTTGGCGGGCAGGCCACGGGAGGCTTCGAGAACATGGGCGGGATGTTCGAGGCGCCGCCGCCGCCCATGGGCGGTGGCGGTAGCGGCACCGGTGGTGAGGCCACGGGAGGCTTCGTCAACATGGGCGGGATGTTCGAGGCGCCGCCAACACCCATGGGTGGCGGTGG
>JBNLDK010000233.1:0-73978 GCA_050304295.1 Polyangiaceae bacterium
CCCGAGCCCGACCCCGCCACGCACCCCAGCGTGGCACCGCCACCCGCACCACCGGTGCCGCCGCCACCGCCTCCGCTCGCGTCCTCCGCGACCGTGCAGATCGGCACCAGCTCCTGCCCACCGTTGAACACGAAGCGGTCCTGGTTCGAGTGCCAGCTCGCTTGGTCGTCATACGTCGGCAGGCCGCGGTCGGTCTGCCGCGCGATGAACGGCACCCCCACACTCCAGCCCTGCCCCGCCACCCCGTTGCCGCCGCTCGACGAGTAGCTCAGCCCCAGCGACGGTTGCGCCCCCCCGCGCGCCGCGGGCAGCGCGAACGGCACGCTGAAGGTCGCGATCCCCGTCGACAGCTGCGCCGAGAAGCTCTCCCCCATGCCCGCGATCTTGCCTGCCCCCTGCGGCATGCTGATCGTCTGGCTCGTCACCCCGCTCTTGTCCGCCCCCGTCGGCAGCGCGGCGTTCTGCCGGACCAGATCCCGATCGATCCCCGGCAGCTCCTCCACCCCCGCCTCGTCTCCCCCGGGATCCCCCTCCCCTTCACCATCGGCCGGCTCCGCCGGCTCGTCCGTGTCACGCCGCGCATTCGCCACCGCCCCGCCCGGCCGCCGCCGCTGCGCCTCCGGCGCCGCGCCCTCGCCCGTCCCGTCGCCGCCCCCCGGCAGCGCTCCCTCACCGTCGCCCGGCAACGCGCCCGCGGGGGTCGCCTCCGCTCCCCCCCCGTCCCCCGCCGGCGGCGCGGGCGCCTCCTGCGCCCTCACCACCCGCGGCGGCAACGACGTCGCCGCGAAGGCCACACACAGCACGGGCGCCAGCGGCCACCCCACTCGGCGCAGGCGTTCAATCAGCATGGTGTTCCTCTGTCTCCGCCTGCTGGCAGCCCTGCGTCAACCTCCGACATGCTTGGCATGCCGGTCCACTCCGCTAGCGCCACCACGTCGTCGCCATCTTCTCCGCCATCTGTCCCATCGCTCGGCTCGACTAGATCGCCTCGGTTGCGCCCCACGTTCGCCAGCCCCCCCATCCGCCACCGCCACCGGTCCTCGCGGGTGGTGGCGGCAGCCGACGTCGCGGCATCATGCGCGCTGCCTTGCACGAACTGCTCAGGCGCGTCGTGTGTCCATTCGATCCGCGAAAGAACACACGATGCCGCCAACACAACCCACAGCACAGGCGCTAGCGCCCAGGGGCATTTCCCGCTGCGGCGGATCATCATGACAAGCTCGACGAGCCGGGCCCGCATTCAGTCGGCCATCTCCACTGGTGCCCAATAGCTATAACCAAGCACCAGCTGAATGTCCTCGACCTTGGACCACTGCAGGCCGGGCCTGTCATGAACTGTTAGCCGATACAGGCCATCGACCGGGCGACCAGCAAACTCCCTCTTCATGATTCCGGACTGACCAATTAGGCTTTGGTCGGCATCACTGATCGGTTGCGTGATGTACCGTTCGGTCGCCAGCGCCTTGCCGCCGCGGATCCAACCCGATCCGAAATCGAAGCATGTGTCCCGACCCGTGTAGTCGCTGATGGCAACGCTGCTGGCTTCGTGGACGAGATCATACTCGACCAGACCGTTTCCGTAGCACGACGGAGTCTCCAACGAGCAGTCGATGACACCAGTTCCCACAAGGTTCAACGCGATGGAGTCGTGACGCAGGTTGAAGTTGCCCTGGGCGAGCCCTCCGCCCGACTCCGGGGAGGTCTTGGCCAGGGCCCCACGGTCGAGGGAGATCGGAACCACTAGCTCGTACCAACAGTCCTCCGCGTTGCACTTGTGAACGAAGGCGTCGCGCAGGTTCTCTGCACTCCCCGCCGGGCAGGCGACCGTCTGCACCCGTGTCCCGGTCGTTCGCACATAGGCACTCGCGAAGCCGCTCCCTCCGGCGATTCGTTCCAGCTGCACGTTCGCCAGCGCGACGGTTGGAACTTGATCTGGCTCCGCCCGCACCGAAAACGCCACGTGGTAAGAGCCCGGGAAACCAATCGGGATGACATCTTGCCGCCGTTCACTCCAAGCGTCGTCTTCTTCCAAGGCAACGTGGGCGGCGAACTCGCTCAGCCACACCGGAATCCCCTCCGCGTCAATGACGCTGACGAGATAGGTGGGGGCCGGATCTCCCACCTGAACCAGCGAGCCGTCACTGGCTCGGCCGCTGTCGAACCAGGACAGGACGTACTCTCCGGCCGCCGTGATATCGACTGTCTGATACACCCCACCCTCGGACAATGTCTCCAGCGGGGATGGGGGCTCCGGAAGGACTCCTCCTTCGCACTCACCAACCGCCAACAGGCTCGCCGCCCCCACCCCCCCGGGAGGCGGGACAGGCTGCACAGGACTCGACTCAGCACCGGCAACCGTCCCCGGTTCTGGATATGCACTCACGCAGTAGTTCGCGTTGGAGACCACCCGCCACCCTTCCACTGCGCGCCCCTCCTCGCTTACTTCCAGAGGCTGATGGGTCAACGCATCCGAATGAAGGAGCATGTTCCGCGAGACAACGTCGCAGCTTCCGGCGATACCGACGAGATCGCTCAGGGAAACGACGACGCGATCGTCACCCTCCCGGAAGGGTCGCTCGAGATTGTAGAACTCCACCACCTCTTCAAGCTTGTCCACGTAGTCACCAATGTATTGCTCCGCAAACCCCCGGATCAGCAACTCTTCCTCCTCCGCCGTTTCATCGCCGACCGACGACGCAAGGGATTCGTAGTCCACGCCCTCCAGCGAGCAGAGGTCCTCGACCCACAGCGCGGGTGCATCGATGGGTCCAACATCTTCGGTCATCTCCTCGAACCGGACTCCTAACTTCTGCTCGATGCTCAGCCGGGCCAGGTAGGCAGCTCGCTTCGCCTCGGCCAAGGCGTTCGCGTAGCGTGCGCTCAAGACACCAAACTGCCTTTGGTAGACTGTGTTAAGTACTATCGGCATGTCCTTGGCGACAGTCGTCGCGACACGGGCACCCGCCGCCTTCGCAAGGGCGATCTCCGCTCTGGCCCGTTGGCGCCGGATCTCCGCCACCGTGCGGTTCACCGATGCGCTCGCCAGACGGACCTCCGAAAGCCCCTCAGCTACCATCTCGTGGCCAGCCTGCACCTCGGTTCCCATCACAGCAAGGGTTTGGGCGACGTTGTTGTCGTGTTCCGCCCCGGCCAGACCCTGCTGCTCCCCTAAAGCCGCCACGGTCTCGCTGTAGTAGTCGCGGTTGATCTTCCTCATCTCCGCCTGACTCCACATGTCGGCCGCGAGGTGACCCATGGCACTTGCCATCTCCGACAGGCGATTCATTGGAATTGTCGTGGACGTAGCTGCTGCGCCCACGTTGACCACGTCGTGGATTATCGTGGCGGTCTGCGCCACTTCCTCCAGAGCCTGATTGCGCTCTAGGTCGAGACGTTCGCGCACCAATTGGGTTAGCTCCTGGTCGCGCCGAATACCAGCGCCCTCAATCCCCAGACGTGCGTTGTGCAACGCTGCGCTCACGGCTTTGAATCCCGAGTTCACGTTGCGCCACCCGAGATAGACCCTTTCGAGACTCTCCAACAGGTCGATACGTGCCTGACCGACGGAACCCTCGTCAATGTGACGAACACCGGCGTCGCCAGTCATGTAGCTGTCCAACGAACGCAGCGGGATCTCGGAAAACATGATCTCGTTCGCAGCGGACTGGGCCATCGTAGCACTGAGCGCGACCCAAGCCTCGAGCTTGTGCAGGTCCGCTGGGGTCCTCACCGGAGGGGGAGCGATCTCCTGTCGGACATTCACGTCCTGGTTCGACATCACGCAAGACAGCAGTAGCGCGCTCTGCCAAGATCTTCCGGCGTGTCTGGGCAGCGCCCCGAACGCTGCAATCCGGTCTTCCGGTGGCCATGCCGTGGGACGATACGACACCAGCGACGGCTCGAGACACCCTGCCGGAATGCGCCCGTCCGTGTCAGAAACGCACCCACTCACGAACCGTGGCCCATACCCCTCGAGTGCAAGATACCCGGCAACCGCGTCAGACAAATCCTCCATCACCCCTGCGGCGTGGGAGCAGGAGCTCATTCGCTTCAACCAAGACCCCATCTCGTGGCGCGTGTAGTACCTCTCACCGTTAGTGCTAACGCTCGACGTGTCGCATGGATCGGGAAGAGAAGCACCCGCATCAAACACAACCTCCCGGTTTCCGGCGTACCTTACGCCCACCGGCCAAGCAGCGGTGGAAAACGAGTCATAGGCATTGCGTTGTTCCGTAGACCCGTACTTCGCCCTCGGATTGGCGAGGAGCGGAATACTTGCGGAGTCCAGCTCATATATCGGACCCATGGTTGACACCTCGGCCCCGACGTTATTGAACATGTAGCCGCTGTACTCCCAGTCCCAGTATGGCCCAATATCGCCGAACGCCCCATAGTAGGACAGGTAGTGAGGTGACGCCGTTGTGAGCTGTGTATTTGTCACCAGCGCCACCGGCAGCATCTTGACGAACGCCCCTGGCGGCAGATAGCCGGCCAGCGCTCCTAGCGATTTCATCGCGTCTTCGACCCGGTACTGGCGCAAGTAGTCGTAGTCTGCCGGCCCGTCTGGGTCAGGCGCGCCAACAAATTGCGTGAGGTCTGGGCCAAAGAGGTCCTCAAGCCACGCAACACTGTCAGAACACCCGTCGTCTAGAGTCAGACACCGAGGCCACTGCGAGCCAGCAAGTTCGATCTCTTCCGGATCCTGGCCAACAGGTGCTGAGCTGAATACGACCTCTTCTCTGGAATGGCTTCCAGATCTCAGCGCCCACGAGCCGAGGTACTCCATGAGCCGTAGCTGACTCGCGTTCGCGATCAACGCCTCTCGACTCGCCCACGGCTGGTCGGACATCTCGATGAGCACCGCCGAGTCCCACCCAGCGCCGGGGTTCCAGGCGCGCTCGAACCAGCCCCGGCATTGGTTCAGCGAACTGTAGGCTACATCGCCGGACCCAGAGAAGGCTGGTAGGCCCAGAGAACGGGTCACGAGCGGGTCGGTGCCGTCGCACTTCGAGCAGAAAGGGACATCGTTTGCAAGATCCGGGTCGTCACATAGGCTATCGCACACACCGTTCGGAGCCTCTCCACTGAGCACAACTAGGTCCGCCACCTCCTCTTCAACGCACTGCACCATCGCGGAGTCGCTGGCACCGAGAGTCACCCCTTCCTCACTTACCGACATCTCGTCGACCATCGGAACGGAGCCGCAGATGTCCGTCACCTCTTCGAGCGCGGCTTCCTCCCTTGCGTCCTCCGCCATGCCAATATCGATGATTTGTTGCGCCAGCTGGTCTGCCTTGTTCGCAGCTTCCTTGGCCCGTTCCAAGTAGTGCCGCCACGAGTCCTCGTAGACTCCGCTCTCAGACGTCAGCTCATTGGCAAGCGGGACGAACTGGTGGGTCTCCGTGCCCTCAATACAGTAGTCCTGGTGTCGGGCAAGAGAGGGAACTGCCGCGCAGCGGCCATCGGTACGCTGGACCTCTTCGCCACCCAGAATCCGCTTGATCATCTGCTCGCGGTAGGGGCTTACAGCCGCCAGAACTCGAGCGCTGATGTATCCACCGGCACCGCCGTCCAGACCCGCCAACAGGGTGCCGCGACCCACCTCAGGCTTGCGGACGAGCCACACCACTGGGTAGGTGCCAATCGACACTCCCTCGGGGCAGTCGAACCTCATGTAGAACGAGTTGGTTCGGTATCCCAGGGGCACACCAAGGTCGGCAGGACTGGCAGAACTGTGGACCGGCGTACACACGAAGTCATCCAAGTCTTCGGGACAGGAGGCACGCTCACCAGAAATGCACTCAACCGCCCAGCGCCTACCAAAGACCAGTCGCAGTTGGTCAGCAGCTTCGTGAATTGTGTTTGCACCCCAGCTCGCCAGGTCGAGCCCGTGCACTTCGATCTGGTAGTCATTGCACTCGCCACCGCCGCAGTACGTCCGGTTTCCCGCGATCATCAAATCGCCAGCCCACTCTGCCTCTTGTATCCCGGACCCAGCCACCCGCTGCGTATCGTCCTCGCCGATCGTGTCAGACGTTTCGCGCATCTTGACCATCCAGCGCTTGAGCGTCTGCCCCAACAGGAACACGTCATTGTAGGGCGTTGCGCGCAGCTCCCGATGGTGACCCACTGTTTGCCAGTTCCAGTCATAGTACGGGTCGGACGGGTAGGCAGGCCCGCCGAACTGGGAAAACGTCGTCACCGCACCCAATCGGGCCAGTGCGTTCCCCGCAACGTCTGACCGGGGGATTCCACCAGTGATCACCAGACCATCGAGGCTTGTTACTGAGTCAGCCACCCCATCCGCCTGCACCTTCAGACCAGCAGCCGTTGCCAGAGCTGCGAGGTCTCCGCCTTCGAGTTCCGTATCGCTCGCATCCAGCAGTGTCTGGAAGGCGTTCCACGTACGCAGCAGCCCAAAGGCGATGTCTGTCGGCTCGAGCGCGTCTACCGCGTGCAACAACGCTTCGTGCAGTCCCGAGTCGCCGCTCAGGCCGACAGTCAGTTGATCCCTGACCGCCCGCGCCGCAGCTTCGGGACTGCTGCTCACCACAGATGGATCAATGACCAGGCCCATCGAGTCTACCAAGGCCACAGCTCGCGCTTCGTGCTTGGTGCGCGCCGGAGTGTCCGCCAGCGTCGCGAAGAACGACTCCGGAAGCTCCTTGGTAATTTCCAGCGGGTCACGAGCTGCCGGGAAGAACAGACCCAGAGGGTTCTCGACCGTGTAGGAGGACGGGGAAACCAGCTGACTCAACTCGAGACGCCCGAACAGCGTCGCCAGTGCGTGACCGTAAGAGTTGTAGGGGCTGCCGTTTGGGCCGAGGCCCCACGAGAGCGTGTTTCCAAGCTCGGTGCTTCCCGCGCGACCGCGCAATCGCGCGCCTTGCGCTACGTTGTTCGCGAAGTTGGCATCGAGAAGCCCTTTCTCCATCCGCACCGCGGTAGCAAACAGAACTGCCTTCTCCTGCAGACGGTCCTTCACGAGCGCTTGAAATCCCGGATCGGACGGAGACGTGAACCGCTCCCCCCACCAGGGCCCAGCACTCCCGGACCCGTCTGTCGCCAATGGCTCCCCATCTTGGTTGTCGATTGCCAGTGCCCACGGAAAGACGAGGTCCCCCTCGGTGGTACCTCGAAGCGACTGGTCATAGATTTCCACACACGACCGAGCCGAGTCGCTTCCCAAGCTCACGGATGGCCACTGGGCCCATGCAGAGTTCGCAGGGTCCGCCATCAACTCACTCGCGCGCGCCTCCATTTCGGCGAAACGGGCCAACAGGTGCAGGGCCATGTCACGCGCAATGAATCGGTCAGCCGCGCTTTGGGGGGGAGCCTCAATAGTGATGGACTCGGATACTTCGTCCCAGGGAGGCACTTCGCTCGAGAACACCTGGGTACCCACCCCGTCGGCGATCTCGTTCAGGCGACCCGCCATGCAGAGGATCTTTTTCTGCGTTTGCAGAATGTTGTCGCAACCGGGCTGCAACCCCGCGGACTGTCGATACCCGGTGGTGCGCAAAGGCAGGCGGAAGGGTCCCCAATCCATCCCCAGATTCGCCGTAGGCGCGGCCGAGTAGTTTACCCAGCAGCTGTTGGCCAGCCACTCGTACAGGGTGGCTCCACTGATGTGCCCGCCTGCCTCATCTTCCTCAAACGGATCGACCTCGCCTTCACCCGTCTGACCTACTATGCTTCTCGGCTGTTCCCGCTCGCGCGCTGCCCGGTCGCCCACTGAGGTCTCGTTGCGCTCTCTGGTTGCCGAGAACACATCGTCGGTCGTGGGAGCGCTACTTGGTTCCGCCCCCCCGATGGCGTGGGCATAGCCAGGAGGAGGCACCTCCACCATGCGTCGCACCGCGTCGCCCTCAGTAATGAATAGCTTTAGCGTCGGAAGATCCTCGGGGTGCGCCTCTGACATGTCCTCGGCCTCACCAGGCGACTCGGGCACGTTCAACTTCTCATCCGACCCGCACCCTGCCGATGCTGCAGCGATTCCCCCCACCGCGACCCACCACACCATGCCGCGGACACCCCGCCCAATGCATGTTCCGCGGCGGCAAGCTTTTCCGCTAGCCTGACTCGAACCGAAACAAGATACCTTGTCGCTCATGGCTTCTGACTCCCAATAACGCTTCTCGAGATCACTGCACTGACACCGTCAACGAGGACGGTCTCAATGGCGAGCAGAGTCGCATCTCCAGGGCACATCCCGTCGCGCAGACCGCGGCAGGTGAGGGTTCGATACCCCATATCAGCACTCCATTCCGGTACAGCGTGATGTCCGTGGCGGTGCCGAAGGACGTCTTCAAGCTGTGTTGCGGCGAACCCCGCCGCGACTGCGGTCACCCACGCGCTCGACTTCGCGTTGCGCGTTGTTCGTTGCCGGAGCCGTCGGGACGGCGTTGGGCTCACGGTTCCATGCCCCATATCAGTACTCCATTCCGGTACAGCGTGATGTCCGTGGCGGTGCCGAAGGACGTCCTCGAGCTGTATGAGTAGTCGTCGCTCTCGTTGAAGTTGCTCCAGTCGCACTTGCGGGCGCGCACGTGGAGATCGCCGGTGCGGGCGCCGGGACCCAGGGTCGCGGCGGTGGAGGGGAAGGTCAGCTCGACGTACTGACTGGCGCCGCTGCGGGGCGGCGAGGTGTCGTGGGCGGCCACCGCGAAGGCAGAGGTGTTGCATGCGCTCACGCCGGTGTAGTCGGCGAGCTCGGCCCAGTAGCACTCGGTCAACAGATCCGTGCCAAGTTGAGTGCACTCCCAGGCGTAGGAGTTGTAGACCGGCTCAGCCGTGAACCAGTAGCGCACCGTCAGCTCGTCGAGGGGGATCGTCTCGTTCGTGGGGTTCACCAGCCGGAAGACGGGCTGCACGCTCTCGTTGCTCGAGCTACTGTCTCCGCGACGGTGCTGGACGTACAGGCAGGAGCTGGGGTCCACGCAGGCCTGTTCGTAGTCCGAGCAGTCCGGCAGACAGTTCGGCTCCAGTCCGGGGTCGCACATCTCGCCCTGGCTCCAGTCCACCGTGCCGTCGCCGCAGTAGGCTCCCGTCAGGTCCAGTACCGTGGCGCAGTCGGCCGCGCACCGCGTGCAGCTCGGCGTGCCGTAGTCGCACTCGATCTCGGAGGTCGTGTTCCCGTCGTCGCAGGCCTCGGCGTCGGTCGTGACGGCGTCGCCACAGTAGGGACCCACGAGGTCCAGCGGGGTGCTGCAGTCGCTGCTGCACAGCGTGCAGCTCGGCGTGCCGTAGTCGCAGGTCGTCTCGTCGATGTCGTTGCCATCGTCGCAGATCTCGGTCCCGCTCACCTGGCCGTCCCCGCAGGCGTCCTGGTTACTCAGCCACACCTCCGTCTGGCAGTCGCTGCTGCAGGTCAGGCACTCCGGGCCCCCGCCCGGGCAAGCCGCCTCGTCTCGCGTGTTACCATCGTCGCAGATCTCGCCCGCGGCCGGGTTCGTCACGCCGTCGCCGCACACGGCGGGCGTGCAGTCCCAGTCGCAGTTCGGTGAGTTGCCGCCGTCGTCGCAGACCTCGGGCGGCTCGACGCTGCCGTCGCCGCAGTAGAGCGTCGGCCCGGGCTCGTAGCCCCAGAGCAGCTCGCCGTTCCGATAGAGCGTGATGCGCACGTTGTCTGCGTACTGCGGCGTGGACTGGTACGAGTAGTCGTCCGCTTCGTCGAACGGCGGCCACGACTCCTTGCGCAGCCGAAGCTTCACCTCCGTCGCGCCACCCGGGGAGAGCTCCGCGCTCGTCGCGAAGGCGACCTCGTACACCGCGTTCGCACCGCTGAGCTCGGGAGCGAGGGGCTGAACGCTGGTCGCCACGACGGCGCAGCCACCCGGCGCGGACGTGTAGAAGCAGTCGTCGAGCAGGGTGGGCCAGTTCGGATCCGAGTCGTGGGTGAACCAGTAGCGCACCGTCAGCTCGTCCAGCGGAACCGAGACGGGACCGTTGTTGACGATCAGCAGGTTCGGCTTGACGTCGACGTCCGTCGGCACGTCCTCGACCACGTTCTGGACCTTCACGCAGACGTCGCCATTGGCGCACCCCAAGCCCGGCTCGAACCCGTCGCAGTTCGGCTGCCGGCAAGTCGGCGAGAGTGCCACGTCGCACACCTCGCCCGCCGCCGGGTTCACGATCCCATCGCCGCAGAAGCTCGGCGTGCACTGGTCCGTGCAGGTGGGCGAGGCGGCGCCGTCATCGCAGATCTCGCCAGCCGCGCGGTTCAGCGTGCCGTCGGGGCAAGCCACAGCGGTGCAGTCCGGATCGCAGGTCGGCGAGTACCCCGCGTCGTCACACGCCTCGCCCGGTCCCACCACGCCGTCGCCGCACAGGGTGAAGCTCCCGCCCGGCTCGATCCCCCACACCAGATCCCCGTTCACGTACAGGGTCACGTTCTGGTTCACCGTGAGGCTGGTGGCGAGGAAGTGCGAGTAGTCGTTGGTCTCGTCCATGGTCGACCAACCCGCGTCGTGGAGCCCCAGATCGGTCGTGCCGGTGGTCGCACCTGGCTGCAGGACGACATTCGATCCGAACGACACCTCCAGGTACGCATTCGCGGTCGGGTGCGCGGGAGTCACGTCCGTGATCGCTCGCGACACGTTCGCGCAGTTCAGCTGCGCCCAGTGGCAGTCCGCCGCGTAGGCACAGCTCGCACACTCCTTGGTGAACCAGTAGCGCGCCGTCAGGCCCGCCAGTGACACGGGCTCGCTGCTGCCGTTGCCGATTTGCAGCCGAACCGCAGCGTTGCCATCAGTCGGACTGCTGTCACTCGAGGTCATCGCGTAGAGGCAGCTCGACGGATCGATGCAGGCGGACGGCAACTGGCACGTGACAGGGTCGCACTCCGGATCGAGGACAGGATCACACTGCTCCCCAGCCACGGGATTGACGATGCCGTCTCCGCAGCTCGAGATGGTGCAGAGGGACGTGCAGGTGTCGCTCGCCCAGCCGTCGTCGCACTGCTCGGGCGGCTGCACGTGGCCGTCGCCACACCCCGGCAGCAGACAGTCCACGCAACCGTCCAGGGGATCGTCATTCCCATCGTCGCAGAGCTCCCCCGCCTGCCAGTCGGTGATTCCGTCCCCGCACACCTCGGCGGACTGGCAATCGGCGCGGCACCCGTCGCCGCTCATCCGGTTGCCGTCGTCACAGACCTCTCCCGGGTCGACAGTGCCGTTGCCGCAGGTCTCGTCGCTGGAGCAGTCCGCGCTGCAGCCGTCGCCATCCACGGTGTTGCCGTCATCGCACGCCTCACCGATCTCGGGGTCCACGATGCGATCGCCACAGATCTCCACGCTGAGGCAGTCAGCGCGGCACCCGTCGCCGGTCACCCGATTGCCGTCGTCGCACACTTCACCGAAGGGCCACTCCAGTACGCCGTTCCCACAGCCGACGCAGCGACCACAGGAGCCACCGCAGTCGATGTCGGACTCGCCCTCGTTCTGCACCCCATCGGTACAGTGCAGCGGAACGCAGAGGGCGATCTGGTTACCGAGACCGAAATTCGGTCCCAATCCCGTCTCGCAAACGAGACCATTGCGGCACTCCTCGGTCCCCTCACAGTGCCCCTCGCCCCCCCCGCACTGTTCCTCCGGCGCGGGCCCGCACTCGTCGGTGCGGTCCTGGTCGCGGTCGAGGGGGAGGGGGGCCATCTGGACGACCACGTCGGGCTGGGCCTGAAGCGCGTCGTGCTCCTGGCCGAAGTCCGTCCAGGCTGCCAGCAGGGCGCCGGTGCGCTGGAAGGGGGCGGCGGCGAGAGCGGGCGAGCGCTGGTCGGCGGCGAGGCCCGCGTCCCACCGGGGGAGGGGGCGAGCGGGAGCGAAGTCGAGCGCGTAGGTCGCGCCGTCCAGCTCGAAGACGTGCTCGTCGCCGGCCACCGCCGGCCGCACCGCGGCTTCCTTCAGGTGCAGCTCGTCGCCCGCGGGGTCGCCCTGGCTCTCGCTGCGCCACGACAGGTACAGCCGCGGCTCGGCGGGGCCGGTGCCGTCCTCTTGCCAGTCGGGGGCTCCCCCCGCCACGACCGCTGCGGCCGGATGCGACTGCGCGATCTCGGGAGCCGCGTCCATGGCCTCGGGAACGAACTGCGCCATCACCGTTCCAGGCGCCTCGACGTCGAGCAGCGCGCCGCGCAGCCGTCCCACGGTGGCCAGGCCCGTCCCGGCGGGATCGGTGCCCACGGTGAAGAGCACCAGCAGGTGCTGCTCGGTGAGCGCGACCAGCGCCGGGCGATCGTCGGCGTGGCCCGGCAGGAACGGCCCGAGCTCGAAGGACACCTCGTCGAGCGGCTCCAGCACCGTCCAGTGCGTGCCGTCCGCGAGCTCCACCTCGAGGGTCTCGCGACCGGTCGTCATCAGGACCGACCCCGGATCCCCGGACGGGGCGTCGGAGGCCCCTCCCGCTCCGAGCGCGCCGGCGGCCCCGGGTGCTGCGCCGACCCCGGACGCGCCACCGGCCCCTCCCGCACCGGACGCGGTCGACACGGACGCTGGCGCGCTGGCGCGCCAGGCTGCTGCCCAGTCCCCCGCGAACTCCGTCAGCGCGACGTGACCCTCGGCCTGCGGCGTGGCGGCGAGCACCGTGTCCTCGGCCGGCCCCGTGAGCGCGGTGTTCAGTCGCCGCAGGTACAGATCGGGGCCGTTCTGCGCATCACGATCGTCGGTCCACGCGACCACCACGCTGGTGCCACCGTCGAGCGCGACGATGTCGGCGTCGTACTGCGAGTAGTCGCCGGTCGCATTGGCGTGCCTCAGCTCGCCGGCAAAGGGATCAGCGGGATGCACCCGCCGTACGGCGATCCCCAGGCTGTCCCCGTCACCCGCGTGATCGGTGAACGCCACGGCGAAGCTGCCGTCGGCGAGCCCCGCCACGACCGGATCTGCGAAGAGCGGCACCCGGGTGTCCACGCTGACGTTGACGACCGGCAGCCACGACTGACCCTCGCTCGGCGCGGGCTCCCAGGGATCGCGCTCCAGCCGCGGCGCGTCGAGCTCGATCGGGACCGGATAGTCGTAGAGCGCCAACCCGATGAACGGCGCCGCCGCAAAGGTCTGCGGCTCCTGGACGAACGCGACCGCAAACCCCGCCGGACCCGCGCCAATCGGGTGACGCCCCAAGCCCAGGAAGCGGCCCAGCTGGCCGTCGAGGAGCTCGTCACTCGGCCCATCGCTCTGCAACCGATCCCACGCACTCGCGGCCTGGAGCTGCGGCAGTGCGTCATGGACCTGGCAGGTCGGGCTGCACAGATCCCCCACCTCCAAGTCGCCCCCGTCGTCACACTCCTCGGTGATCGGATCGACCACACCATCGCCACAGAAGAGCGACACCCGCACATCGAGCACCCGCCCCCCAGCCCCCACTCCTCCCGCGCCCGCAGTCGCCGCGCCTCCCGACGCTGGCGCCCCCGCAGCGCCGTTCGCCGCGCCCGCGCCCGCGCCCCCCGACGCGTCGGACGCTCCCGACCCCGCGCTGGCCCCCCGACCCGGCACCTCGCCCCCGGCACCCGTCTCGCCCGCGGCCGCGTGCCCCGAAGCCAGTCCCGTGCGCTCCAGATCGCAGGCCGTCAGCGCACCCGCCGCGAGCGCTGCACATGACGCGAACGACGCGAACGACGCGAACGACGCGAACACCGTCCCTGAACCGATTCGCATCGGCAGACATGGCGCAGAAACGTTCTTCGGATGTCGACGCACACACACCCGCCCCGAGGCGCACCTCACCTGCCGGGGCAGATCGGAAACGCCTCGTTCGATTGGGTCCGACGCCGCGAGTCACCCGACGTCGGTCAACTTGTCATGCGGTCCGGGACCCGCGCCCGCAGCCGCGATTCCCGAACCACCGAGCCGCGCCAGAAGACGCACCTCTCCTACACCAAGGGACGCCCGACGACGCACCTCTCCTACACCGAGCCGCGGCCGTAGCCGCGCATCTCAACACACCACCAAGCCGCGGCCGTAGCCGCGTCTCACAACACACCACCGAGACACGCCCGTAGCCGCGCCTCCCGAACTGGGACGGTTGGTAACATGCTCCTGAGACTGCGAACAGTCCATTTGATTTGATTTTGGCTCTCCCAGCAGCTGCCGAATATCCTGACGTAGCGTCATTTTTAAGGCCATCTATTCACAATATTGTCAGCATATACACGTACAATATCGAGCTATTGGAAGCTTCGCATCGGACCAGTGCAAACTGGTGCCGATTCGATCTCTGGGATGACTCTAAAGTATTCCAGCATTATTCGGATTCTGGAACTGACAGGCGTGTTGGAGCGCTCTGACCCCTCCCGCAAGTCCTGCCGCGGGGTGGGTCGCGATCGCCTTCGACGCGGTTCTGGCGGTTCAGTCCACTCGCTCCACCGCTCGACAACCGCACTCGCTCCCCTACCCTTCGCGCCCATGCTCCACGCTGTCGCCACGCGCTGGCGCTCCGCCCACACGGCGCTCGCTCTCGCCGCGCTGACGCTGGGCGCGTTCACCGCCTGCGGCTCCACCAGCACCAAGCCCGACGATGCGTCCCCCGGTACCGGAGGCCACAGCACCGGCGGACAGCCCGCAGCGGGGAGCGCGGGTGCTCCGCACGCCGCGCCACGGCGTCCCTTCACGGCGTCGGTGGAGTACGTCGCGGGCGCCATCGGACCCAGCGTGGACCGCGCCGAGCTGGCGGCGGCCACGGGGGATTTCTACGACGAATGGAAGGCGCGCTACGTGCGGCGCGGCTGCGGCCAGGGGCGCTACTACGTGGCGACCGCGCTCGACGACATCGGCAACCGAACCCTGAGCGAAGGCATCGGCTACGGGATGGTCGTCACCGCGTACCTTGCCGGACACGATCCGGAGGCGAAGACCATCTTCGACGGCTTGTATCGACTGTTCCGCGACCACCCCGCAGCTTCGAGCGACGATCTGATGGCCTGGTACCTCGACGAGGACTGCGAGCCGCGAATCGAGGGAGTGCTCGAGGACGTGAGCCAGTCGGACGGCGATCTCGACATCGCCTACGGGCTCCTGCTCGCCCACGAACAGTGGGGCAGCTGCGGCGCGATCGACTATCACGCGGAGGCACTGCGAGTGATCGCGGCCATCGCCGACCACGAGCTGGCGCCCGACGGTCGCTTCGTCCGGGTCGGCGACTGGCCCACCGAGGCTCCGTGGACGCGCACCATGCGCAGCAGCGACTTCATGCCCGGACACTTCGCCGCCTTCGCTGCAGCGACCGGTGAACCCATGGTGGTCACAGCGGGCACTGGAGGCGCCGGCAACGACCCCGGCGACATCCCGAACGGTGGCCACGGCGCCAGCCCCGAAGGAGCCGCGGGCGCCTTCGCCGGTGTCGCGGGCGGTCACCCGCTCGGTGAGGCGGGCGCGCCCGCCGGCGCCGCTGGCGCGCATATCGGCGCTGCGGGCTCCCCCTCCTTCGGTGCCGGCGGCGCCGGCGGCGCCGCTGGCGCACACATCGGCGCTGCTGGCGCCCCCTCTGGCATCGCTGGCGCTGAGCAAGGCACGTGGGGCTCGCTGCTCGCGGGGCTGTCCGCGAGCTTCGCGCAGCTCCAGGCAAGGCACGCGCCCAGCACGGGCCTTCTTCCCAACTACGTGTTCGATCCCGTCACCGCTCCCGCTCCCGCCACCACCCTGCCGGTCCCCGAGGGCATCGACTACGACCTCCACGACGACGACTACTCGTGGATCGCCTGCCGTGTCCCGTGGCGCGTCGGCGTGCACTACGTGACGACGGGCGACGCACGCGCACGCGCGCTGCTGCAACCCTTCAACGCCTGGGCCCGGAGGGTGACCGATGGCGACCCCCTCGCGTTCGCCGCGGGGTACGCACTCGACGGCACGCCCCTCCCCGCCCAGGACTTCGCCTCCATGGCGTTCATCGCCCCCCTGGGCGTGAGCGCGATGGTCGACGCCCGCAACCAGGCGTGGCTCGACGCGCTCTGGCACGCCACCGTCGCCTTCGACCCCGAGGACTACTACTCGGACTCGATCAAGCTCCTCAGCATGATCGCCATGGCCCACGGCTGGTGGTCTCCGTCGCCGCTCTCTTCGCCCGCGGACTGCCGCAACTGACATGTCCGCCCTCGACTCGCTCTCGGCCCTCGGCGCCCTCCTCGGCACCCTCCTCACCAGCTGCTCCCCCGCTCCCCCCGCCCCGTCCCACTCCACCCACCCGATCATCGACGGCACCCCTGCCCCGGAGCTGACCGGGGTCGTGCACGTCCGCCACCCGCTCTCGGACCTCCTGTGCTCGGGCGTCGTCATCGCGCCCACGCTCGTCGTCACGGCAAAGCACTGCGCGTTCCGCGAGCTCGACCCCACCGACGCGCCGCTCCCCCCCGAGGGGTACCGCATCGGGTTCGGCGCCGACGTGGAGGCGCTCACGCTGCGCCAGGTCGAGCGTGTCGCCTGGGTGGGCGCGCCGGACGAGCCCGGCGTGCAGCGCGCCATCGACGCGGGGGAGGACCTCGTCGTGCTGGTCTTGAGCGAACCGGTGCCGTCTGGCACCCATGTTCACCCCGTCGCCCTCGACTACGTGCCCGCGCTCAACCACGAATACCAGCTGGTCGGCTTCGGGCTGTCGTCTCTCGACACATGGGACTCCGGCACCAAGCGCGTCACCACCGACGCCTTCGCCGGGTACGACGCCCCCACGGGGCTCCTCCAGATCGAGGGCCGCGGCGCCTGTCAGGGCGACTCGGGGGGCCCCGTCCTGTTCGGCGATGACGGAACCGTGATCGGCGTGGTCAGTCAGGTCGGTGCCAACGGCGCGAACGAACCGTGCTCGCTTGGCGTCACCTTCGCCACCACCGTGCGCAACACCCGCGTCCGCGATCTGCTCGAGACCGAGCTCGACGCGCTGCCCCCCTGCGCGGAGCGCGACGAGATCTGCGCCAACGGACAGGACGAGAACTGCAACGACGCCGTCGACGAGGGCTGCTCCTCGGTCGGAGCGGGGGGCGCCGCCGGCGCCCCCTCGGCTGTGCTAAGCGCCGGCGCCGCCGGCGCCGCTGCCACCGCTGGCGCGCCAGGAAGCGTGGCGGGCGCGCACACGGCGATGGGGCCCGCGGGTGCCCCGACGGTACAACACGCCGGAGCCGCCGGCGCCCTCGATACACACTCCGCGGCGGATGACGCGCGCGGCTGCGGATGTCGGGGCACGGCCCCTGGGTCATTACCGTGGTGGTGGCCCGCCGCACTCGCGGGGGCCCTCGCGAGGTGGCGACAGCGGCAGCACCGCAAGCGCTCTGCACGCGGGGGCCCACCCATGCACCCCGCCACGCGCGCTTGACGCGCAGTTCGACCACCTCGACCCCCCGGGGGCCCACCCATGCCCCCCGCGATGCGCGCGAAACGCGCATCCCGACCCACATGGCCCCCGATTTTCGGAGCCATGCACCCGTAAACGCGCGCCAAACGCGCATCCCGACCCACATGGCTACCCCCCCGACCACCAGCGCGGCCCCCCGCGGCTACCAGCGCGGCCCGGCGCGGCCCGGCGCGGCCCGGCGCGGCCCGGCGCGGCCCAGCGCGCTGCGAGCGCGGTCCCTCTCGCTACGAGGGGTGCGGCGCTACGAGGGGCGCGGCGCTACGAGGGGGGCGGCGTGGCGCTCGGCTGGGCGCTCGGGGGGGCCGGCTTCGAGGGGGGTGGTGGCCCAGGCGTTCCAGGCTTTGGGGGCGGGCTCTCGCCGAGGAGAATCGTCAGCGTCAGGGGGCGACCGTTGCGCAACAGCTCGAGCTGAGTCTCGGTGCCGGCGCCCTTCGACACGATGAGGGTGCGCATCCGCCGGCTGGAGACGACGTCGGTCCCGTCGAGGGAGAGGATGACGTCACCGACCTGCAGCCCTCCGCGCGCGGCTGGCGAGTTCGGCTCGATCGCGATCACCAGGAGCCCCGGACGCGATCGACTGGCGGCCCGCTCCTGCAGCTCTGCCCCGAGCCAACCCCGTCGGAACTGCCCGTCCTCGAGAATGCCTTCCAGGATCGAGCGGGCCATGTTGGAGGGCACGGCAAAGCCGATCCCCTGGTTGCCGCCACTGCGGGAAAGGATGGCCGTGTTGATGCCGATCAGTTCCCCCCGGGTGTTGACGAGTGCCCCGCCCGAGTTGCCCGGGTTGACCGCCGCATCCGTCTGGATGAAGTCTTCATCCGCGACGATCCCCATGCCCGCCCTGCCGGTCGCGGAGACAATCCCTGCCGTCACCGTCGTCCCGACACCAAACGGGTTGCCGACCGCCAGCACCCACTCGCCGAGCGCGACGCCCGACGAATCACCGAAGGGGAGCGGCCGCAGGTGGGGCCCCTGCCCCTCCACGCGCACCACCGCCAGATCGGCCCGCTCATCGGAGCCCACGACACTCGCGGCGAAGAGCGTGCCCAGTCGATCCGAGACCTGAATGTGCGCAGCACCTTCCACCACATGGTGGTTGGTCAGCACGATCCCGCTGGCGACGACCACCCCGGAACCGCTGCTGGTCGGCTGACCCTCTTCCGCCCAGGCGGTGATGCTGACGACGCTGTCGACCACCTCCGCCGCCACCTCGCTCAGGGTCGGCAAGCGCTCGCAGGTGACTGTCGCTGGTGGTTCCTCGGGCGCCGGCGTCACTGGGTCCGGCGCCTGCGGCGGGGCCACCCGACAGGCGAGTACCAGGAGTCCGATGGCCAGTGAGGTCGTCAGGTGCGGCCGCATCCTGCTGTGGACCCTACCTCACATTCGCTCGGATGAACCGATCCGTGGGCTGCGGCAGGCCGCGGAGACGTGGCGTTCGCACGCCAGATCGAGGAAGCGCTTCGCCTTCTGCTCGGACCCCTCCGCGCCGAAGCTGCTCTCCAGGATCAGCGCCGCGTTGTAGCAGCTGAGCGCGCTGGCCGTGAAGGACCCGCAGGCCAGGCGCACCACCGCCTCGTCATCGAGGGCGCTCGCGGGGAGGGAGGCGCGCAGACTCGGCTCGTCGGCGCACCAGTCGAGCGCTTCCGAGTCGCAACCTCGAGCGTACATCTCGAGCGCCGCTTCCCGGGCCCGCTGCGAGCTGCCTCCTCGCTCGATGAGCAGCCCCCCGCGCACGCAGCCCATCGGGGTTCCCCGCGCCTGGCACTCCGCGCTGTAGGCCTTCAACGCTTCGGCCGCGCTCTTCTGGTAGCTCGCCAGTCCGTACTCTCGGATGCTGACCAGGTCGACGCACGCGGCGCGGTCGCCCGCCTCACACGCCGCGACCAGCCCTGCCGTCACCTCGCTGGCCTGGCGCCGCACGCCATCGGGTCCAAACAGCTCCAGGCGCGCCACGGTCCCACATCCCGACGGGCTTCCCAGCGAGCAAGCGCGACGAGCTGGCAGAACCGCCTGACTCGCGTCGGCCCGACTCACCCCGAGCGCGGCCAGCGCCTGAGCCGCGAAGTCAGCGCACCCATCCGCCGACCCATGGTTGCACGCCTTGCCGCGCAGCTGCGCGGCCTGACGCCACTCGCCACGCTGCGCCTGCAGATTCCCGAGCTCCGCGCAGGCCGCCGCCACGGGTCGCTGGTCGTTGCAGGCTCGCTCCAGGTACTCGATCGCGTCCGAGGCGCCCGCGGCGAGCCGCGACTGGCCCGCATGGAAGCAGGAATTCGCGTTGCCGGCGGCGCACTGCTCGGCACACTCGGCCGGGTTCTCGGCGTCGCATTCGTACCCGCCCACGCGACTGGCCTGGGCACGCTCCACGCACGACGACCCATTCCACTCGAACCCCTCCTGACAGGTGGGCCGCGCGCTCTTGCTGGCCTTCGTCCCTCGAAGCGGCAACAGCTCCACCTGCACCATGGTGGCGCACTCGCTGGGCGGCGTTTCCTGGTCGGCGCGCGCCTGCTTGCACGCCTCCATGTTCCCGTCCCGCCGGCTCAGATCGATGCTTTGACCGTTGCTCAGCTTGACCGCACCGACCTTCGCCGCCCCCCCGATCGAGTTGCTGGAGCGGACCTCGAACGCCCCCAAGACGACTTCGGCGACGTAGTGCGTGGCCCCCTCGCAGTCGCCCACCAGCTCCAGCGCCGCGTCCGGGGCGTTGAAGGTCACCATCCCCACCATCATCCAGTCCAGCTCCACCGCGGTTCCCGTCTCGAACTCGGCACCGACGGTCAGCGCGGCGATGGGGAGGTTCGCCGCCAGCGACGCGCGATTGTTCATCATCAGATGCTCATCGCGCGGGGTGACCGAGTTGTAGGTGTACCCCGACTCCAGCCGACAGCGACTCAGCACGGTCGGACCTTCTTCCGTGACAGCAACGACCGCTCCCCCCTGGTCGATCTGTTTCTCCAGGCGGACCCGCTCGTCCGCCTTCCAGTCGATGACGTAGGGGCGCAGGCGGGGCGAGTCGAGCCACTTGACGAAGGGGGAGGCCGTGACGGGCGCGGGCTTGGGCCCACAGCCCAGGAGCGCGATGGTCGTCGCCACCGCCACCCCGACCGCGCGTCTCACTGAGCTTCCTCGACCGTGAGCACGACCATGGTGGCGAGCGTCAGGTCGTCGGCGGCGGGCACCGAAAGATCCAGCCGATAACCACCCGCCGCGACCCGGTGCGAGAAGAACGGAACCGCGTCGGGCTCGGCATCCTCCGCGACCTTCTGGTCCGACTCGTTCAGCAAGGCGAGGTCGAGGTCCTTGCCACCCTCATCGGCCGAGGCGAGGAAGACGTGCGGGCCATCCAGAGAGAACCACTGCGACACCACCTGATTCTGGCGCAGGACGGTGCTGAGCAGGCACCAGTCCCCACCCTTGTGGAACGCCAGGCCCAGCTGGTTGTTCGACTTCTCCAGGAGTGCCTGGTGCAGCTCCTCGGCCTTCTGCACGCTCCCGTAGACCGAGTCCTGCACTCGCTTCAGCGGCACGTTGAAGCCGGCGTCCTTCTCCATGACCGCCATCGCGGCGAAGGCCGGTCCGTGGGAGTAGAGCTCCACGCGGTAGGCTCCGCCGGTGGATGGGTTGAAGACGACGACGGGCTCCGCGTCATTCTCCACGTCACGCGCCACCACATCCCCGCCGCTGTCCTTGATGACGACGTCGAGATCGTGCGCGTCGTCGTCCGTCGAGCCGACCACCACGTAGGACTTCCCGCCCTCGAACTCACGGGTCACGACGGATGGCGTTCTTGGCTCGAGGTACGCGCCGAAGATAGCGCTGCCGCCCCCCACGAACCCGAGGCTGTAGTCGGTCTGGGCAGTCATCGTCACCTTGGCCAGTCGCTCGAGCGACTGCATGATGAACAGCCCGGGTCGCCACTGCCCCGCTGACGACGGGGTCGTCGTGGTTTGAGTGGTGGGTTCTGTGGGGGTCGTCGGCGGCTTGGCGTTGTTCGGCGCCGGTCCGGGCTGCGGCTGGGCCCCAGGGCCGAGGATGTTTTCGATCGCCGCCGAGAGCTCGGCGTCCTCGGGGGCCGCCGGCGGCGGTGGCTCCTTCGAGGGGGGAACGACCTGGGGCTCAGGCTGGTGGGCACCACACCCCGCCACCACCAGGGACGCCATGAAAACGTGGAACGAGCTCTTCTTGGATCGCGCCATGTCGTTTCGGTACGGCAGCCGCCGTCGATTGTTAACTGGCTTCAGTGTTGCCGGGGTTCCACCTCCCAGTCTTTCGGGCGGCCGGATTGAACGCGCCCGGCGGAGCAACCCAGTCGATCGAGCCCCCCGTGGTGCCGAGCGCTTCGCCAGCCACGCCGGCAGGGCCCGCGCCCGCGGCCCCAGAGCTCCGAGTCACGCGCGATGCGGGCTCGCATCCCTGCTCGGCGTAGCAGCTCCACGTCAGACTCTTGCGTCTAGCTTCAGATGCGTGTCCACCCATTGGTGTTCGCGCGTGCTGTCTGACAGATGAGCTTCCGCCGTCACCGTGAACGAACGCGGCGACCAGCTCGACGCGAGGGGTCGCCGGCGTGACCTCGACCTCCCGTCGCGTCCTCACTGACGAGGCGTGCTGCCCGCACGCCCATGGATTGACGGTCGCCCGGAAAAATGGCACTAGCGGTCGGAATTGAAGCCCTCTCCAAGCGCTGCCCAGCGGCAGCAGCGATCGGGGGAGGTGGAGGGCCAGGACAGATGCGACTTCAGCACGCCTCGTTCGAGGACACGACGGTCTCACATTCGAGCCAGAGCTCTGGCTCTGTTCCGGGGAGCCATCCCGGGATCGCCCCCCGAGGCGCGACCGCGGGGTTCGTCGGGAAGACGAGCTGGCTGGCCTGGCCTGCCCTGCTGGCGACGGGCCTCGCGACGAATCCGCTGTGGGCGCAGGACGACGCGACCACTCCTGCTGACACCTTCGACCCAGCGCCGGAAACGCCCGTGGCAGAGCCGGCCACCGCTTCCGAGCCGCAGGCGAACGCTCCCGTTCCCGAGCCGGCACCCACGGCGGTCCCAGCGTCCAGCGCCGAGTGCCGCCCCGCCTGCCGGCAGGGGTTCACCTGCATCGACGGGGCGTGCGTGAGCGCGTGCAATCCCCCCTGTGGCCCGGGGCAGCTCTGCCTCGATTCGGGGGAATGCGCCGCTGGGGCACCAGCCGCCAGCAGCGCCGCGATGGAGGCGCAGCAGTGGGAGGAGGAGCAACGCAGGTGGGAGGAGGAAGCGCAGAAGGCCTACGAGGCGCGCCTCGCACACCGGGAGCACTCGCGCCTGTCGCTGGGAGTCGCGGGAATGATCCTTCCTCCGGCGCTCGAGGGTCCAACCGTCGAGGACTGGTTGGGGGTCGCGGCCCTGGCGCAGATCGGGTTCCGCGCGAACTTTCCGGCCGTGGGGGGGATCCAGATCAAGGCGGGGCCGGGCGTGGCCATCTACGGCGCCGATGAACTCACCGAGCAGCGAGAGATGGGCCTGGACGACACCGAGACGGTCGACTCCGTGACAGCCGTGATCCTGGGCGTGTCGGTGAACCCCTACTTCGGCCCCTTCGGTCGATTCTACTTCGGACCCGAGCTCTGGATTGCGCACTGGGACGTCGCGAGCGAGCGCCTGGAGGCAACCGAAATCACGTACAGCGGCGGCTCGTACTCCAGTGTCACCACCGAGCGAATGGTCCCCGATCACGCCAGCGGATTGACCTACGGCCTCGGCATCTTGTTCGGCGTGCTCCCGGGCTCGCTCGAGCAGTTCAACCTGTGGGGTGGGATCCGGGTCGGCTCACGCAAGCAGCACGCGCTCGCTGACGTCTCCCCCTACGAGTTCACCACGGAGCGGCACGTCTGGGTTTCACTGATCGGAGGGATCGACTTCGACGTTGCCTCGTTCTGACTAGTCCCAGCGGCTTGGAATGGCGTCACACCCGGGAGCGACGCGGCAAGGCCCACGCTCCCCTGACGCCTCTCGCAAGTCCGACGCTCCTTCGCCGAATGGAGCCGCGCTCCTCGCGCCGCGACGCGAGCGCGCTCCAGCCGACCTTGCCGATCGCGCCAGCCTGCAGTCGCCGCCACCACGTGCCGTGTCGCTCCGAAACGGTATGACATTTTCCTGCCTGGCAGGTGCGACCTGGGGCTACTCAACGTGCAGACGGCTTGACGGCAGAACCCCGTAAGGAGGGTGACATGACGAGGGAACTTCGTACCGGTGGTCTCCTGGTAGCGGCAGGGATCTTTTTTGCCTTGGCCTGTGGCGGCAAGGGCGACGACAACGGCAAAGACTCAACGAGCACTGGCGGGACCGGCGGCTCGGGCACGGGTGGCCTGTCCGCCACCGGCGGCTCCGGCAACGGTGGCTCGGGGGCAACGGGCGCGGCCAGCAGCGGCGGCTCGTCCAATCCCGATGCATGCCCCGCCAATCCTCCCGATGCGGGTGGCAGCTGTGATCCGGAAGCGGCAGGCGCCGGGGGACTGGTCTGTGTCTACGGCGACACCACCTGCGGGTGCCAGGGATTCTCCGAGACCTGGGCCTGCACGGAGACGGAGCCATGCCCCAACGCGCAGCCCGACGACGGTGACGCCTGCGCCGGACTGGGTGGCCTCTCCTGCGACTACGGCGACACCACCTGCGACTGCTCTGGCTTCGGTCCCGGCGCCGAGTGGTCCTGCGGCGGTGCGGCAGAGCAGTGCCCCAACGCGCAGCCCGACGACGGCGACTCCTGCGCCGGACTCACCGGCACCTCCTGCGACTACGGCACCACCTCCTGCGACTGCTCTGGCTTCGGTCCCGGCGCCGAGTGGTCCTGCGGGGGCAGCACCGGCAGCGGCGGTGGCCCGAACGGTGGTGGCGCGCCGAACGGTGGGGGCGCGCCGAACGCGACCGGTGGCGCCAGCTCGGCGGGCAGTCCGGGCGGCGGCGCGGCTCCCACGGGCGGCGCCAGCAACCGCGGTGGCGCCGGCGGGGCGCCCGCGGGGAACTGACCGAGCCCAGCCGCAAGCAGCGTAGACTCAGCGCGCGGCGCGACCCATCGCGCCGCGCGCTGTCATTCGAAGCGGACCTCGTCGACCAGCAGGACCATCGTGGAGCTGCTGTTGCTCACCGTCACCGCGTTCAGCTCGGTGAGCTCGGTGCAGCTCGCGGCCACGTCGATCTCCACCGGCGTCCACTCGTCGCCCACGGTGACGGTCGTCTCGGCACAGCGCTCCCCGTCGTGGCTCGGCGCCACCACCACCTCGCCCCCGCCGCTCGTCGCGCGGAGCTCCAGGGAGAGGCTCGCGAACGTGGAAACGGGGAAGCTCTGGCGATAGTACAGGTGAAAACCGTTCCACTGCCCCAGGTTGCTGAATCGCACGCAGGAGTCGCTGCCGCCCGCGCATCCCTCGGAGATCTCCGCCACGGTGGCGTCACCCCACGGGTTCGGCCGCCAGCGCACCTGGAAACCCGGGCTGGCCGATTTCTGGCCTTGGCAGTGCGCATCGTGCATACGGGGAGGGACGGAGGAGCCAGCGCGTGACCGATTTCGAGCCTTTGCTCACCGAGATCCAGCGGATCCAGACTGAAATCACCTGGCTGATGCCCGCGAGGGACTTCGGCCTGAAACCGGGCGGTCCAGCCCATCCGGCCGCGGTGCGCCGCGCCGAGCTGCGACTGCGGCGCCCCCTGCCCCCCAGCTATCGCGCCTTCCTGCAGCTGCACGATGGCTGGCCACGCTTCTTCGAGGGTGCCTCACTGCTGGGGGCGGCCCACCTCGGGCGACGACTCTACACGGACGCCGCGCGCGCCATCTTCACGGCGGCCGAGACGCCCGTTCCCCTCGTCGGTCCACCCATTCCAGAGCCGAAGGGACCGCAGCCGTTCCCCTTCGGGGCCGATGCCGCCGGCACCACCTTCTTCGCCTTCAACCCCGCGGTGTGCGACGCCCAGGGTGAATACGAGGTCATCTGCTGGGTCAACGAGATTGGCCTGCGCTGCAAGAACTTCGCCGACTTCCTGGCGACCGTCTGCGAGCACTGCAACGACGAGCTCGCGAGCCTCGCGCAGTACGCCGAGCTGAGCGCCTGAGCGTCGCCCCTACCCGCACTTGCAGCCGCCGCACTTGCCGGCGCTGGGTCGGCATCCGCCGCAGCCACCCCCGCCACCGGCGCGGCGCGCGTCCCCACCCACGGCAAAGCAGCTCATCAGCTTCCGCGCATCCTGGCAGCCGCAGGTCGGACACTCGATGACCTCGTCGCTGCGCATCACCAGCTCCTCGAACTCGCGGTGGCAGCCCTGGCACTCGAACTCGAAGATCGGCATCAGCTATCCTTGGGTTCGGGTTTCTCGATCTCGGCGATCGCCTCTGCTGGATCCTTACCACCGTAGGCGACCGCCATGATCGCCGGCAGGTAGTGGTCGAGGGTGGCAACCGCCGGGTAGATCGCGTTGCGGATCAGGGCGGGACTGAGCAGCTCCCCCTCGAAATCGACGCTGCTCTTGTAGCGGATCTCACCATCGCCAAAGTCGAACTCGAAATTGCCGATCCGGAGCCCCCAGTTGGCGCGCGTCAGCGCCTCGCTGACCGGCAGCCGACGCTCCTCGGGAACCTTGTTGGGGACCAGCGCATAGAAGAGAAACTGCTGCTGGGCGCGCACCTCGGCGATGCACACGACGCGCGCGTTGTCGCCGGCAAAACCGGTGCGATACGCGAGCATGCCGTCGATCGGGACCGGGTGCCAGTCGTCGTCTTCGAGCCACTTGCCGAGCGCCTCGAACGCCAGCTGCGCGTTCTGCTTGGCTCCGTTGCCGTTCCCGTTGTCACTGGGCGCGCTCATGGCCGCGGAGCCTACACCGCAGTGCGGCTCTGTTGAAGCGCCAGCGTCGGAACCCCGAGGTCTGAGCGCGAAACGCGCTGCGCTCACCCGGCGGTCCCGGTCCCCACCGACGGTGGCTGGCCCGGAGGCGCCACCGCGGCGTGAACCGGCGCCAGGGCTTCCCGCGCCTGGGTCGGATAGCGCTCGAGCAGCTCCACGTAGCGCCAGGGGGTCAGGCTGGCGTCCCCGAGGAGCCGCTCCACGAGCTCGATCGCGTCCGCCTTCCGGTATAGTGGCGATCCCCCGACCAGGTCGGTGACGTCGGCCACGGTCGCGAGCACCACGCGCAGCGCCTCGAGATCGCAGTCGTCCTCGCTGCCCAGCTCGGGCTCGATGGTGGTCTGGGGTGAGACGACCTCGGGGAACCAGCGCGCGAAGGCGCTGTCGAGCACGACGCGATCGCGGTGGGCCGCCGCGATGCGCGCGCGCTCCCCCTCCGTCAGGGGCAAGGGCTCGTCGCCCAGCGGGTGCAGCTCCTGCCACCCGATCCGCAGATCGTCCGCGCGCTCCAGCGAGTCGAGGTCCCGGGTGCGCTCCAGCGACTCGAGCTCGGTCACCAGCGCGTCGAGCACCGTGTCGAGCACCGCGTCGCGGGATCCGAGCGCCGGGCTCGTCGCGGGCAGGTGCAGCGCCTGGCCGCCATCCTGCTGCCCCGCCACCACCAGATCGAGCTCGTCGTCCCCCACGAAGTGGTAAAAGACCCGCTCCCCCTGCGCCCGCTGCTTCGCAGCCAGCTGCCGCAGCGCGGGGTTCTCCTCCCCCAGCGCGATGATGCTCACCGCTACCGGGAGGCTCCGCACCTGCTGCCGCGCCTCCCAGAGGACCGCCTCGTCGACCGGCGCCTCGCCATCGGTGATGAGCACGACCTGCGCGCGCGCGAGCTCGGGATCGAGATCGCGTGCCTCGCGGATCTGCTCGAAGCTGGCCAGGAGGGCCTTCTGGATGTCCGTCCCGCCCGCCCGAACCGTGCCCAGCACCTGCTCGATGGCGGACACGGCCCCCGCGGGGGAGTCCACCTTGATCGTGGGATGGAGCTGGTCGTCGAAGTAGCGAAAGAAGAGCACGACCTTCGCACCTTCGGCGAAACGCTCGCGAAGCGTGGCGAGCTCGGCGAGCAGGATCGCATCCCGCATCCGCCCGCGGGAGTTGAGCATCGATCCGGAGCCGTCCAGCAGGTAGATGCGCACCTCACCGGAGAGCACCACCCGGGACACCGGATACGGGTCGTGCCGCATGTAGCGCCGGGCCAGCAGGCGTCCGGTGGCCAGATGCAGCAGGAGGAGGCGGGGGTCCTCGATCAAGGCGTCGGGCACGTCCTCGACCCGCTCCGCCGGCACCAGGACCAGATCCGCGGTCGGGTAGCGGACCGTGCGCGCCCGGAGCTCCTGTTCGACCACGCGCACCGGCGACAGTGTCCCCCCCACCTCGAACCAGCCGTCGACCGCGAGCGTGGCCGCGAGCGTCGCGTCGTGGCAGGTCGACTCGAGGAACCGATCCGACTCGGCGAGGTACATCTCCGAGATCTTCGGGTTGCCGCGAAGCGACTCGATCTCCGCGCGAGCCACCGCATACGCCTCGCGGATCCGCCCGACCACGTCGGCGCCCAGCACCTCGCGTGCCGAAGCGCGCACCGAATCGGCGCGCGACCCGTCCGCGTGGCGGTCCGCGCCCTGCCACAGCTCCGCCAGCGCCTCGTGACTGAGCCGCCCCACCGCGTCGTCGCCCCGCCGCGCCGCCGCGTCCTGGAGCGCGGAGAGCCCCGCGGCGAGGCGCTGCCGCTCACCGCGCGTCAGGGCCTGTCGCACCTGGTGCACCAGCGCTACCTCCGGATCCACCCCGGCCGCCTGCAAGCGATCGATCAGCGCGATCTCCCGCGCCACGTAGCGGTGGCGCTCCGCCACGTCGGCGGGCTGGAGCGGCATCGCCGCAGACACGTCGAGGAGGAGCTCGCGCGCGGCTTCCAGGAGCCGCCGACGGCGGCCCAGCAGCGTCGATTCGGCCCGGGCGGCATCGAGCAGCTGGTCGACCGCGGAAAGCTGGAAGGCCTCGCTGGTGCGCCCGTCGGCGAGCAGCATCGGCGGCAGGACCGCGGTGACATCACCGCTGGCCGCCGCGTGCCGACGCCAGTCGCTGGGCTGCTCGACGGCGGTCACGATCCGCCCCAGCACCTCGTGACTGCGCCACAGCCAGGCGGCGTAGGCGACCGGCACTCGACCGTGCATCCTGCCCGCCCGCTCCACCTGGGCCAGGTTGGCGTCGAGCTCCTCGAGCGCCGCGTCGACGAGCTCCGCGAGCCGCTCGGAGTCGGTCGAAGCTCCCGGCGCCAGCGCCTCGACCGTCCGTCGGATCGCCGTGATGGTCACCCGGGGCTTCCAGTCGAGCGCTCGCAGGAAGGGGCGCTCGATCCAGGTCCAGCGGGTCCGCAACGCGCTCGGCTGGGTCGCGATGCGCTGCAATCGCGACCCAACCCGCTCGAGCCGCTCCCCGCGCTCCGTCACTAGCCCTCGCCGCGCAGCGCGTCCGCGCCGAGAACGGTGACCCACTCCGCGTCGGACCGCCGACGAAACAGGGCCAGCAACCGCTCGGTGCTCGCCGCCTCGAGCCGGGCCACGCGGCGACCGATTTCGGTCGCGCCCGCCGCCGCTCCCGGGAACACCTCGGCCACGACTCGCGCCTCGATGGCGTAGCGCGCGAGCGCGGCTTCATCCACCGTCACGTGGAAGAAGCGCTCCCGCACGTACGACTCGATCACGTCGTCGACCCCTTCACGAGAGTCAGGCAGCGGCTCCGAGGCGCGCGCCAGCTGCCGCCACCAGGCCTCCAGGAGCGCGACGGCGCGCTCGAGACGAGCGAGGTCGAGCTCGGCGAGCTGCTCGATCAGCGCCACGGGAAGCTCGGCGACGAGCGCCGCGACCGCGGCCACCCCTGCAGGAGCGTCCTGAGGCGGCGTGGCCGCGGGGCTCAGCAGGCGCAGCGCCAACCCCACCAGGGTGAAGCTCAGCGCCACCCGCTGCTCGCGCTGCCGGAGCTCGCGATACCCAGCGTGGTCCCGACCCAGACCCGCCGTCAGCTCGGCCGCAGGTCGCTCGGTGGCGATCAGCGCCTCCGCGGACCAGGTCATAAGGCTCGACGGAGCGATGGCCCCGGCCAGTCCCGCGGCTTCCAGCTCCTTGAGTAGCTCGTCCACCTGATCGACCACCGCGTACCGATCCCGCGCATCGAAGCGCCGAAACGCCGCCTCCACCATCGGCGCCAGCCGCGGACCGACGACGCGCGCGTGGATCACCGAGCCGCGACCCCCGACCGCCTCCAGACGGGTGCCCACCCGCTCGATGTGCCCCAGCACGTCGGCCAGCTCGTGAAGCAGCGCGGCGAGACTCCCGCGCTCGACCGCCGCCAGCCCACCGCTGACGGCGGCACGGAAGCCATCGTCCCACAGCACGCACAGCTCATCCTCGAGCCGCCCCAGAGCCGTCTGCCACGCGGTCTCGGCGCGCTCCCGGTCGGTCGCCGCGCCGCGGGCCTGGAGCCGCGCCCGCAGCGCCGCCAGCACCTCCACGCGGTCCAGCTGGGCGTCGACGATCTCGTTGACCCGCGCCACGGTCAGCGGCGCGCTGACGCGCTCCAGCACGGAGCCGATGGCGGTCGGCGTGTGCGCGACCAGCTCGGCGAGCATCTCCGCCGCCCGCCCGCGCAGCCAGCGGGCAACGCCCCGCGTCTCCGCGTTCAGCTCGTCGAGCTGCTGGGCCAGCGCCGCCAGCGCCTCGATCGACGCCGGGAGCTCGTCGGCCAGCCCCGAGCCCGCCGTCAACCCCGCCTCGAGGCCCCGCGCGACCATCTTGTCGATCGTTTCCTGGAGCAGCGCCTCGACCTGCTCGGCGCCGGGTCGTCCGCCCTCGATCGCACTCGCCAGCTGCCGCGCGGCGCCCGCCAGCGCCTCGGGCTTCTCCCCGGCCTCGCGAACCTGGCGCTGCAGCCGCGCCACGTCGACCCGCGGCCGTGGCGTGCCCGGGTCGGGCGCGGGCAGGCGCTGCAAGCACCGGTCGAACACCTCACGCTCGGTACGGACGATGTTCAGTTGCCGCCGCTCGCGCGGATCGGTCTCGTGGCGCAGCAGTGGGCCCACCTGCTCCGGGGTGGGGCCACAGAGCAGCAGGGCGAAGCGGAGGAACTCGAAGTCGTTCGCGCGCGCCTCGAGGCTGCGCTCCGCGCCCATCGCCTGCGTGTAGACCACCGCGGCCCGCAGCGTCCGCCCCAGCCGCACGGCGCTGCGCGTCGACAGGTAGCGGGTCGGCACGAAGGTGCGGTCGGCGCGCGCGGCCGCCGCCAGCTCCTCGTCGAGCGAGCGCACCAGCTGCCCCATACGCTCGCACAGCTCGGGGGCCACGTACACCGCGTCCGCGGCCGCCTGCAGCGCGTCGAGGTCCTGGATCGTCAGTCCCGCCTGCAGCGGTGCAGGTCGCGTGCCCCCGACGAACTGCGTCAGCACCTGCGACAGGTGAGCAGGCTCGGCGAACCCGCGCGGCACGAACCCCACGTAGGCAATCCGGTCCATGAACGCGAGCAGCGTCTCGCGCGACTGCTCCACCACCTCCGCCGGGTACCGGTTGGTCGTCATCACCGCGCACTCGATGGCGCCACGGGTGATCCGGTGTCCCTGCTTCAGCTCCCGCTCTTGCAACAGGTTGAGCGCCGCCCGGAGCAGCATGTCGCGACCATCGAGCACCTCGTCGAGGAAGGCGTGAACGGCGCCGAGCATGCCCTCGTCGGTGAAGTGCTCCGTACGCCCCGACGTCATCAGCGTCTTGAAGTCGACCGGACCGATCAGATCGGTCTGCACGGTGCTCTCGGTCAGCTGCCGGGCGAAGACGCTGGGTCGCCCCGTCTCCTCGTCCAGGATCCGATTCAGCACTGCGCTCGCCAGGTGACTCTTCGCGGTCCCTGGGGGCCCACACAGCAGCACGTGCTCGCGACTGAGCAGGGCCAGCGCGATCTGCTTCAGTACCTCCTCTCGCTCCGCATACACGGAGGCGAGCTCGCGAAAGAAGGCGGCAAACCGCCCCGCCGCAATCCCCAGTCGCTCTCGATCCAGCGCCGTCATCGCCCCCGCAGGCTAGCCGCCATGGGAGCTCACGCAAAGCCAGGATCCCGCGAGGGGGATTTCGCGGTTCCCCCCGCCGCATCCGGCGATGCTACATTGCGCGCGGTGACCGGAATCGCGGGTACGACGGGCACGACGGGGGACGAGGTGAGAGACGACGAGCGGCAACCAGTAGGTCAGTGGGGGGCCTTCCTCGGGCGTTCGCTGCTGTTCCTGGGGCTGACGCTCCTGGGCAACTACCTGAGTCTCTCCGTTGGGTTCAGCGTCGACTTCATCTTCGGGAGCGTCTTCGGGCTCCTGGCCGTGGTGATCCTGGGACCGGTGACGGGCACGGTCATCTCGGTGCTGGGGGCTCTGTACACCCTGGAGCTCTGGAATCACCCCTACGGCATGGTCATCTTCGGACTCGAAGCCGCCTGGCTCGGCATCGCGCGAGCGCGCGCTCCAGTCATCTCCATCGTCATCACCGATGCGCTCTACTGGGTCGTCCTGGGTGTGCCCCTCATCTTGCTCTTCTACCGGGGATGGATGGGGATGGAGACGACGAGTGTCAGCCTCATCATGATGAAGCAGGCCATGAACGGCATCACCAATGCCATCCTGGCCAGCGTCATCCTCACGTTTGTTCCGAGCTGGCGCTGGCTGAAACTACCGCGGCTCCCCGAGCGTCCCTTCTCGCAGCTGGTTTCCGAATCGATGGCGTTCCTGTTGCTGATCGCCTGCTTGAGCGGACTGGTGTACATGAACCAGCGGGACCTGGAGCAAGCGCAGGAGAACCTGGCTCAGAGCACGCTGAAGACCGGCGTGGAAGCCGAGTGGTTCATCTCCGACTGGCTCGCCAGCCATCAACTCGCACCCCAGTATCTCGCCGCCAAGGGGGAGGCGCTCGGGTTCCGATACTCGGACGAGCTGCAGCAGCAGGTCGTGGAGATCCACCAGCTATTTCCTGACTTTCACAACGTCTTCGTGGGCGATGCGCACGCGACCACCGTTGCTTTCGCCCCCCGCGTCAACGAACAAGGAGAGACGACCATCGGCATCAACTTCGAGGATCGAGAATGGTTCCACCAGCTTCGCGCAGCGCAGGAACCGTCTCTGTCAGACGTCTTCCTCGGTCGCGGAGGCATCTTCGAACCCATCGTCACGTTGACAGCGCCCGTCGTGCGCGACGGAGAGCTCGTCGGATTCGGTCTCGGTGCCGTCAATCTCAATCGCCTGGAGCAGTTCCTCCGCGGAGCCGCGGAGTTCTCCGGCATGACCTTGACCATCCTCGACCGGAAGCGCCATCTCGTCCTGTCCACGGCCAGCGACCGCAAGCCGATGTCAGACTTCGACCTCCCGGTCTCTCCGGGCCCTCCCGTTCTGCCAGGGGTGTTTCTGAGCACGCCGAGAGGCACGGAGTCCATGCCCCGGGTCAGGAACTGGAAGAACGCGGTGCTGTTCTCCGAAACACCGGTCGCCTCGACGGGATGGACCATCGTCGTGGAGGGACCCCTCTCCCCACTCCGGGACCATCTCTACCGGAGCACGACCCTGAACCTGGGCATGATCTTCGTGCTGCTGATCGCGACGAGCGTGCTCTCCGTACTGCTGAGCAAGCGTCTCACTCACCCCGTTGGACAGATCGCGGCCATCAGCGCCGACCTCCCCCAGAAGATCCAGGCTGGAACCGCCATCCAGTGGCCCAAGTTCAACGTGCAGGAGAGTGCCTGGCTGGTATCCAACTTCAGGAAGATGGCCGAGAACCTGCGGGAGAAGATCCTGGCTCTGAAGGCGCACGGCGAAGACCTCGAGTCCATCGTCGAGGAGCGAACGAAGGATCTCGCGGAGAGCGAGCATCACCTGAAGGAGGCCCAGCGCCTGGCTCACATCGGAAGCTGGGATCTGGACCTGTCGACGAAGCGGCTGCACTGCTCGGACGAGATCCACGAGATCCTGGCGACCGACAGGGAGCGATTTCGCGACTACGAGGACTTCCTCGAAACCGTGCACCCCGACGATCGCGCGACCTTCGAGGCCACCTACTCGCGCTCGGTTGCCGCGATGACACCCTACGAGCTCACCCATCGCGTCCTACTGGCCAACGGCACGGTCAAGTGGATCCAGAACCGGGGCGAGACTCACTACGCCGACGATGGCGCGGCCGTGCGCTCGTTTGGGACGGTCCAGGACATCACGATGCAAGTCACGACCGAGGAGCAGCTGGCCACCTACGCCAGGGCCCAGCGCGCGCTGCTCATGGAGGTGAACCATCGCGTCAAGAACAACCTGGCATTGATCACCAGCATGCTGAATCTCGAGGCCAAGTCGAATCAGGACCCGGTCTTCCTGGCTGCCATCGAAAGAATCTCGGGACGAGTCAACGCCTTGAGCCGAGTCCACTCCATGCTCTCGTCCACCGAGTGGAAACCCATCAACATCCACGACCTGTGCGAGGCAGTGGTCGGCAGCACGTTCGTGGGCAGACCGGTCCTCCTCGCCGTCGCCCCGTCGGACATCGTGGTCTCCACATCCCAGGCGCACAACCTGGCTCTCGTCGTCAACGAACTGGCCACCAACAGCGCCAAGTACACTGGGGACGTCGAGCGCCTGGAGATTCGGATCACCATCGAACGGGTCGCGCAGCACATCGAGCTCCGGTACCAGGACAGCGGACCGGGCTACCCAGAGGCACTGCTCGAGGGCGAGCCCCTCCGGAAGGGGAGTGGGCTACAATTGATCCGGGGAATCGTGGAGCGGAGCATGTACGGCTCGACCGAATTCCACAACGACAACGGTGCAGCCGCCGTCATTCGGTTGCCGGAGGTAGCGGAGGATGACGCCTGAGAAGCAGCTGACGGTGGTGATTGCGGAGGATGAGTATCTCATCTCACTCGACGTCGCAGAGTGCGCACGCAGCGCTGGCTTCGACGTGATTGGCGTTGCGTCGGACGGGGAGCAGGCATTGCAGCTCATGCAGGAACGCCTCCCCGACGTCGTCATTCTCGACATCAAGATGCCGAGAATGGACGGACTGGAGGCCGCCAGACAGATTCGGGATCGGTTCGCGGTCCCGGTCGTGATCATGACGGCCTACGAGTCGTCAGACCTGCTCCAGCAGGTGAAGGAAGCGGGGGTGGGCGCCTACTTGACGAAGCCTCCCAGCGCGCAAGCCATCCAGCGGGCCGTGGAGATATCCGTGGCCAGGCACGAGGACATGATGGCGCTGCGCCGCGCCAACGCCGAGCTGCGGGAGGCACTCGGCCGGATCAAGACGCTGGAAGGGATCATCCCCATCTGCATGTACTGCAGGCGGATCCGCACCGAGCGGAGCGATTGGGTCCAGGTCGAGAAGTACGTGTCGGAGCATACGGACGCCGCCTTCAGTCACGGGGTTTGTCCCGAGTGTGTGGCACGCCGGTTCGACCTCGAGTGATCCAGCAGCAGCGCCCCGGCTCGCGTGCGGAGGGCGGGAGCCGACACCTCGCGCTCGTCGGAGGGTCCGGCTTCGTGTAGAAGGAATGCAAAATGTCCGCCTCCCTCGGATCTCGGCGCGCCCTCGCGCTCGCGGTGCCCCCGGTCGGGGCGGCTGCCCTGGTGTGGCTCACTGTCGCCAACCCGAGCTACAACGAGCCCCTCTTCGGGCTCACGGCGTACTACGCACTGTTCGCGCTGGTGTTGATCTACACCGCGGTCCGGGTGACCGCGCTCGATCTCACTACGGTTCGTGCCTGGGGACGTGAGCACGCCGCCGGGTTGATCGCGGCGCTCGCGGTCGGTGCCATCGCCGTCCTCGCCATCAACGCCGAGTTTCGCGTGCTGGCCGACGAGGCGAACCTCGTCGGAACCTCCAAGCATCTGTACTTCCAACGCACCGCCAACTTCCCGGTGACGGGCAAGTGGTACTACGAGACGTACTGGACCCTGGGCTCCGTGACGGCCCGGCGCCCTGCCCTGTACCCGTTTCTGGTGAGCCTCCTGCACGTGGTGGGGGGGTACCGGGTCGAGCACGCCTTCCACCTCAACGCGCTGGTGCTCGTCGTGCTCGTCTTCGCGTCGTACCGCCTCGCCAAGTCGTTTGGCGGCGAGGTCTTCGGGCTGACCACCGCGCTGCTCGTGGGGGCGCACCCCAACCTGCTGATCGCGGCCCGCTCCGGCGGCTTCGATCTGCTCGCCACCTGCTTGCTGGTGGTCACCGCGCAGAGCTTCTGGGAGGCGACCAAGGATCCGTCGCCCCGCCGCATCGCGGTCCTCTTCCTGCATCTGTGCCTGCTCGCCAACGTGCGCTACGAGGGCTGGGCGCTGCTCCTGCTCGGCCTCGTGCTCGTCTTCGCCACCCGGGTCGCCAGGCTGACTGCGCTGCGGGGCTACGGCTGGCTCTACTCACTGAGCCCGCTCCTGCTGCTCCCGCGCTACTGGCAGACCGTCGCCAAGGCTGATGACCAGGAGCAGCCGCTCAGCGCGTCGCTCTTCAGCTTCGAGCACTTCTGGAACAACTGGCGCGACTTCTTCAGCCTGCTGGAGCGCCCCTTCGACCCCGACGCCCCACACTCGCCGCTCGTCATCCTGCTCGCGATCGCCGGCCTGGTACTGATCGCCCACCGGTTGATCGGCGCCTTGCGAACGCGCACGTTCGCCCGGGGCAACCTGCAGATGCTCGCGTTCGTGCTGGGATTCGTGGGCGCCCAGGTCGTCATCTGCTTCGCCTACTTCTGGGGTCGCCCGCTGCATCCCGCCTCCGCGCGACTCTTCCTGTGGCTGGACGTGACACTGGCGTTTCTCGCCGGCTGGGTGCTGACAGTGATGGGCCGACGCCTCCTCGTGCCCGTCGCAGCGCTGGGTCGGCGGTCCGGGGCGCCCGTGCCACTGGCCATCGCCCTCGCTCTGTTCGCGATGGCGGTGCCCGCCGCCCAGGAAGCGCGCTTCATCAACGCGCTGGGGCTGACCCGTCAGGCCGCTCAGGTGTGGCGCTACCTCGACGGCCTCGGGACGCGGCGTATTCTCGTGCTCAGCGATCGCCCGGGTCTCTACGCGATCCACGACTACGGAGCGCTCAGCATCGTCAACCCGCCGCGCAACCTGCTCTACGAGCTGTCGCGCCACCTGTACGAGGACATCTACTTGATCCAGGAGGTGAACCTGGCCGCGCACCAGCCCGAGCCCAAGTTCAACCCCTGGCCGGATGTCGCCACCGAGACCATGCTGGAGTTCCAGAACTCCGCCACCTCCTCGATTCGGATCGCCCGCGTCATCACTCCCCAGGCAACCTCGAAGCCGCCAAGCCCCCCCGCCAGCAGCGGACCGCCGAGCGCCCCCCCGCCCACCCGGGCTGTGCCCAGCGCAGGCGACGCACCTGGCCAGTAGCTCCCACCCAGTCGAAAAAGCATCCACCCGGGGCGACCTCAAGTGGACCCAGCGGGTCGGTCGCCGTCAGGGCGTTCCGTACGTCATCGTGTCGTACGTGAAGACGAACTCCTCCGAGAAGGCGCTCGGCACTTGGTAGCTATGCAGGGGCATCGCCCCCGACCCGTCCCGCGCGATCGAGCGGAGCGTCCACTCGTGGATGCGCGCGGCGAGGAACTCCGCGGCACCGCCCTGCACCAGCGCTCTGGCGCTTGCGTCGTATCGCCACAGCGACAGGGATTCGTGGGATTCATCGACAGCTCGATGTCTGACACCGAGGTCCTGGAGCGCGCCTCGCACGGAGATCTGGTCTACCTGAAGCTGTCGGCGGGCGGCACCGGGAGCTGCGCCGATCTCGGCGCGAGCTGTGTCCGCCTGCAGGAAATCGTCGCCCTCCTGCGCCGCGAGCGTCCCGACGTCTTCGTGGCCGCCGGGATCGGGATCCAGCAGTCGAGCCAGGTGGCCGAGTGTCGCGACCTGGGCGTCGACATGGTGGTGGTCGGCACACTGCTGATGGAGAAGATGCAGGACTCGGTCGAGTGTCTGACAGACTGCATCGACGCGCTGCGCCAGGCAACCGGCACCCAGCCGCCACTCGAGCGGTAGCGACAGCTCGGTATCGTCCACTGTCCTCGGGGGAATTCCGCTATCTCGCGGAGAACGGGAGGGGCTCAATCCGCCACCCGCAGCTTGCAGCCGGGCGAAACCGCACGCCCGTGATACACTCCTCGACCATGCGGAGCTCACCCAGATGGGCGGCAGTGTGGGGACCCGTGGTGCTCGTGGGCTGCGGGGGCAGGCTGATCGCGGAGGTGGACGACACCGGCGGACGCGGCAGCGCGACCGGCAGCAGCGGGGGTGTGGAGGCCGCCACTGGGGGCGAGGAGTCCTGCGTCACCGGGGACGAGTGGTGCGCGTGCTACCCCGACGACACGTGCAGTGATGGGCTGACTTGCTCTGATGACCGGTGCGTGCGCGTTTCCAACACCGACGCGGGAACCGGCGCGGGTCCCGGCAGCGGAGTAGCAACGGGCGGACGCGACGCCGGAACGGGTGGGGGCGAGCCGTCGTGCTCGAGCGTGGAGCCTTGCGGAGGTGACGTCGTCGGCAACTGGACCGTGCGGGGTTCGTGCCTCACGAGGACGGGAGAGATCGACATCTCGATGGTCGGTGTGGGCTGCAATTCCGCGCCGATCACCGACAGCGCCCTTGCGGTGCGGGGCACGTGGACCGCAGAGATTGATGGAACCTATCGGGACGAGCTCGTCTGGACGGGCGAGGAGACCTTCACGCTGGCCCCCGCCTGCCTGGAGGTTGCGGGAACCCTCACCACGTGCGACCGCCTCAACGGCCCCATCTCCACGGTGAGCGACTATCTGGGGCTAGCGTACGCCGTCGTGACTTGCGTCGCCGATCCCGTCGGTGGTTGCACCTGCACGGCCGAGATCGAACAGGACGCCCGCGGGGCCACCGGCACCTACCAGGCCACCGGCAACAGGGTGACGACCTCCAGTGGCCTGGTGTTCGCCTACTGCACCGATGGGCACACGGTGACGCTGACCCCGGAACGCTGGGGCGAGACGACCACGACCACCACGACAGGCACGGTCGTCGCCACCACGAGCAGGTAGCCCTTGGGGGCGTTGCCGGTGTCGGGGATGAAGGCACACGCCAATTCCCACCCACGAGGTCCTGTCAGCTGACCACCAAGGCCACGACGGGAGCGCCCCGACCGGGACGCCCAACCGGAGACAGGCGTCGCGAAGTGGCGGCGCAAAGCTCATGACTTTTTCTGATGACGCGCCCCCGCTCGCCCCATTCACCTTTCGGATTCACTCGAGCCCCTCGAGATGCGAAAGGAAGCAGAAATGGTGCGCAAAGCGATCAGGACCCGGGAGAAACGGGCGGCGAGCCGGCTCAGACCCGCGGCGCAGGTTTCGCCCATCGCGCTGGCCTGCCTGATGGCGCTGGCCTGCGAACCCCAGAGTCCCCTGGTGGGCGAGACGGGCCCGGAGCAGGGGCAGGGGCAGGGAGGGAGCGGGCCGACGGCCCGCGGCACTTACACCGCCTTCGCACTGGAGCACCTCGATGAGACGTCATCGTGCCTGCCGCGCGCCCTTCCCACCGCAGCCGACGGCTCGGCGAGCTGCATCCTGGTCCGGGTGGCCGAGGAAGCCACTTGCACCTGCGATCGCGCCGGCCGCAGCCCCGTCACGGACGCTCTCGCGCGGGCGGCCCGCGAGCAGCTGGCCCGGATCGGGTACTGCGAAGAGGGGGTCGATTGCGAGTCGCTCTGCGCCTGCGCGGCAGATCCGGTGGCGGACGCGGATCGAGAGGCCTGCCGGACCGAGCTCGATGCAGAGGTCGACGGCTGGTGCTACGTCGATGCCGAGGCGGGCGGCAACCCCGATCTCACGAGCTGCCCCAAGGACCGGACAGCGAGAACGCTACGCATCCTGGGCTCTGCCCTTCCCCGTGCGAACGAGAAGATCGCCCTCCTGGCCTGCGGCGGGGGGAACGAGGTAACCCCACCGAATCCATCGTCGGAGGTGGGAGCCCTCGGCGATCAGTGCCTGCTCGGCGACGAGTGGAACCCCAGCTTCAGCGGCACGGACGAGGACGAGGTCGTGATCGAGGAGACGAAGCGCTGCGAGACGGGGATCTGCCTGCGCAACCATTTCCGCGGACTCGTCAACTGCCCGTACGGTCAGACTCCGGAGGCGATCGCCAGCGGCGAGCCGCAATGCTTCGTGCCCGGCACGAACGTCCCCGTCCAGCACCCGGTGCGCCAACAGCTCGCGTCCCGCCCACCCGACATTGGCTCGATCTGCAGCTGTCGCTGTGACGGCCCCGGACCCGGCCCGTACTGCACCTGCGCCGACGACATGGAGTGCGCCCATTTGCTGGACGCACTGGGCTTTCCCACCGACGCGCAGTACGCGGGCTCGTACTGCATTCCCCGGGGCTCCGCCTTCGACGACGGCGCAATCGCCGGTCCGTCTTGCTCCACGCCCGAGGCGAACTGTGGCGACCCCCGGCCCTACCCTCCGCAATGACGACGCGCCGACTCCCCTTCCTGCCCATGGTCCTGGCGCTGGCGTCGCTCGCCGCACCCGCGCGCGCGAGCGACGACCCGCTGCCTCGACTCGTGGTCACGCGGGGTGCCGGCGCCGTCGACTGTCCCGACGCGACCACGTTGAAGCAGCTGGTCCAGGTGCTGGGACAGCGCGAGGTCACGACCACATCCACCGCTCCCAACGCGCTCGTGGTCCACGTGTCCTTCGAGCGCAACGCGGCGGGCTACTCCGCCTTGCTGCACACCCGGGGCAGCCAGAGCGGGACGCGAGCGCTCAGCGACATCGGTCCGGGCTGCCAGAGCCTGGCCGAAGCGCTGGCGGTGGTGATCGCCATCGTGCTCGATGGCGAGCAGGGCAACGTCCCCGCGCTCCCGCCTGCTCCCTCGGTGTCCGCCACGAGCGCGCCGCGCCTCCCCCCGAGAACCCATCGGGAGTTGCGCGGGGGTGCCGAGGCGCTGGGCGGCATCACCGTGGCGCTACTGGAGGCCCCGGTCGCGATGGGTGGCGGCGGTCTCACCCTGAACCTCGGCAACCGCCTCGACTTCCTGCTGGGCGGCGTCGCTCTGCAGCACGACCAGGTCGCCGACAACGAGGGCGAGGTGACCCTCAGCCTCGCCGCCGGCATGGTGCGCGGGTGCGCGGCCGCGACGCGCCAGGAGGGGAACGCTCTGTATCTGTGCGCGGCGTCGCTGGTGGGATCGCTGCAGGGCTCGGGAGCGGGGTTCGCCATTCATCACCCCGAGCAACGCCTGCTCTACTCCGCGGTCGGGCTGGGACCCGCAGGACAGGGCACGCTGGGTGGTGGAACGAGCTGGTGGCTGGGGGCGATGGCGGTCGTGCCGCTCGTGCGCCACGGCTTCAGCGTGCGCGAGGACGAGCAGGACCAGGAGGTCTTCCACACCGCGCCCTTCGGCTTGCTCTTCACGATGGGTCTCAGATGGGAGATCGCGCTGCGGTGAGCGCCCCTGCCGTCGTCCTTCCGCGCCGGCGCTTCGAGGCGCTGTACCGCGAGCACTTCGCGTTCGTCTGGCGCTCGCTGCGGCGGCTCGGCGTGCGCGAGGCCGATCTGCCCGACGCCACGCAGGACGTGTTCCTCGTCGCGTACCGGCGCCTCGCGGACTTCGACGGACAAAGCCGAGTCACGACGTGGCTTTACGCGATCTGCTTCCGGATCGCGAGCGATCGCCGCCGCCGGGCGAGCCACCGCTACGAGGAGCTCGCGCCACCCCCAGCCCCCGCCGCAGCCGTGGGCGGACAGGCGGACGCGGAGCTCGAGCGGGCCGAGCGCCGCGCACTCCTGCAGCGGGCGCTCGACGGGATGAGCGACGAGCAGCGAGCGGTGTTCGTGCTCTTCGAGCTCGAGGGTTGGTCGGGGGAGCGCATCGCCGAGGCGCTCGACGTTCCACTGGCCACCGCGCACTCACGGCTGCGCCTGGCGCGCGAACAGTTCCGCAAGTTCCTGGCGGCATGGCGTGCGCGGGAGCGCTTCGACGAGCTGCACCGAGGAGGGGTACGATGAAGTTCCCGGACCGCTGGATCGACTCGGACGAAACCACGCGACTCGAACGCGAGGTGCTCGCGTCGGGGGGCGACGACGCGCCGCCGGAGCAGGCGCGGGACCAGATCTGGGCCGCGATGGTGCCCCTGCTCGGACCGTGGCCACCCGGCGGAGGGGGGCCCTCCGGACTCGAAGGCGCGGGTGCGGGCGGCGGAGGTGCGGCCACCGGCGGCGCGGGAAGCGCCAGCGCATGCGGCGGGGCCGCGGGGAGCGCCGCGGCCGCCGGGAGCGCCGCGGCCGCCGGGGCCGCGGGGAGCGCTGTCGCGACGTCGACGGCCAGCTCGCTGCTGGGTGGAGCCGCGACCGTCAAGGCGTTGCTGGCCGGGTTCGGGGGCGGCGTGCTCGTCGCCACCACCGTCACCGTCGTGACCCCCAGCGCCAACCCGGAACCACCCGCGCCCGCCACCGCGTCGGTCGCGAACGCGATCGGATCGGTGGCTCCACCACGACCCGCGCCGTCTCCGCCCCGTCCCGCGCCAGCGGTGGCTCCGAGCCACGTCCCAAGCTGGCGCGAGGCACCACCGCCGCTGGCCTCGGCTGCGGGGGTGCGCGAGGCCGGCCCCACCACGGCCGCTTTCCCGGACGTGGACGACGCGACAGAACGCGGCGACACGGCGCCCCCCTCCGCGACCGAGCTCGCGCAGCTGCGCGAGGAGGCCCGCCTACTGCAGCAAGCGCGCGGCGCCGGGCAGCGGGGCGAGTTCGCGCGGGCGTTCACCCTCCTCGAGAGCGCGCAGACTCGCTTTCCAGCTGGAGGGCTGGCGCAGGAACGCGAGCTCCTGACGACGGAGTTGCTCCACCAGAGCGGCCAGCACGCGGCAGCGCGTGCCCGCGCGCGGGCGTTCATCACGCGCCATCCCGCGAGCCCCCACGTGGAGCGCCTGCGGCGGATCGCGGAGCCATGAGCGCCACCCACCCATTCGGGGCGGGCTCAGCTCCGCCGGCTTCTGAGCGCGGGCTCCAGGTACAGCGCGAGCAGGAGGAGTCCGAGGGGTAGCCACAGAGCGTACTCCACCAGCCCCACCAGCATCAGCAGCCCCACCATCATGTAGACCTCCCCGAACGCGTCGCCCGCGCTGCCGGCGAGCGCGGAGATCGCCGCCGGCAGCAGGAGGCCGGGGACCACCACCAGCACCCAGGTTGCACCGCCGCCGTGGTGTTTCACCAGCGCCCGCCAGACGAGGGGAACGACGAACAGGAACAGCGCGCCGAAGGCAGCCAGCACGGGTCCCGCGAAGCGCAGACACTCGTCCCTTTCGGGACTGATGATCGCCGCGAGGGGTCCCAGCAGAGACGCCGCGAGCACGGAGGCACCCATGCGATGATGGACGCGAACCCGCTCTTCGCGCTCGCGCCAGGCCGACGCCAGCACGGTGAGGACGAGCCAGCAGAGCGCCACGACCGCAGGGATGGTCCAGCACACGGCACAGGAGATCTCCGCCGGCGTCGGACCGCAGCCGGCAAGGAACAGGAGCAGGACGCCCCACCCCAGCTGATGCCAGCGCAATCGTCCCGATGCGGACGTCGCCTCCGGACCAGTGCGGCAGTCCGCCACTGCGTGCCGACGTTCCATACGGAGACGATGCGACAGGTGAGGACGAGAAGCAACGCGCACCGTGTCGCATTCCAGGACACGCTGTCCCAGCTTCCACTCGTCCCCGTGCCTCCCGACCCTCGCCGAAGCGTACCGCAACACATCGTTTGACGTCGCGCGAAGGCGAGCCCAGTCTATACGCTCGGGGTGGAAGATGGCGAAGCGGGTCGCGGCTTGGGTGGCGTGCGTGGGGTTGGCGGTGGGCGGGTTCTCTGCGTGCGGAGGAGGTTCGAAGCACGACACGGGAGGAACAGCGGGCACTGCCACCACGGGAGGACGCAGCACCGCCCACCCGACGCGAGCGGGCAGCTCGCCCAGCGGCGGCGCCGCCACCGGCGGCGCGCGTCCCTCTCCCGGTGGTGCCGGCGGTGATGAGGGCGGCGCCACAGGACGGGGCGGTGCCCAAGATGCCGCAGCGGGAACGCCGGGTCTCGCCGGACTCGCAAGCGGGGCGGCGAGTGGTAGTGCTGGCGCCCCCCAGGCGGGCGCTGCCGGCGCGCCCGGGGGCCAGGCAACCATCAGCGGCGGAGGGCTCGATACGGTGTCCGGCGGCGAAGGCGGCGCCGAGCTCGGGGGAACGGGGGGCTACCGTCCGCCCGTCTGCAGGGCCCCCTACTTCGAGGGCTGCCCCAGCTGCCCGGACGGCGAGCCCATCGAGGGCGCGTGCTCCTTCGATCCGCTCGGGTACCAGGCCTGCGAGTTTGGAGCCGAGCCCCATTCCACTGGGGTGTGCCTCTGCACCGACAGCGACGCGTGGTACTGCCTCCACCGCTGCAACGAGCAACCACCGCAGGGTGCGCCCTGCACGGTACTGCCCAGCACCACCAACACCTGCCAGTTCGCCTACCAGACCTGCGTCTGCGAACCGCCGGGCAGATGGAACTGCGGCTGTCCCTATCCCCCGCCAGCGGACAGCACCAGCTGCGCCGAGTACGATGGGCTGGACTGCGACTACGGGGGGTACGGGGGCCGTTGTCGTTGCGACGCGGATAGCGGCAACTGGGTGTGCCAGGACTGTCCCGAGACGGAGCCGACTCACGGCGACGATTGCACTGGCTTCCCCAGCAACTGCCGTTTCCCCGACACCGACGGTACCTGCGAGTGCGATCCGCAGACGAACGTCTGGTCCTGCCAGGAGCGCTGCGGGGTCGCACCTCCGGTGCACGGCGATCCCTGCAATGGCCTCTCGGGCTGGTGTCGCTCTGGCGACGACCGGTGTCAGTGCGACAACACGACCGGGACCTGGAGCTGCGTCACCTGCGAGCCGACCCTGCCGACGGAAGGTAGCGACTGCGCCGACCTCGGCGATCTCGTCTGCCCGTACTACGACGCCCGCTGCACCTGTGACGCGACCACGGAGCGCTGGTCCTGCGAGGGGGAATGTGCCCCGCCGGTGCCCGAGGATGGGGCGACCTGCAGCGAGCCAGCCACCGGCCTCTTCTGCATCTACCCCGGCTCCCCCGACCCGACGTACTGCGTCTGTGACGGGAACGCGAGCCAGTGGCGCTGCCTCGACTGTCCATCCGCTCTACCCACCGCGGGCAACGACTGCGCTGGGTACTACGGCCGCTCCTGCGCCTACGCGACCGGGCGCTGCACCTGTGACACGGCGTCGGACACCTGGGACTGCGTGGACTGCCCCACGAGCGAGCCCGCCCCCAGCAGCAGCTGCGCCGGCCTCGAGCGTCTCACCTGCCAGTACGGCGGCGGCAGCTGCACCTGCAACCACCAGACCCTCGAGTGGAGCTGCCGCTGAACCGACCCCGGCAAGCGTCTCCGCCGGGCCGCCGGCCCCAAGGAAACGACTGGCCGCGGCGCGTGATGATTTGGTGATCCACCGGGAGCACGGTCAAGTACTTGCGTGACCTGACTCGTCCGCGCCCGCCCTTCACGTTCGTCGCAAGTCTGGAAACGACCCTCCCACATGGATAAGGGCTTCTCCGTTCCGCGCCCGGGCAGTACTCGAGTGAGTCTGAACTGCGTCTGCTTGTCGTATCCACCTGAGCAGCGCACCCCATTCCTCTCTTATAGGCAGGCCAAGCATGAAGACACGATCTCTCGCAACAGTTGCGTTCTTGAGCGCCCTCTCGGCCGCGTGCGGCAGTGATGGCAACGGGACCCCCGGGACCACCGGCGGCGCCGGTGGCGCGGGTGCCACCTCCTCGGGAGGCACGGCGGGAGCCGGTGCCACCGAGCCACGTGGCGGCAGTGGCACCACCACCGGGGGAGCCACCAGCAGCGCTGGCAACGGCGGAGACTCCGCGGGGGGAGCAGCGGGCACCCCGACGGCAGGCGCGCCTGCCCAGGGCGGAGCGGGCGGTCACGCCACGGCCGGGACCACGGCGGGCGGGAGTGCCGGCCACGGTACCGCAGGCAGCGGCACGGCGGGCAGCGCCGGAGCCAGCGCGGGAGGTCAAGGCGGGAGCGCGCCCCAGGTGATGCTCGACGCGGCCGTCTACGCCGGCAACATCGACGAGGGCGACAACGGCTTGCGCCTCGTCACCGTGCTCGGTGAACTCGCTGCGGCGGGAGGCGCCGGAGGTGCCGGCGGAGCGGGCCCCGGGGCGCGCTACCTCGAGACGCCGATCGATCACAGCGGGCTCCTGCTCGACACCCAGATCGACGCGGTCGCCTTCTCACCCGATGGGACACGACTCGCCGTCGCTGGCCGCGGGGCAGCGACCGGCGCGTTCACCATCTACGAGCTCGACGTGGCCACACTGACGGCCACGGCGGTCATCGAGTCCGACGCGCGCGGCGTCGTCAGCATGCAGTACTCGCCCGACGGCGCGATGATCGCGTTCATCACGGGCAACGGCAGCAACGATCTGTTCGTGGGCTCCGCGACCGGAGACGACACGAGCTACCAGGAGATCGCGACTGGCTACGTCACGGCATACGACTGGATGCCGGACTCCTCCGCGCTGGTGTACGTGGAGGCCAGCTCCGCCAGCTCGACGACGGGCGCGCTGCTGCGCTCGCCACTCGCCGATCCGAGCACTCCGGTGAGCCTGCGACCGAGCCGCACGCTGCACCACGTCGAGGTGGCGGCGAGCGGTGACATCTACCACCTCTACGATCCCGCCGCGACCTCCGAGGAAGCCCGGCTCTACACCATCGACGCCGACGGCACCAACGCCGCCGAGGTCGATTTCTCGACCGTGTTGGACGGCAGCGGGAGCGAGCTCAGTGTGCCGACCGACGGCCCCCGCATGAACCACTTCGCGCTCTCGCCAGACTCGACGCGGGTGGTGGTCAGCTTCGACGCAGTGACGGCGGACAACTTCCAGCTCTTCGTGAAGACGCTCGGCTCGGCCGACAACGCGCGACTGGTGTCCAACGTCGGCGCGAGCGAGGTGCCGGCGGGTTCCGCGGAGTGGGGGCCGAGCGACGACTCGCTGCTCGTCTGGTCCCCCGACGCCACCCAGATCGCCGTCGGCGCAGACTGGCCCGTGGACGTCACCGACGAGGACGACGCGCTCGCGCTGTGGCTCGTGCCCGCGTCGGGGGCGACCGCAAGCCGGCGGCTGCTCGGCGACCCCACCGATGATCTGCGCGATGCCGAGCGGGCGTCCTGGACGCACAGCGGGGCACACCTGTTCGTCTACGGCGATCTGGAAGGTCAGAACGACTACGCGCTCTACCTGCTCACGGATCTGACCACCGAGAACCAGAGCCCCGCCGCGGTGCGCGTGGGTGAGCTGCCCATCGTGGGGCTCGCCGACTACGCCGTGATGCCCTGACGGACGAGAACCGTCCGTGGTCGTGAGGGTGCCCGAGCTCCGCGGGGGGGCGGGGCCGGGCACACGACCCCTCAGTTGCAGAGCCCCCTTCCGCCCGACCGCCCTTCGCGCACACAGCGGTCGGGGATCGCCGCCGGGGCCGTCCCGGACCGCCTCCGGTGTCTCGTGGCGAGATGAATTTCGCCTCCAGATCGCCTCCATGACCTCACGCGGTCCATCGGGTCAGGATTGCGATCGGGAGGAGGGGCCCTACATCTCGCTCCACAGTGGGGTGGCACAGCGCCATGGGCACGAAGGGAAAGCCGGCCTACGATGAGGCACTGAGGCCGCACGTGCGGCGTGCGCACGAGCTCTATGCCGGGAAGATGCGCACGCTGGCGCAGGCAGCGCGGCTGCATCTCGAGGTAGATGGTAGCAACGACGCGGCGACGCTCGAGGACGTGCGGCGCTACCTGGTCGCGGTGGAAGAAGTGCTGGGCCCCTTCGCCTACGCCTCCGCCCGCCTCAGCATCTATGGCGAGGCGATCCGCCTGCAGCTCGACACCCATTTCTAGCCGTCACGGCCGACCCGCGACACGGAGCAGGACGATGCAGCTCACCGAAACGCTCACCCGGCAACATCAACAGCTCCTCGATCTCGCCGGTCGCCTCTCGGCCTGTCTCGATCGGGACCGCCTGCTGGCAGATGGAACGGCCGCCGCAGAGCTGATCCAGTCGCTGACGAAAGCGCTGACGGCGCACCTTGAGCTCGAGGATGGTCGCCTGTACCCCGAGCTGCTCGGCGCGGACGACGCCCAGATCCGCGAGACCGCCCAGCGCTACCTGGACGAGATGAGCGGACTGGGCGCAACCTACACCGCCTACGCCAGTCGGTGGAGCAGCGGCGCCGCCATCAGCGCCCAGGTGGATCCCTTCCTGGTGGAAACGGGCCAGATCTTCGCCGCGCTCGGCGAGCGCATCGAGCGCGAGGAGAGCGGGCTGTTCCCGCTCCTGTCCCGCTGAAGGGGGCCGCCGCGACCCGTGTGCGACGCGGAGCTGCTACCAAGCGGGCTCGTCGGATGCCGACCGGCGCCAGCCGTCACTCGCCGGTGATGGCCGCCGGGATCTGCGCGGCGATGGCGGCCACCGCGGGCTGCGCGTCGGCCCACGTTCCCTCGCTGTCAGCGCGGTTGTCGAAGTACGCCCAGCAGAAGCTCCCTGCGTACCCCTGGTTCACCGACTCGACGTGCATCTGCATCGTCGTCCACCGGCCGTCTTCACCCCGACAGGGGAACTCGCCGATGAGGATCGGCTTGCCATCACCCTGCCACTCGGAGCTCGTCTGGATCCAGGGTTCGTACGACCAGCCGTCGCCATGCATCCACGAGTAGTAATGGGTCTGGTACACGTCCAGGAACGCCAGCGGATCGCCCCCCGCCGCCGCCTGCAGCTCGGCATCCGAGAGGATGTTGCTACCGGACGCCAGGTACTTGAAGCTCGCGGAGCCCGTGGTGACGAGCGCATCCGCGTCGGCGGCGTGGATCCCAGCGGCCACCTTCGCGTGGAACCGCACGTAGTCGGCGGTGGAGACCGATCCCGATTCGACCGTCAGCAGCCAGTCGCCCTCGTTCATGATCTCCCAGAGTCCGAGTCCGGGGTGGTCGTTGTAGCGCTGGACGAGTGGGGTCACGACGTTGGCCACGAAAGCGTCCGTGGCCGCCTCGTCGGTCACGAGGAACTCGCGGCTGCCCTCGATATCGAAGGAGAGCAGCACCGGCATGATCAGCACTCCGTGAGCTGCCGCTGCGTCGAAGGCGACGTCGAGATTATCGAAGATGCTCGAGTCCAGGGGATCGACGAGATTGCCCGTGTAGGTCAGCTGCTGGTCGGCGGTGGGGAACCACCACCAGCGGATCGCGTTGCCGCCGGATGCCTCGAGCGTCGCAAACATGGTCTCGAAGTTGCCAGCATTGTAGCTCGTGAGATCGGCGCCCCACTGATCCCACGCGACGTTGATGCCGTTGAGATAGTAGTTGCTCCCCTTGATGCAAACGCGATGCGGACCCGAGGTCGCGGGATCGCACTCGCCGCCGCCGCTTCCCCCGGTTCCCCCGGTCCCGGTACCGCCCGTGCCTGCACCGCCGGTCTCCGCACCCCCCGTGGCCGCGCCGCCGGTACTCGCACCGCCGGCACCCGCACCACCGGTCTCCGCACCACCGGTGGCCGTGCCCCCCGTTTCCGCACCGCCCATGGCAACCCCACCGGTGTTCACGCCGCCGGTGCTCGCACCGCCGGTCTCCACACCGCCCGTGCCCACGCCACCCGTCTCCGTTCCCCCGGCGTCGGTGCCTCCGCTCACGTCTCCGCCCGTGCCTCCTCCTCCCGACCCTGGGTCACCGCCGGTCCCGGCCCCCCCGCTGGGCTCCTCGGAGCCATCCCCACTGCAGGCAGCCAGTCCCGAAATGGACGCGAAAACGAGGACCAAGAGAGGAAAGCGCATGGTGGGGATTTAGCACGATTCGGCTCGCGGGGGTCGTCGCCGCCTGGTCTCGCGGCAACATCGCCTCTGCGATCGGAATGTTGCTGTGGCGCCAGAACCGCCACCTGGCGTGGTGGCGTTCGGAGCCGGAGAAGAAATCCTCTGGCTCCGCCGCTTCGATCTGAATGCTTGCGGGGCTTGGGCTCAAGGACTCAGGTTCGCTGCCAGCTCGTTGATGTATTCCTCGATGGCGGTGTAGCCCGAGTCCATCTCGGTCGCGTGGTCGCTGCCGTCTGTCGGGTCCAGGCCGTTGGCCTCTTCCCAGTCATCCGCCATCCCGTCGTCGTCCTCGTCGGTCGGCGCGGTGCCTGCTACCAGTCCCGCCATCAGATCGGCCGGGAAGCGCTCGCCCCATTCTCCCGTGCGATTCTCGGTCTCGTCTACCGAGCGGCGCGCGACCACGTCCCGCGGATAGGCGCCCGCGCCAGCCATCACCGCGTCGCGTGCCGTGGCCGCACCCGCGATATCGGGGGGGTAATAGGCGTCTCCTTCGTCGGTGAAGTCGTAGGCAGAGCTCGCGCGTGCCGACTCGGGCGCCGCCACATCGTAGCTACACTGCGACCACGGGTCGCTCAGCTCCCCTTCAGCGCAGGGGCTGTTGCTCCCATCGAGCCAGTTGTCGTCGATGAAGTAGGACACCTCCGCCGAGCTCGTTCCGTCGAAGAAGAACGGGAACAACTCGTCGTCGCTGCCCGTCACGAAGCTGTTGCCGATCAGATTGAAAGTACCGCTGGCATCGTTGTGGTTCACGAACCCATGACGCACATTGTAGACCACGTTGTTGATGACCTCGGCTGGACCGTTCGCGATGGCCGGGCAGCGATTCTGGTGGTGGGCGAAGAGGTTGTTCAACACGCTGAAGCGAACCCCCTCGGGCCCGTTGATCAAGCCGTAGTTGTGCGCGCCCTCGTCATGGCCTTGCGTTCCGGAAGACTCGATGGTGGACCACTGGATCGTCGCGTCTTGGGCCGAGTAGACGTCCACGTCCTCGTCCGCTCCCCCGCTGATCGACAGGTGGTCGAGGATGAAGTGGTGGTTGCGCGAGAACTGCAGTCCGTCGAACTGGTTCCCCGCGGAGCCATCGTATTCCGCCCGCACGCGCAAGTGCCGAACGATGATATTCCCCACGTCGTAGTCGTAGGCGCCAAAGAAGCGACCGTGAATGGTGATCCCCGCTCCCGGTGCGGTCTGCCCCGCGATGGTCACATCCCCGAACGGCACCTCGATGATGTCGGCGTCGATGACACCGCTGACCTCGAACACGATGATCCGCGGCTCGTCCTGATTCAGAGCGTCCTGGAGACTTCCGGGACCGCTCGCGTCCAGGTTCGTGACCTTGATCACCCGACCACCCCGACCACCTGTCACCCGAGCCCCGAAGCCCCGCGCGCCCGGAAAGGCCAGCAGCGGATCGCCCTCGAAGGTGCCACCCCCGGATGGGTTCCCACTGCCGCCCGACCCATTGCCCGATCTGCCTCCAGACGAGCTGTCGCCACCGCTGTTCGACTGGCCATCGTCGCCGTCGTCATTCCCGCCACACGCGGCCGCGCCGCAGAGTAGCGCGAACGACAGCACGGCCAGGGGTGTCCCCAGCGAAAAGAATGCTCCGCTCAGCAAGTTCCCTTTCAGCTCTCTCATCGTCTGGTCCTCCGGTCCCAAGGCTAGCTCTTGGTTGGCTCGTCCCCACACCCAGTACCGCTCCCGAGTCTTGCCAGTCGAACTCGTGCGGTGGTCCTCGATTGCGTCGATGTCCAAGCAGCGACCGCGCCGTCGCTCTCGCCGCTGCCATACCCCCCCGTATTTCACTGGATGTCGATAGCACCGTAGACCCCGAAGTAACCTGCTGCATTCTCGACTGCAGATCCGGAGCATCGCGGACACCCGCGCGGCAACCCGAACGGGCGACCGACGGGGCAAACACGTCTGCCTGCGGGTGACATCTCAGCTTTCGTAGGTGCTGCGGTGCGATCGAATGTTGTCATGCGGCCAGAACCGCCATGGTCGCACCAGCGCGAGAGCGACCCACCCGACAGGGGCGCGTCTACTTCGACGAGGATCCGTCGGGGGGCCAGAGCGAGAAGAAGTTCTTGATCCGCTTCAGGAGGACGTTGCTCTCCGAGGCGCGATCGTAGGCCTCCTGGGCCACGCGCGTGCTGTCGATCTCCGCGCGACGACTGGCGAGGACATCGCTGATGCGCTCGGCCAAGTCGAGGTTCGTGGCCAGCACTTCACCGAACGCCAGGTGCCCCACCGCAACGCACTCGCAAGCAGTGACGGCGCGCACCGTCGCGCTCCGCGGCTCGCCCGTGACGAGAGACATCTCGCCCACGACGGCCCCCGCCTGCAGCTGGGCGATTTCGGTGGGCTCGCGACCCGGGGCCTGCAGGAGCACGACTGCCCTGCCGCTGCGGATGATGAACAGCTCGGCTCCCTCCTCACCTTGCCGGATGATGTCTTCGCCCGAAGCGTACAGGCGCGTCTCGGCGGCACTGGCGAGCTGCGCGAGACCGCTCTCCGGCAAGACATCGAGGAAGTCGACGGAGCGGAGCGTGCGCTGGAGCTCCCGTGAACGATTCGCTCTCGCCTCGTCCGTCTGGTGATCGGTCTGCTGCTGGACGCGAACGTCTCGCACGGGGAACGGGATCGACACGCCTACGCGCTGCAGCGCGTACCACAAGCGCCGACGGACGTTCGAGTCGATGACCGGGCGCTTCGCAAAGTCGTCGATGAAGTAGACCACCGAGTACTCGATGCCACTGTCGGCGTAGAGGCTGACCCAGGTCGTGGGCGGGGGGTGGCTCAGTACCCCTGGACAGTGACAGGTGGTCTCCAGAAGCGCCGCCTCGACGAGGTGCGGTGGCTTGTCGTACGGGCCCTGGATCTTGACGATGCGACGACTGGCTTCGGTGGGCTGCGTGAAGTTCGTGATCGGCGATTTTGCCAGCAACCCGTTCGGGATCACGATCTCGACATGGTCGTTGGTCAGGATCTTGGTCGCGCGCCAGTTGATCTCGATCACCTGACCGATCGAGGTCTCGGCCGTTCCGTCGACCTGGATCCAGTCGCCCACCTTGAAGGGTCGCTGGGCCTGGATCGCGAGCCCAGCAAAGACGTTGCCGAGGGTGTCCTGGAGTGAGAGGCCGACCACTGCGGTGAGCAGTGCCGACGTGGTGAGGAGTGATCCGAGCTCCGCTCCCATCGCCCGGAGCGTGAGGAACGCGACCCCGAAGTACACCAGCAGCTGAACGATCTCCCGAACGATGCGCGGCAGCGGGCGGCCCAGGCGATAGTCGAGCAGTCCGTCGACGACCAGCACGAAGGACGCGCGCCCCAGGCAGGAGAGCAGGAAGAACAGACCCACCACGTCGAAGGCGCGCCCAGCTTCGTCCGACAGGGGCAGGAGCTCGCCCAGCGCGGCCGCGACCAGATAGAGCACGAGCAGCGACGCGGGGAGGCGCACGTGGCGCCGACTCCCACGCGGCATGACCACGTAGAGGGCGACCACGAGCACGGCGGCGACGAAAGCACCGACCCCCCTGAACCCCAGGTGGGCGTCCGATAGGTAGTCGAGGATGTCCGCCATGGCGCCGCCAAGGCTACCGCAGTCCGCGGTCGTCCGCCCCGAGAAGCGTCCGCCGGCAATCTCCCGGGCTGGTCGTCCCGACGGACGCGCTCGAGCTCGGCCTCGCGCCAGGCATCGACGCTGAATTGAACGACTCGGTCAGCGAGCGTCGAGCTCCGCGTCTGGCGGATCGTCGTCGCCGCCCGCGGCGCAGCCGCTACTGCGCGATGCAGTTCCGGACCATCGCCGCCCAGATGGCGTCCCCGGTCGCCGCGCTGCCTTCGGCGGTGGGGAGGATGCCGTCGGACGTGTAGCTCGGGTGCCCATCCCAGACGGGACGCAGATCCAGCCAGTGGCAGGAGGGCGCGGTGAGCCCTTCGCAGAGGGTCTGCATCCGGGGTCGGAGCTCGTCGAGGCAGGCCTTCAGGGACGCAGCGCCAGGCCCGGTAGGGTCCGCATAGAAGAAGAAAAGGACCGCCTCCACGCCATCCCGCCCCATGGTGTCGAACAGCTCCTGGGCCCCAGCGAGTGCTCCGTCGGAATTGGCCATCGAACAGTCCGCACCTCCGCCCGTCATCAGCACGAACCGGGTGTTGTTGTTGTCCTGAGCGGTGTTGTACTGGCTGAGGATCCGACCGTCGGCCAGCCCCGCGCCGCTCATCGCGTACTCGGGGTAGAGCTCACCCGCCGGGAGCAATCCCGCAGCGGTCGCGTTTGCGGCGATGCGCTCCGGGATGGTGCTCGCGTCGACGAGCGAGTCACCGATGATCGCGACTTCCTCACGGCGGGTGGGCTCGGTGTCGCAGAATCCGGTGCCACCGCCGGTCGCCCCCCCCGTGGAGACACCGCCCGTGGCATCGCCCCCGGTGCCCGGCACACCTCCGGTGCTCGGCGCGCCACCGGCGGTCGTGGTGCCCCCGGTGGTCGCCGTGCCACCGGTGAGGGTCACGCTCCCCGCCTCACCCCCGTCGGACACGCCTCCCGCGCCCCCGGTGGTCTGGCCGCCGGCCGGAGCTCCCCCGGCGCCCTCTCCGCCGGCAGCTGCGATGCCACCGGTTGCTGCGCCTCCCTCGGGGCGATCGCCGCCCTGTCCGGCTCCTCCAATTGGTGGCGCGGCGCCGCCGGTGCCGCTGTCCTCGCCGCCGCCTCCCCCAGTGGCGGCTCCGCCGTTCCCTTCCCCACACATGCATTCCCCGTAGGTCCCGTCGTCCCCACAGACCATGTTGGACACGGTGTCATCGGGACAGATGCAGCGGCGCAGATCGCCCGACTCGCACTCGTTTCCAGACCGCGTGGTGCTCGAGCATGCGAGGGCCACGCCCAGCGAAGTCAAGAACAGCGCCTTTGCCAGTCGAAGCGTCATCGCGGCAGGGTATCACACGCCAAAGAGGGCGCACGGGGCAAAGCGTGGTCACCCGGCACGCGCCTTCGGACTGCGCGGCGCGCTCAGCGCCCGAACGCCGCCGGGCGCGGCGCGCGGTCGTCCAGTCGCAGGCTCCGCAACTCGGCGGACTCGGGCTCGCTCCATGTGAAGACCAGCTCGTTGATGCCCGAGGCAAACCCACCAGCGGGGATCGAGAAGTCGCACCCCGCCGCGCAGTCGCTCAGCGGCTGGGCGGATCCAAACCAGCGCGGCTCACGCAGCCAGCGCCCACGACCCACGCGCAGCGTGCCCGGTCCCGCCGCGAACACCGTCACGTGGGTGGCGTACGGCCACTGGGCGGCGAAGACGAGCCGCGTGCGCGCCGCGGCCGGACGCAGCCCGGACGGGGCGGAGGAGAAGCCATCCGTCAGCCCGCGTCGGTGCTCGTCCAGCAGGTCGATCTCGCGGCGCTGCCACTGCAAGCTGCGAAAGTCCCGCCAGTAGGTGCGGGGAAATGCTGCTTCGCCAAGACGGTCGCCCGGCAGCCCGTAGCGCAGGCGAAACAGAGCCTCGCCCGGCAGCAGCGCCACGTTGCCCAGCGGCTGAGCGACCATGTGCCAGAAAGCCGCAGTGGTGGATCCATAGAGCTCCGACTGCGACACCGGGCGCTCCGTGGGGACGAGCTGGCGGGGCACGCCCCAGGCGAAGCCAACTCCGTGCACGACGAACGGGAGAGCAGCGAGGACGCCCACCGCAACGAGGCTCCGCTGAGGAGGAGCGAGGAAGTCGCGCAGCGACCGCAAGGGGAACGCAGCGAGCACGACCCACAGCACGGTCAGGTTCGTCAATCGCCGCGCAGGCGCCCAGTCGAGCGCGGCCGAGGCCAGCCAGAGCTCGAACCCCGCGACGACGACGAGAGGGAGAAGGTGCCAGCGCGCATGGCCGTGGCGCAGCGCCCCCACGAGCCCGATCACCGAGAGCCAGACCGCCGGCGCAAAGAGGAACAGCCCCTCCTCCGCGTCGAACAGCAGGAGAAACGGATGGGGGTGCAGTGGGTGGAGGAAGTAGCGACCATGGGTGAACGTCCACGCGCTCCCGTAGAGGTAGGCGTACAGCTGCCCCATGACACCCAGCCCCGCGAGCATCCCCCCCAGTGCGGCTCCCGCTCCGAGCCATCGCTGGCGTCGCGAGGCGCCCGACATGCGGAGCGCCGCCACGATGGGCACCGCGACGAAGGCGGCATTGGAGAGCCGCTGGAGCACGGCCACGCCCAGTGCCAGGGCCACCAGCCCCCACCGTCCAGACCGCGCGGGACAATCCGCCGCCCACCAGGAGCTCGACACCACGAGGGCGATGGCCAGCGCATCGTAGATGTGTGAGTAGCTGGGCAGCAGCGCGGAGAACCGGAACGCCGGACCCGCCAGGCACACCAGCGCCGTCGCCAGAGCCGCCACGCCATCCGAGAACCAGCGGCGAGCCAGTCGATAGCTGAGCAGCGCCAGGGCCGCTCCCGCCAGCGGAGACGCGAGAAACGCCCAGGTCGTCCACGGCGGACCACAGGTGCTCGCCAGATCGGCGCCCGGCGCGAACCACCGCGCGACGAGGAGCGGCACCGCCCAAACGAGGGCGGGGCCTGGGTAGAACAGGTTGTCGGGGTGTCCCGTCCCGCGGTCGACACCGATCGCGAACGGGTCGCCGCAGAGCGCGTAGTCGTTGCCGAAGTCCACGTCCCCGTCGAAGGCGAGGGAGCGCGCGTAGAGGTAGGAGTAGAAACCGTCGGCCACGGGTCGCTGGACTCCGGGCGTCGCCCCGTAGATCCAGAGCGCCAGCCCGAGCATCACCGCGGTCACGATCCAGCCGTACCGCTCGCGCGCCCAGGCGCTCCGCACCTGCGTCCACCACTCCGGTCCCGAGCCGTCCGTGGGCGTCACGGACGCGACCGTAGCGGCGAGGGGACCCTCGCCACAAGACCGCGGTTCTCTCGAGTCCTCGGGCGCGGGTCGCGCCCTGCGGTCGTCTCGGTCACGCCAACGGACCCCTCGACGCGGGACGGGGCTTGCCGTCCTCGACGATCTCTGCTCGAGTCCCGCCCATGGCGGATCACGTCTACGAGAAGATCGAGGTTGTCGGGTCGTCCACGGAGAGCATCGAAGCGGCCGTCAAGAACGCGGTCGCGAAGGTGGCGGAGAAGCACCAGAACCTGCGCTGGCTCGAGGTCGTCGAGACGCGCTGTCACCTCGAGAACCAAGCCGTCGCGCACTGGCAGGTGACCGTCCGCATCGGCGCTCGCGCCGACTGAACGACGCTGGCCGACGTGAGGAAGCGCGAGCCGCGGTGAAGGCGACTCGCGCCGTCCGCGAGCTCAGCGTGGGCCAGCCGACCCTCGCCGGCGCCGCGCCGCCGCGAGCATCAGTGCGCCCACTCCCCAGGCAAGCCAGGGCGGTGGCGACGACCCCGACGCGGGCACGCGGCACCCACAACCACCGTCGTCCTTCGACGAGCTCGCAGCCGCGGCGTCAACACACAGCTCACTCAAGCAGGTGAGTCCTTCGTCACAGGAGCCTGCGTCGCAGGCACACCCTTCGGCCCCGGGACTGCACGGTGGGGTCCCGCCACCGTTGTGGAGCCCGTCGCCACCGGTCGCACTCTCGCCACCTGGAGGCAGGCCACCGGTCTCGACTCCACCCGTCTCGGTAGCAACGCCGGACGAGTCCCCGCCTCGACCGGCAGCAGCAACCGCACCACCCGTCGCCGGCTCCCCTCCCGTCGGACTCGGTCCGCCACCCTGTCCCGCGGGAGACGGCGCGCCACCAGTAGACACCCCGCCACTCGTCCCAGCGGCACCGCCGGTCACCGCTGCGGTCCCTCCGGTGACGCCTCCGCTCGCCGTCGTCCCACCCGATCCCGAGGGCGTGCCGCTGCCCCCGCGGCCCGCCGTAGCGGGGTCCCCCGCCGCTCCACTGGTGCCGGCCGCTCCGCCGTCGGTCGGGGCCCCGCCAGCACCAGCCGCACCCCCCACTCCGCCGGTACCGCTGGTGGCACCCGTCCCGCCGGTCGCGGTCACACCCCCGGTACCGCTTGTCCCACCAGTACCGCCCGTCCCACCGGTACCGCCAGTGCCGATCTCGCAGCGTCCGGCCTGACAGGTTGCAGCCGTGACACAGTCGGCGGAGCTCCCACAAGAAGCCAGACAGCTCCCGGCGACACAGCCGAAGAGGCCACAGTCATCCCGTGCCTGCTCGACGCACGAACCGGTGCCGCTACACTCCGAGCGCACCGCAGAGAAGCCAGAATCGGCGTCGCCACTGCAAGTGAGCGCACAGCTCGTACCGGCAGCGTGGAAGGGCTCGCACGCCCCACCACCATCACAGGCTCCACTCGCCCCACACGTTGCCACGTCGTCGGCCGCACAGTCATCGTGGGGGTCCAGCCCCGCGCTGACGACCCCGCAGATACCACTGCTCAGTCCGGTCAGGGCGCCGGAGCAAGCCATGCAGAGCCCATCGCAGGCGTTCTCGCAGCAAACGCCATCCACGCAGGCACCACTGGCACACTGCGCGTCGCGGTCGCAGCCGAGACCGATGTCCAGAGGCGCCTGACAGGTCAATCCACGGCAGATGTATCCCGAGGCGCACTGCCCGTCCTGCGTGCAGCTCGTGGCGCAGCCAGTGCCCACGCAGGCGTAGCCAGGGGCGCACTGAAGCGTCTCACCGGTAACACACCCACCGAAGCCGTCACAGATCCGTCCCGGCGTCTCGCTCGTCTCGCCCAGGCACGCAGGATCGCCGCACAGCGTCGGGGGGCCCGGATACTCGCAGCCGCCCCCCGGCTGTCCGCTACACTCCCCCGTCCGCCCACAGGTCGAGGTCTCGGCGCTGCACTCGTCCTCGGGGTCGGTGCCCGCCGCAACGGGACCGCAAGCGCCGTCGCTGCCGGTGCCCTTGAGCTGCGCGGTGCAGGCCAGGCAGGAACCGGCGCACGCCGCATCACAGCACACTCCGTCGACGCAGAAGCCGCTGGCGCAGGCGTTCGGTTCCAGGCAGGGAGCGCCATCCGCGAGCGGCTCCTCCAGGTTGTAGAGCAGGACGGTGTTCCGATCGCGCGTCATGGCCCAGGTCCCGGAGAAGGCCACGGGATCGCCGTAGCTGGCGATGTCCGCCCCGGCGGGCGCCAGCAGGCTCTCTTCGGCCTCCCAGGTGCCCCCCGTGCCCACCAGCAGTGACAGGATCTCACCCGTCCCGTCGGAGCTGACCAGGGCTCGGTCGCCCTCGAGCGCCACGTGCGAGCCCAGTCGCTCACTCGCGGCGGCCCCCGGTCGCAGGAACTTCCCCGCCAGGGTCCAGACACCAGCCACCCGCGTGAAGACGTAGGCCGCACCAGCATCGGCTGCCCTCTCGTCGTCCAGCTCGGCCCCCACGACGAGGGTGTCGCCGCTGATCGCAACGGCGCTCCCGAACTTGTCCCCGGTCAACCCCGATGTCAGCACCTGCTGCTCCTGCCAGGTCCCGGAGGGCGCGTCGAAGACGGACACGACAACATAGCCAGCGAGGGTGATGCCGGCGCTGCTCATCACCAGCGTGTCCCCGCTGATGTCGATGCTCTCCGCCAGGCCGCGGTACGGCTCACTGGCGACCCAGCGCTGCTGGTGGCTCCACGCCCCCCCGCTCGATCGCACAAAGACATCCACGGCACCATCGTAGACGCCCCCGTCGTGGTCGCGGCTGCCCACGACCAACCGGGATCCGTCGATGGCCACCGCCGACCCAAACCGATCGCCAGTCTGCGGCGACTCGGCCACGAGCTTGGCTTCCTGGGTCCAGCGAGCACCGTCCCAGGACAAGACGTACACTGCCCCCTCGTCCGCCGTGGCGCCGTCGTGGTCCGGCGCCCCGAGGACCGCGAGATCGCCCGAGACCGCCACCGCCGCTCCCAGGTGGGCGTCGGCCTGACCATCGCTGGCGACCAGAGTGGCCTCCGCCTGCCAGTCGCCCCCCACCAGACCGTAGGCCACTGCGCCTCCCGCAGCGGCCCCCAACAGGGTGTCGCGCTGCGGCGTCCCCACCAGCGCGCGGCCCCCATCCACACTGATCGATCTCCCGAAGTCACTGTAGGCATCGCTGAGCGGCAGCAGATCGATCTCGTGCTCCCAGACACCACCAACGCGGCGATAGACACGTCCCTGGCCGGCGAACGTGTCGACCGAGTGACCGCGCATCCCGAGCAGGACCGCCTCCCCACTCAGCGAAGCGCCCGAGCGAGCGTAGTTCCCCGTGGCAAGTCGCTCGCTCGCGCTCCAGACACTGCCGACCCGGTCGAAGACGTGTGCCTCGGGGGTGCCGTAGGTGACGACCACGGCGCGGTCCCCCTCGAGGGCAACATCCTGCCCGAATCCGTCACCCGCCACGCTGTCGGAGGCGGCCAGCTTCTGCTCGAAGATCCAGCTCTCGCCGTTCTGCGTGTAGGCGTAGGCGGCGCCCACTCCACCCACACCCGGCGCGCCCACGAGCACCGTTCCCTGATCGAACGCCACGCTCCGCCCGAAGGCATCCCCTGCACCACCGTCGTTCGCGGTGAGGGTGCGCTGGAGCGTCCATACGCCGCCGCTCTGGGCGAAGATCTCGGCCTTCCCCGGAGAGCCCACCACGCCGTCGTCGCCCGCCACCAGGACGTCCCCCTGGAGCGCCAGGGAGACCGCGAAGTTGTCGTTGAACCCATCTGGGTCGAGGCGCTGGACTTCACTCCAGACTCCGCCCTGGTAGCTGAAGATGGTCGCGGCGCCGTTGGCGTTGCGGACACTGCTGCTGCCCACCACCGCGGTATCCCCCACCAGCGCCACCGAACGACCAAAGTAGCTGCTGGACACCGACGGAGTCAGTTCCTGCTGCAGCGCCCACCGGTCGCCGCTCCGCTCGTAGACGAACGCCTGCCCTTCCACTCCGCTGGCGCCGTTGGTGTTCATCGGCGATCCCACCAGCAACCGCGTCCCCGAGACCGCCAGCCGAACACCGAACTGGTGCTCCATGTCCGGAACAGGAGCCTCGATCTCCTGCACCAGAGACCAGACGTCGTTCTGCCGCTCGTAGAAGAGAACCGTCCCTGGCCAGGCGTAGCGGTTGCCCGCCGCCGCCATCACGTAGCCACCCACGAAGGCCATGTCGCCCTGCAGTACGACCGCCTCGCCGAAGAGCGCGTAGTACCGGTCATGACCCGGCAACTCGAGGCGATCCACGAAGTACCAGATGGGATCGATCTCGATCGGCCACTGGGCATCCCGCACGTCGACCCGGATCGCGAGCTCGTGAGGCGTGTTCGCCAGCAGCGACGCTTCCAGTTCCCGACCAGCCGCGTCCTGAACGAACACTTCCTGGTAGCCCCCACGAACCCGTCCCGCCGCGTCGACCAGCTGCACCCCGCGATCCGCATTCCGAGCAACGAGGTCACCCTCGACGACCAGCGTCAGCACCAGCTCGCCGGAGGCCGGGCGCAGCGTCTCGTCCACCACGAACCCGTGCTCGACCCCCAGCTCGCCGTTGAGAAACCACTCCCTGAGGCCGGGACCGCGACGGAACGAGACGCGATTGCCAGACGACACGCGATCGTCAACCGGCGGGGCCGTCACTCCGTTCACCGTGGCCAGACGCGCTCGCATCCCGGTCTCGCCATCCTGGTTGCCCCCGTTGCGGCGCGCTGCTCGCGCGAACCAGAGAGCACCATCGGTCCACTCGACGGTCGCGCGCTGCGCGGGGTTGCGCGCCACCAGCAGCGACTTCGCGTCCTGCACGGAATACTGTGGACCCGCCGCCTGCATCACCGTCCGCAGCTGTTGAGCCCGGTGCGCCGGTGCGGTCACCGTCACCGCTGAAGACGGACTCTCGACTTGCGTGGTCGATTCTCCACGCGTGGGGTGGTGACTGCTGCACGCCAGAGCGCACCCCAGAGTCATGCCCCCGAGGATGCGGCTGCCAGCCTGGACCCAGTTCCCGCTTCGCTGATTCGCCCCCATGATGCCTCCTGCCGCGCGTGTGGCCCAGCAACTCGCAGGCAGGGTCAACCGACCGAGCTGCGCCGTTCCCGAGCTGCGCCGGTGCGGCGCTCCGTCGACGGACGGTAGCAACGGGCCGGTGGCGTGCCAAGGCCTCCAGCCTTCAGGTCGCACCACTCGGCGCCTGATTCCCCGCTGGCGACCGCCACCGCATCCATCCCCCCAGCCGCTACTCCAGCTCCCGCTAGAACCTGGAAGCGAAAGCGGGCCGCCCGCGGTGCCACCTCGAGAACCAGGTCGTCACGCACCGGCAGGTGACCGTCCGCATCGGTGCCCGCGCCGACGGAGCGACGCCGCCGCTCGGCCCGAACGCCATTGGCGACCTCGAGGTCGTCAGCGATCGCCCCTTGCCGACCACGCTTTCTGAGCGCCGGCGCACCGTCCACGAGCGCTTCGCCGAAAAGTCCCCGAGCCCAATCGGGCTCGGGGACTCGCGTGGTCGCGGGCACGCTGGACTTCAAAATTGGATCGCTTCAAATTGCGATTCACAATAACCATCCTCAATACACAAGATTCGCCGCTGGAGCACCGAGGAGGTGTTTGTTCTGGACCTTGCAGCCCGTTCTACCGACCTGTCGGCCCAATCTGCCCCAGACCGCCCAGCTCCCTTTCCAGACAGCCGGGCGGGCTTTCCAGACAGCCAGGTGGTCTTTCCAGACAGCCAGGTGCTCTTTCCAGACAGCTGGCCGAACAGCCCACCTGTTGGACTTCGCGGCCGGTGGCGATGGTCACGTCGCGACGGTGGGGAATCGAGCCACCGCACAAGCTGCTCGGCGGTCACCTGGGGTCGGCGGCGCGTCAAACTAGAGTCTCCTGGTGCAGGGATTCGACGCCGCCAAAACACTGAGTTTATTCGATCCCCAAAAATTGACTCTTGGTCTTCACGGGTAGCGTCGCTGGTCGTCACGAACACAGTCGCGCGGAGGGGACCCCGAGTCGACGCCCGGACCAAGACAAATGGACGTCAGGACGAGCCGAGCTCACAAAAGGCGCCACCCCCTCGGTGGGGGGGAGACCGAAGGGGTGACTGAGGGGAAGACGGGGCTCAGTTGCAGGACAGCTCGGGGACGATGCCGTCGAGGTAGCGATCGATGGCGAGCGCGTCCTGGATGTCGACCTGGCCGTCGCAGTTCGTGTCCGCGTTGTCGTAGACGAAGGGCGCAGGATCGAGGTGCACGAAGTACTCGGCGATCGCGTTGGCGTCGTCGATCGTGATCTGGCCGTCTCCGTCGACGTCACCCAAGCCTGCCGGATACAGCACGTCGGCCCCCACGGTGTCGAGCCACAGCGCGATGTTCTCGCGCGAGGAGGTGTCGAGCCGCGTGTGCCAGTTGGTGTAGGAGTAGCCGCCGGGACTCCCATCGAACGAGTAGTAGGCGTTGATGCCCACGACGAGGCTCTGGGTGGGATCGTCGCGGTACACGGGGCCACCAGAGTCGCCGAAGCACAGGCTCGCCTCCTCGCCGTCGAGCGACTGCCCCGGGGTGAGGAAGAAGGACGAGCCAATCGACACGACATCCTGCGTGGAGTACGCGTGCAGGAGGGTGGTGAGGGGCTCGAGCAGGGTCTGCTCGAACTTCAGTCGACCCGAGGGTCCGCCACCGTCGAGTCCATTCTCACAGCCGTAGCCCATGATGGTGAGCGGCGCGTGGTAACCGAGCGGTCGAGCGTCGACGAACGCGCTCTGGATCGGCGTGTCGTCGTTGACCTCGATGACGGCCACGTCGGGCGGGTTCGGCGAGTTGAGAACATTGACGCCGCAGCCGCCACTGGCCACGCAAGTGGCCCTCCACTGCGGGTGGACGTAGGTCTGACGCACGGTGGTCGGGACATCGGGCAGCGTGCGGTTGTTCACGTCCCGCGAGGGGATGATGTTGAGGGAAGCGCCGGGCCGGTACGAGGCAGCTGGCAAACCCATCGAGTCGTCGACACAGTGCGCCGCCAGCAAGAAGAAGCGAGAGCCCACCTTGGCCGCCGTGCAGCCGCCAATCTTCACGGTGGCTGGGAAATCGGTGTCCGACGCGGGGTCCCCGCCGGTCAGTTCGTGGGCGGAGCTGCCCGTCGTGTCATCGGCTCCCTCGCTGCCACAAGCCACTGCGGCGAGCCCGAGTCCAACAGCCAGTCCAGTCGTGATGATCAGTCGCATTGCTACGTCTCCCATTGCTAGAGAACAAACTCCACGGCACCGTCGGACGTGGGTGGACCGACGAACGGCCTCCGCCACGCGACACGTGTCGTGACATCTGCCCCCTTTGGAGCGCGCACTCCGCCCCCACCTTCACGGGAATCGACCACCGCGGTGCCGATTCCAGCCATGACCCGAAACCTGGCCCGAGTGGCGTTGGTCAGGCCAAGGTCGGCGCTGCGGGGTGAGGCCGCACTACGGGGTGAGGCCGCACTGCGAAGCGCGGCCTGCCCTACGTTCGGACGAGCTCGGCCAGCACCTCGACGGGATGTCGCACGGGCCCCAGCGTGTCCTTCGAGAGCTCACGACGGCAGGGATACCCGGTCGCCAGATAGGCCCCACGCGCCCGCTCGCCACCTTCGGGCGCAGTGGCGGCGCCGTTCAGCTCGCAGCTGCCCGTGCTCGCGGAGCGGCGGCACCCACTCGCCCAAATCTCGAGCTTTAGACCCAGCGCGTGGAAGACGCGCTGCCAGCCATCATCCACGTCGGCCGCGATCTCTCGCTCGGAGCAGTGGGGGAGCAACCAGTATGGTCTCGGCGACGCTGCTGTTGGCGTTCCCGCTGGAACCAGCCGCGTCCCTTCCGCGAGGCGGGCACACAGCCAGTCCTGCAGGAGCGCGACGCTGGGCACGTCAGCGTGGTCCCGCTGGAGCGCGGTGTTGCGCCCCAGTGTGACCACCGGGTCGAGACCGACCAGCGGCAAGCCGAGCTTCCCCAGCCGGCGCAGCGCCTCGGCTTCACGCTGCGCGGCGCGCGCTGCCTGCGCGGCGTAGCCCCGGATCTGGAGGCCTCGTCCCGTCGGATAGTACCGGAGCATCAGCGGGCGGTACGCCAGCGCCTCGAGAAGATCCAGGGTCGCCAGCACCACCTGGGGTTCGAGAAAGCTCGTGAAGACGTCCTGCACGACCACCACCGCGCGCTCCAGTTGCGCGGGCGGGAGCTGGGCCAACGCCTCGGGCGAGTAGATCGTCTGCGAGCGTTCGCGGAGCAACGCGCGCAGGGAGCGAGGTGCCACGCGCGGCAGATCCGTCACGCCGAACGCCGACCGGAAGAGCCGACCGGCGAGGCGAGACTCCAGTGCCCGCCGCACCCAGCGCGGCGCCGACGCCACCCACGGCATCGCGATCTCGAACCCGGCGACGATTCCGTCCGCAGGGCTCGGCTCGCGTGCCTGATGGTACACCTCCACGAAGCAGTCCTTGAGCTGAGGGAGATCCTTCTTCAAGGGGCACTCCTGCCCACACGCTCGGCAGCCGATGCACGCATTCAACGCTGCGTAGGCCTCCCGCACCAGGCCGCAGTCCGCGGGCCCGGGTGCGCCGACGAGGCGCCCCCGCATCCGCTTCCACGTCAAGGCGAGAGTCGAGAGCGCCATGTTCCCTCGCCGGTGTGTCGTCGACGCGAGGTCGACACCTTCGGCAGGAGAACCGACCTGCGCGGGGTCGCCGGTCGTCGCGAAGAGACGCCCCGACACCGCCTCCCGATGTCGACGGGTCAGTCGTTCCAGTCCCACGAGCTGGGCTTGCCCGGTCGAGGTCGGGCTCGAGATCTCGGGAACGCCAGCGCTGTGCTGCCCATCATTGGCCACGGTCGCTCCTCGTCACGCGCCCCAGGCCCCGCGGAGCCGCGCCTGGGTCGAGCCTACCTGGCGTCCAGGTACAGGCAAGAACAAACCCGGAAGGGACTCACGTTTGGCAACCAGACGCGAGCGCGAGGAGCCCGTTCAAACATCACCCAGCCACGGCTCGGGGCCAGAGGATCCCCCGCCGCCATCCTCGAGAGCCTCGTAGGCCTTGGGGAAATGCCAGGTGAGCTCGAGGTGGTGCCAGACAGGACCGGAACCGAGACAGGGATTGTCGAGCGAGACCAGCGCCCGCAGTCTTCCGGTGTGAGTCCCGACGTAGCGGCAGCACTGTGCACCTCACATGTGCACCACGCGCCGCGCCCGGGGTACGAGAGGCGCGGGAACCCGCGGAGGTGAGGATCGCTCACCCAAATCGGTGGGAATACGCAGGGGAAGGCGTGTGGTTTCACCGCCCGACGCACTTTCTCGTCGCCAGCGATGCCGCAGAAAAAACCTCACTTCTTCGGTAACGACGCCGAGGTCGAACCATACGCGCTGGGTGACGAGGCCGCATCGGGATCAGCCGAGCGTGGCGTCGCCACGCGTTGAGCACGCGCGTGCACCGATGCGCGCTGCCTTCTTGAATCGAAAGGGAATCGAGATGTCACTGAAGCGTTCATGGGGACTGATGGTTGCGCTGGCGTCGTTGTCAGTCGTCGCCTGCGGCGGCGACGACGACGATCATGGCACCGGGAACACGGGTGGGGGGGGCGAAGGCGGCGCCGACACCACGACGGGAGGAGCCGCCGCCGACACCGGCGGGGGAACGAGCGAAGCGGGCCAGTCGAGCGGCGGCGGAGCGGGAGATGGCGGCGCCGACTCCGCCACCGGCGGCAGCGCAGGCTCCGACAACGCGATGGGGGGAGCGGGCGGCGACTCCGCCACGGGCGGCAATGCGGGCGCCGCCACGGGCGGCAGCGCGGGCTCCGACAACGCGATGGGGGGAGCGGGCGGCGGCGCCGGCAGCGATCCCGGAACGGGCGGCGCCGACGGTGGCCACGGGGGAGCCATGGGGCCGACCACGTTCGCGGTCCGCGTCGAGAATCTCTCGGGCGAGTCGCCGCTCCCGAGTCCCCTCGCTCCCGGTGTGTACGCCGTGCACGAGGTAGCGGATCCCTTGTTCACGAGTGGCAGCTCCGACGCGGGCGACGGACTGGAGGCGCTCGCCGAGGACGGCGATCCGAGCACCTTGGCCACCAGCCTGGAGAGCGCCGGCGGGGTCGCCGCGTCGGGCGTCTTCGACACCCCTGCGGGGGCCACCAGCGCCGGTCCCGCCGTGCCCGGAGACGCCTGGGAGTTCCTGGTCACCGCGTCCCCCGGCGCGCAGCTGTCCTTTGCCACGATGCTCGTGCAGTCCAACGATCTGTTCCTCGGCCCCGACGGGATGGGGATCGCGCTGTTCGACGGCGGCGGGATGCCACGGAGCGGAGACGTCACCGCCCAGATCGGCCTGTGGGATGCGGGCACGGAGCGAAACGAAGCCCCGCGCATGGGTCCGTCGCAGCCGGCCATCGGGGGTGGCGACTTCGGGCCGTCGGAAGGCGTGGTCAGTCGACGCATCGACACGACGCGCGCCATCCCGCTGCCGAATCGGCTGGTGCACGTGACCGTGACGGAGTCGGGCGGAACCTACACCATCGGCCTCACGAACACCTCCGCAGCCGGCCCGCTGACGACGCCCATCGCGCCGGTCGCCTACACGCTGCACGACAGCGACACACCACTCTTCACCGCGGGGAGCCTGGCCTCTGCGGGTCTCGAGCTGCTGGCGGAAGCGGGGGATCCCTCCGTGCTGGTGACGGAGGCGGCTGCCGCAGGCGCCACCGCGGCAGCCGCGGGGAGCGGCCCCGCGGGCCCCACCGAGACGTTCCAGTTCGAGGTCACCCCCACGATGTCCCAGCCGCTCTTGAGCCTGGCGATGATGATCGTCCACTCCAACGACGTCTTCATCGCGACGCGGCCCGCAGGCGTCGCGCTGCTCGATGGATCCGGCGATCCGCGACCCGCGTCAATGGTCGAGGCGGACCTGGCGCGCAGCCTCGCCGTCTGGGACGCAGGAACCGAGGCGAACGAGGTCCCGGGAGTGGGGCCGAACCAGCCGCTTCAGGGTGGGGGCGCCACGGGTCCCGCCGATCCAGACGACACCGTCCGCCTCTACGCCGACCCCACCAACGACCTGGCCAGCGCCAGCGTCGGCGGAATGGTCGCCCTGACCATCACCAACGCCGGCGGACTCGACTTCGACGTGACCCTCGAGAACACGAGCGGAGCCTCCCCGTATCCGCTGCTCTTGACCCCAGCGCTGTGGGCCGTGCACGACGCGGCCACGCCCTTCTTCACCATGGGGCAGGCGGCCGCGCCGGATCTCGAGCACCTGGCCGAGGACGGGGATCCCACGAGCTGGCTCGCCACGCTGTCGGCGACGAGCGGCGTCGCCGCATCGGGGGTCGAGGGGGCCGCACCGAGCGCGCCGGGCGAAGCGTTCTCGTTCCAGGTGACGATGACCCCTAGCGCGCGTTTCCTCAGCATCGCCAGCATGGTCGTTCCCTCGAACGACACCTTCGTGGCCCTCGGCGACGGTGCCGGGATCGAGCTGGTCACGACCGCGGGTGCCGCGCGGTCCGACGCCGACATCGCCGCCGACGTCAGCGCGCTACTGCGCGCCTACGAGTCCGGAACCGAAGCCAACGAGGCCGGCGCAACGGGTCCCTTCATGGCGCCCCACCAACCGGGAGCCAACATGGGCGCCTCCGAAGGCGACGCGACGGTGCGCCCGGTCAACGACCAGTGGGGCTACCCGGAGATTTCGCAACTCGTCCGCGTCACGGTCACCCCCCAGTAGCCTTCCTTGTGTCCTCCCTCGGCGCCGGCCTCTCTCTCAAGAGGTCGGCGCCACCTATTTCAGGCCCCGCCACGGCGCAGGGCCCGGGACGCGAGCACCGCGAAGGGGACGAGGAACCCTCCCACCAACGCGTGGCCGAACAGGATGTGGGCGCCATCCGTAACGGGACAGTGGACGTGCAGGAGGAAGGCGGCGACCGCACCCCCGAGTCCCCCGACCAGCAGCGCGACCCCCGGGTCCCTGCCCTGCCACCGGTCGAGCCAACCCCACATGGCCATCACGGGCAACGCGAGGACCGTACCGTAGAGGAAGCAACCGAGCGCCGCGGGCCAGAAGTCGGTCCCACTCCCCGCGAGGGAGGCCGGATGATCCTGGTGGGCCGGCGCCGTGGCCGCCACCAGCACCGGCACCAGCAGCGCGAACGCCACCGCCACCCATCGATGACGGGGCGGGCGACGGTGGACGGGCCACGAGGCGAGCCAGACAGCGACGGCGACGACGACAGCGTAGACCGCCGCGATGCCGTGCAGGCGCACCGCGGGATAGACGTCCCAGTCGGCGCGAGCCTTGAAGACGACGTTGAACGCGACCGGCGCCAGCGCGATGGCGACCGCGATGCCGCGCCGCCACCGCGTCGAAAGCGACCGTCCCCAGTCGAGCAGTTGATGCTCGGCGCCGAGAGCCTGAGCCAGCGCGGGAGGCAATGACTCCGACGAGCGGTGGTCCACGGCGAGGGTCCGCAGCGCACCCAGCCGCCGCCCCAGCTCTCCATCACCGACGACGACCTCCCGACACGCGGGGCAGCCACTCAGGTGCGCGTTGGCCACGTCCCCTCGAGGAACCTGGCCACGACTCAGTGCGTCGCGAGTGTCGTCACACGTCCAGGTCATGCGTCCTTCCTTACCGACGAGGCCACGGTTTCGTTTCCGGAACCCAGCAGTTCTCGCAGAGCCACCGTGCCGCGGTGGGCCCGCAGTCGCGCGGCCCCCTCGCTGATCCCCACCGCGGCGCCGATCTGCGCATAGCTCAGCCCCTCCACCCAGTGCAGCAAGATGACCTCGCGCTGTTCCTCCGGGAGCGCCCCCAGGGCCCGTGACACGTCGCGCCCCGCCTCGAAGCGTGCGTGGGGCTGGGCGCCGTTCGCCACGCGATCACCCACCGCCTCCAGCGACACGAGCTGCGGGCGCCGTCCGCGCCGCCGTTCGTGTTCACGCGCGAGGTTCAGCGCGATGGTGATCACCCAGGGACGCAGCGGCTTGGTGGCGTCGAAGTCGTGGCGCGCTCGGTGCAGCTGCAAGAACGTCTGCTGCACCAGCTCCTCCACCAGGGCGTCGGACCACAGCCGTCGCCTCAGCAGCCCCCGCAACAGCGGGGCGTAGCGACGAAAGAGCTCCTCGAACGCCGGCATGGCGCCGCGACGGTATTCCAGCATCAGCTCTTCGTCGGAGCGCACGAGGCGGCCATTGTGACCCGACCTGGCAACCGGGGAACCCGATTTCTTCTCTGGTGATGACGGTGGCCGCACACGAGATCGGGCGAGCGTTCCGCGCGCCACCCGCGGCGGCCCGAAAGGCTCCATCTGGTTGACACGAGCCCACCCCCTCGCGACCATGGCGGACCATGGATCACGGGAGCGGGTCGGGCGACCCCGGCGGACCCCGAGTCCCGTCGGCACGCGAGCTGCGCGAGGAGACCGCCAATCGCCTCGGCGGGCCGGGCATCGCGCTGATGGTCTACTACGGATTCGCGGCCCTCGCGGGGCTGGGCCTCCTCGGCCTGGCGCTGTTCCAGCTGCTGATCGAGCCGACGCCCCAGGCGAGCAGCCAAGCGGGGGCTTCCCTATTGGTGTTCGGCGGGACATTCGCCGTCCACGCCTTCGGCTTCATCGGCGCCCGCGCCCTGTACCGCGTGAAGGGGTACGGCCTGGCCGTGAGCTCCGTCGTCCTGTCGTTCTTGCCCTGCTGCATGCCATTTTCGTTCATCGGCACCGCGTTCGGCATCTGGGCCGCGGTCACGCTCTTCAAGGGCACGACACCCTACGCTTTCCGCAGCCAGGCGGCGCCCGCGGAGGTCGTGCGGCGGGCAGCAGGCAGTGGAGCCGTCTGGATTGCGATCGGGGTGGCGGCGGGCTTCGTGGTCCTGATCGGGGGCGGCATCATGGCAGCGCTCGCCATCTACGGCGTGCGGCGGTACGTCTTCACGGCCAAGACCACCGAGGCGAAGGCCGGCGTGGGACAGCTCATTCGCGGCGTGAGCCAGTGTTACGGCGAGACGGGCAAGCTGCCCCCGACGTCGAACCCCGTTCCCGTGGAGCTCGCGATGGTGCGGGGCAAGAAGTACCTGTCCGCTCCCGACGAGTGGGCCCAGGAAGCGTTCTTCTGTGCTCAGTTCCAGATGGCCGACCCCCAGTACTACCAGTACCAGTGGGTGTTGAATCCAGACGGTGCCAGTGGGTACGCCGTCGCGCGAGGAGATCTCGACGGGGACGGGAACGCGAGCCAGTTCGAGCTCCATATCCAGTGTGACGACGTCTGCCGCGTTGCGCCCAATCTGGTCGAGATCGCCCCGCTCGAGTGAGCGGTCGTCGCCCGCGCCACTCGACCGAAGTAACGTTGCGTAAGAATAGACGGTTTCCCCGCCTGCAGCCGCCGCGCCTGGCACAATGGGTCGGGGGAGGTACGGCGATGCCAATGGGCGACAGAACCCAACTGCTCAAGGTGAGCGTCATCCTGGCCGGAGCGCTCGGGGCGGCTTGGACCCCACTGCCCGTTCACGACGATCCCCTCGTGCGGATGCCCGGCACCCAGCCAGCAGACGGGGTCGTGCTCGAGCAGCCCGGTCGCTGCCTGAACTGTCACAGCGGCTACGACGCGACCGTGGAGCCCGGCTCGAACTTCATGGGCAGCATGATGGCCCAGGCCTCTCGGGACCCGCTCTACTGGGCAGCATTGACCGTCGCGGCCCAGGATTCGATCTGGGCCACGGGGCGCCCGAACGCGGCCGATCTGTGCATCCGCTGCCACTCCCCGGGCGGTTGGCTCGGCGGGCGTTCCGATCCGAGCAACGCGAGTCGCCTGCGGGCGGAGGACTTCGACGGTGTGCACTGCGACGTGTGTCACCGCATGTACGATCCGTTCTTCGAGTCGACCTTCGCGGGAACGCGGGAGGGGAACGACTGGGCCGGGTACTGGGACGAGGCCGACTCGAACGCCACCACCGCCGCCGGAGTCGCGCTGACGCTCGACCAGATCGAGGCATCGACCGCCTCGTTCTTCAACGGCAACGCTTTCTTCGACGGGGGCGGGCTTCCCGTGAGCTCGGGCTGGACCGAGCACGGAGGCGGGCAGTTCTTCATCAGCGCCGCTGCCGACAAGCGAGCGAGCTTTGCCGACGCCGCCGCGCGGCACGGCATGGTGTACAGCCGTCACCACAAGAGCCGATACTTCTGCAGCGCCTGCCACGACGTCTCCAACGCCGTGCTAGCCAACCTCGGCCACGAGGGGCTGCCCCCGGGCGACGGCACCACGATCTTGCCATCGGAGAGCGAGCCGCCCGCTCACTTCGGCCACATCGAGCGCACCTTCTCCGAGTTCTTGCTCTCCGACTACGGGATCGGGGAGGGAGCACCGGGACGCGGCGCCTACGACCCAAGCGGCTTCACCACCTCCCGCCCCGGCAACCGCATCGTCGGGTGCCAGGACTGCCACCTCGCCGATGCCGAAGGGGCCGGCTGCGACAAGCGCGACGCTCCGCTCCGCCCCACCGAGAGCACGACCCATCCCGCGAGCGGCGTTCCCGTCCACGACGTCACGGGGGGCAACACCTGGGTCCCGCGGATCCTGGCCAGCACCGTACCCGGCGCCGCCTACGACGCCACCAACGCGGGACTGCTCGGTCAGGGAGCCGCCGCCCTCACGCTGGATCTGACCCAGGGCGAGCCGCTCAACGCGGACGCGCTGCTCGGCGCCGCCAACCGCGCGCTGGTCACACTCCAGCGCGCCGCCGTGATCGAAGGGCTCGACTACACGGCGGGCACGGGTCAGGCAACCTTCCGCGTCCGCAACGACACGGGTCACAAGCTGATCAGCGGCTACCCCGAGGGACGCCGCATGTGGGTGAACGTCCTCGTCTATCGCGGGGGCAGCCTGGTCTGGGAGATCAACCCCTACGATGAGTTCGAGGACACCCTCCGCGGCTTGCCCTGGGCAGGCGGGGCCCCCCCGCTGGGCGCCAACGAGGAGTACCGCGACGCGCTGGTCTACGAGGTGCACAACGAGAGCTGGCTCACCGGTGAGGATCACACGCTGCACGTCGCGCTGGGCACCACCCGCCACAAGGACAACCGGATCCCCCCCGCGGGGTTCCGCGTCGGCGAGGCGACGCTCCGCCAGTGCGAGCCGGTCTGGGGCGGCGCGAGCGCCCCGGATCTCTTCACGGCACAGGAGTACGCAGGGGGGTACGACGCGGTGGATCTGGCCCTGCCCAGCGGCGCCGACGGGATCGTGGTGAGTCTCTACTATCAGACCACCACGCGGGAGTACGTGGCGTTTCTGCGGGACGAGATCAACGGGAGCGGCAGCACCCTGCCACTGCCAGCGCCGTCGGGCGAGAGCTCAGCCTACGTGGCGCAGTCCGATCCGTTCTTTGCGGGACTGCGGGCCTGGGGCGACACGATCTGGCAGCTGTGGGATCACAATCGCGATCTGCCCGGCGCCGCACCGATCCTCATGACCCAGGCGGTCTGGGGCACGATCGAGGATCCGTGTCTGGCGCCTGGCGCGCTCGGAACGGACTGCGACGATGGACTCGCGTGTACCGTGGGCGACCTCTGCACGGTCAGCGGTTGTCAGGGCGCGCCGGTGGTGTGCGCGGCTCTCGACGCATGCCACGACGCGGGAGTCTGCAACCCTGGCACCGGACTCTGCTCCAACCCCTGGAAGCCGAGCGGCACGGGTTGTGACGACGGAGATCCGTGCACCGAGGCCGACGCCTGTGTGGGAGGTGTGTGTGGCGGCTTCGCTGTCGTCTGCCCGCCCCCCGCGGCCTGTCACGCGGCAGGGGTGTGCCATTCGGGGTCCGGCAACTGTGAGTACCAGCCCCTCCGGGATGGCACCCCGTGTGCGGGAGGAGAGTGCTACGCGGGGAGCTGTGTGGCCCTGGGAACCGGGGGTGCCCCCACCGGCGGCGCCTTCACCGGCGGCGTGCCGACGGGCGGCGTGCCCACCGGCGGCGTGCCCACAGGTGGAGCGCCCACGGGCGGCGTGCCCACCGGCGGTGTCCCCACAGGTGGAGCGCCCACGGGCGGCGTGCCCACCGGTGGTGTCCCCACAGGTGGAGCGCCCACGGGTGGCGTGCCCACTGGTGGCGCGACCGCCGGTGTCGGCGCGCTCGCCGGTGCCCCGAGCGCGGGTGGTCCGAGCCATGGTGGGGATTCGAGCCCGGGTGGAGCGTCAGCGGGGCTCGCGGGAACCCCCGGTGCGAGCGGTTCGCTCGCGGGCGCGGCGGCGGCCGGCGCACCCCCCACCGTCGGAGGCGCCGCGGCCAGCGGCGCCCCCGCGGCGACGGGCGGCTCGAGCACCGGTGGCATCGATGCCAGCAGTGGTGCGGCGGCGGGCACCAGCGCCCCGAGCGCTCCGTCCCGTAGCCGGGACTCCAGTGGATGCGGCTGTCGTGCGGGAGGTCACCAGCCTGCGGCGCCCGCGTGGCTCCTGCTCTTGCTGATAGCGCTCCACCGTCGCCGCTCGAGGTCCACGGCGCCAACCGCGCGCACGGCTGAGCACCTCCGTGCGCGTGGCGTTGCGAGGGACTGAGCCCGCATCTAGTGTACCGAATCAGAGATTCGGCACACCAATGGGCAACGGGTGTCTTGAGTAGACTGCCCCAGAAGTCTCGTGGATTTCGCAGTCCTCACTCGGTGAGGGGCTGCGGAATCCATGAGACGAACTTCTGACTCAGGACGGGAGTGTTTTCAAAGGCGCACCGAGCCCGAGCCCAGAGCAGCGAAGTGCCCGGAGCCCGAGCCCGAGCCCGAGAGCTTCAAGACCATGGCGGTGAGCATGGCGACGATGCGGAGCAACAGGCCTCGGCCGCGAGTTCGCAGAGATTCGTCCGTGAGTTCGAGCGCCGCGAGAGCATCGATGATGGCAGCAGACTCGGTTGCTGAGCGCCGCGAGAATCGGTAGAAACGCGCCTT
>JBNLDK010000234.1:0-4938 GCA_050304295.1 Polyangiaceae bacterium
TGGCGCCGGGCGTCGCGGTCGCTTCAGGCCCCGCTCTGGTCGCGCGTCCCCGGGAACGTGTCGTAGTAGCGGTCGATCGCGCTGGGGGTGCCGCCGACGTACACGCGATCGATGTCGGTCAAAGCCAGCTCCTTGCCGAACTTCACGATCACCTCGTCGCCTCGCTCGACCGCGACGATCGAGCAACCCGTTCGCTCTCGCACCTGGCTCGAGAGCAGCGGGCGACCGGCGAGGTCCCCGGCTCGGGTCCGCACGACCTTGATCTGCGGCTGGACCGAGACCGCCTCCTCGCCGAAGAGCTGAAACGCGAGCAGCTGCCCCGCCACCTGTCCGACCGAGAGCGCGAAGTCTGCTCCCGCGCGATGGATGCGCGCCACGCTGTCGGCGCGTCGCACGCCGGCCACGATGGTCACCTCGGGGGCGAGGGCGCGGGTGCTGGCTGCGGCGAAGAGGGTGGCCGCGTCGTCGTCGAGCGCGATCACCACTGCCTGGGCGCTGGTGATCCCCGCTCGCCTGAGCAGCTCGTGCTCGAGAGGATCGCCCACCAGATCGACTCCGGGCCGCGCTGCTGCGCCGATCACGGTGACCTCCTCGCCCGAGTCGGTCAGGAGCTCGCGCACCTTCTGACCGACCTCTCCTCCGCCCAGAACCAGGAAGGGGCCCCGGGTTGCCACGGGCGTGGCCAGACGGCCCAGCTCGGCGATGCTATCGTCGCTCCCCACCGCGATGAGAATGCTGCCCACGGGCATCGGGGCCCGCGCACCGGGCTGTGGCACGAGCTCCCCGTCGACCCACTGTCCGATCACGGTGGCGCCCGTTCGGGCGCCGACTCCCGCGTCTGCGAGCGTTCGATTGGCGAGCGACGAGGTCTTGTGAATGCGCACCTCGGCGATCTGCAGATGCCGACCGAGACTCTGCGCTCCCGACACCCGCGCGCTGATCTTGGTGCTGGCCTTCGCGGCCAGCGCCGCCGCGAGGATGTGAGTGGGAGTGAAGACGATGTCGGCGCCGGCCCGCATCATCGGGGCCCGGCGGTTGGGGTGCTGGACCATGGCGACGATCTTCCCGGTGAAGCCCTGGTCGCGCGCACTCAGGGTGAGCACCGCGTTGTCGTGGTCGTCGCCGTTGGCCACCACCCCGCGGCAGCGCCGCAGGCTACTCAAATCCGGGTCGTCCTCCGCCAGCCGTCCGAACACCACATGGCGGCCGCGCTCCTGGAGTCGACGCGCCGCAGCCTCTTCCTCCTCGAAGATGACGAAGGGGACCCGGTCGTGCTCCAGCTGCCGGACGAAGGTCTCGACCGCAGGGCCATAGCGGTAGATGACCAGGTGGTCCTTCAGCTTGGGCAATGCGGTGGGCAAGCGTCCCTCGAAGCGTTCCTCGAGGTAGGGAATGAGGAAGATCGGGAAGACCAGGAAGACCAGGAAGACGCCCGCGAACTGCACCAGGATCACGAGGCCCAGCATGACCGGGTGGTTCCAGTGATGGTCGCCGCCGTAGCCGGTGGTCGTGAAGGTCTCCGCCGCCCAGCCAAGGCTGCTCAGAAAATCGCGAGGTTTGCCCTCCAGGTGGCGCATGCCCAGCATGTAGAGCCAGGCGAAGAGGACCATGAGCAGCGGTGCGGAACCGAGCAGCAGGACGAGGCGACGCAACGAGCTCCGCATGCGCGGCTAGCATAGTTCAAGGCGCGAGCTGCGCCGAGGGCCATCCCGCGGCGGTGCGGAGGCCCCGCGCCGCGTGGGCGACGCGGTCGAGGGTGCGGCAGTCGGCGGAGAGCGGGAAAATATCGCGAGAAATCGGCGTTCCCTGGCTCGCCGCAGGCGCCCGTTGAATCCGCCCCGAGCGGCGTGAACAATGGTCCGGATGCGCTGTGGCAGCTGCCAACATCTCAACCCCGATCAGGCGGTGGCCTGTTCGCGCTGTGGCGCGTTCTTGGTCCCCCCCGCGGTTCCCAGCCCGCCGCCGGGCGACGCCTTGCTGGGTCGGGTGCTGGCCGGACGCTATGTGATCGAGCGCACCCTGGGGGAGGGGGGGATGAGCACGGTCTACCAGGTGCACGACCAGCAGCTCGGGCGCCGCGCTGCGCTCAAGGTGCTCAACCCAGCGCTGAGCGAAAACTGGAAGGCCCGCGAGCGCTTGCAGCGGGAGGCGAACGCGCTCGCCCGGATCGTCCACCCCAACGTGGTCCGGGTGCACAACGTGCTGCAGATCGATGGTGCGCTGGCGATCGAGCTCGAGCTGGTGACGGGGGGCACCCTCGCGTCACGGATTGCCGCCGGCCCGTGCGCCGTCGAGGAGGCGGTCCGACTCGTCGATCAGGTGCTCGAGGGGCTCGCCGTGATCCACGCGGCAGGACTCATCCATCGGGACCTGAAGCCGGGGAATGTCCTGCTGACCGCGGAAGGTGTGCCCCAGATTGCGGACCTGGGCATCGCGCGCGACCCCGACGCGGCGCTGCTCACCGCTCCCGGCGCCCTGCTCGGGACTCCGGACTACATGAGCCCCGAGCAGGTGCGTGGGATCGAGGTGGGACCAGCGTCGGACCTCTACGCATGTGGGATCGTGCTCTTCGAGCTGCTCGCCGCGCGTCTTCCATTCGCCACCCGGAGCGAGAAGGAAGCGCTCGCCGCCCACCTGACCGAGGAGCCCCAGTGGTCTGCGCTTCCGGAAACGGTTCCCCCGGCATTGCGGGAGTGCCTCCGACGGGCGCTCCAGAAGCAGCCCGAGCAGCGGTTCTCGACCGCCCAGGCGATGCAGGCAGCGCTGCGCAGCACGCTGGCGGCGCCGCTCGCCCCGCCGCCGGCTCCCGCGGGGCTGGCGCCCGGGACCGAGCGGATCGGGGAGTACCTGCTCCGCGGGCTGATCGGCGAGGGCGGCATGGGGCGGGTCTACGCCGCGGAGGAGCGACTCAGCCGGCGGCCGGTGGCGCTGAAGGTGATGCGAGCGGAGCTGGCAGGATCGCCGGAGGGGCGGCGCCTGTTCGTCAACGAGATGGCGGTGCTCGCCCAGCTCGACCATCCGAACATCGTGCGCAGTCTGGCGTGCGCGGAGATCGACGGACAGCTGGTGATGGCGCTCGAGCTGCTACCGGGGGAGACCCTCCGGGCGCGTCTCTCTGGGTACGGCTACGCCCGCTGGGAGACCGCCGTCGAGATCACGCGACAGATTGCCCGCGCCCTGGACTGCGCCCACTCGCTGCCGACACCGATCGTACACCGCGACCTGAAGCCGGAGAACGTGATGCTCCTGCCGGACGGCACGGTGAAGGTGATGGACTTCGGGATCGCCAAGGTGCTGCAAGCGGTTCACCGCACCGCCACCCTCTCCATCGGCACCCTGCAGTACATGAGCCCCGAGCAGATCGACGCGAAGCCCGTCGACGCCCGCTCGGATCTCTACATGCTGGGGCTCGTTCTCTACGAGCTACTCGCCGGGTACCCGCCGTTTGCCTCGGCCTCGCAGCGCGAGCTGTTGAACCTGCAGTGCACCGCCCCACCGCCGCCGTTGCCGGCGCATGCGGAGGGCGTGCCCCCGGCGGTCGAACGACTGCTGTTCCGCCTCCTGGAGAAGGACCCCGCCGCGCGCCCCCAGTCGGCGCGCGAGGTGGTGGAGGTGCTGGCCCCGGAGGCGATCGCCGCAGGGCCACTGGGCGCGGGTGAGGGGCCGGTCGCGCCGCCCGCCCCGCGCGCGCCGGAGCCCGGCGCCTTCGTCGAGCCAAACCCGCCGCCCGCGGCGGGGCCCGCGGGCGGACCCGCCCCCGCGCCGAGTGGTCCGCGGCGCGGGGGCCCCGACGTCCACCCCGCCCTGGCGCTCGTCATCGTCATCGTCTTCTCGCTGCTCGCCGGGGGGGCGACCCTCGTTTTGAGGGTGGTGGCCGCGCAGCTGTCCGACGTCAGCGCCAGCGAGCGCTGATCGCCGCCGCTGCTCGACGATTCCACACGTTGGGTCGCCTCCGTGTCTCGACCCGAGGACCATCGCCGCGTCTTCCGCCTCCTGCCCGAGTCGCCCAGGAGGCCATCGCCGCGGGCAATCCCCCCCGCGCGAAACCCAGGTCTAGAAGGTACCCACTGCGCCCACGCCGTAGCCGCTGCGGCCGAAGGTTGCGGGTGAGACCGAGAAGGAGACGGCGTCGTTGCGAACGTACCACTTCTTCTTCTGGGTCACCCCGACGGCGAGCAGCGCGGCGCCAGCTGTCTCGGCCATGCCCACCAGGACGAGCATCGAGCGCGTGCTGCCCTCGTATTCCTCATCGTACTCGGTCGCCAGCAGGAAGGGACCGACCACGGGGACGAGGAGCTGCTGGTCCCTGGGGTCGTCGGAGCCCACGGCCGCGAGCACGCTGGTCCCGTAGAAGATGCCGAAGAGGACCGAGCCACCGACGATCAGACCCGTCCTGCGCAGCTCTTCGACGTGATACCCTTCGGGTCGAGGGCGATTCGGGTGATACGGGATGTAGTCCGGCCCCTGCTCGTACTCGTACTCGTCCGACGCGTAGGTGGTGATGCCGCTGGGGTCCACCACGGTCGTCGTTCGCTCCACCTTGCCGCGTGATGGCATCAGGCCCTGCGGGGGAGTCGCGCGCTCCGTGGCGCGTTCGTGCAGGTGCTGGCCCGCGACCAGGTTCTGGGGGACGGTCACCTGACTCTCATCGATGACCCGAGCGGGCTTGGCGGGCTCACTGGCGCCCGCATCCGTGTCCTCGAAGGCGGCGGTGCCCACTGCAGGCTCGTCTGCGCCGTCGCTCTTGCCGTCCTCCGACTTGCCGTCCGCTCGCTTCTCGGTCGCGGTTCCGCTCGGGGCTGGACGTTCGACCCACCCCGCATCGGGGGAGCGCTCCTGCGCATACACCCCTGGCGTCCACATCACGATGCTGCCCATCAGCATGGTTCGAACGAATCGTCCCTCGCGCATCCTTGCTCCTCCGAAGTCCTTCCTGCA
>JBNLDK010000235.1:0-66388 GCA_050304295.1 Polyangiaceae bacterium
GGCTCGTCTCGGCATCGCGCCGCTGGCCGGCCAGGATACCGAGACGAGCCGCGCAGCGGCCTCTTTTGCCTCCACAGGTCCGTCAGACGCGGTAGTTCGGCGCTTCCTCGGTGATGATCACGTCGTGCACGTGGCTCTCGCGCAGCCCCTGGGACGAGATGCGAACGAACCGGGCGTTCTGGCGCAGCTCGGGGATGGTGGCGCAACCCGTGTAGCCCATGCCGGCGCGTAGCCCACCGAGCAGCTGGTGCAGGGTGGAGGCGAGGGAGCCGCGATGGGGGACACGCCCCTCGATGCCCTCGGGGACGAGCTTCTCCTCGGAGATGTTCGCCTGCGCGTAGCGGTCCTTGCTGCCCCTCTTCATCGCGCCGAGGCTGCCCATCCCGCGGTACACCTTGTAGCTGCGCCCTTGATAGAGCACCAGCTCGCCCGGGGCCTCGTCGGTGCCGGCGAACAGGGAGCCGATCATCACCGTCGAGGCGCCGGCGGCGATTGCCTTGCCGACTTCGCCGGAGTACTTGATGCCGCCGTCGGCGATCACCGGGACGCCGTGTCGATCCGCGACCTCGGCACAGTCCGCGATGGCGGTGATCTGCGGGACCCCCACGCCGGCGACGACGCGGGTGGTGCAGATACTGCCCGGTCCGATCCCGACCTTGATCGCGTCCACGCCCGCATCGACCAGCGCCTGAGCGGCCTCGGCGGTGGCGATGTTGCCCGCGATCAGGTCGATCTGGGGATGGCGCTTGCGCGTCTGGGCGACCGCGTCGATGACGTTCTTCGAATGGCCGTGCGCGGTGTCGATGACGAGCACGTCGACGCCCGCCTCGATGAGCGCGTCGGTGCGGGTCTGGCGGTCCGCACCGGGGCCGATTGCGGCGCCGACGCGCAGGCGGCCGCGCTCGTCCTTGTTGGCGAGCGGATTGCGCTCTGCCTGCATCAGGTCCTTGATGGTGATGAGCCCCGCGAGCTTGCCGTTGTCGACGACCAGCAGCTTCTCGATCCGGTGCTGGTGTAGCAGGTCGCGGGCCTCGTCCGGGCTGCACCCGGGCTTCACGGTGACCAGCTCGGTGGTCATCAGCGCGCTCACGGGTTGGTCGAGGTTCTTCTCGAAGCGGATGTCCCGGGCGGTGAGGATGCCGACGGGAGTCTCGCCCTCGACGACGGGCAGACCGGAGATGTTGTTGGCCTTCATCACCTCCAGCACTTCCCGCAGTGACTGATCGGGGCGAACGGTGATCGGGTCCTTGATGACGCCGCTCTCCGCGCGCTTCACACGGTCGACCTCGCCCGCCTGCTCCGCGGGAGTCAGGTTCTTGTGGATGATGCCGATCCCGCCGTGGCGCGCCATGGCGATGGCGGTGCGGGCCTCGGTCACCGAATCCATGGCCGCGCTGACGATCGGCACGTTCAATCGGATGTTTTTCGTGAGCTGACTGCTCACGTCCACCTCGGCCGGGACCAGCTGGCTGTAGGCGGGCACCAGGAGGACGTCGTCGAACGTCAGGCACTCGCGGAGAGTTCGCTCAAACATGGCGAACTCTACTATCAACCACTGGTCGGGTCATCAGCCCTCTGCCGCCGAAAATGCCCCCAGAATCCGTCTCCGGCCCGATGTTCGGCAGGCGCGGGGAAGAATCCCGAAGCCCCGCGCTCCCGTGCTAACCTCCCCTCCCGATGGTCAAGTCGAACGAGGACCTCGAGGGATATTTCCACAAGCTCGACCGGCGCTTCGAGATGCTGGAGGACGGGACATTCCTGGTCGCTGTCGCGTCGCAGCGACCGCCGATCGCGGTGCGCTTGCAGCCGCCCGTGGTGGTGCTGCAGGTCAAGATCGGCGATGTGCCTGCAGAGGGCGCGGCGGTCGAGGCGGCGCTCTTCCGTCGCTTGCTCGAGCTCAACGCCCATGACCTGGTGCACGCCGCCTACGGCCTCGAGGGCAACACGATCATGCTCAGCGCGGCGCTCGAAGCCGACACGCTGGATCTGAACGAACTGGAGGCCACGCTGGCCGACATCGGGATGGCGCTTTCCGAGCACGTGCAGCAGCTGCGCGAGATCGCCGGACAACCCGAGTCCAAGCAGGGCTAGCGGCCCAGATTCGAAGGAAGCACGATGGGGATCTTTGCTCGTCTAGCCAGGCTCATCAAATCCAACCTCAACGATCTCATCAGCCGCTCCGAGGACCCGGAGAAGATGCTGAACCAGATCGTGATCGACATGAACGCGCAGCTCATCGAGGCGAAGAAGCAGGTGGCTGCTTCGATCGCCGACGAGAAGAAGCTGGCGAAGCAGACCGAACAGGCCGCCGCCACCGCTGCCGAGTGGGAGCGGCGTGCGATGATGGCCGTTCGCGCTGGAGACGACGCGCTCGCCAAGGAAGCCCTGGCTCGCAAGCGGGAGGGGGACGAGACGGTGGGGGCGTTCCGCGCGCAGTGGGAAAAGCAGAAGGCGTCGGTCGACCAGCTGAAGCACGCACTCCGCGCGCTGAACAACAAGATCGAGGAGGCGAAGCGGAAGAAGAATCTGCTGATCGCTCGCAAGAAGCGCGCGGAGGCCCAGAAGGCGATCCAGGAGACGATGTCTGGCCTGCGCAACGCGAGCGCCTTCGAGGCCTTCGATCGGATGTCGGAGAAGATCGATCGGATCGAGGCGGAGGCCGAAGCGGGCGCCGAGCTGGCGGAGGAGTACACCGGCGACGTGCTGGCCTCCAAGTTCGCCGACCTCGAGCAGACCGCGGGCGCCGACGAGGACCTGGTCGCGCTGAAGCGCAAGATGGGTGTGCTTCCTCCCGAGGAGCCCGCCCAGGTGCGTGTCGACGAGCAGGTGGCCGCGATGGACACCAGCGAACTCGACGAGCTGTCGGAGGCCGAGCGCGACGAGCTCGCACAGGCGCTGGCGGAACTCGAGGCCGAGCAGCAGGAAGACCTGCGGATGAAGCGCTAGCGGTCGGCGATCGCGGCGCCCCCGATTGCGGGGTAGATGACGAGGTACTGGGAATTGGTCAAGACAGTTGTATCGAGCGCGTTGGCACTGGCGGTCCTGACAGGCGGTGGAGCGGCGCTCGCCGAACGTCCCCTCCCCGCTGATCCGCTGAGCAAGGTGCGGATTGACGGCATGCTCCGTGAGTGGCCAAGCTCCGCGATCAAGCTGACCCAGACCGAGAAGGGCAAGCCGGAGGCGCGGGTCGAGGGTTTTGTCGGCTATGACGCGACCTCGCTCTACGTGGCGTTCGACGTGCGTGACGCGCACTTCGCGCGTGGCTCCTTCGGCCCCAACGAGGATCACGGGCAGCTGGTGCTGGAGATCCCCACGACCGGGAGCCGCTCGGAGAAGTACGACATTTCCATCTACGCGGGCGAGTCCGGCAAGAGCGCAGGTCAGGCGAAGGTCAACGGCCGCAAGGTGTCGGCCCAGGTCGTGGAGGCGCCCAACGACAAGGGTTACACGGTCGAGGCGAAGATCCCCTGGTCGGCACTACCGGCGGCGAGCCGCGTGCGCGTGGGGATGAAGGCGCAGCTCAAGTACGTGGATGCGTCGGCGCCAGGGCGCGTGATCGGCGTGGCGGCGTCGCGGCGCGCCCCGCTGTTCATCGGAGCCGAGCAGTCGCTCTATCAGGCGCTGCTGGAGCCGAAGAACCTCGGGGCCGAGGCCGATCGGGAGGCGATCGGCGACGTCGCCGAGAACTCGATGAAGGAGCGCGTGGCGATCTACGGCGGCTTTCTCGTGATCGTTGGCTCGCACTACAAGAAGGGCAAGCAGTTCTACTTCAAGGATCTGCTGATGCCCGACGCATCACTGGTCACGCGCTTCGAGGTCCGGGATACGGATGGCGACGGCAAGGACGAGATCATCCTGCAGCGCAAGACGGGTGGCACCAACTACCGCGAGATCTTCGAGATCCTGAAGGTGCAGGCGAACGGAGCGGCGGAGCGGGTCTTCGCTCACGAGGTCGCCATTGTGACTCCCGACGGCACCGTCGAGAACCAGGTCAAGATCACGCCAGTGGGCGGCAAGGTCGCGATCACCATCAGCCAGGGCAAGGCCGAGGGATTCCATCCCGACACCTTCCGCGAGCCACCGCACGAGGGCATGGCTACCGCGCTCTTGCCCTGGGAGACCGTGGGGAGCCGCGAGATTCGCTGGGATGGCAGCGAGTACGCTGTCCAGAAGGAGACCGAGCAGAAGCCGCGTATCGTCGGTGCCAAGAAGGCGGCTCCCGCCCCGAAGGGGACGCCCGGCGGGGCCGAGGCGCCGCCCCCGCCCCGTCCGCCCACGTCGGCGGAGCTCCTCGACAAGGTCTACGGCCTCTATCGTAAGGACCGGGGCAAGGAGAAGTCCGAACCGCGCTTCGACTTCGTGACGGACGTGGCGGGTAGTGTCGAGGTCGAGCGTGTGCTCGTGCACGGCACCGAGGTTCTGGTCTTCGGCAAGGAGTTTCTGGGGGGCACCAGCTACACGTACATCGGGATTGGCGTGGCCTCGGCCGACGACGTGATCGACGTGACGTCACGCGATCTGACCGGCGATGGCAAGGCCGAGATCATCGTCCGCGGGCTGCTTCACGCGAAAGGTGGCGAGGAACTCGACGACGTCGAGGTGAGCCGTTACGCGATGTTCGTCTACCAGGTCACCGAGACCGGGATCAGCCGGATCTTCGGGCTCGAGCTCGGGCGCCAGATCGGCGACAACCGTGTCCTGGGCGCGATCGCCTTGCGCCCTGCAGCCAAGGGTTGGGACATCGTCGCGTTACCCGGGCATGCTGTTGGCTGGGACCGGCGCACCTATCCGTTCCCGCAGGACGAGGGTCCCGCCGGGGGGCTCGAGCCACTCATCTTGCCGTGGACCGGTGGCTCGCAGCGCTACTCGTTCAGCGGGACCACGTACACCCCGCAGTGAGGCAAGCTCGGGCTACTTCGGTGCTCCCTGCCTGGGCACGGGCTCGGTGCCGCCCAGGGCTCTCCACACCGCGCTGGCCCAGCGATGTCCGCCGACCCAGTTCGGATGCCGTCCGTCTTCCATGCGGGGCAAGTCGAGCTGGGTCGAATCGAAGTACCGGCAGTGGCCGAGGTTGGCCTGCAGCAAGGCGAGGAAGCCTCGATCCCGCTTCCAGGCGGGAGGCGCGATCCACAGACAGGGGCGGCCGCGGGTGTGCTGGACCAGCTGCTGGATGTCGCGAGCTTGCCTGGCGGTGGGGGGAGCGAACAGCTCGTTCGAGCCCAGCGAGATGAGGACCAGGTCCGGATCGTAGTCGTAGGTGGCCTCGTGCAGCAGTCGCCGGGAGGCCCAGATCGAGGTGCTGGAGGAGATCTCGCTCAGCACGTGATACTTGCCTCCCCGCTTCCGCACGAGGGGGGCGAGGTAGTTGGCAACCAGCGGCACCATGGAGTCACCCACGTGCAGCACGCGCTCAGCGCGGGCGGCGGGGACCCGCTGCCCATCGCGTTCGAGGGTGAGGATCCCACTATCGATCGCCGACTCGGATGCTGCTGGAGTCGGCGCCGCGGCGGTGGCGCTTGGCGCGAGGCTGGCCGCGGGCGGAGTGGGGGTGGGGGCGGAGTTTGGCTGCTGGCAACTCCACGCGACGCCGACGAGTAGGCCACAGCAGGCGCTGGCGAATCCACGGCGGAACAGCATGCGCTACCGCAGGGCCGTGAGCGACGCTGTGGCCCAGCCACGGGGCTTCATCGTGACCTCGTGCCACCGTTCGTATCCGCGCGCTTCGAGCACGACCTCGTACTTGCCGGGCGGGAGGCGCACCCTCCCCACTGCGATCCGCGCCGGGAGCGTGGACCAGCTGCGCGTGTCGGGGGTGTCCGCGGCGGTCAGCGCCGCCTGAGTGCCGAGGCTGAGGAGCAGGCCGAGGGCGGAGTCGTCCCCACCGGCTTGCTTGGCGGCCTGGCCAGCGACGACCCGCGCGAGCATGCGCGTGATGGCCGACGCCACGATGGCCCCCTTCACCTCCTCGAAGGCGCGGTATGCCTCCTGGTCCAGCGCGATCAGTCCTTCGAGCCGCTGGCGACGGCCATCGATCTGAAACGTGGGGCGCCCCCAGGTGCCCCGCGGCTCTCCCATCGCTGGGAAGTTGACCCACGTCACCAGTCCCTGCAAGGCCAGCTCGTTGGCTCGGTTCACGTCAGCGGGGGCGAGCGCGTCGGACGCGTAGGTGAGAGCGAGCCCGACGGGAATGCGCCGGGGTTCCTTGGCTGGAACGCGGCCGAAGCTGACGATCACGAGGAGCTCTCCCTGGTCGTCCACCGTGGCGCTGGGAGGTGCTGGGGGAGGGGGAGGGGCCGGGGGTTCCTCGTCCGTGGCGGCCGCGCTGGCGCTGGCCGCTGTGGCGCTCTCCGTGGTGCTCTCGGCGGAGGTCGGCGGCGTGAAGGCCGCGGTTGGCGGTTCCTCCTCGTCACTCTTGGCGGCGAGCGGCGCGATGTGAACCCACGCCTCGTCCAGCGCGAAGGTCATCCCGCCAGTGTCTTCCAGGCGGTACGACCGGTCCTCCTCGGCGGCATCGGGCTCCGGCTCCGCGTCGGATGCCGGGTTCTCCGTGGGGTCGAGCCCCTGCATCAGCCGTTCGAGGCGTGGCGACGAGTAGCTGGCGCGTTGACTGAGGCGGGTCACCGGATCGCGGAGCGTGGTGTAGTTGCCGTACTGCAGCGCCTCGTCGTAGTAGCGTAGGGCTTCCTGCGGCTTGTTGCTCCTCTCGAAGGTGAAGCCGGCAAAGTAGCTCCCCGGACCCAGCATCGCGAAGGCCGGGTCCTCGTGCTCCTTCACGTACTTCTGCATCACCGCAAGGCGGCGTGCCTCCACGCGGGCACCGTTCAGATCGCCGCGCTGGAGGTAGTTCACCATGTTCATGGTGTTGACCATCAGCTTCTCGTATGCGGGCGCCTTGTAGGGGCCCGCGCTGTCACTGAAGGTGTACCTGGCGACGTCGTCGAGGGCGTTGCGCGAGAAGTCGAGGACCTCGAGCGCCTTGTCTGCCGCCTCCAGATCGCGGCTGGAGAGCTCGTGCTGGCCGAGCATTTGTAGCACCATCGCTCGGTCGAGGAGCAGGACGGTGTTCTTTCCGGCCACCTTCTCTGGCAGCTCCTGGGCGCTCTTGACCTTGAGCTCCTTGTTGAGCAGCTTCAGCGCCTTCGCGGGCAGTGCCGCGTCGAGCGCGGAGCGCGCCTCTTCGGTGCGGCGCGAGTGACTGGCGCACCCCAGCGTTGCCAGGACCAGTACGCATGCCGCTGCGCATCGTGGGAGGGGCAGCCGGCGAGGGACCATGACCGCTCAGATGATGGCCTTGGTGACCGCCGTTTCGTTCTGGAACAGAATCGCGCCGGTCTCGACCTCGAGCACCTGCAAGAACATGAAGTACTGCACGCGTCGCTCCTTCTTCTGGCGTTCGTCGGTCGAGTAGATCCGCCCCGTGATGATGTACTGTGCGGAGAGCTGGCGCCCCCATTCCGTCGCCTGCGCCGGGTCGAAGGCATCGCCCTGCGCCTGCCGCACCTGCTCGATGAGAGCGGGCTGCGCGGCGAGGTTGAGCACCGTCACGTGACCGGCCTTGACCAGCGTGGTCTCGATCTTGCTGCTGAGCGCCTCGAGCGCGCTGTCGATGTGCTCGGTGGTCTCGTTGCGCAGCGGGATCACCGCCAGCTTGGGCTTGCTCTCGCTTTCCCAGCGCTGGATGACGGGTGAGGCCTGCAGCTCCTCCATGTTCTCGTGGAGCATCTTCTGCAGGTCGTACTTGTCGAGGCCGGTGCTCATTGCCTCGTCGTCGAGACCCTCCACCTGTTCGCCGCGCACCGCCTTGGGGCCGCAGGCAGTGGCTGCCAGCACGACGGCGGCGAGACCGAGGGCAAGATAAGGTCGGAGCCGGACCATGGGAGTTCCTTTCGCAGGGGTCGAAGCCGGTTCTGCTCGTGAGACGGACCGGGCGCCCGAGATTATGCAGCGCTCGTGTCTCGAGATGCTACGTCGAGTGAGAGACTGCTCTTCCCGAGTCAATCCACGGGGATTGTGCTGTGGCCGGGTGGCCGCTCTGGTGGCGGCGCCGGGTAGGGCCCAGCCGGTGGCCGGGCCCGCCCCCCCCCGCTCCGTCACAGGCGGCTCGTGTCAGCTGCGGCGCACCGGGATGATCTGCACCCGCCGGTCGTCGCCCTCGCCGTCGCTCTTGGTGATGACGCCCTCGAACTTGGCGAGCGCCAGGTGAACCACACGGCGGTCGCGCGGATTCATCGGCTCGAAGGTGATGATTTTGCCTTCTACCACGGCCTGCTTACCGAGCCGCTTGGCCATGTTGGCGAGCGAACTGTCGCGGCGTGAGCGATAGCCTTCGGCGTCGACGAGGATGTGTCGGCGCTCCAGGCCAGGTCGGTTGATGACGCGGTGGACCAGGAACTGCAGCGCGGCGAGCACCTGACCCTTCTTGCCGATGACGCGACCCGAGTCCCGGCCGTAGATCTCGATGTTGATCTCGGCGTCGGAGTTCTCCTCCTTCGGGCGACGCAGTCGCGCGCGGCAGTCGATCTCCATCTCTCGCAGTACAGAGCTGACGAATTCGAGTGCCTGCAGCGCTCGCTCGTCGTCGGACTGGTACTCCTCCTCCGGACGGCGACGCCGCCGCCGCCGCCGGGCACCGTTGCCGCTCGCCGAGCGGCGCTCCCGATCGTCGTCGCGGTTGCGGTCGTCGTGGTCGCGGCCGCGGTCGTCGTGGTCGCGGTCGTCGCGGTCGTCGTCGCGATCGCGATCGTCATCGTCGCGGTCGTCGTCGCGATCGCGATCGTCGTCGTCGCGGTCGTCGTCGTCGCGGTCGTCGTCGTCGCGGTCGTCGTCGCGGTCGCGGTCGTCGTCGTCGCGGTCGTCGTCGTCGCGGTCGTCGTCGTCGCGGTCGTCGTAGCGGTCATCGTCGTCGTAGCGGTCCCGAGGATCCCCGTCGTCGGAGGCCGCCATGTCATCGTCTCGCTCGTCGATTCGCGGATCGTCCCGATCGTTCATTCATCCGCCCTTCCTGTTGCCGAGAAGCGTAACGCTCCCGTGAAAACACTCATGTGGTCGCCCCACCGGGCTTCTGGCCCGGGGCTTCGCTTCCGCCGCGCTCCGCGACGTCCTCGTTCTTGCCCTTCCGCTTGCCCCGCAGACGCACCCGGCGCTGCTCCTCGTCGACGGCGTCGCCGGATGTCGGTCCGTCGCCGTCGCCGCCTGACTTCTTCTGATTGGTTCGGCGGACATGCCACTCCACCACCTGCTGTTGCACGATCCCGAGGAGGCTGTTCGTGAACATGTAGATGCCGAGCCCGGCAGGGAGGAACAGCATGAAGACCGTGAACATGCCCGGCATCATGTACAGCATCATCTTCTGCTGGGCTGGATCCCCCGTGCTCATCGGCATCAGCTTCTGCTGCAGGAATGCCGTGCCGCCGATGACGAAGGGCAGGATGAAGTACGGATCGGGCTCCGTCAGATCCGGGAACCAGAGGAAGGGGATGTTGTAGAGCTCGACCGCCGACTGCAGTGTCGTGTAGAGCGCGAACCACACAGGCAGCGTCGCCATCTGGGGCAAGCACCCCTTGAGCGGGTTGACCTTGTGCTTGCGCCAGAGCTCCATCTGCGCAAGGCCCTTCTGCTGAGCGTCGTCCTTGAACTTCTCGTTGAGCGCGTCGATCTCCGGCTTCAGCTCGCGCATTTTGATCATGCTGCGAATCTGCGGGATCGTCAGGGGGAACAGCAGGGTGCGCGCGGTGATCGTCAGGACGATGATTGCCGCACCCCAGCTCGGGATGAAGCCGTGTACCTTGAGCAGGAAGGCGACGAGCACCTTGGCGATGATCGAGAAGAAGCCCAGGTTGATGAGCTCCGAGAAGCGGTGGTTGCCTCCGCCCGCGGCCGCCAGTAGCTCGCGCTCCTTGGGGCCGACATAGGTGGCGATCGCGTAGTGGTGACTCTGACCACTGTCGAGCTCCACCGGGGGATAGGCGAGGCGGGCCCGGTACATGGCGCCAGCGAGCGGGCCCTTGGTGCCGACCTTCTCGATCTGCAGCTGGCACACAGGCTGCACGGGCGCCGAGACCGGAACGATGGCCTGGGTGAAGTAGGCGTTGGAAACCCCCGCGACGTCCGCTTCACCGGCGACCTCCCACCAGTCACCGAGGTTGACCGCGTTGGAGACGAAGTAGTCGGTCTTCTTGCGGAACTTCTTGGGCGCGAAGTCTCCGGGCGTGAGGCGCATGGCCGAGCCGTCCTTCTGGATGCACTCGACGTTGGTGATGTAGGGGCTGACGCGGAACATCTTCCCCTCCACTTCCTCGTTGGTGCGCCACGCAGTCGTGTACACGGTCAAGGCGTGGAGGCGCTTCTTGGGCGCCAGGTTCTTGATCGTGGTTTCGACCCCGAGCTCGTAGGGGCGCTCGGTCGTGTGCACCACCTTGGTCAGCTCGACCTCGGCGTCCTGGTAGCGAAACTCGCAGGTCCTGGCGGTCGAGTGGACGAGCTTCCAGTTGAGCAGGTCGTAGTCCACCTGCCAGTAGTCGGCATCGACGAGCGACTTCTTCCCCCGATCGTCGTCATGCGCTGCGGCCGGGTTCCGCCAGTGCGTGCGCAGCTGCTGACGGAACGGGATGTCTGGCGTGGTCACCAGATCGATGCCGACATCGTGCTTGCGATACTTCGCCGTGAGCAGCTCGAAGTGCTTCAGCGCCGCGCCGCGGGTCGAGACCTGCGCGTGAAACTGTGGCGTCCACAGTTCGCACAGACGCTCCTTCGCTTCTGGCTCATGCGTCTTGCCCGGCTCGAAGAGCAGGGGTTGGCGCTCCTGCTCCTGGTTGCACTGCCGGGGCAGGAGCACGATCAGTAAAAACGCCGCGACGCCGATCAGCAGCCAGCGTGCGAGACCGCCTTGTTCCATGATGCTGTCAGCTCTCTAAGAGTGGTCGATTCGTTGGGGGGGGGCCGCGGCGCGTGCTCAAGCGCCCAGACGGCCCGAGGGGGCGGGCGCCGCCGTATCGTCACGGGCACCCTGCGGGGGGGGCATCGCACCACCGTCCTGGGGTGTTTGTCCAGGGGGCAACGGCGGTGGATCGTATCCTCCCGGATGGAAGGGGTGGCAGCGCGCGATGCGCTTGACTCCCAGCCAGGTGCCCCGCAGCGGTCCGTGGGAGGCGATGCACGCCGCCGTGTAGCGCGAGCACGATGGGTAGAACCGGCACACGTCACCCATCAGCCGCGACAGCGTGAGCTGATAGACGCGAATGAGGAGGAGGAGCAGCCGCGTGACCATCGATTCGGCGGAGTTTGCGTCTTTCAGTCCTCCTGTGCCAGCTGCTGCTGGCGCTTTTCTCGGTCTTTGCGGGCCTCGACGAGGCGCCGCCGGATCGTTCGCTCGGCGTGGCGCCATTCCGACACCACATCTACCAGTCTCATGTCGGGGCGAAGCCGCTTGACGATCACCACCAGGTCCAAATCCTCCGGCCACAGGTCCCGAGTGGCACGGAATGCCTCGCGAAGGAGACGTTTCCCGCGGTTGCGCACCACCGCGTTGCCGACGCGGCGGGATACGGTCAACCCGATGCGGGCCCCGCTCCGGTCGGCGCTCACCTCGCGCGCCCAGAACAGCAGCACGAAGTGGGCCGTCACGACGCGCCGCCCACTGGCCTGGATCTCGCGAAACTCGGACCGCTTGCGGACGCGCTGGGACGACGGGAACCGGCCAGAAGGCCGCGAGTCGGAGTCGTGGCGGATGCCCGTGACGGGCAAAGGCTACTTCTTGTTGTTGGCCGTGACCGCCAGCCGCCAGCGTCCCTTGCGGCGGCGATTCTTCAGGATCTTCTGGCCGCCCTTGGTGGACAGCCGCTTGCGGAAGCCGTGGGTTCGCAGCCGACTCGTGTTGTGGGGCTGATAGGTTCGCTTGGTCATCGTGACATACCCTCGGGCAGAATCGGGTTCCGCCCCTCCGGTGCCTATCGGCTCCGCCAAGGGGGGCGAAAGTCAGCCACGCAGCTCGTGCTCCGTCAAGCAGTTCTTGCGCGACCCGGAGCCGAATGGTATTTCGGCCGTCCCATGCGCGACAACATCCGCCTCATCTCGACCGCGGGCACTGGCTACATCCGCTACACCACCAAGAACAAGCGGACCACGCCCCAGAAGCTCGAGCTCAAGAAGTACGATCCAGTGGCTCGCCAGCACGTCATCTTCAAAGAAGCGAAGATGCCGCCCCACTCGAAGTAGGGACGCGAAACCGAGACGGTGCTCCCGCTTGCGGGAGCACCACCCCACCCACCTGGCGTCGCGCGAGGTGGGTTTCGTGCGTCTGGGCCCCCCGGGGGACCACGAGCGGGAATTCCGGGCCCCGGCAGGGCGCGCGCGGGACTACCGCTGCAGCGTGTCGGCGAAGCGGAGCGCTGCGATCACCGCGGAACGCTCGAGGCCCGTTTGCTCTTCGAGCTGCTGGAGGGTGGGCAGGCGACCGTTCGAGGTCCGGAGCTCGCGGGCGGCCTGCAGGACGCGGTGCAGAGCCTGGGTGGCGGCGATGCCGGGCTCGGCGATGTGGCGGCCGCTGCGTTCCAGCGCATCGAGGATGGCGCCGATCTCCTCGTAGCTGATCGAGGCGGCGCCCACCTGTTCGCCCACCGTGTCGAGCGACACGGATTCGCCCGGCATCGTCGCCGCCAAGAGGCGCTCGACGATGCCGGCGATCAACGGACGCAGCCGCTCCGTCACTGGTTGAGCATCTTGAACTCGACGCGACGGTTGATGTCCCAGCACTCCTGCGTCTCTTCCGGACACTTCGGCTTCGTCTCGCCGTAGCCTTCCGACTCGAGACGATTCGCTGCGATGCCGTGTTCCTGGAGGTAACGCATCACGGAAGCTGCGCGGCGCTTCGAGAGGCTGAGGTTGTAGGAGTCGCTGCCCCGGCTGTCGGTGTGGCCGTAGACACCGATCTCGAGCTTGTCGCGCGCCTTCATCAGCGCCACCACCTCATCGAGGATCGGGAAGCTGACCGGCTTGATCGTGGCGCTGTTGTACTCGAACTGGATGGGCTCGAGCAGAGCGATCTCGCCCGACTCTTCGTCGATGCGGGTCAACGAGGGACAGCCGTGCTTCTCGGCGATCGCCGACGCGGGTCCGGGCTCGGTCGGACACTTGTCCTCGGCGTCCGGGATGGTGTCGTTGTCCGCGTCCTTCTCCGGGCAGCCGTCTTCGTCCTCGACGCCGTCTTTGTCCTCCGGCGTGTCGGGGCAGCGGTCCATGTCGTCCGGGATCCCATCGCCGTCGCGGTCGGCGCCCGCCGGGCAACCATCCGTGGGCTCCGGCTCCTCGCCGTCTTCCGGAATGTCCGGACACTTGTCGATGTTGTCCGGGTACCCATCGCCATCGCGATCGCTTTCCGTCTCCTCCACATCGGGGGGAGCTCGCCAGCGGCGCGCCGGCGAGGCTGGTTCCGTGTCCTTGATCGGGAACCAGTACCCGATGGACGCGAGCACGCGCAGGTCGGGCGCGCCATAGCCCGCAGCGATGCGCGTTCCCGCGCCAGCATTGACCCAGACGCGCTTCTTCTCGTCGACCGCGAAGCGACCCTGAGCGAGCCACTCGAGGTCGGTGTTGCGGTTGGTGAACGAAGCGTCGCGGCCGTTCGCGTTCTGGATGCCGGCGGTGCCCCAGAGCTCGGCACCGAGGCGGATGCTGTCGTCCTTCAGTGGCATGTACGCGCCGAACGCCCAGCGTAGCTCCGAGGCGACCTGCAGCGGGCTGGTTGGCGTGGCACCCTGACCGACAGTTCCGATGCCCCGTTCCGGACGGAAGTGGGGACCGATGTGGCCGGCGACCATGAAATCGCCGAAGTCGTACTCGAAGCTCGGGAAGATGCCGCCCGTTGACTTTCCATCACCGGCGAAGGAGTCCTCGTTGCCCGTCGGCAACCAGAGCGCTGCGCCCAGTCCGAGGCGGAAGTTTCCCTTCTCCCACAAGGCCAGCCGCGCATCGAGCCGCATGTCGTGGAGCGCTGCCGTGTTGATCGGGGCGCTCGGGGCGTCGTCCGCGCTCGAGTTCGCGGGATCCTCACCGGTCATGAACACGCCGATCGGCAGCATCACGTTGACGCCGACTCGCGACGCGACCTCGGTGCCGGCTGACAGGTATGTGATGATCTGGGTGCTGACTGGATTGCCGACGATGCGCAGGAGATCTTCGCCGTTGTCGGTGTCTCCATCGATCACCGTCTTGTCGCGGAGCGGATTCTGCGTCCAGCCGAGCGCAAACTGCCCGTAGAAACGCGTTTCCGGGTGCTTGTACGGACGCCAGACAGTGAAGCCATCGTCCGGTGCTCCTGAGATCTGGATCCGGTCCAGGTAGAAGGTTTGCTCCTGGGCTCCAGCTTGCACCGTGGTGAAGAGCCCCGCTGCGAGGGCTGCTCCGGCAATCGTGCGCCGCGCTAGGTTCACGTGTACCTCCCGAAAAAACGAAATCCTGGCAGATGAGCCGGACCTCTGGCCGGCGAACCTAACCCGGGCCCCAGATTAAGAAAACCCCCCGCTGCCCGGCACGCAACGATTTCGAGCGCCTCCGAGGTTTCCAGCCCATCTGGATGCCGTGACGGTGGAAAATTATGGGTGGACGGTCTCCAATTCAGAACCGCGCGAAGACGCTGCACACCCAGACCGCTCCGTCCTCCGCCTCCGCGACCCCCACGCCGAGCGCGTCGTAGCGGTCGTAGAGCAGGGTGTCGCGATGCGACGGACTCTCCCACAGCACCCGGTGGGCGCGCTCGACGCTGCCGGCGCGTGCCACGTTCTCCCCCGCAGCGTCAACGGTGACCCCGGCGCTGGCGAGGCGGGTCAGCACGTTTCCGCGTCCCACGTCGTGGCCCAGGCGCCCAGCAGTGACCATCGATTCAGCGTGAGCCTGGGCCACGGCGTCGAGCGCGTTCGACCGGGTCAGGCGAGTCGTGCCCTCGCTGGCTCGCGCGGCGTTGATCATCCGCGCCAGCGCGACGTCGGCGGGATCCGTGGGGCGTGCCGCCGTCTCGCCGGGGACGGGCGCAGAGACGTACTGCTGTGGCGGGGCCGCATCGACGTGGATGACCGCGCTGGCCACGGGGCGCGGCCCGCTCTCCGTTCGCGCCACGACCTGAACCAACCAGCGGCCCGGCTCCGAGGGGGCGAAGCGCGCGGTGACGACATTGTCAGCCCGCTGCGAGAGCACGGTGTGGGGGCGCCCGCGGGGGGCGAGCAGGAGCACCGAGGCGTCGCTCACGGGGGCCACCAGACGTGCTTTCAGCTCGAGCCATCGACCCACCGAGCTGTGGCTGGGCAGCGGCGACAGGTCCGCGAGCGCGTCCGCGACCACCGCGACGATCCGGTCGCGTCCCGACTCGTCGCGATGGCGCGCGAGACCGCAGCGCCGGTCTCCACCATCCGCAAAGCTGGCGAGCCAGTGATCGAAGCGGCGTGCCACGTCCTCGGGCTCGAGCGCCGTGCTCGCGACTGTCCATACGTGCGGCCACACGTATGGCGCACCGGCGACGCGCAGCTCGAACTCGAGCGCTGGCATGTCGAGGGCGGCGTCGCGGTCGCCGCGCGCCATCTGGTCGGCGACCGCCTGCAGCGCGGCATCGGGCAGTCCGCAGCGCGCAGCCAGCGCGGGCTCGGCGATCGTCTCCGGTTGGCGCGGCGAACGGATCTCGCCCTGCCACCGCCCCAGGTCGACGGGTTCACGGGGCGCTGCTTCGGCGTCGGGGGGGGGCGCGAAGTCGTGGGGCTCGACCAGCTCCGGGTGTGCCCGGGTTCCCGCCTGGCAGCCAGTTGCGAGCGCCGCCGTCAGACCGCAGTGGAGCGCGAGTTGGAAGGCGGGTCGGTGGCGCATCAGGGAGTTGGCAGGACGCGACCCAGGACGTAGTCCACGATCGGGTCGAAGAGCTCGTCCGGAGCGAGGCGCAGCCACTCGGGGCGGTGGGGGCCGAGCACCTCGAACAGCGTAAAAGGTGTCAGAAATCCTGGTTCGGCGAGCCGCGTCAGGTGCTCGCCGAGCGCGGCTTCCGTCGGGTCCTCGGGATCGATCGACACGAGCAGCACCTCGACGCACAGCTGCTCCTCGGCGACGGAGAGGTGATAGGGGCGGTCCGGCGGGAGCCCGAGCAGCTCGGCGCGGAGCGCGGGTTCGTGGCGGAGGACGGCGTGGCAGTTGGCGAATGCTCGGGCACCTGCTCCGCCGGTGGTGCCGACCACGATGGCGCCACTCGACCCCACCTCGATGAACGTCGCGGGGAGGGGAGGGCCTGGCTGGCGCGGACCCAGTCGGGCGGCGACGTCGCGGGCCGCGGGGCTCGGGGGGTGGATGGCGAGGGCGTGGGCGATCGCAGATCGGACGTCGTCAGTCGCTCCGCGTCGTTCGTAGAGTCGTGCCAGCTCGAGGTGGGCCGCGAAGCAGCGAGCGTCGACGCCGAGGGCTTCGAGGAAGGCCGCCTCCGCGGCCGCGTCGTCACCGCTACTTGCGTGGACGCGCCCGAGCGCGACCCACAGCTCGGGAACGTCTGGATCGGTCTCCGCGGCGGCGCGGAGACGCTGCGCGGCGGTCAGCGGGTCGCCGGCCGCGAGCGCGCGGTTGCCGGCTTCGACGTGGTGCCTTGCCGGGGGGCTGGGGCGCGCCCAGACGAGCTCGTAGCGCTCGCCGGCGCGCACGGTGCGCACCCAAGGGTCCGGCTCCGATGGTGGCGGCGGGCCGTACTGGGCAACGGGGTTGGCCAGGCGCGGGTCGGTGGGTCGCAGCGAATAGAGCAGCGGCGAGGCGGCGAGCTGCTGCTGGAGGCGGGCCGCCTGGGCCAGGGCCCGGTCGCGGGAGAACGGGCGGGGCGCCCCATAGGCGAACCGCTCGAGGTCGGGGTAGACCGGGGTGGCGAGCTCGTCGACGGTGACGTTCGGCGTGACGCCCAGCAGCGCTTCCTGCTCGGGACCATAGCGCGGAAGCCAGTTGGGGCGCGTGTAGACCCGGGTGATCGGGGGGAGGGCCTGGGCCGGCGGAACGGCTTCATTGCATGCCCAGGCGGGCAGAAGTGCCAGGAGAATGGCAGCGCGACGCATGGCGGAGGGATCTTACCCCACCTCGCGCCGAGGGGTGAGAGCGGGGCGTTGCTGGTGGCGTTCCCGAGCGAAGTCGACCGGCCCGGCGTCCCTTGCTAGGGTGAAAACGGTTCGCATGAGTCGCGTGTCGACAGCCGCCAAGGTGGGGGCGTTCACCATCGTACTGACGGTCGCGGCAGTCGCCATCTACCGTTTCGTCTCCTATCGTGCGGGTGACGACAACGGCTACGTCGTCTACGCGCTGATGAGCGATGCCCAGGGGGTGGCCAAGCACTCCCAGGTGAAGATGGCTGGCATTCCGGTGGGCCACATCAAGTCCATCAAGCTCGAGGACGGCAAGGCGCGGATCGACATCGTCGTGGACCGGAACGTGGCCCTCTACGATGACGCATCGGTTGCCAAGATCACGTCCAGCCTCCTCGGCGAGTACTACCTGGGGCTCGCGGCCGGAACGGAAGGCAAGCGCCAGCTCGAGGATGGCGACCGGATCCCGTATGTGATCGAGGCGACCACCACCGACGACATCATGAAGGATGTCTCGGCGATCGCCAAGGACGTCAAGAAGGTCACCGGCTCCCTCGCCAACACCGTCGGCACGGACACCGGTGAGGAGCAGATCAAGGAGACACTGGAGAACCTCCGGCAGATCACCGACAACCTGAACAAGATCACGACGGAGAATCGCGAGAGCATCAAGAACATCCTCTCCAACGTCGAGAACATCACGGCGAAGAGCGAGCCCGAGATCGATCGCATCTTGCAGAACGTGCGGGTGGCCACGCAGGACGTGCGCGAGTTGATGGCGAAGACCGACGATGATGCCGCCCAGCCCGGGGAAGTGCGGCAGATCATCGACAAGGTCAACAACGCGAGCACCGATCTCGAGAGTGCGATGGCCAACATCAACTCGGCGACGGAGCGGATCGAGCGGGGAGAGGGGACCCTGGGTCGCCTGAGCACCGACGAGAAGCTGATCGACGAGGTCGAGGGGGTCGCCGAGGGCGTCAACGAGTTCGTCGGTGGCATTGGTCGCCTGCAAACGATCGTCGTCTTGCGTTCCGACTACCAGTTCCTCGCGAGCACCGTGAAGAGCTACCTCAAGCTGCGTCTCCAGCCGCGGGAGGACAAGTACTACCTGGTCGAGGTGATCAGCGACCCCAAGGGGCTCACGACCTTCGAGCAGATCGACGTCGACAGCACGAACCCCAACGATCCGCCGCACTACCGGGAAGTGCGCACCGTGACGCGGAACGAGTTCCGGTTCTCCATCGAGTTTGCCAAGTCGATTGGTCCCTTCACGGGGCGGTTCGGGATCATCGAGTCGACGGGCGGCATGGGCCTCGATGTCGTCATGCTGGACGACCGCTTCGAGGTGTCGCAGGACGTCTTCGGGTTCGGTGAGGTCGTGCTGCCGCGCTGGCGCGTCCACGTGGGTTACGAGTTCATCAACCACCTGTGGCTTCTAGCGGGCGTTGACGACATCCTCAGCGACGATCGGCGCGACTACTTCGTCGGTCTGTCGCTTCGCTACAACGACCAGGACATCAAGTCGATTCTGCCGTTCGCCGGCTCGGCTGGCGGCGCGCTCTGACCGAGTTCTGGCGGAGGGTCCGACCGACTTCCAGCCGGTGGTCGCCGAGCCGTGCCGGGGTCGCGGGTGTTCGGTCTACGTCGGATCGTGATATCCTTGGGGCATGGCGATCGAGACATGGGTGGGAAGCCGGGTGCTGGCGGGGCTCTGCGTGGGGCTCTGCGTGGTCGTCTCGTGCAGCAACGACGAGAGCGGCGACGATGACGGTCCCGCTCCACCGACTCGTCCGGAGGACACGGGCGCGGCCTGCGAGGTCGAGGACGACTGCTATCCCGACCTCGACCCGGCGACCATCGCGGGGGAGATCGAGTGTCTCGACCGGGTCCGCGACGGATACTGCACGCACACCTGCGAGTCGGACGACGAGTGCTGCTCCGTGGAAGGGGAGTGCGGGGACCGCATCACCCAGGTCTGCTCGCCCTTCGAGAACTCAGAGGTGACGCGGTGCTTCGTCAGCTGCGAGGAGGCGGATCTGTTCGCCTCGCCGGATGCTCCCGATGCGGAGCTCGACGAGGAGGAGTTCTGCCAGCGGGAGGCGAGTCCGGACTTTGTCTGCCGCTCGTCGGGCGGAGGCCGCGACAACCGCAAGATCTGCGTGCCCGGCAACTGTGGCGTGGGCGCCTCGTGTGTCGACGACGCCGACTGCAGTGGGCTGAGCTGCGTCGGCACCTTCACCGGTGGCTATTGCGGGCTCGCGGACTGCGGTGCCGACGACTGCCCCGAAGGCTCGGCGTGTACCCGGCTGGGCGACGCTGGAACCTTCTGCCTGCGCACCTGCACCCTCGAGAGTGACTGCTCGTTCTGCCGTCGAGACGGCACGCGACCCACCTGCACCGACGAGGTCGAGCTGGTCGGGGCTACCGGGGTGTCCGTCTGCCTCCCGGACTGACGGGTTCGACGGCATGGCAGCTCGCTGCGCTCATTTGGTGAGCGGTGGCGTTGCGGTCGATGGAAAGGGGCGCCACCCGCCGCGGCGGGGGCGCCACTGTTGACGTGCCAACGTCGGGCGTTGGTTGTTTACAGCTTGTCGGCTTCCTCCGCCAGGTACGCAGCGACGCCGTCCGGCGAGGCCTTCATCCCCTTGTTGCCCTTGGTCCAGCCGGCGGGGCAGACCTCGCCATGCTCCTCGGTGAACTGCAATGCGTCGACCATGCGTAGCATCTCGTCCACGTTGCGACCGAGCGGGAGGTCATTGACCACCTGATGACGCACCACGCCGGCTCGATCGATCAGGAAGGAGCCGCGATACGCCATCCCTCCCGGGCTCTCGACGTCGTATGCCTTGGCGATCTCGTGGTTGAGATCGGCGGCCAGCGTGTACTTCACCTCGCCGATGCCGCCCTTCTTGACGGGTGTGTTGCGCCACGCATTGTGGGTGAAGTGCGAGTCGATGGAGACCCCGATGACCTCCACGTTGCGCTTCTTGAACTCCTCGAGGCGATGGTCGAAGGCGATGAGCTCCGAGGGGCACACGAAGGTGAAGTCCAGCGGGTAGAAGAAGACGACCGCGTACTTGCCCTTGGTGGCCGTCGCGAAATTGAAGGAGTCCACGATCTCTCCGTTGCCGAGTACGGCCGGAACGGTGAAGTCTGGAGCCTGTTTTCCAACCAATACGCCCATGGTTCTTTCCTCTTGCTTCCCGGGTTGAGCGCGCGGCCCGATCCCGCTGTTCGCGGCGGCAAGGCCGCCAGGTCCCTCGATGACCGGTCGGTTTCCGACCGTGCTCGTCACCTAGGTCCACGAGCCGCGGGTGGCCAGCCCCCCGCGTGGCAAAGAGTCGTGATTGGTGAGCGGACCAACAGACGGGCCGGACTGGCTCGTCACTCGGCGGCGCTGGTAGCCTTTCCGTCCACGATGTCGACCGAAAGCCCCTGGTCATCGACCGTGAGCCAGACGACGTCACCCGTGGTGAGCTCCCCCTTCAGGAGCCGATCCGCGATGGGGGCCTCGACCAGGCGAGCGATCGCGCGCTTCATCGGCCGGGCGCCCAGGGTCGGGTCGTAGCCGCCGGCTTCGAGCAGCTCGTCGAGCGCTGCGTCGTCGACCTGGAGCCGCACCCCGCGCTGTTCGTTCAGGCGGGTCCCCAGTCCGGCGAGCAGGCGGCGCGTGATGGTGCGCACCTCCTCGCGGCTCAGCGGCGCGAAGACGAGCACCTCGTCGATGCGGTTGTAGAGCTCCGGGGCAAGCTTGGCGCGGGCGACTTCGATCACGTCGTGTTGCACATCCGCTCGACGAGGTTCGTCTGTGGCTCCGAACCCGACCCGTCGCGAGCGCCGGGCACCGCTGACATCGGCACCGAGATTCGACGTCATCAGGATCACCGTGTTCGTGAAGTCGACGGTTCGTCCGCGGCCATCGGTCAGTCGTCCCTCGTCGAGCAGCGCCAGGAAGCTGATCAGCACGTCGGGGTGAGCCTTCTCGATCTCGTCGAGCAACACCACCTGGTATGGGCGGCGTCGAACCGCTTCTGTGAGCTGGCCACCGGCCTCGTGCCCCACGTACCCCGGGGGCGCGCCGATCAGTCGCGCGACGGCGTGCTGCTCGCCATATTCGGCGAGATCGATCCGGGTCATCGCCTGCTCGGTGTGGAACATGACCTGGGCGATGGCCTTGGCGGTCTCGGTCTTGCCGACGCCCGTGGGCCCAAGCAGGAGGAAGCTGCCGAGGGGGCGGTCGCCGCCCAGGCCGGCGGTGTTGCGCCGCAGGATCCGCGCGATGCGGTGGATCTGTTCCTCGTGTCCCACGACGCGGGAAGCCAGCCGCTCCTCGAGCTCGATCATCCGATCGATGTCCGTCTCCAGGAGGCGTTCGATGGGCATGTCGGCCAGCTCGGCGATGACCTCGGCGATGACCTCGGCGCTCACCTCGGCTTCTCCGCGTCGGCGAGCGCGCGCGCCGGCCAGATCCACGACCGAGATCGCCTTGTCCGGCAGTGCCTTGCCTGGCAGGTAGCGTACCGACCAGGCCACGCTCTGGGCCAGCGCCGCCTCGCCGAACCGCACCTGATGGTGCTCGGCCAGCTGCTGTGCCGTCGCGTCGAGGATCAGGAATGCGTCGGCCGGGCTGGGTTCCTCGACCTCGACCGGGGTGAAGCGGCGGGCGATCGCCGCGTCGCTGTCGATGGCGCGGGCGTAGTCCTCGTGGGTCGAGGTACCGATACAGGGCAGCTCACCGCGAGCGAGCGCCAGCTTCAGATCTCCGGCCAGTTCCTCGGCGGCGTCGCCGAGGAACAGCTGGTGGATGTCGTCGAAGAACAGCACCACCCGACCCCGCGTTGCCGCGACCTCCTTGCGGATCTCGGCGAGCCGCTCGACCAGGGCGCCGCGCAGTCCGGTTCCGGCGATCAGCTCGGGGACGGAAAGCTCGATGATGATCCGGTCATCGAGCGCGTCGGTGGACACGCCAGCGGCGATCCGCTGGGCGAGACCGCGCACCACGCTGGTCTTCCCGACGCCCGCGCGCCCGACCAGCACCGGGTTGTTGCCGTGGCGCTTGGCGAGGACGTCGAGGGCACGTTCGACCTCGGCCTCACGCCCGATGACCGGATCGAGCTCGCCGCGTGCTGCGGCCGCGGTCAGGTTGACGCCGATTCGAGTCAGCTGCGGGTGTTGCTTGGGATCCAGGATGAAGCGCTGGGCTGCCGCCAGCGCGGGACCCTTGCTGGACGGAACCGGCCGGGGTCGCACCGCGATGGGCGGAATTGCGCTGGGGGTAGACGAGTTGCTGGGGGTCGCCAGCGGCGGCGCCGCCGGCGTCGTCTCGGTCTTCACTTCCGGTGTCACGGGGGTGCGTCCCGGGCGGCGCGGCAGGGCGCGGGCGGTCTCGGGATCGATCAGTGGGATGGCGACCCCGCTCGGCTTTCGCGGACGTGTCGCGGCCGCACCCGCGGGGGTACGGGGCGCGGGTGCCGTGCGCGCCCGACTGGTCTCGACGGCCGCGGGCTGGCCCACGATACGGCGGCGCCGGATCACGCCCAGCGCGACGTTCATGCTGGCGCTTCGCAGGCGGCCGATGTCGACCCCCAGCGCCGTGATCGTCCGCTGGGCGGCGCCGCGGCGCTCGTTGAGCAACGCCAGCAGCACGTGCTCCTCCGTGGTGATGTCGCTCCCCATGTTGGCGCCAATCTCCCGCGAGCGCTGCAGGATCTGACGCACGGGGTCCGGCAACTCCTCGGCGAGCTCGCTGGCCTTTGCCAGGATGGCTTCGGGGGTCAGGCGGCGTTCGGCGAGCAGCTCGCGGGCAGCCGTGGGCGTCCCGGCGATCGAGGCCAGCAGATGGGCCGAGGTAACGGGCTCTTTTCGCTGCTTGGCCAGCGCCTCGGCCTGCTTTCTCAGGTTCGCCAGCTCTGGCTCGACTCGGTCCCGCCTCATCTCGCGTGCTTCTCCTCGCTACCAGGGGACGGAAATGCTCACGAGCGCCCCATTTCGGCCAACTTTGCAGAACTTGCCCAGCGCGAAGGGCTACGGGCACAACCGGGGCGATGCGCAGACCAGGTGGATACCTGTGGAACATCGTGGGAGGCGTGGCGGCGGGTCTCTTGCTGGCGGCCGTGGTCCGACCCGGCTCCGTGGGGTCGGCCTCGGCGGCCGCGACCATCGAGGAATGGTCCGCAGGCCCCGACTGGGCAGAGCTGACCGCCGAGCATCCCGGCCCCCCGGCGGGCACTGCCGAGGAGCTGATCTCGCCCCACCCAGTGGCGATCCTCCATCCGCGTCCCCCGTCGCCGCCGAGTCTGGGAGCGCTGGCGAGCCGGGTCTACGTCCGCGCCCGTCCGGAACCAGACAGTCCCGAGGTGGGCGTGCTGGCCCTCGGCGCAGTGGTGCGTCTGCGGCGCCCCGAGCCCGTGTCCCACGAGCGCTGTCAGGGCGGGTGGTTCGCGGTCGAGCCCGAGGGCTACGTCTGCCACGACGAGTTCACCACCCTCGACGTCGATCGTCACCCGCTGCTCCGCGCCAAGCGGCGGCATCGCGGCGACTTCTCCCGGCCTTCCCCCTTCGCCTGGGGCAAGTCCCTGGGAACGGCGCCGCTCTACCGCCGGCTCCCCACCGTCTCCGAGCAACGTGGATCGGAGCCCGCGCTCGAGCGGCACCTCGAGAGGATCCGGGAAGCGCGCGCGGAGCCCGCGCAGCGACACCGCTCACTGCTCGGGGTCGACCTGGGGGGCGCCGGGGAGCCAGTTCCCGAGTTTCTCGCGGGTCGGAGCCTCTCCCCCTGGGCGCTGGTGCACACCCCTGGTGATGAGCGCGCTCGCTATCGCACCATCCCGCGACGGTCGACCGTGGCTTGGACCGACGAGTTCACGTTCGAGGAGCGCTCGTGGGTCCTCACGGAAGATCTCCTGGTGGTGCCCAAGGACCGACTCGTGAATCTCGAGCCGTCGCCCTTCGTGGGGGTTCACCTGGACGCATCGCAGCCGCTTCCGCTCGCCTTCGTCCGGGGCCGGGAGCGGCCGCAGTTCGCGCTCCGACCGCAGCTCGAGGGCCCTCCGCCCCCGCGCCCGAGCACCTCGCTCGTGGACGAGCCCCTCACGGCGCTCGTCGAGCACGCAGCGTATGCGGTTCGCCTGGCGGCCGCGCGCAGCGATGCTCCTCTGCGCTTCGTCGCCACTGGTGAATCCTGGCCGCGTCTCGGTCATGTGCTGCTGACCGGGGTCGAGCTGGTCGAGGCGGGGGAGCGCTACCTCGAAACGAGGGGCGGCTCCTGGATTCGCGCCCACGATGCCGCGGTGGTCAGACGGGTCGAGCCGCGGGGGATCCCCGTGGGGGAAAAGTGGATCGACGTCTCGATCGCCAGCGGGACCCTCGTCGCCTATGCTGGCGAGCAGCCGGTCTTTGCGACGCTCATCTCGCCGGGGGCGAACGGATACCGCCGGGTGGACGGACAGCCCGCGAAGTGGACGACGCCGACGGGCACCTTCCGGATCGAGTGGAAACACCGGTCGACCACCATGTCGCCGGACCCGGACCGGAGCACCTACTACCTCTCCGAGGTGCCCTACACGCAGTTCTTCCATCTGCCCTACGCGCTTCACGCGGCCTACTGGCACGATCGCTTCGGGGAGCCGAAGAGCGGCGGGTGCGTGAACCTTTCCGTGACGGACGCCCGCTGGCTCTTCGATTGGACCGAGCCCCGCGTGCCCCCCGGCTGGCATGGGGTGCGCTCGGGTGGCGACCGGGGTGCGGGCACGTGGGTGCGAGTGCGCTAGGGAGATTTCACCCCGCGGGGTGATGACACCGGGAGCAGGTCCTGGAATTATGCGACCTGACTGGGACCGGGGATGGGTCCCTCCCGGGAGTGGCGCTGAAGCCGGCGGGGAGTTGGCGCCGCTCCCGGAGAGGGACTTGTTCGTGGCGGAGTTTGCTTCTCGAGGTCAGTCAGCGGAAAGCCGGAATGACCCGGGGAGGTCCGGTACTAGACTGCGATGGTGACTGGCCTTCCCGACTGCCAGCGAGCGCTGCGATGGATTGCGCCTGCGTTCGCGATCGTGCTGTCGCCCAGCGCGGCCGGCGCCACCGGTGCGGCTGGTGCGGCCGCGCCCTCGCGGGTCGATAGCCGCTTGCAGTTGGCGCTGGAGCGGGTCTCCGGACGTTCCCCCGTCCGCGCTCGCGAGAACGACCCGCAGATCGGGTGCCTGCTCCGGGTTCGCGATGTGGTTCGCGTCAGCGAGCGAGTCGTGGCGCTCGGGGGCCGGGTGGGGACTGTGGCCGGTGACGTGGTCAGCGCTCAGCTTCCGCCGCGCGCGGTTCGCTTGCTGGCTCGCGACCCGTTGGTGGTCCGGATCGAAGCCGGGACTCCACTTCGGCCACGGCTCGACCGGGTGGCCTCGACCATCCACCTCGATTCGCTTCGCTCCGAGTTCGGGCCGACGTCCTCCCAGGGAGCGTCGGTGATCGTGGGGGTCGTCGACCTGTCTCTCGACATCACTCACCCCGCCTTCAAGGCCGACGGTCGCTCCCGGGTCGTCGCCTTGTGGGAGCAGACCGGCTCCCAGTCGCCCCCGCCCGGCTACGACTACGGTCGCTACTGCGACCAGGAGATGCTGGCCGTGGGCGACTGTCCGCTGTTCGTCTTCAGCGAGCACGGCACCCACGTGACGGGCATTGCCGCCGGTAGTCAGGTGGCGGGCAGTCGATACACCGGCATCGCTCCGGCCGCAGACATCGTGTTCGTGAGTCTGGGAGATCCGGTCGACAGCTCGATGTCCTTTGACGAGTGGCTCTCCGTTGCGGTTTGCGACGCGGTGGGATTCGTCTTCGATGTGGCTGAGCAGAGAGGCCAGCCCGCGGTCGTCAATCTGAGCCTCGGCACCCACACCGGGCCCCACGACGGCTCGAGCCTCGCGTCCGCGTGCCTCGACAACTTGACGGGCCCTGGTCGCATCATCGTGGCCGCGGCTGGTAACGAGGGTGAGCCGTGGATCCACCCCCGGCTCGACGAGCTGGTCTACGTCCATGCGGGCGGCTCCGCCGTCGGCGGAGAATCGCGCGTGGACTTCGTCGTGGGCGACTATGTCGTTGAAGGCGACATCGTCGACATCTGGGCCGAGCCGGAGGGCGGCTCGCCGACGCTGCAGCTGGGAGTCCAGGTGCACGGCGGTGAGCCTGTCATGACCCAGCCACTGGCGGTGGGGGACGCGCTGCACGAGACCCACCTGGCGACCGCGGCTGGCGATTTCGGTCCTATCACCATCGCGACCGACCGCGCTCCGAGCGGTTCCGTGAACTTCCAGGTGACGGTGAGCGACGACGACGGTGACTTCGCCGAGGTCGACGGCGACTGGTTCTTCGTGCTGGCGGATGCTGGCCGCTTCGACGCGTTCCTCGACGTCAACGGGGGCGGAGGATTCGTTCAGCGTGACCCCGAGGTTCGCGTCGACGCGCGGATGAGCATTGGCTACCCGGCCGTGGCGCGCAACGTCATCGCCGTGGGCTCCTTCGTCTCCCGCACCGAATGGATGGCGGCCAGCGGCGACGCCTACGAGATCTTCGACTACCTCACTGGAGACGCACTCACGCTGGGGCAGCTCAGCACGTTCTCCAGCCGGGGGCCGACGCGCAATCCCGAGGCAACGGGACCCAAGCCCGATCTGGTGGCTCCCGGGGAGATGGTGGCGTCGGCGATGGCGGCGGGCCGCGGGCTCGACATCACGGAGGAGTCGATCGTGGCGGCGGCACCGGGTGGCTACTTCGTTGCCGGGGGCACCAGCCAGGCAGCCCCCGTCGTGAGCGGGGTCGTCGCGCTGTTGCTCGAGCGGGACCCGTTCCTCGATCCGGCGGCGGTTCGTGAGCTGCTGCGCGGCTCGGCCGAGCTGCCGCGCGGGGTGACGCCGCCCAGCAACGACTGGGGCTTCGGCCGTGTGGATGCGGCGGCGGCGGTGGCGGCAACTCCCGATCTGGGGCCCAGCGTCGACCCGGATCCTGCCCCGGTCGGGACCGCTGCGCGGTCGGAGACGGACGGGGGCTGCTCCTGCACGGTGCCGAGTGCTGGTGGTATTCCTGGCAACTTGCGGTGGTCATGGCTTCTGGGGCTGGGGTTGGTGGTTGCGGGTTGCAGCTCTCACCGCGGCCGCCGCGAGCGCGAGAATGGGCGAAAGATCCGTTGACGCCACCCGCACCGAGTTGCACCGTCACCCGGGTGACTGGCATCAATGGACCCCGGATCTGGATCGTTCCCTTGGCGTGTCTGATTTCGGCGTGTGGGCTCTTCGACAAGCCCGCGCCGAAGGAAGACGCTCAGACCCAGTCAGCCCAGACGGCGGCGACGGCGTCGGCGACGAGCGCGGCCGCGGCGAGCTCATCGGCCGCGGCTGACCAGGCCCCGGCGAGCTACCCTCGGCACAGCGTCGCCGCCGGGAAGGCGCCGACCGGCGAGTGGACGGGCGCCTTCACCGTCGAGCGGCAGGTGGGCAATGAAGGGCTGAGCTTCGAGCACGCGGCCGACTTCTGCCGCGAGCAGGGCCGCGCGCTGTGCACCGAGACCCAGTGGCATCGCGCTTGCGTGGAGGATCCGCTGCTGGGTCAGCTGGAGACCTGGACGTTGACCCTGGAAGGGGCACAGGCGGTGGTGCGCGGTGGAGCGGCGGGGTGCCCCGCGCGACAGGTGGTGGCTCCGACCCAGACGAAGATCGGGCGCGTGGCCGCCTGCTGCGACCGAGCGGTTGCCATCACGACGACCAACTCGAACGAGTCGTTCCTGATGTCGAGCGCGAAGCACCTGCTCGACTACGAGGCAGCGGCCCGCCGGGCCTCGGCGCGCAAGCTTCGGGACCTGCTCGACGATCAGGTCATCCACTACGGCAAGGAACGGAAGGCGGAGCAGGTCGTCCAAGCGTTCGAGCGGTCTTCGGCGAGCGACTGGCTGGCGCTCGATACTTGCGAGGTCGGCATCGATCGCGACGGGCCGGAGACGAGGCTCGTGTCGGACTGTCGAGTGCTGGTCCACCGCGGGGGCGCGTTTAGCAGCGAAGAGCTACGACTGGTGCACGGTGGTCCCCAGAGCAAGCTCCAGCTCATTGGCAAGGAGGCGGATATGGCGCTCCTGGGCGCTGAGAAGAAGGAGCGCGTGCGCTCGTTCCTCGGTGGGGATTGAGCGCCGTTCGGTCCCCCCGTCGTCACAGCAGCACCAGCGCCACCCCGGCGGCCATCAGCAGGACGCTCAGCGCCTTGTCTCCCGTGATCGCCTCGCCGAACAACCAGCGTCCCAGGACCAGGGCGAGAGTCATCCCGATCGCGCGCTTGGCCGCCTCGAACAGCGTCACCAGGACGTGGCCCAGGGCGACGAACTGAAGGCCCATCGCTGCCGACGACGTGAGGATCCCCAGAGCAAGCCAGCGAGCGGCGCTGCGCGGTGGACGGAGCTCGGCGAGGCGCCCGCGCCAGGCGAGCCACACGAGCACCGCGGCCCCGATCCCGATGGACTGAACGAGCCCGTGGAAGGCGGGGGTGGCCGAGCCCAGGGCGACCTTGTCCAACGCCGCGGTGAGCGACCAGAGGAGCGCGACCCCCAGCATCAACCAGGAGCCGCGGCGGGTCGCCGCTCCGCCTTCCTTGGCGTCGAGGTCGGGTGACTTCCCTTGCGCCAGGATGGCTGCGCCCACTGCGACCAGCAGCACGCCGAGCAGTTGGGTAGCGGTGGGCCACTCTCCGAGCGTGAGGAAGCCGGTGACGGTTGTCAGCACGGGGGTGAGCGACAGGAGCGGAATCACTCGACTGAGTGGCGCGATCCGGAGCGCCTCCAGGAACATCAGGCTGGCGGCCACGTTGAGCGCTACCGTCGCCAGCGCTGGCGCAGCATACGATGGCAATGGGCCAGAGTCGGTTCGCGTGAACCCCCACCAGATCGCGAAGAGAGGAGCCTGGCCGAGCATCAGCCAGACGAGGGCGGGCAGGGACGTGAGATGGGCGAGGAGCCCCTTGCGCGTGGTGTCGAAGGCAGCCCAGGCAACTCCCGACAGCACGGTGAAGAGCAGTCCGAGGAAGCTCATGCACCCTCGATCGTCACAGCAACAGGGTGAGATCCTCGATGCAGTAGTCGAAGGCGTAGGAGTTGCCGATGCTGGTGGGGACCTGGAACTGGACGGAGATGATCTGCTCCGGCTTCAGGGGCACCGGGGTGTCGTCCCAGGGTGGGGAGATGGCGTCCTTGAACTCGATGGCGTGGGTGCCGCTGCCGTACTCCAGCGGCGCCATGTGCGCGGTGTCGGCGGCTCCCGCGATCGGGAAGCTGATGCGGATCCTGGGCACGTTGGTCACGAGGGTGAAGCGGATGCCCACGATGTCGAGCCCCAGCAGCCCAAGCGGGAGACGCGCCTCCGTCTCGGCGTCCTGGTTCAGGAAGAGGCCAATGCCGGCGCCCCACTTCAACGCCGTTTCCGTCTCGTCGGCAGGTATGGCGGTCGTGCCGGTAGTGCACATCCGGCCGTCGATGTTCGGGAACTCCCCCTCTTCGGGGAGGTGGTTGCGCGTGCAGTCGTCCCGAGAGTCGTTGCAATCGTTGTAGGCATACCAGGGCCCCTGCGCTCGGCAGGGGTTGTTCTGCGAGTCGACCCAGCCCGTTTCGTTGGGGTGTAGCAGGCACTCGCTGAACGCGAGCCCACCGGTTCCGCCCCCATCGCCCGCTCCCGTACCACCTTCGCCGACCAGCTGACCGGGATCCTGCCCCACGGGCTCCAGCAGCGTTTCCCCGCAGCCCACCGCCCCAAGCAGCGCGAGGGCACCGGTCGGGAGCTTCCAGCGAGATGCCATGGTGAGCGTCACCACGGCCAGTATGTCACGCCGACCGCTGCCAAGGGCTCAGGTGGAGAAAAATTCCACCTTCTGAGCCGCTCGGAGTTCGTGCGGTGACCTAGGATTGCTTCACATGTCCTCCACTCAGCCCATAGCGTCGCAGGCACCCGAGCGGGCTGCGGCGGCCGCCGTCCGGGCGCTGCCCTTTCAGGGCGATCGAGCCACCCTGGTGGCCGCGGTCCTGAATGGGCATCCCGGAGCGGCGGCGGCGTTACACGAGCGGTACGCGCGCCGAATGCATGGGTTGCTGTACCGGATACTGGGGCCGGACACGGAGCTGGAGGATGCCCTCCACGAGGCGTTCGTTCGGGCGCTCGAGTCACTGCATCAGTTGCGGGACCCCGGCGCCCTGGACAGCTGGATGATGGGGGTCGCTGTACGGACCGGTCGGTCGGTACTGCAGCGGCGTTCCCGCAAGAGCTGGTTGCGAGTGATGGCCGACGAGGACTTGCCCGAGCCCGTCGCGGCGACTCCGGACCCCTCGAGCCGGGAAGCGCTGAGTGCCCTGTATCGGCTGCTCGGGCAACTCCCAGTCGACGATCGAATGGCGTTGGTGCTGCGCTTCGCCTCGGGCATGACCCTCACTGAGACCGCGCAAGCATGTGGTGTCTCGCTCGCCACCATCAAGCGCCGTCTGGGTCGCGCCGAGAAAAACTTTCAGAAGATGGCCGAAGCGGAGCCTGCCCTCCAGGGTTGGCTAGAGGAGGTCGGGTCGTGAGCTCGACGTCGAAGATGGAGTCTCTGGGCAAGCAGTGGTCCGCGGCGCTCGACGTCACGGAGCCCGAGCTGGCGATGGAGCGGAGCCGCGAACAGTTCTTGCGGCACTTCGCTGCGGCCGTGCCCCGGCGGCGGACTCCGCGTCGCTGGCAGGTCGCGCTGGCGATGGCGGCGCTGGTCGCCGGCGCGGTGCTGCTCTTCGTTGCTTGGCCGCGAGTGCCAGATCCTGCTGGCTTGCGGCCAGGTCCCGTGCTGGCCGAGCACGAGCAGCCTCTCCACTTTGCGGACGGCAGCCGGGTGCTCGTGCATGGGGGATCGCAGGTGCAATTGCACAGCGTTGACCCCCAGGGAGCGCGCGTCGAGCTCGAGCGCGGGGGCCTCTCGGCGAGCATCGTGCATCGCGACGACACGAACTGGACGTTTCTGTCGGGGCCGTTCGCGGTCCAGGTTACTGGTACCAAGCTGCACATCGAGTGGGACCCGACCACGGAGCACTTCGAGGTGAGTGTTCAGGAAGGCAGCGTGCGCGTGACGGGGCCGATGCTCCAGGGCGGGCGCGCGGTGGCGGCAGGCCAGCTCTGTCGTGTTCACGTTCCAGAGGCACGCTTGGAGGTGACCCCGACCGACCAGGCAACCGCCGACGAGGCGGACAACGAGCACGTCGAGCTGGAAGATCTCCCGCGCGCCCCCTCGGCCACCCCTCGTCCGTCGCCTAGTGCGCCGAGCCGCGAGGCCATGACCTGGCTCGAGCTCGAACGCGCGGCGCGGTGGAAGGAAGCGATGAGCGTTGCCGAGCGCGAGGGGCTGGCATCGATCTACGCGTCGGGTTCGGCGGATCAGCTGCTCGCGCTGGCGCGAGCAGGGCGCCTGTCCGGGCGGGGTGAAGTGGCGTCCCGGGCCCTGTTGACCTGCCGAGAGCGCTTCGGAGGCACTGCGGCTGCTGCCCAGGCGGCCTTCGAGCTGGGTCGCAGTGCAGCGCCGGCGACTGCTGCCGGCTGGTTCGCCCAGTACTTGCACGAAGCGCCGGCGGGGCCCCTGGCTCGCGAGGCAGCAGGCAGGCTGGTCGAATCGCATCACCGGGCGGGTAATCAGGCGGCCGCCGAGCAGGCTGCGCAGGTCTATTTGCGCCGGTACCCGAACGGTCCCCACGCCGCGTTTGCTCGGAGTATCATCGTCGCTCCTAGCGACCACGAATGATCATCGACCGACCTCACCGTACACGATCAGTAATGGTGCGGGCCTGGAGCTGGCGTCCCGCCGTCACCGGTGTGTTCTGGCGGCTGGCCGCGGTCTGGGTGCTGGCGAGCGGGGTCGCGGCGGCGCAGGTGGCCCCACCGACGGAGGTCGTGGTCATCTCGCCGGATCCGGCCGCGCCTCTGTCGATCCGCGTGGCCGCCGAGCTGCGGCAACTGGGGCTTCGCGTGATCTTCGTGCGGCAGCCGGACACCGAGGCGATGGGGCCCACCTCGCTGGAAGCCACCGCGCAGGGCGTGGGCGCGTTTGCCGCCGTGCGCGTGGTGCGGGCCGGCCCCGCGGTTGAGGTGTGGATCGCGGACCGCACCACGGGCAAGACCGTCATCCGGGAAGTGGTCGACGCCGAGCAAGCCGGAACGGATGCCGACGTCGCGCTCGGCGCGGTCGAGCTGTTGCGCGCGAGCCTGCTCGAGCTGCAAGTTCCGGAGCGCCCGCGGCAAGCCGAGGTGGAGCCTGCGCCCGAGGTTCTGCAGGTCATTCCAGCGCCCCCCTCGCCGCCGACTCCTGAGGCGGACGGGGGAGGACCCGGGGAGACCGCGGCAGCCCTGGGGGTCGCGGTCGATCCGGGGCTGGGGGGATTCCGACCGGGCCTGGGCGCCCAGGTCCTCGTGTCTCGTCGGTTCGGGGAGTGGTTCGGGGTCGAGGCCATGGGCGATGTGCTGTTCGCTTCCATCGACGATTCGCCCCGCGCCACGGCGGCGACGACCACGAGCTGGGTGGGGGCTGCCGCCATGGTGGCGCCAACCGTCGGCCGGCTGCAGCCGCGACTGGGAGCGGGCGCGGGAGCTGCCCATCTGCAGCTGCAGGGCAGCGGTGAAGCTGCCGGCTACCTGGGGCGGCAGATCGAGAAGTGGCTGGCCGTCGTCCATGTGCGCTCCGGCCTGGCGGTGCGGCTGCACCCCACGCTGCGCTGGCGGATCGACGCCACCCTGCTGGCTTCTCTCAGCGAGGTCGTGGTCGCTTTCGATGAGAATCGAGTCGCCACCTGGGGGCGCCCGACTCTCGTCGGCGCCACGTCTCTGGAGCTGGTCGTTCGCTGAGCTTCGGCGCTCAGAAGAATCGGATCACGGACGCCATCCGCATCAGCCAACCGACGAACGGACGGGTCACGAAGGGCAGCCAGGCCCAAAACACGAACGCGGTGACGAACACCGCCAGACCGCCGCGGAGCTCGACCACCCAGGGGCGCACCGCCGGCAACCCGCGTCGCCGCATCCACCAGGAACTCGCGTGGGCGAACGCGGTGCAGAGCAGGGCTCCGTAGAAGAGCAGCACGAAGGCGCGTGCCGACCACACGTCGAGGTGAAAGACGACGCCCCAGAACAGGACGGCGACCAACGTCAACCCTGCCACGGGGGCCGCTGCGCTGGCACCTTCTACCCAGTGGCGCGCTCGGGGGGCGGAGCGATTGGTGGACTCTGCCGGAGGGATCCCGGAGTGGCGGCTGCGTCGCCCTCGTCGCGATCGGCGCTCGGGCGGTGCGGGGTCCTCTCCCGTGCGTTGGCGACTCCGGCGTCGGGGCGCCGGTGAGCGCGGAGGCGTCATCGCTCGCTCTCCAGGATCTCCAGGACTCCCAGCAAGCCGGTGGCGTTGTGCTGGACCGTGTCGATCCGCACCATGAGATCCGTTGGTGTTTCGCGGAAACCTCCCCGTGCGCGCAGGGGGTCCGGGAGGAAGTAGCTGTTCTCCGGACGATACTGCTGGTTGAGCTGGAAGCGCGCCGCCCGCAGCGAAGCATCGGCGAGCCACGCGGAGAGCCGCTGCTGGTCTCGGTTTCGCGCCATGCGCCAAGCCGCGGTGAGTCCCTCGCTGCGCGACCCCGCGGGTGTGACTCGCGGCAGCAGAACTCCTGCCGAGGGGGCTCCGACGAAATCGGGCTCGGTCCCGTCCGCGGCACGGAGCATCGTCTGGTCGGTACCCCGCACGATCTCGTAGGCGTAGTCTCGCAACCAGGGTTGGGGCGCGATCGCGTCGAGCTCGGCGACCGCCTGGGTCAACCAGGCATCGGGCGGCACCTGGACCTCGACTCCGCCCCAGCGCCATCGCCGCCGGACCAGGAATTCGGCTCCCAGCTGGGCGGCCTCGAGGAAGTGCGGATTGGGGGCGAGCTGGTGGAGGCGAACGAGCCCCAGCAGGGCCTCGCCGGGATAGTAGATGGAGTTGCTGGCGGGGACCTCGGCCTCGGGCCCCCAGTCGAAGAAGCTCGCGAAGTATCCGTCCTCGCGTTGCTGGCTGACGATGAAGTTGGCAAGCTGCGTCATGAGCGGGCGGTCGCGACCGTCGCCGATCGCGTGTTCTCGCTCGATCAGTGCGATCAGCGCCAACCCGACGGCGCCGAGCTTCGCCTTGCGGCCCTCCAGGAGGAAGACGCGGTCCGGGGCGTCTGTCACGGGGCGGGTTTGTTGGCGGAGCCACTCGGTGGCTCGCTCCGCGGCCTCGACGAAGGTGGGGTCGGGGAGCCGGCGGTGGATCTGGAAGAGCGAGTAGGTGGTGCCCGCGTGTCGCAGCAGGTTGTATTCTGCCGAGCACCGGTTCTCGAGTGGCAGGTACTCGTAGCAGTACGTTCCGTCGGCCTGGACGTGGCGCGCCAGGTACTGCCCGGCGGTGCGGAGAGCAGTGGTGACCCGCTCCTCCGTTACCGAGTCCACCAGCACATTGCCGCGATACAAGGGCCGCGCGGTGGCGTCGCCCGGCAGGAGGACGAACGACGTGGTGCGAAATCGACCTACCGCGGGGGGGCCTCCCAGCTCGGTGCGCAGCGCCTCAAGGGCCGCGTCGGGATCTTCGCCACGTTCGACCTCCCAGGATGGTAGGCGATAGGCGTGCTGGTCGCCTCGCCAGCCGTGCCAGCCGTCGCGTCCCGGATTGAACAGGTAGTTCGAGATCCTGGGGAGACGCGCCCAGAGGCGACGGCTCGGTCCCGCGATGTCGATCTTGATGGTCAGCTCCGACGGCGCGCCTTTCGCGTCGGGGAGCGCTGCGGCGGCGGCCTGGGCCGCGCGCTGGACGGCTTCGGCGAGAGGGAGTCGTGGCTCCTCGCTCCGAGGCCGCCAGTGCCCGACCACGGGATGGACGCGAGAGGCCGGATCCCGGCCATAGACGCTGACGAATACGGGGTGAGTCGTTTCTACGTCGGGAGCGGCGAGGGGGGCGGACGTTTCCCCCAGCAGCTGCTGGCGGGCGATGCTGGCCAGGGTGTGCAGCTGGTCGGGGGTCAGCTGCGGCGGGTTCGCGACCTGGTGCGTTCCCCGGAGCAAGAGGACGACCACCACCGGGACCAGCCACGGCCACCAGCCGGACACCCACGCGCGGGCTCGCGACTGCCAGGAGCGCGACCCGGTCGGGGCGGACGGCGTCGAGGGTTGGCGGGCCCCTCCGCTCATGGTTGCCCAGGTCGGCGTCGCCGCTGACTCATGGGCATGCCTTCTGCTCGCCGAGGGCGCAGGCCTTTTGCTTCAGCTCGGCGGCCTTCGCCTCGTCCTTCTCGACCCCATTGCCCTCGAGATAGCGTCGCCCCAGCTGCTCACAGCCCTTGGCGTGGTCCAGCTGGCAGGCGCGATCGTAGTAGCGCGTGGCCTGTTGCTGGTCGACCTCCGTGCCGCTGCCCTTCGAGAACATGAACGCCAGGTTGTAGCAGCCCAGCGGCTCGTCTCCCTCGCAGGCTCGCTTGAAGAGCTTGAACGCTTCCGCCGGGTTCTGCTCGACCCCATCTCCGTCGTCGTAGGCAATGCCGACGTTGATGCACCCGGCAGCCTTCCCCGCGTTGCACGCTTGCTGGAAGAGATCGAACGCTCGCTGGGAGTTCTTCGCCACGCCGATGCCGTCGTAGTACATCGTCCCGAGATTGAAGCAGCCATTCGCCTCGCCAAGCTGGCACGCCCGCTCGAACATTTCGACCGCCTTCGCGTCGTTCTTCTCCATGCCGTGACCCTGTGCGGCCAAAATGCCCAGCTCCGAGCAGGCCCCCGCATGATCGAGCTGGCAGGCGTGCTCGTACGTCTGGGCCGCTGCGGTGGCGTCGCTGGCGATGCCGAGTCCCTGCTTCAGCGCGCGCGCCAGGTGTGCGCAGCTGGTTGGCTCGTCCTGGTCACACTGGGCGCGACACTCGTCGATGTTCGCCGGATCGCAGACATGGATCTTGGCTTTCTCCCGGGCAACGCACTTGCCCTCGGAATAGACGAGTCCCTCGGGGCAGGTCTCTTCCTCGAGGTCGGGGTTCGCCTCGGGTGCCGGCGCGGCGTTGGCCGTGGCCGGTGCCGGTGTCGGGTCGGTGGCGGCGGGCGCCGCGGCGTTGGTCACGGGCTGGTCCAGGATCGGCAGCAGTCGGAGCCGGATCAGCGCCTGACAGTTGCCGGGCGGCGCTTCCGAGTCCGGATCCGCTTGCTCGCATTCTTCGAGGCGACCGTCCTCGACGCGGGTCATCTTGCTGCTCTGGCTGCCCGCTCCGGCCCCGACTCCAAACACCTGCGCCGCCGTGGCGACCTCCGCCTCCGTGCCGGTCTGCATCGCGAACGCGCCGACGTTGGCGGCGCGAACGAAGTGGGTTGCTCCGGTACACATTCCCGCGAGCTCGCTGCGGCTCAAGCGCATGCGTGTCGAGGTGACGTTGCCCACCAGCGCGGTGGCGAGGTCGAGCGTGTTGCCTCGCGCCAGCTCGGCCTCGAGCGTGGCGGCCAGGCTGGCTCCGGAGAGCGGCAGGTTGGTCTTGATCTCGTCCGCATCGGCGAGTCGAATCACTTGCTGCTTCAAGACCACTCCCTTAAACCCGTATGATCCCTCGGCGGAGCAATCAGGGAGCAGCGTCAGACCGTCGCAGTTGTACCCCACGATCGCGATCCCCTGCGACATCGACACCTCGAGGTCGCCCCGTTGCTCGGGCTTCAGGTCGACCACCAGTGGTCGCCCCCCGCGGCTGACGTCGTGGCAGGCGTCGTCGTCTTCTGCCGGCTCGCCGAGCGCCTGCGCTGCGGTCGTCTCTCGGGGTCGAATGTGGGAGGCAAGGCTCTGGTGGCCACCGCCGCACCCGACCACGAGCCACGCCGCGGTCAGCGTCCCCGCTCCCCAGAGGCTGAGCGGGCCGGCCGCGATCGATCGCGGCCGACCTCGGCGGGTACCGCAAACCGTGGCTCGGTCCTCGGCCGACGCCCTCGCCAGTGTTCCTTGCTCGGCCACGACCCGGTCGCGGGTGGGGCCGGAAGCGACCGAGCAGCGCGCTCGCACATTCAGAATTCGACCAGACACTCGACTCTTCCTCCTCGAACGCGCAGGAGTCTACTCGCAATCGGTCCTGGGAAAAGTCTGGTCCGGGAGCTCGGCCGCGTAGCCAGGATGGGTCGCCCCACGGTTTGCCAGGATGGAATCGAGCCCGTGTCCGTCAACGGAGCAGGTCGCCGGCCGCCGGTGCCGCGGTTGCGGAGCTCTGCGCATCGTGGGTACGCTGGCGGCGTTCTTTCGGTATGGGACAGCGCGCGTGGATGTGGCTCGCCCTCTCGTTGGGTGCGGCAGCTTGCCGAGAGCGGGCCCCGGACGTTGAGCCGTCCGCCCGCCCGGCAACGAGCTCTGCAGCCCGCACTGCGGCTCCAGCGTCGGCGCCAGCTCCGTTCCGGTCGGTTGTCCCGCCTCGCGCGAAACCGACGGGGTGCCCTGCGGCGATGGTCTATGTGCCCGAGCCGGGCGTCTGCATTCATCGCTGGGAGGTGCAGCTGTTTCACGGCGACGGTCGCCTCCACGACCCGTTCGCGGTGCCACCGCCCCCCAGTCGTATGAGCGAGATGGTCGTTCAGTCGCTGCCGGGCGTGATCCCACAGGGCTACCTGGGACGCGAACAGGCGGAGATTGCCTGTTCGAATACACGGGTGGGCGAGCATCGCCTCCGCCTCTGCACCACCGCCGAGTGGGAGGCGGCTTGTCGCGGTCCCCAGAACGAGTTCCCGATCTACCAGGATGCCATGGTCGAGCGCTGCAACACGGGCAAGTTCCCCGAGGAGGAGCACCTCGTGTATCGCTTCTACCCCGAGCCGCGCTGGACCTACCGCGAGCTGACCGACCCTCGCATCAACCAGGTCCCGGGGGGGGTGGCCCGGACCGGGGCCCACCGCCGCTGCACGAACGGGTACGGCGTTTTCGACATGGTCGGGAACCTGCAGGAGTGGACCGCCGATTTGCATCCCAAGGGGGCACTGATGATGAGCACCATCAAGGGGGATCACTACATGGGCCAGGGCAAGAACTACGTGGGGTGCGCCGCGACGAATCGGGCGCACTTCTACCTCGAGCCGAGCGACCCGGAGTACGCCATGCACAAGGACTGGAAGGACTATTCGACCGGGGTTCGCTGCTGCACCGATCCCCGGTGACCTGGAATCCCGGGCGCTGCACCCCGAGGAGCCCGCGCACTCGGGGTGCGGAGGCGGCCGATTCGGAAAGGTGCGGACGGGCTTCGGCTACATCGCGTCCGCGTAGCGGGCGGCCGCCTCGATGGTCTGCATGAGTTGGTCGTAAGCTTGCTCGAGCTCGTTCATTTCGGGTCTCGCCGCGCGCAGCACGCCCTTGATGTCGTCCAGCGGGGCGAGATCGAGGCCACAGCTGGTGCGGGCGGCGGTGACCAGGTCGGTGCGGTCCGGCACCACGCCACTCTTCAGACTGACCATGACACGGAGCGGATCGATGGCGGCCTGGGAGGTCATGATGGCAACGTTGCGCAGGCGGATGACGTCTCCCTGGGCCTCCAGATAACGGAGCCGGAGGCGGAGCACGAGGTTCTTCAGCTCCTGCTCGCAGCGGAGACGGAGGTGGGTGTCTGCCACCTCCACCTCGCCGAGCACGTCGCGCCCAGCGAGCAGCAAGTGGGATTGCTTCATCATCCGGAACTTGATCGGGAAGACGTCGCTGGAGGCCTTGAGATCCGCCGCGGTCATGATGAACGGTACCAAGCGGCAGCGATGGCGGGCGTCCCGCAACGGAGCCACGAGCTGGCGGAGCAGCGCGGTGGTGACGGAGCGCGGGACGATCAAGACGTTGACCGGTGTCAGGTCGGCAATGTAGTCCCCGGTCGCCACCGGGCCGTACAGCACGAGGCTCTCCAGCTCGGTGTCGAGCGTCGAGGTGAGAGCCTGGGTGAAGGCCTCGACCGGGGGCTGGAGATCGCTGGGTAGCTGGCTCAGGGGGGCGGTCATGGGCGTCTCTCCGGATCGAGCGCCGATGTTCGCACGGATCGCGCCCCGACGGTACATTCGCCCGCGGCCCGTGGGTGCTGGTCGGATGTGCCCTGTTGTTTTGGGCGAGGGGCCAATCACCCCTCTGACGCTCACTCAGCCGCCGGCCCACCAACGGATTTCCACGTCGGACGAGGTGCTCTGCAGATCGATCCACATCGGGCAGGCGGGGAGCAGCTCCGCCTGGTTGCGGATGAAGGTGCCGTCGCTCCCGTTGCCACACTGGTCGCCGAAGCTGTAGTCGACGTCCCGATCGACCTGAACGTAGTAGTTGCCGGGCAAGTGGTCGGCGATGCCGACGCACCCGTTGCCGGGCACGCTCCGGGGGATGTTGTGGGAGAGAATGACGGCGTCAGCCATCGTGCATGGAGGAACGCACTCCGAATAGATGCACCTGTCCGACGGCCCCGGGCAGCGGTTGTCACACCTGCCGCAGTGATCCGTGCTCCTGGTGATATCGGTCTCGCAGTCGCTCGGATTGTCGTCGCAATCGAGCATGGGCGCCTTGCACTGGGGTCCACCGCCGGTGCCGCCAGTTTCGGGATCTCGCCCGCCGTTTCCCCCCGCTGTGGCGGCGCCGGCATGCGCGGCGCCGCCCGGCACGCCGCCGTTTCCGCCCGGCACGCCGCCGTTTCCGCCCGCCAAGCCGCCGTTTCCGCCCGCCAAGCCGGCGGAGCCGCCTTCGCCGACGCCACCGCCGGTGGTCGCTGGTGTGCTGCCAGTGCCTTCGGGGACGCCCCCGGTGGAAACGGGGCTTCCGCCTTCCGTGTTCCCCGCAGCGCCAGTGGAGCCACCCGTGGTGGCCAGCTCGTCGCCGCGAGCGGCCGCGTCCAGGTTCGACAGAGGCAGGCAGGCGCCGACGGCGAGGGTGACCACGAGGGATCCGGTCAGGCGCCAGTCTGGGCGTGGCACGGATGCGACACCGCTCATGACGGAAGGGTACGGCACCTCGGCGAACGGGGCCAGCCGTCGACGCTGCTGGTTCTTGCTCGCCGGGTTTTTGCGCTATGTTGCTCCCATGTCCGGTCCAGATCGCGACCACGGCCCCGTGGATTCGGCGGCGCAGCTCGCGGCGGTGCTGGATACGGTCAGCGACGCGATCATCACCCTCGATGCGGACCAGACGATCTGCCTGGTCAATCGGCAGACGGAGCGCATCTTCGGCTTCTCACGCGAAGAGCTGCTCGGTCGCCACGCGCACCTGCTGATGCCCGAGGAGTACCGCGAGGCCCATGACCGTGGCTTCCAGGCCTTCCTCGACAGCGGCGTTCCCGAGGTCGTGTCGCGGCACGTCGAGGTGGAGGGGCTGCGTCGAGATGGCAGTCGATTCCCGCTCGAGCTGCACTTCATGTCGGCTCGGGCAGGATCGCGCCGCATCGTGACCGCCGCGGCCCGTGACCTGACGAACCAGGTCGAGGCCCGGGCTGAGCTGGACCGCACCACGGCGTTGCTGCGTGCCACCTTGGACGCCACGGCCGACGGCATCCTGGCGATCGACCTCGAGGGACGGGTCGTCACGGTCAACGCACGGACGCAGGAGATCTGGCGAGCGCCGCCGGAGGCTTTCGCGACGGCGGACGCGCAGCGGCGACTGGAGATCGTGACCCAGGTGCTGGAAGATCCGGAGCACTACGCGGCGACCTTGCGTCGAGTGGTCGAGAACGACCTGCCCGAGGATACCCAGGTGTTTGCCGCCAAGGATGGGCGCTACATCGAGCGCGTGGTTCGGCGCTTTCCCGATGGGGAGGGGTTTCGTGGCGCGGTGGTCAGCTTCCGCGACGTCACTGACCGTGTGCGCAGCGTGCACGAGCTGGAGCGCAAGGTGGAGGAACGCACCCGCGAGCTCCGGCAGAAGCAGTCGCAGCTCGTGCAATCGGAGAAGATGGCCGCCCTGGGCCAGCTTGTGGCAGGGGTCGCCCACGAGGTGAACACGCCGCTGGGCGCGATCAAGAGCAACAACGATACGATGCGGCGCACCCTGGACCGCCTGCGAGGTACGCTCGAGGGCTGTGCTCCCGAGGGGCGCACGGATCCCGAGGCCGCGCGGCTCCTGGGTGCTTTGCAGCATCTCGGGGAGGTGTCCACCGACGCGATCGAGCGGATCTCGAAGATCGTGCAGAGCCTGCGACGCTTTGCGCGACTGGACGCCGCGAAGGTCGACTCGGTGGACCTGCATCCGGGGATCGACAGCACCCTGACGCTGCTCGGACACGAGCTGCGTCAGGGGATCGAGGTGCAACGAGACTACGGACCGCTGCCGATCATCGAGTGCTATCCCGATCGACTCAACCAGGTCTTCATGAACCTGCTGATCAACGCGGTGCAGGCCATCGAGTCCGCCGGCACGATCACCGTGCGAACGCGTGCCCTCGGGGACGAGGTATGCGTGGAGATCAGCGATACCGGCGCGGGGATCGCTCGCGAGCATCTCGCCCGCATCTTCGACCCGGGGTTCACCACCAAGGGGGTCGGAGTGGGAACGGGGCTCGGGCTCTCGATCGTGCACCAGATCGTGGAAGAGCACGCGGGGCGGATCGAGGTCGAGAGCGAACTCGGCGCTGGAGCGAGCTTCCGGGTGTACCTACCGGTTCGGCTGCCCCGGAGTGGCTGAGCGCTGCGGGGGAGGGACTCCGGGTGCGGCCGCGGGTGCCTCTTCGCTGTCCGCCGTCGCGGCGCGAGCCTGGTCGGCGCTGAGCACGGCCTTGCCGGTGTCGGTGTGCCACACGGTCAGCCAGCTCGGTCCCCCGACGGCCAGGTAAGGGCCGTCGGGCGCCAGCGCGACGCCACGATTGCGCGTCTCGCGCGCGACCCAGTCGGGGGCGTCGGGTCGCGGCCCCTCCGGGAGGGGGTGCTCGGCGAGCGGCTCCGCCGCGGTGTCGAGCAAGGTGACCGACCAGGTTCGCCGGGAGCTCGAGTCGTGAACCGTGCGGACGATGGCGAAGTGCTCGTCGTTGGCCGCGATGTCGTAGAGCTTGCCCGGGAGCGACACCGAGCGCACGACCGGGAAGTTGGGGGTGAAGTCGATCAGCTGCAGCGCGCCATCCTCCTGGGCGACCCAGGCGCGGTCGATGCGTCGCGCGCTCAGCAGCCTCCACACCTGGCCCGAGGGAGCCGGGCTGGGCCCGCGGTACGACTTGCCACCAGGGAAGAACCGGACCAGCTCATTGCCCGCGGTGTAGAGGAACGAGCCGCCCTTCAGTCCCACGCAAGCTTCCTCGTCGGTGTCCGGCATGGAATGCGAGGCGATGGGAAGCAGGCGCTGCACGACGGGGTCGTCGGGACCGGGAAGCAGGTACTGATGCAGCTGGCCCGCGAGCGGCACCCACAGTGTCAGCGGCGCCTGGCGGTCTGGCCAGAGCTGCGATCCCGGCAGTAGCATCATGCGTGGGAGGCGCGCGGGCTGCGTTTCGTGCTGCTCGAGGCGCCAGGTCGCGTCCCCGGCGATGACGACGAAGGCCCCGTCCGCCATCGCCACCACCGCTCGCGGCTTCGTCACCGGGATCTGGGCGACCCGCTGCCAGCTGGTCAGGTCCCACACCGTCAACTGCTGCTCGCCCAGGACGGCGATGCGGCGCCGCGAAAAAGCGATCCGCTGTGCGGGTGCCCGCTGGGGCGGAATGGCCAGAACCTGCTGTCGCTGCTCGACGATGACGCTGGGCACGGGCCGCGGGGGGCGGGACTGGTCGCTGGCGCCCGCGCTGGGGAGAAGGAGCGATGCCGGCGGCCGGGGGAGGTCGTGGTGCTCGGGTCGAGGTGGTCCACGCCGTCCGCAGCCGGCGACCGCGACGATGGCGGCCAAGATCGCGGTCCCGCACTTCACGCGGCGAGGATAGGCGGCGTCGGGACGACGGCCAACCCGATCAATACGGGTCCAGGTTCCAGCCGCACCAGGCGTTCACCTGCGAGTTCTGGACGGTGGTGAGGGGGCAGGTGGCGGCGTTCTCGACGACGAAGTTGGGTCCCGATCCATCCCGCATGCAGGAACACTGAAAGCCGTCTTCGCGGCTCGAGCAGCGGATCTCGTAGGTGGCGTCATCGCCGCAGTCGCCCCATTGGATGGAGCACAGCTCCGGGCCGACTCCACCGGGGGCGGGCTGGCTGCCCGTCCCGCCGCTGGAACCGCAAACGACACTCCCCCCGGACACCGGCGTGGGAGGCCCATCGTTGCCCGTGTCGCAGGCGGCCTCTGCCTCGTCCAGCAGCGGCTCGCACTCGTTGTTCGGCTCGAGCGGATCCGTATCGACTCCGGTGTATCGGTAGTGGTACTCGCAGGGGGCGTCGAGCAGGCACTGCGCGGCGGCGTCCAGGGACTGGGAGCAGGCGGCCTTGCCGGACATCACCTCGTTGACGTCGCTGAGGCAGACCTCGACGCAATCCTCGACGGTGCACGTTCCACACATGTCGTCGCGGTAGTCGTAGTCGGCTCCGCATTCGACTTCCATCGTGCACAGGCGCCCGCACAGCGAGCGATACAGGTCGTCGCGATCCTGCTCGGTCAGCTCCTCTTCGCTCCCGTCGGTGGCGATGGGTTCTTCGATCTCACATGCCCCGAAGCAAATAGCGGCCAACGTCAGAACGGCAATCTTCTTGGTCATCCTGTCCTCCGCGCATGAATGCCGGGAGGTGGCCCCGGCCTTCATGCCCAATTTCTCGTCCGCTAGTTTTCTCCCAGCGCGCGTCGCACACGACTGGCATAGAGGCCCTTGGGCTCGTGAGCGAGCACTCGCTCCGCCAGCGCCTCGGCCTCCGCTCGTCGCCCCAGTCGGCGCAGCGCGTCGATCTCGACGATGGTCCGCTCGGCGGCGAGCTGCGCTCGGGGAAAGCGTGTCTGGTGCTCGCGCACCAGCTCGAGCGCTCGCGCGGGAGATTCACCCAGGGCCGCGCGCGCCCGCTCGATGAGCCGAGCTTCGACCCGGAGCGCGTCTTCGGGAGTATCCACCAGGGGGAATGCGGCCACCGCCGGTGGTGGCGACGCCTCCTCCTCGACTGCGGCGGGATCCTCGGGCTGCGGGCGGAGGCGCGGCGGTGGAGGCGCCTCGACGGTGGGTGCGGCGGACTGGACGACGGGAGCCGGCTCGCTCGTTGCGGGCGGTGTGGCTCGCTCGACGACCACGGTCACGGCCATCAGGGTCACCAGCCCCGTGGCCCCCGCAGCCGCTGCCGACTTCGCCGCCACCCAGACGAGAGCGGTTGCCGAAGCGGCGCCGAGCTGAGCCACGCGCCGCGAGGCTCGGCGCTGCACGCCTGGCGGTAGCGCTGGCGTTGGGGGGACGGCGTCGAGGAGCTCGAGCACCCCGGTGGGTGCCTGGGAGGGGTCGTCGCGCCAGCGGGTCGGTTCATTCATGATGCGAACTCCCCAGTTGTCGTGCCGCAGTCGCCACGCGGCGTCGCGCGGTGTGCAGTCTCGAGTACACGGTGCCGACTGGCACGCCCATGAGATCGGCGATCTCGGCGCAGGACTTGCCCTCCACCTCGAACCACACGAAAACGGCGCGCTGGTCCGGGCTCAGTCCCCGCAAGGAGGCCAGGAGCAGGCGCTGCCTCTCCTGGCGTGCAGCGACATGCTCGGGGGTGTCGCTGTCCACCTGGAGGGGCAGCTCGCCCGCGCGCTCGCGACGGAAGTAGGCGCGCCTTCGGTGGCGAAGAGCCACACGCAGACAGATCCCGAAGAGCCAGCTCGTCAGCTTGCTTCGCCCGTCGTAGCTGGTGAGCCGCCGGTGGACGACGACGTACACCTCCTGCATGACGTCCTCGACGTCCGAGGCGGGCACGCCCATCGCGTGCAGGGTGCGCCAGACGAAGGACGAGGTGCGCTCGAACACGGCCCGGGTGTCGAGCGCGGGAGCCTCTGCCACGGGTGAGGCTCCGAGCAGAGGCACGGAAGAGTCCAGGGCACCGGTCACGGTGGGTGAATCCCAGGATCCCCCCCCGCCCTTCATGGAAAAGTGAGTCCCAGTCCCAGAGCACCCATCCCCGCCACCGCGGGGGCGAAATACAGTGGAGTTTCGTCAACTTCGAGGGAGTATCGAGTGACTGGGACGAAGGCGCGGAAGCCCGCGACGCCGACCAGTGGGCCACCCAGACGGAGCTGGCCCGCGAGCCCAGCGGTGCCCGCGAACCAGGCGAAGTCCCCAGGCTCCACGGGCTGCGGCGAGTAGGCCACGACATGCAGCAGACCTGGCGCCAGTCCCAGTCCCAGTCGCAGCGAGCCGACGCGCGACTTCCAGGGCGCAAAGCTCAGCTCGGCCCAGCCCAGCGTCAGTCCGGCCCCCAGGCGGGCTTCTCGGCTGGTGGCTTCTCGCGACGGCAAGGCAGCGAGGGCGAGGGCGAGCCCCCACCCGCGCTCGTGCTGAACGAGTCCCTCCAGTCCCCATCCCACGCTCGCATCCGGGATCAGTCCGAAGCCCAGGAGCGCCTGCGGAGCGAGCGTGGTCTTCCAGGGTGATGTCGGGGGAGCGGGCTGCTGGTGGGCGATGACGGTGGGGCACTCCGCAGCGGGTGCCGATGGGCAAGCGGGGGCGGGAACGGGTGGCGGAGCGGGAGCCACCTCGGGGAAGCTCGTCGTCGGGGGACCTTCCGACGCTTCGGGATCGATGACCAGCGCGAGTGCGAGCACCGTCGCGTCGAAGAGCGTGGCGCAGTCGTCGGACTGGCTCTCGATGGACCGCTGTCCGAGCTCGCTGCCTTCCGGTCCGCGGATGTAGATGGTGGCCCGGAACGCTGCTTCATCGCGGGCCACGACCACCTCCAGCGACTGCACCGCCTCGGCGTCGAAGGGGGAGCGCCCCAGTCGTCGGGTGACCTCCTCCTGCGCTGCTCGGCTCCCCGGGCAGGTGTCGGCCCCGTCGGTGCGGACCCAGGCGAAGGAGTACGAGTCGGGCTCGGCCGCCGCTGGACGCGTCGCGCAGACGGCGAGCGCCAGCATCGTCCACAAGCCCCAAGAACCGCGCACCGACCTTCTCTACTCAACGCCTCCCGCACGGTCAATCTGGACCACGAAGACGGCGCTGGGTGCGGGAGTCGCGCCCAGCGCCGGGAGAACCGTGGCTGCCGTTTCACGCCTGGCGACGCCGCCGCGCGAAGGCCACCAGGCCGAGCAGCGAGAGCCCGAGCCATGGCGCGGGTGAGGAACCCGTGGGCGCCGCGACACTGCAGCCGGAAGAATTCGATCCCGAGTCACTCGCCGCGTTGTCGGACGGGACATCGGTCTGAGGCTTCTCGCCACCTTCCGCTTCGTTCCCGCGACCGGCGTTGCTGCTGCCGCCCTCATCACTGCCGGTGTCGGCGTTGCCGCTGCCGCCTTCATCGCTGCCGGTGTTGGCGTTGCCGCTGCCGCCCTCATCGCTGCCGGTGTTGGCGTTGCCGCTGCCGCCCTCGCCGTTGCCGCTACCGCCCTCGCCGGTACGAATGTCGGGGTTGGCCTTGCCCCCCGCGTGGACATCGGTGTTTCCGGTCCCCCCGGCTCCGCCCTGGCCGTCGACGATTGGCTCCGGCGCGGCAGGTGGATCGACCTCGTCGAGGCAGATCGGCGTAGCCGAGACGTGGCGCCGCGCAGGATCCCGGACATCGAGCGCGAAGCAAGGCACGTAGGGCTGTCCGTTGGCGGGGAGCTGGAGCTCGATCTCTTGCTCGGTCCCGGGCGTCAGGAACAACGACTTCACCTCGTACACCTCATGGTCTGCATCGTCGATCCGCCCCGACTCGTCGAAGGTGATCGCCTCCGCGTCCGAGAGGAAGACCCGCGCCCGGTAGCCTTCCGCGTCGGTGCCGCCATGGATCGCCGGGATGGTGACGTGCGCCACCAGGCCGTCGTAGGTACCCACCTCCGTGCAGTCGCACTCGCTCGCGCAATCGTAGATGGGCCGCGGAGCGGTGGCGATGGTGGCGGTGAGCGCCGCATCAACCGTTAACGCCGGGGTGTTGGTGGTGCCCGTCGTGAACTGGAACTCCAGCGTCTCGGAGCCCTCTGCGTCTTCGGGTCGGAAGTCCTGCTCGGCCAGGGTAGCGGCGACGCGGTACTCGGTCTCGGCCGCGAACGGCTCCGTGGGCATCCAGCTGACGGCGGGAACGGTCGGGCTCACTTCCGTGGCGACGATGCGACCAGGGACCTCGTGTCCTGCCGCGTCCGTGACGATCACCGAATCGAGCACGAACCAGGAAAAGATGATCGGGCTCCCACCGATCCCGTAGCCGTCGCCACGCAGGATCAGCGCCGCGTCCAGCGGCACCTCCGTGGCGTCGGGCGCGGGGGACGGCTCGGCGAACGTGAAGTAGTTGAACGGCTCCGAGTAGGGCTCGCCGCAGACTTGAGCCTGGGCCGCGGTGGTTGCGGAACTGATGGCGACGAGAAGAAGCGGGAGAGTCGTTTTCATCGAGGTCATGGGAGCGAATAGAGCAAGGCTCGTGCCGAAGGCGGGCGCCGTCCGCAGGAATCGACGTATACCGCATTTTTTCGTGCCCACAGGCGCTCGAGCCGCGAGGCTGCGCGGCGCATCCTGGCACTCCTCCCGCTCCCCCCGCGTGCCGCTCCGTGCCAGATCGTGCCAACGTGGGGCGCGTGTCGTGGCTCCCTCGCGCCACGGTCAACCCTGTCCGGGGTCTGCCGTCAGGGCATCGGCCCGCACTCGGGCAGCAGCGTGTAGGGGCAACAGTACCGGGGCACGCTGGTCATCATGTCCGTGCAGTTTGCCGGGAGCTCGGCGGGAATGTCCGCGGTGTCACAGGTCCACAGAATGGGCCCGGCGGTGGCGGAATCACACGCTGGATTCATCGTCACCTCGCACCCGGGCGGACAGGCAGTCTGGCCGTTGCGGCAGAAGTAGACCTCCGTGTCGCTCGACGACGATCCGCCTTCGAGCTCACACGTCGCACCGCCGCAGCAGGGGCGATCGTAGATGACCACTCCGGCCTCGACCGTGCGACACTGGTTGGCGAGCGCGGTACAGGTGGTCGGCTCGGTCCCGTCCCCCCCGTGGCCGCCCCCCGCGTCTGCCCCGCCCCGCGGCCCCGAGCCGCCGCCCACCGACACGCCGCCCGACGTCGCTGCGCCGGCGATGCCGCCGCCGGCGCCCGCGGTCGACACGGTGCCTCCCGTGGGCGCTGCGCCGTTGCCGCCAACGCCGCCGGTCGTCCCCGATCCGGTACCGCTCGTGTTGCCGCCGCCCGTGCTGCCGCCACTGTTGGTGCCGCCCGCATCGCTGGCACTGCCGCCCGCGCCGCCCGCGCCGCCCGTGTTGGTTCCCGCCCCGACCAAGGGTGCGTTGTCGGTGGCCGCGCGGGGGTCGTTCGAGCCGCGGACGCACGCCCAGGCCACCTCGGCGCAGGCGCTCGCGACCTGACAGGCGGCGTCCGCTTCGAGGTCTCGGCAGTCGCGGTCGGCGTCGCAGCTGCGCGAGCACGCCCCGCAGTAGCAGCTGAGCTCTCCACAGTCGGTGTCGCTCTCGCACGGCCTCAGCCAGTTGGTGCGCGTGTCCGTGGCGGTGGTGGAGGGTTCGGCGTGGCAAGCCCCCCATACCAAGGCGAGGGCTCCGACGGCGAGGGCTCGCCACGGACGCCAGACACCGAGGCGCCCGTTCGAGCAAAGGACTACATCTCTCATGCGATCGCTCCTATCGGGTTCCGGGACTGGGTTCTTCCGGCGGGGGCTCGGGCCGAGATTTGGAATGGAATCGGGGTTCGGACGGAAGTTCGCGCTCGGCCTCGGGTGGGTCCGCCCCGGGTCCGTCGGGCTCGTCGGCGGCGCCGCGGGTCAGGTTCTGCCCGAAGTAGAACGTGACCTGGTCCGCGTCCGGTGGCACCCCCTGCTCCGAGTTGTAGGCGCTGACGGCTTCCCACAACGGATTGAGCTCGTTGCGGAAGCGCGCCAGAAGACCGTAGACCTCGGCAGCGCGCGGGTGCTCCGCGTGCACCGCGAAGGTCAGCGTGGTGCCGCCGATGCGGTCGTCCTGACGCGATTGCGGATCGCTCAGCTTGGCCCCGATGGCGTTCGCGATGGCGCGGAAATGGTCGCAGACTGCGACCTCCCAGCCGAACTCGGCCCCCACCGGGATATCGAAGCTGCAGGCATCGTAAGTACCGTTGTCGTGCTCGATGCGACCATCCCCGAGCAACAAACCGAGGGCCCGCTCGAGTTGCTCCGGGGTGACGTTCAGCTCGGCGGCCAGCGCTGCCGCGGAGCGCTGGCCCTGCGTCGCGAGCTTCAGCCACACGAGGTGGCTCAGCGAGACGTCGTCGTCCTCTTGCTGCAAGGCCACCAGATCCCGCTCGGGAGTCAGGCCGAACACCGCCCGCCGACCGCGGCCGCTCCGGTAGGCGATCCCGCTTTCCACCAGATCGTGGAGCACCGCGGTCAAACCCTTCGCGTCGACGGTGGGGAACTGCGCTTCGAGCTGCTGGCGCGTCACCGCCCCGGCCGCGAGCACCTCGTAGACCTCGCGCCAGAGCGAGCGCTGCTCGCCAGCCGCCGCCAGCGCGCGCTGGAACTTCAGCTGGTAGGAGCGCAGCGCCAGACCAAACATGTCGGCGACGACATTGCGCCGCACCCACTGGGCCTCGAGCTCTCGCGCGAGGTCGAGGAAGACCTGGTTGGCCACGTGAGCCAGGGGCGCCCGCAGGCCCGCAGCCGTCGAGACCTGAGCGAGCAACACGGTCGTCTGGCGGACGATGCTGTGAATTAGAAGGCGCGTATCCATGTTGGCCCGGTACGCCTCAGGGTAGGTGGGGACCTCGGCCGAACAAGATGAAAAGATCTTCACCCAGGGCTGCTGCGGGCTCGCTGAGTCGCACCCCGGGCTTCGCGAGTCGCACCCCGGGCTCCGGAAGTCACCACCCCGGCTCGACGAGTCGCACCCCGGGCTCCGGGAGTCACCACCCCGGCTCCGCGAGTCGCACCCCGGGCTCCGCGGCCACGCGGCCCGCGGGGGTACGGTCCGGGGAGCGCGGGGGGATGAACCGGCGGAATGGGTGACCGGTCCATCTGCTGAGTCGCGGGACTCGGCAGCCCAGGGCCGGCGTTCTGGCACCCGGGGGACGAACGACTGTAAGAGAGCCGTTCTCCGGCCGTTTACCGGTGACGCTTGCGGCGCCGTGCGCGCGAGCATTGGCTCTGAGGGCTCGACTCGAGGTGAGGGATGAAGCGGATCCACGTCTTTTTGCTGGCCATCGTCGCGTTTGCTGCCTGCGGGCGCCCCACGGGGCCGGGGGCTGCCTGGCCGCGACCGAACCCCGTGAATCAGATCCCGCCACCACCGGCGACGAACCCGGCGGCGAGCTTCGCGTCGCTCGACTCGGCGCTCATTCAGCGGGCGGCTCTCCGGTATCCCGCTGCGGCGGTGACGGAAGCGGCGCCGCTGTCGCTGACGACGAGCGACGGCACGGGCCTGGCGCTCCGCCGGCTCCAGGCTCGCGCTTACATCGACGGACCGCTGGCGTTCACCGAGCTGCACCTCACTTTCCAGAACCCCGAGCCACGGCGCATCGAGGGGCGCTTCCGCATCGCCCTCCCCGAGGGGGCAGCGATCAGTCGTCTGGCGATGCTGCTCGACTCGGGGTGGATGGAGGCGGAGGTCGTCGAGCGGCAGAAGGCGCGGCAGGTGTACGAGGATTTTCTGCACCGTTCGCAGGATCCAGCGCTGCTCGAGAAGGCAGCGGGGAACGAGTTCCGCGCCCGCATCTTCCCCATCGAGGCGAATGCCGAGAAGGAGATCATCATCTCGTACTCGCAGGAGCTCACCGCCGCGGACCAGGCGTACGTGCTGCCATTGCGGGGCCTGCCGGAGATCGGTGTCCTCGACGTCATCGCGCTGGTGCGGGAACCCGGGGAAGCCACCCCCCGGCGCCTGGGGATCGAGCGGGAACGCTTCGAGCCGACGGACGATTTCGTGGTCAACGACGTGGGCGGTGGTGACGCCCTGCGACACGCCGACGTGGCGGTCGTGCGGGTGCGACCGCAGGTTCCCTCCGAGCCCGACCCGATTGGCTCGCTGGACGTGCTCTTCGACACGAGCGCCTCACGCGCACCGGGGTTTGCTGGGCAGGTTCGGCGGCTGGGTGAGTTGCTCGCGGCGCTGGGCGCGCAGCACCCGGAGCTCGGCGTGCGACTCTTCGCGTTCGACCAGAGCACGCACCTCGTGGCGACCGGCGCTGCCGCGAGCTTCGGATCGACCCAGCTGGACGCGCTGCTGGCGCGACGCCCCCTCGGAGCGTCCGATCTCGGGCAGGCCCTCGTCGCGCTCGGGGAGCCGAGCGAGCGAGTGCTCGTGGTCACCGATGGAGTGCCCACCGCCGGCGCCACCGACGGCGGCGCGTTGCGTGGTGCCGTCGGGCGGCTGAAGTCGCGCACGCGCCGGATCGACGTCATCGTCACAGGAGGGATCCGCGACACGGAGCTGATGACGCGTCTCGTGCGCGGTGTGCTCGCTCGGGACGGGCTCGTGATCGATGGCGATCGACCGATCGCCGAGCAGGCCCGGCGGCTCTCGGCGCGGGTGCGATCGGGGATCCGAGTCGGCCTGGCGGGCGCGCAGTGGGTCTGGCCCGAGCAGCTCGACAACGTGCAGCCCGGAGACGAACGCCTCGTCTACGCCTCGCTCACCGCCGAGTTGGCGCGCCCCAGCGCGCCGCTCGTCGTCACCCTCGACGACGCGGGAGCGCTCCAGCGGACCAGCTTCCGTCCGCGGATCGCCGAGCGACCGCTCCTGCGGCGCGCCGCGGGCCAGGCGGAGATCGCGCGCCTGGCCTGGCTCCGCGATGAGGTGCCCCGTGGACGAGCCAGCGAGCGGCGGCGACTCGAGGACGAGATCGTCGCGATCTCGACCCAGCTCCGGGTGCTGAGCGACTTCACGGCGCTGCTGGTCCTGGAGACCGAGCAGGACTACGAGCGCTACGGCATCCAGCGGCGGTCCCTGGCCGACATCCTGACCGTGGACGAGCAGGGATTGAGGTTGCTGCGGCGCACGGGGGCCCTGGTGGTCGCCGAGTCTTCCCCGCCGCGCACCGCGGGGGAGAAGCAGAAGAAGGAGATGGTCGGCGAACGCATTGCGGTCGATGCTGACGGTCCGGGGACGCCGCTCCCCACCGCGAGCGCTGCGCCCCCCACCGCGCTTCGCGGCGGGGCCGCCGAGCCGTCGCCAGCGCCCCCGGCCCCGCGCGAGGAGGAGGTCGCGAAATCCGCGGCCCAGGCGCCCGAAGCCCCTGCCGCCGAGCCTGCCGCGCGGCCTCGCCCCGCTGCACGGCGTCGCGGTGCGCACCGTTCCCGGCAGAGCGAGGCGGAAGCTCCTCCGCCGCCAGCGGATACGGCGAGCGAGGGGGATGGCCTCGTTGCGGACAGCGGTGGTAGCGCGGACTTCGACGAGATGGACGAGGCGGAGACGAACGACATCGGGATGAACGAGGAGGCCGCGGGGGAGGGTGGCGAGCCCGAGAACGAAGAGGTTCCGCAGGGGCCGCCCCCGCTCATTGGTCGGCTGGCGCAGATCATGGGTGCGATCCGCGCGAACCGCAGCGAGCAGGCCGTGGTGGACGCGCTCGCCTGGCGCAACGAAGACTTCGGCGACGTGCTGGCGCTCATCGCGCTGGGCGAGGCGCTCGAGGCGCGGGGGCAGGTCGAGCTCGCGGCACGCGCGTACGGATCGCTGATCGATCTATTCCCCTCTCGCGCCGATCTGCGGCGGATGGCGGGTAATCGCCTCGACCGGCTGGGGGCGCCGGCGGCCGCGCTGGCGATGGACACCTACCGCAAGGCGGTCGAGCAGCGGCCCGATCACCTGACCGGGCACCGCATGCTGGCCTACGCGCTGGTGCGTGCCGGGGCGTATGGGCCGGCCATCGACGCCCTCGAAGCGGGGCTGGCGCGTGAGTATCCGAGTGGGCGCTTTGACGGGGGGCGACGCATCCTGACCGAGGATCTGGGACTGGTGGCGGCGGCCTGGGTGCGCGCCGATCCGCGCCTCCGCGCCGAGCTCACGAGGCGGCTCGCCGCTCACGGTGCGAAGATCCCCACCGATCCTTCCCTGCGCTTCGTGCTCAGCTGGGAGACCGACGCCAACGACGTGGACTTTCACATCTACGACGGCCGTCGCAATCACGCCTTCTACAGTGCTCCTGCGCTCCGGACGGGGGGCGAGCTGTACGCGGACATCACCAACGGCTTCGGGCCCGAGTGCTTCACCATCGAAGGTCAACCCCAGGCCTACCCCTACTGGGTCCGCCTGCACTACTACTCCCGCGGCCCCATGGGCTACGGCATGGGCAAGCTCGAGATCGTGCACCACGACGGCCGGGGCCGGCTCTCCTTCGAGCAACGTCCCTTCGTGGTGATGCAGGACGACGCCTACGTCGACCTCGGGCTCATCGAGGCGCGTTAGGGAGTGTCTTCAAAGGAGCGCCGAGCCCGACCCCGGGTCAGCGGCAGCGAATTCGCCAGCTCCCTCCGCGTCCGATGGAAACCCGGTTCACCCGACAAAGAACACTCCAATCCAGTCGCTCGGGCTCGGGCTCGGGCAAACTGATCGGTGTTCCAGGGGGCGCTCCGGATCATCGGGTCCGGGTCCAGCATCGGCGCTCGGTGGTCGGGTTGGGTGCGCCTGGGCGCGAGTGCTGCTAGTGCTGGGACGTGTCCGAGCTGGAACAGCCCTCGGTGGAGATGCCCGTCGACGCGGACGTGCTCGCGACCCTCGTTGCCAGTCACCGCCGTTTCCTCGCCTTCCTGGAGCGTCGCGTCGAGAGTCGTGACGCGGCGGAGGAGATCCTGCAGGCAGCGCTGGCCAAGGCGGTCGAGAAGGCCGGCGAGCTTCGCCACAGCGAGTCCTCGGTGGCATGGTTCTTTCGTCTGCTTCGCAATGCGGTGATCGACCACTACCGCAGGCGGACGGCTCACGAGCGTTGGCTCGAGGTCAGCGCCGCGGACCCAACACTCAGTGGCCCCGTCGACGACGAGCTCCACGGTGAAGTGTGCGCCTGCTTCGCCGCGCTGATCCCAACGCTCAACCCGGACTACGCGCACGTGCTCCGCGCCGTTGACCTTGATGGTCGAACCGTCAGCGATCTGGCCGCAGAGCTCGGGATCACCCCGAACAACGCCGGCGTTCGCCTGCATCGCGCGCGCCAGGCGCTGAGACGGCGTCTGCAGCAGACCTGTTCGACCTGCGCCGACCATGGGTGCCTCGACTGCACCTGCGGTACCGGCGCCCACTGACGCCCACCGGGGAGGCTGCCGGCCATGCGGCCGCTCAACATGCCCGGTTCACGCGGTTCACGGGGCTGTGTCGTTTCTCGAGCACGCGACCTGTAAGAGCGCGCGCGGTGCTGCGTCTGCGGCAGTGAAGGCCAACACCAGGCCCAGAACGAGGAGCAGCACATGAACGACGCCATCGAGATGAGAGTGACGGAGAACGGGTTCGAACCGAACACCCTGCGCGTTCGAGCAGGGGAACCGGTCCGGCTGCGCGTGAAGCGCAGCGTCGTCCGGACGTGCGCGACCGCTATCGAAGTCCCCGGACTCCTCCCCCGAACACCGCTACCCCTGGGCCAGACGATCGAGGTCGAGTTCCTACCCACGCACGCTGGCACCTTCCGTTTCGGATGCCCCATGAGCCAGCACGTCGGCGGTGCCCTCGTCGTCGAGGGTTGAGTCAATCCGCGGCACCCGCAGAAGCCAGACGCCCAACCCCGGAGAACAGCCATGACCGCTCACGCCCATCACCACCCTGCCCATCACCACCGAGTCGTTCCAGTGACCCCGAGTGCGCCGGCGGCCGAAGACGCCGAGTACACGTGCCCCATGCATCCGGAGATCGTTCAGCTGGGGCCAGGCAGTTGCCCCATCTGTGGGATGGCGCTCGAGCCGACCGCGATCACGGCCGAGGCACCCGAGGACCACGAGCTGCGGGACATGACTCGTCGCTTCGCGGCGAGTGCCGCTCTGTCGCTCCCCCTGCTGGCGGTGGCGATGGGGCACATGCTTCTCCCCTCGCTGGATGCCGCTCTGCCAAGCCACGTGCGAGTTTGGGTCGAGCTCGCGCTGGCGACGCCCGTGGTGCTGTGGGGCGCATGGCCCTTCTTCTTGCGCGCATTTGCGTCGCTGCGCACCCGACACCTCAACATGTTCACGCTGGTCGGTCTGGGGGTGGGTGTCGCCTACGTGTACAGTCTGACGGCCCTGCTCCTCCCAGGGATCTTCCCCGCGCAACTCCGGGATGCGCACGGGATGGTCGGCGTCTATTTCGAGGCCTCGGCGGTGATCACCACGCTGGTGCTCCTGGGTCAGGTCCTCGAGCTGCGTGCGCGCAATCGCACGGGAGCGGCGGTACGTGCACTGCTGGGCCTCGCACCGAGAACGGCGCGTGTCATCACCGAGGACGGGGAAGAGGAGGTTCCCGTGGAGTACCTGGCGGAGGGGGACCGGCTTCGGATCCGACCCGGTGAGAAGGTGCCCGTCGACGCGATCGTCACCGAAGGGGAGAGTGCGGTGGACGAATCGATGATCACTGGCGAGCCGATCCCCGTGGACAAGCGACCGGGGGACCCGCTCATCGGCGGCACGATCAACGCGCAGGGCTCGCTCGTTGCCAGGGCCACGAAGGTCGGCTCAGACACGCTCCTTTCGCAAATCGTGCAGCAGGTAGCCGACGCGCAGCGCTCGCGCGCACCCATCCAGAAAGTCGCCGACCAGGTGTCTGCGGTGTTCGTGCCCGCCGTCATCCTCATCGCGTTGGTCGCGCTCGTCGCGTGGTGGATCTTCGGCGGTGATGCCCGCGCCCTCGCCATCACGAATGCGGTGGCGGTGCTCATCATCGCGTGTCCGTGCGCGCTGGGTCTCGCGACGCCGATTTCGATCATGGTCGCCATGGGACGCGGCGCGTCGGCGGGGATCCTCTTCAAGGACGCCGAGGCGATCGAGACTCTGCGCAAAGTCGACACGCTGGTCGTTGACAAGACCGGAACCCTCACCCTGGGCAGGCCACGGCTCGAAGGCGTCTGGGCGGCGGCAGGTGTTGACGAGAACGACGCGCTGCGACTGGTCGCGTCGCTGGAGCAGGGCAGCGAGCACCCCGTCGGCAAGGCCATCGTCCTCGGCGCGAAGGATCGTCGCCTGGTGCTGGCCCGTCCAGAACGGTTCGAATCGATCTCCGGCAAGGGGATCCGCGGGCAAGTCGACGGCCACGAAGTGGTGGTCGGCACGGCGAGACTCTTCGGCGAACTGGACATCGCCGGAGTGCCCGACGATGCAGAGCTCGATGAGCAGCGGCAAGCGGGTCGGACGGCCATGCTGGTCGGCGTGGACGGCGTCTTCTCGGCCATCATCGCCGTGGCCGATCCCATCAAGGAGAGCACGGCCGCGGCCCTTGCCGAGCTTCGCGGGGAGGGCGTGCGAGTCGTCATGCTGACCGGTGACGGAAAGGCGACCGCCCTGGCCGTGGCCAAGCAACTCGGCATCGACGAAGTCGTGGCCGAGGTCCTTCCCGGGGACAAGGCGGAAGTGGTGGCGCGACTCAAGAACGATGGGCGCTTCGTCGCGATGGCCGGAGACGGCATCAACGATGCTCCCGCCCTCGCGATCGCCCACGTCGGCATCGCGATGGGCACGGGAACCGATGTCGCGATGCATTCTGCCCAGGTGACGCTGGTGAAGGGCGATCTGGGGGGCATCGCCCGCGCCCGGACGCTCTCGCGCGCGGCCATGACGAACATCCAGCAGAACCTCTTCTTTGCGTTCGCCTATAATGCTCTGGGCGTGCCCATTGCGGCCGGTGTCCTCTTCCCACTTCTCGGACTCCTCCTCAGTCCGATGCTCGCGGCGCTGGCCATGAGCCTGAGTTCGGTATCGGTGATCGGAAACGCGCTGCGCCTGAGAAGCGTCCAGCTGACGAACTGACGAATCCCCGACCCGGGCGGCGTGAGTGGACCACAGTGTCCCCTCACCACTGTCTGGGGTTGGGGTTCGTCTCTGTCACCCGCGGTCGCGACCTGTGATACCCTGTCCGCGTCATGACGCTACGGACGTATCTCGGGTGGGTGATGGGCATGGTCGCCGGCTCGCTGTTGGTGGGGGCCTGCGGTCACTCGAAGAGTGATGAGTCGGCCGCGGGCGCCGGAAGCGGCGGCACCGCCACCGGGGGCGTCGGGGGGACGGGGGGATCGGGTGCGGAGAGCACCGGAGGCGGGACACCAGTGGATCCGCGGGCGGTGATGGGCGACCAGGTGTTCGACGAAGAGCAGGTGCAGTCCTACTACCTCACCTTCACCGACGAGGCGTACGCCACGTTGACGGACTACTCGACTCTGTTGCTGGACCCGTTCACCGTCAACAAGGAGCGGTACGTCAGCGCCGCGCTGCGGGTCGGGGATCAGGAGTTTCCCGCGATCGGGGTGCGCTTCAAGGGCAACTACTCGATCTGGGGCTGCGTCGATTTCGCCCGCGGGGAGCGTGTCGAGAGGGTGGAACCGTTCTTCGGTGACGTCGACGTCTGCCAGCGCTTCTCGCTGAAGCTCGACTTCGATCGTTACGACGATAGTGCGCGTCTGGACGGGTTGAAGAAGCTGAATCTGCACGCGATGGCGGCCGACCCGAGCAAGATGCGTGACCGCCTCGGGTACTCGCTGTTCCGGGAGATGGACATCGTCGCCCCTCGGGCGGTGCACGCGCGGGTGTACATCAACGGCGAGTACCATGGCCTGTTCGCGGCCGTGGAGCAGGTCGACGGCCGTTTCACTGCGAATCGCTTTCTGGACGGTGGTGACGGGAATCTCTTCAAGCAGGTCTGGCCAGCGCCGACCACCGGCGTGGCCGAGGTCGAGGACGCGCTCGCGACCAACGACGATCCCAACACCATGGATGTCTCGGACTTCTTGACCTTCCGGGATGCGGTGGCGGATTCCACCGAGGCCGACTTCGCCACCGCGATGGCCTCCCATCTCGATTTCGACTACCTCGCGCGTTACGTCGTTGTCGATCGCGCGATCGCCAACTCCGACGGCATCATGGCATTCTACTACGGGACCGGGTGGGGGCCGAACAACCAGAACTACTACTGGTATGACAGTGGTGGGGGCCGCTTCGTGCTCATTCCCTGGGACATGGACAAGGCGTTCTGGTACCCCGAGCCCAACTTCTGGACCGAGAACGCCGCCAACGGGCTGAACATCGTTCCCAACTGGAACGTCGTCACCACTGACTGTGACGGGTACGCCTGTAGCTTCGATTCGGTGGTCGTCAATGACGGGATCGTGCACGACGCCCCCTACCGACTCCGGGAGATCGACTGCGATCCATTCCTGGAGATGTTGCGCGGCGAGATCTACGAGCGTCAGGCCGCGATCGCGAGTGACTTCGTCGCGGGTCCCTTCTCCGAGGCGAGCGTGGCGGCCAAGCTCACGACCTGGCGGGATCAGATCGCGAGCGCGATCGAGGAGGATCCGCAGATCGACCGCGCCCACTGGGAGAGCTACGTCGACGCCCTGCTGGCGGATATCCCGCGGTTCCAGGCCAACCTGACGCTGATGATGAGCGGTTTGATCGACGAGTAGCCGGGGCGGGCACCACCCTCCGGCGTCGCCCGGAGGCCCGGAGGGTGGTGATCATTCTCGCTACTGACGCTTGAAGCGAGCGAGCATCCAGTGCGGGTAGAGTGACGGCGGGGCGGAAGCGGCGCCGACCTTCTCCAGCGCCGCTTGGTTCCACTCGACGCTCACGGCCGCGAGGTTGTCCTGGAGTTGGGCGGGCTTCTTGGCGCCGATGATGACGGTGCTGATGCCCGGTTGCTGCAAGAGCCAGCTGAGCGCCAGCTGGGGGATGCTCGCATCCATCTCCTTTGCCAGTCCGTCGAGCAGCTCGACGACGTCGTAGCCGCGTTCTCGGTCCAGGGGAGGGAAGTCGAAGTTCTTGCGACGCGCGCCGTCTGGCGCATCTTGCCCGCGGCGGAACTTCCCGGTGACGAAGCCGCCGGCGAGCGGCGACCAGACCATCACGCCCACGCCCTCAGCGACGCACATCGGCAGCAGGTCGAGCTCCAGGTCGCGTCCGACCAGCGAGTAGTACGCCTGCAGGGAACAGAAGGGGGCTCCACCGGTGGCAGCGGCGATGCCGTTGGCCTTGACCACCTGCCAGGCGGCCAGGTTGGAGCACCCGATGTAGCGCACCTTTCCCTGTCGTACGAGGTCGTCGAGGGCGCGCATGGTCTCGTCGAGTGGGGTGAGCTCATCCCAGCCGTGGATCTGATAGAGATCGACGTGATCGGTGCCGAGCCGCTTCAGGCTCGCCTCGCACGATGCGATGATGTGCTTGCGGGAGAGTCCCACGTTGTTCACGTCGCCCGTGCCGGCAGCAGCTGCCTGACTCATCGGTCCCCGCACCTTGGTGGCGAGCACCAGTGACTCGCGGTCCACGCCCAGATCGCGGATCGCCTGACCCAGGATCATTTCCGACTGACCGTTGCTGTAGATATCGGCCGTATCGAAGAAGTTGATGCCGCCGTCGAGGGCCGCCTTGACGAGCTGGGTGGCAGCCTCCTGCTCGACCTCTCCGATGCCGAAGAATCCCTGTCCGAACGTCATGGCTCCGAAACAGAGCTCGGAGACCCGCAAACCCGTGTTGCCGAGAGATCGGTATTTCACTCTTCCTCCTCCGCGGCGCGCCGCGCCGCCTCGTGATCCACGTGGAGCGTAGATCCGCGGTGCCCGAGCGACAGGTACGATTCTGTCGCGGGCTTGCCTGATCCTCCGACGATCGACGTTTTGCCGGTGGCTGATCGGCCAGACGGGGCTCATGATCCTGCCCATGGCCGGATCCGACCCCCGACCCCCGCTGGTCCGCGTCTTCGACCGCCACGCCCCTGCAGCCGGGTTCCATTCCACGCACCTGCCGCAGCTGACACTCCATCGCTTCGTCGCACCCATGCGACGGTCTGCGGTGCTCTACGAGCCGAGTCTCTGCATGGTGGTGCAGGGAAGCAAGCGCGCCTACTTCGGTGGGCGCGCGTACGACTACAACCCGATGTGCTACCTCGTCAGTTCGTTGCCGTTGCCGGTCGAGGCAGAAATCCGGGATGCAACCCCCGCCCACCCGGTGCTGGCGGTGGTGATGACGCTCGACATGGCGCAGGTGGCTCAGCTCATTCTGGAGATGGGTGAGGCCGCCAGGCCCGCTCCGCGTGGGGAGATCATGCCGCTCTACACGTCACCCATCTCCGGCGAGCTCGAGCGAGCGGTGTCGAACTTGATCGAGACCGCGAACGACGTGACGAAGTGTCGGGTGCTCGGGGCCGGGGCGGTGAGGGAGGTGCTCTACCATCTCGCGCTCGGTGAGCAGGGTGGCTGTCTGCGCGCGATGGCGCTCCGCGACGTGGCGGTACAGCGGGTGGCCCGCGCGGTGCGATACGTGCACGAGCATTTCGCGGAGTCCATCGATATCGGTACGCTGGCCAAGACCACCGGGATGAGTCCCTCCACACTTCACCACCACTTCAAGGAAGTGACCACCTACTCGCCGATCCAGTATCAGAAGCGCGTCCGGCTGCATCGTGCTCGGGTGCTGATGCTCACGGACGGGCTCAACGCCAGCGAGGCCGCGTTCCAGGTGGGCTACAACAGTGCGTCGCAGTTCAGTCGCGAGTTCAAAGTGGTGTTCGGGGAGTCACCATCGCAGGCTCGCGACGGCATGAAGCGGCGGCTCGGTGCCGCTGTCGCTGGTGGGCGAGACGACTCCATGGGGAGTGCGCCCACTCCCTGACTACGGAAGCCGCCCAACCCAGCACAGCCTCGGCAGGCGGGCGACGAGGATGGGACGGGGGCGGGTCAGATGGTAGGGTCACTGACGTGCGCAGGTGGCTGGCAGTTGGGCTGATCTGGTTCGTCCTCGCGATCACGGTCCGCGCGTGGGCGGCACCGCCTGTTCTGGCCCAGGACACGGTCACCGACGCGCGCGGTGTGATTCACCTCACGGAGGGTTGGCGCTCGCGTTCGGGGGACGATCTCGGCTGGGCGTTGCCGTCCTTCGATGATTCGAGCTGGGAAGAGACCAGCTTCACGTCTCCTCACGGCCATCGCGAACCGCCTGGTATCAGCTGGCACCGTCTTCGCCTGCAGGTGTCCAGTGAAGCCGTGGGGAGACCCGTCCACTTCTTCTTCCTCGTCACCGGAGCGATGGAGCTCTACGTCGACGGCCGTCTCGTCACGATGGTGGGCAAGGTGGGAGATGCCGCCGCCAGTGAGCATTGCATGCTGGTGCTGGGTCTGCCTCAACCCGTGCCGGTCACCTTCGATCGGGCGGGCGAGCACGTCCTCGCGCTGCGCCTCTCGAACCACCACTGGCTGGCCAGCAGCTCGTGGCGACTGCTGCCTTCCTTCTACCCCGGCGCGACGCTCTCACCACACGGCCTGACTCGCGTTCGGACCGTCGTCTTTCGTAGCGTGGGGGTGCAGGCGATTGCGCTTGGGATGTCCTTGTTCGTGGTGGTGCTGTCAGTCGGCCTGTGGCTGCTCGTGCGCCGAGAACGCCACTCGCTGGCCGTGGGCGCCTTTGCCGCCTCGCTCGCGGGCGTCTTCATGACCGACGTGGCAGAGCTGGTTCCGGTCAGTCTCGACTTCATGGCGTGGGCGCTCAGCGCGTTCTCACTGCTGGCGCTTGCCGTGATGGTGTTGGGAGTCTGGGCGCTGTCCGTGCTGCTGGAGCTCCGCGCCCCGTGGCGACTGTACGGCCTGGGGGCGCTGGCACCGGTCACGGCGCTCCTGTCATGGTTCCTCGGTCCCGATCCACTGCAAGTGTACATCCTGGGCGGCACCGCCGTGTGGCTATCCCTGGTCGTTCAAGGCGTCTGGCGACGAGCAGAAGGGGCCTGGCTCGTCGGATCGGGTTTCACGGTACTGCTGATCATGATCGCGATGAGTCTCGTGATCGTGGATCGTGTGTGGGTCGGCGTGCTCGCGGACTTCTATACGCTGGGAGTTGTCGTGTTGCTGGGAACGATGGCCCTGCACGTTGCCCGTCGCCAGCGCAAGGTCGAGGTCGAGTTGGGGGTCGCCGAGGAGAAGGCACGCCTGCTCGCGGAGCTCGACGCCGCGTATGCTCGTCTCAGGCAGACGCAGGTCGAGCTGGTGCAGAGCGAGAAGATGGCCTCCCTCTCCCGTCTGACCGCTGGCGTCGCCCACGAGCTGAATAGTCCCGCCGGCGCCCTCGCCGCGAACCTGGACACGGCGGAACGCGCGGTGTCGCGCCTGGCGCCCGCCAAGGATGACCGGGCTGCGCGAGCGCTTGCCGGGGCGGTCGATGGGATGCGCGTGGCAGTGGGGCGCATTGGCGAGATCGTCGAGCGGCTCAAGCGGTTCGTGAACCTGGACGAGTCGGAGAAGCAGCGTGTGGACCTGAATGCCGAGCTCGAACATGCCGCATTGGCTGCCGCTCCGCTGCTCGAGGGGACCACGGTGATCCGCGATCTCGCAGATCTCCCGGTCGTCGAGTGCTGGCCCCGCGAGGTGAAACAGGCTATTTACGCGCTGCTCGAGAACGCCGCCCAGGCGAGCCACGACGGGGGTCGCATCACGCTGCGCTCACGCGCCAGGGACGACCGTGTGGTCGTCGAGGTCACGGATGAAGGCCGCGGGATGAGCCCAGCTTCCGCCGCCACGCTGTTCGACTTCCGCTTCAGCGCCGAGCGCGGCCGGGTCAAGCTCGGCCTCGGCCTGGCCTCGGCCTGGCACGTCATGCAGGAACACGGTGGCCGCATCGAGGTCGACAGCGAGGAGGGCAAGGGCAGCACCTTCCGACTGATCTTTCCCCGAAGCTAGGGTCCGCAACACCCAGAGCATGACCTGGACCATCGCTCGAGGTTTCGCGTCTCCACCGCAGGTCCTCGTCGCGCCTCGCGGCTTTCAGAATTCCAGATCGCAGCCGCCACCGCAGGCGATCGTGCCGTCATCGCAGGTGGCGGGGCTGCCGTTCGCGCAGCTGACATCGCAGGCCGGAACGTGCACGCAGTCGACGCGGCAATCTCCCTGGCAACGGACGACACAGTACTCGTCGAGCTCGCAGAATACGGTGGAGTCGGGCCCCACGTCGAAGTCGCACGACTGCATGTAGCGGCACCGCGCCGCGCACCGCTGGCCGCACTCGAGATTGCACACCTGCCCAATCCAGCAATAGGGCTCGCAGTCGTCTCCGCACTGGAGGTTGCAGGGGCCCTGGTCGATGCTGTCGCGGCAGGTGGGGGTGCAAGCGTCGCCGCACTCGATGTTGCACACCCCGGTGACATCCATGCAGAGCGGATCGCAGCCGTCGCCGCAGCCGAGGTTGCAGTCGCCCTCGTGGTAGCGACATTCGGTCGTGCTGCCGTCCGAGCTGCCGCCGCCTTCCCCACAGGCGGCGAGCGTGGTCAGACACACGCCCCCCACGGCGACCGCCGCCCGGAGGAGACGCCAGAAGCGGTGGGTGACGGACCGGGGCAAGGACGAGGCTGTTCGTTCGTTCATGGTGCCTCGTACTCGTCAGCGCCGCGGTCCCAGGTGCCATCCGCTCCCCTCGGCGCCGCGTCCAGATCCCAGCTGGCCGCTCCCGTCAGGGGTTGCCCCGCGTCTGTGGGGCGCGTCAGCCGGAGGTCGCCTGCTGGCGCGTCCACGAAGGGGTCGCTCGCCAGTACCTGTTTCGTGTCCTCGTCGAGGGCCGCGCTCAGATCGTCCCCGTCGCGGGTGTTGTCGTAGAACGCATTGTGGGAGTGAGTGCCGCTCAGCATGATCTGGTTCGTGCGCGCCGCGGCCCAGAGATTGTTGATGATCTGAATGCCGGACGCTGCATCTTCTGCCCGCACGCCGACGTTCAGCCCCTCCAGGTTGAAGAACGTGTTGTTGGTGATGCTGACGTCCCGGGCCGCACCCGTGATGTTGATGGCTGCCCAGATATCCCACTGCTCGCGGGTCCGGCGGATCACGTTGCCCGTGATCGCCACGTTCGACGACCCCTGCACGCTGACGTAGTTGGCGTAGGCGTCGATGATCGCGTTGCGGCGGACGACGATGTCGCGGGAGTCGCGAAAGGCGAGCGCTGCGGTCTCGTGGTGCAGTCCCGCCCGGGCAAAGACATTCCCCTCGACGAGGATGTCGGCAGAATTCTGGAGGAACAGCAGGCCGCGAAAGGCGTCCCGCACCGAGGAGTTCTTGACCACGAGGCGGCTCACCCCGGCGGCAAAGCTGTAGATGGCCGTCTCGGCGCCATTGGTCGGATCCGGACGGTGACCGCAGTGCCCCACGTCCAGGCTGCGCAGCGCGACGTTGGTTGCCGTGCAGTTCCACGGAAAGTCGACGGGGGCCCAGCGCTGAGAGCAGTCGCGGTTGGTGAACGAGATGCCGTACGAGTCGCGGTCGCCGAGGTTGCCTACTTGCCCGTCGATGATCAGATAGCCCGTCACGATCGAGAGGGGACCGAACCTGGCCTGACCGTGGCCCAGGGTGGCTTCATCCCAGCCGTCCTCGGATCCGTGGTCGGCACCGGTGGCCTTGAAGATGCCCACGTAGCGCTCGCCATCGTGGGGAACCTCGAACTCGACCTGGAAGAAGCGGTCGTCGTCGTAGGGACCGTCGTAGTAGTCGCCCGCGGCCACGAAGTACTTCGCGTCGCGCTCGAGAGCCGGGGGGAGGCCGGAGAGAGCGTTCGTCCAGGACGAGCCGTCTCCGGTGCCGTAGGTCTCATCGGGAGGTCGGACGTGGTAGGTTCTCGAGAACGTGTGGGGCTGGGCGTCCCAGGCGCCCACCTCGTCCACGGGAGCCAGATCCCGACTGATGAAGGTGCCGGTCTGGGCTGCGTAGAAATCCGCGTCGTAGTCGTAGTCGTAGTCGAACCCGGTGTTGTCCCGGGGGCCGCGGTAGTTCCCGCTGTTGCCGGCCTGCTCGGTCTCGGGGTCCTGGCAACCCGCCCAGATGGCGCACCCGACCACCACGATGATCCGCAGCAGGCGCCAGGACATGCCCACCGGGATCTCGCTGCGTGTCGTCGCGTCGGCCATCGGCTCTGTCTCTCCATGATACCCGATCGGTGGACCGCCGGGTGGGTGCCCGGGGTGCTGATCGCGCACGAATGGCTCGGGCGAGAGGCTCTGGGCAGGCGGACTGGACAATCGCGCTTGCTCATCGAGAAGCCATCTCATACCCTCGGCCGGCTTGCGGTCTGAGATTGGTTCAGTGGCTTCCTGTGCGCATTCGTTGCCATCTCATGGCTTCTAGTCTGCCCCTCTCCGTGGGACCGCGGACTCTCGGTGTCGGGTGGCTCGCTGTCCTGGCCGGACTCCTGGTTGGGTTGGGTGGGTGCGCCCGCCTCGAGCGGGCGCGGGAGTGCCAGCGACTGGCAGTCACGGTCAACCGGACGCTCGGCGAAGTGGAGCGGCTGGCGTCGGCTGAGGACTTCTCCGAAGAGGAGCCGCCCGTGGACGCGGGGGCGCCCGACGCAGCGCTGCCCGACGCGGCGCCGCCCGGCCTGGGCCGGCGGGGGGGCACCCCTCCCAGCCTGGTCGTGGCGCCATCCGACGCTGGGCTGGCTCCCGAGGGGAGCGCCGCCGCCCCCTACCGGAAGATGTCCGCGCTCTACTTGGAGCTAGCCCAGGAGCTGACCACCCTCGAGTTCTCCGATGAGCGCCTCGCCAAGCAGGTCGACCTCTACTCGAAGTTGATGAAGCGAGTCGCGCGGGCGCTCGATCGGCTCGCGTCCGCGAACCGTTCGGGGACGCAGCCGGTGGTCCGCTCGGCGAGGGCCGAGCTCACGCACCTTACCGAGCGCCAGCGCGCGACCAGCCAGCAGATCGATCAGATCTGCCTCAGCCCGTGAAGCGCCGGTCGCGGTGAGCGTCTGACAGCGCGGGACGGACCTGCGAGTCGGGCAGCCATCGATCGAGGCTTCCCGGGGTTGGGTCCTCGGGCTTCGCCCTGCGGTCGTCTCGGATCTCGCCGCACACGGCCCGAGCTCGTCCGGAGCACATCGACGAGTTGATCTTCGCGGCACGCCGATGCGAGCAGTCGGCGCTGACGCGGTCGTTTCGTTCGCGCTAGGCGGCACGCGCGGCCGCGCGGCGACGACGCCGCGCGACCCCGAACGCCAACAGACTCAGCCCCAACAGACCCAGCTGGTGCTGACTCGGCTCGCCGGTGGCTCGACAGCCGCACCCGCCCTGGTCGCGGCTCTTGCGCCCGCTGTCCTCCTTGCTCGACCCAGCAATCGCGCCGGCGCCGTCGCCGCCGGCATCGCGGCCGCCGGCGACCGCGCTCTGTCCGGCGGCGTTGCCGGTGGCGTCGTCC
>JBNLDK010000236.1:0-30701 GCA_050304295.1 Polyangiaceae bacterium
TTCTTGAATAGACCCAGGGCGGTCCTGAGTCCCGAGTAGATCGCGATGCCGGTGTCCCCCATGTCGAGCGCATTGAACATCCACAGTGCGCTCTTGACGTTGGCCTCACCGGCGAGTTGCTGTGCCCGCTGGCGAACCTGAGGGGTCGCCTGTGGGAACAGCGCGGTCGTCGCCTCGTCAAGCGTCGTGTACTCCGCCTGCCGGGGCGCGAACGGAATCGCGCTGAACATCATATTGCACAGTCGCGATGTAACGTCGTCGGACTTGAACTGGCTCAGGGCCTCGTCGATCTGATTCATAACCGGGAAGGCTAAACGAGTTGCCTAGGCGCGTCTCGATCAACCTGCCCGGCGCCGCAGTTGGGCACCTGGTGCGAAAACCGAAGCACAGGTCCGCCGAAGGGAACGGGCAAATGCCCACGTTCCTCGCCGCTGGCCCGTTCAAATGATCAGTGTCGAGGAGCGAGCCCGTGCGGCGACGAGATCCGTCAGGCGCGTGTCGCCAACGTTGGGCGCGACGAAGTAGCGCACGATCGTGGACAAGCACGGCTGCGGACGCACATTTTCGGCCAATGGAAACCCTGCTTGCGCACGAGCCCGCGGTCCGCCTGGGCGTCTTTGCAACCTTGCTGGTGGGCCTGGCTCTGGCAGAGGCCCGCTTTCCACGGCGGTCGCGCACCTTCTCTCGCCTCGCACGCTGGCCACACAACCTCGGCCTGGTCCTGCTCAACACGACCCTGCTTCGCCTCACGTTTCCGATCGCCGCCGTCGGGGTCGCGGGATGGGCTGCCGAACGTCAGCTGGGGTTGCTCCACTGGCCGACTCTCCCCGACTGGGCAAAGACAGTCGCGGCCATCGTGCTGCTGGATCTGGCGATCTACCTCCAGCATCGCCTCTTTCACACCATACCGCTGCTGTGGCGGCTGCACCGGGTCCACCACGCCGACGTCGACCTCGACGTGACCAGTGGTGCCCGCTTCCATCCGGTCGAGATCCTGGCCAGCATGGGCATCAAGCTCGGCGTCGTGGTGGCGCTCGGCGCCCCACCGGTCGCCGTGTTGCTCTTCGAGATCCTGCTGAACGGGACGGCCATGTTCAATCACGCCAACGTCGCCCTTCCCCTTCAGGTGGACGCCTGGCTGCGCAGGTGGGTGGTGACGCCAGACATGCATCGCGTCCACCATTCCGTGCAAATGCGCGAGACGAACAGCAACTACGGCTTCAACCTGCCGTGGTGGGACTACCTGTTCGGAACCTATCGCGCCCAGCCCGAAGGGGGGCACTCCGGGATGAGCGTGGGTCTCGAGTGGTACCGTGACGCGCGGGCCACACGCCTCGACCAACTCCTCATCCAGCCCCTCACCACGCCCAGCTCGGATCCCTGAGCTTGTGGCCCCCGGAACGAGAGTGGTGGCGGAGCGCCTGCTCTCGTGCTTGGTTTGGTGACGTGACCGAGCTGGTGTGTCCTGCTTGCGGCCAGCCTCCCACGGGCGCGTCGAGCGACCCGAGAGGGATCGCCGAGAGGCCCGTTGCCTGTCCGCGTTGCCGAGATGTGCTCCCCCTACCCCAGCCATCCCCGCCAGCCGCCTGCGAGCGCGGCGAGCCCTGCGCCAGACTGATCGGTGAAACCTGTCCTGGTGGCCGAGGGTGCTGACTGACGGAACTCGGTAGATCGTTACCCGGTGGTCGACAGGCGGTTGCGTGACGCAACCCACGCCCGGTAGCTGCTCACCCGAAATGGATCCTGGGCGACCCACCCGGACTCCGCGGTCGCGGGCGTCGTTGGCGACTCGGCCGGTGCGCGGCGCGATGCGGACGTGACGGTCGACTCCGGGCGAGCCGAAGAAGACCGGACTGACAGCGCTCGGTTGGATGCGGACTGGGGAGACCCCCCGCGCAGCTGGATGAGCTGTTCGGCCAGACCGTCTTGGTTGTTGCGGAGGGCGCGGGCGATCTCGGTGGCGAGCGTCTCGTCGTTCATGGCGCGCACACCATGAACGATGGGGATCGCGCTGGGAAAGAAAGGCGCATGCCGACCCGGTGCGGTGGGAAGCGCGCAGAACGTGTGTCAAATTGGCGCCGCTTCGACTACCATGCCTTCCGGCCCTGGGGCCGCGTCACGAACCCTTTGCACCGAGGTAGCCATGCCCGACATCCGAAGACTGCTCATCGCCGTGTCCGTTCCAGCCCTGCTGCTGGCGGCGCTGGTCGGCTGCGACGAAAACGCGAAGTGCAAGGAGCACGCGGACTGCACCGAGATGGGTAAGTGCAGCGCGAACGAGAGCGGGGCGTGCGCAGCCGTCAGCAACGAGGACTGCAAGTCGTCCAGTGGCTGCAAGAAAGAAGGCAAGTGCACCGCCGAAAAGGGCGAGTGCGTGGTCGCCTCCGACGACGACTGCAAGAGCAGTGAAGCTTGCACCAAGGTGGGCCTGTGCAGCGTGCAGAACGGGACCTGCGTCAACCTGGCCCGCATGTTCGACCCGAAGTGCACCGAGGACTGTAAGAAGGAAGGCAAGTGCGTCGAGCAGAACGGCTCTTGCACCGCGCTGTCGGAGTACCACTGCAAGGGCACCACCGACGACAAGCCAGTCAAGGAGAGCCCCTGCCGCCAGATCGGCGCCTGCGAGGCCAAGGATGGCGCCTGCGTCGCGACCGACGACAAGGCCTGCAAGCAGTCGGAAGCTTGCAAGGAGTTTGGCGGATGCTCGGCGAAGGACGGTCAGTGCGCGGCGACCGCCGCCGAGTGCAAGGACTCGCTCTTGTGCGCACAGCAGGGCCAGTGCAGCGAGAAGGAAGGCAAGTGTGTCGCGGAAGAGGCTGCCGACTGCCGCAAGGCAGCGCGCTGCAAGATGGAGGGGCTCTGTACGCCCAAGGACGGCAAGTGCATCGCTGGCAGTGATGGCGATTGCCGCCCCTCGACCGCCTGCATCAAGGGCAAGAAGTGCTCGGCCAAGGACGGCGAATGCATCGATCCGAAAGCGCCCAAGGGTGGCGGACTACCCGGTATGCCCCCCGGAGCCATGCCCTGATGCGACCCGCCACGGCACTGACCTCGGCCATGGGCCTCGCGCTTGCCGCGAGCACCCTCACGGGCTGCCCCAAGAAACAGGACGAGACCGCGGCTACCTCGGCTTCAGCGACCGCTTCGGCGGCACCCTCCCACGCCCGTCCCGCAGAACCCCCGCCTCCCGACGCCGAAGCGACGACGTTGCTCGAAGACGCGGGCTGCGACGAGAAGGCGAAGGGCGACGTCTGTCGCATGCTGCGCGAGTTCGCGGAGGGCAAGCAGTGGAAGCCGTCCATCCCCTCGGGGCGTGGGATCTGGGTGGGCAAGACCCACGAATTCGGCTCGGCCGAGCCGGGTCAGCTTCTCGCACTGCGCGTCAAGTCGGTCCCCACCAGCCAGGTCGGCCCGAGCGACCTGGCACTGATGATCGGCTTCGATCCCCTCCCGGAAGAGCATCAAGCGTCGGGCGAGAAGCTGTTCCGCGCCCTCCAGCGCGGTGGCCAGGGCAAGCTGACCAACCCGGTGCTGCCATTCCTCGAAGAGCGCTTCATGCCCCGCACCGAATTCGGGGCGATGCAGAGCGAGGGGACCAGCACCAAACTGCTCAGCAACGACGACATCTTCATCCGGCAGATCTCGCTGAAGAAGATTGTGCTCGTCGAACTGGCCGCCGCCGCGCCCGGCAAGAAGGACCTATCTGGGCAGGTCGCCGAGCTCTGGTCGGCGGTCTGGTAGTGGTCAGGGGGCCGACGAGCGCCGGCCCCCGTCCTCTGATGCCGCACCAGGCGCTCAGGGCTGGCGGATCCGCGTGACCGCCGCGCGCACGTCCTGCCCCTCCACGACCGCTGACGCACCTTTCAGATGCTTCATCGCGACGCCGGTCGCCTGACCATCGTTGTTTGCTGCCCGGATGGCGTCCGTCACCGGCGTCAGCGCGGCCACGATCTCGTCAACGGTCAGCGCCTGGGGGAGAAGCCCCTGGAAGATCGCAAGCTCCTCCTCCAGCTCGGGCTTGTTCGCGTCCGGCGCGAGGCTCAGTGACTCCTTGACCCCCTTGACCAGCTTGCGCACTACTGCCTCGACGTCGGCGGCCGTGGCGTCGCGGTTCTCGCGTGCGGCCACGGTGGTGATCTCTCCGATCGCCGTTCGGAGCGCCTCCTTCTCGACCCTGCGCCCCGCCTTCATGGCGGTCATCATTCGCTGCCTGACGTCCTTGAGCTCCATGCGCCGCTGGTAGCACGGAGATCCCAGCGGGAAAAGCGCTCCCCTGCGCCCCTCGGGGCACAAACCCGACAGCGAGGTCCGCCTGCGGGACGACTTGCGGTATCTTGGACGCCTCATGGAAGAAGTCCGTCAGCGCATCATCGAGGCCGCCTACGACGAGTTCGCGCAGCGCGGACCCCGGCAGGCGTCACTGGCCACGATCGCGCGCTGCGCCGAGACCGAGGAGGCCTCCATCCGGGCCCTGTTCGTCGACCAGCGGGGTCTGCTCACCGCCGTTCTCGACGAGAAGACAGGTCCGCTGGTGAGCGCCGTGTCGGTGCTGTTGACCGAAGGAGACGACCTGCGGCGCCAACTCCCCGCCGCGCTGGGGCTGGTGCACCAGTTCCTGATCGACGAACCACGCTTCGGCCGAGTCGTGGCGTGGACGGCGGTGGACGGCGACGACCTGCTGGGTAGCGTGTTTGCCCGGAGCTTCTTCCCGTCCGACTTCCACGATCGGTTGAACAGCGCCGTCGCATGCGGTCAGCTCTGTGCACGCAGCGCGATCGCAGCGGTGATGATCCTCGATTCCCTCCTGCTATTCCCGCAGTTCGTCCGCCGCTCGCTGGGCGATGTCCTCCCCGGAGAGGTACGGCTCGAGGAGCTGTACGACGACTACTTCACCAGCGTGGTGCAATTGCTCGAAACAGGGTTCTTCACAGACCCCCAACCAATGGATTGATCCGGACCCCAGCGCCAGCCGAAGCGGCCAGCGCCGGGCTTCCAGCTTCCGGATCTACCGACAGGCTCCCACGTGGTCCAGTGGAGCAGCCCTGGAGAGCAAGGCCAGGCACTCGTTGCCGAAGGTGTCGCCGGTGCAGGAACAGACGGGATCGCGCACCGTCGGGCAGGTCTGCGGGGGCTGGACGCACTGCCCCAGCCCGTCGACCGTGGAACACGTGCCAATGGGGTAGACGCATGACGTGCCCGCCGGACAGCGCGCCCCAGCCAGGCCCCCACAGGTGGTGGCTTCGCGACCCGTGCAAGCATCCCGATGGGAAATGGATACTCCCGCTCGAGCGGCCTCGCAGCTGTTGGTGTAGGTGATGCCGTTGCAGCCGCATACGGGACTCCACTCGGCGAGGCAGATGTCTGGCCGCCTCACGCACCGTCCACTCCGGTCGGGATCACTGCAAGTCCCGACATCGTAACGGCAGTACTGCCGGCGACTCGAGCACAGGATCCCAGCGATCCCTCCGCACACGTCTGTGGGGCGAACCGGACTCCCCGCGGCACCGCTGCTACCCCCGGCAGGATCCACGGGTACTCCCGCGCTTCCTCCCTCGGGGGTCACGTCCGTCCCCGCACCGCCGCGCCCCCCATCGCTCGGGAAGCCACCCGGAGCATTGCCCGCGACTCCCATCTCGCCTCCCCGTCCGGCGCTGGGCTCGGGCCCGATGGCGCCACCGGCGCCGCCCACCGTGACCGTACCGCCCGTCGGATTCTCGCTGATCCCACCGGCGCCGCCGGCCACGACCGTGCCACCCGATGCTCCGCCCACAGGGACATTGCCACCATCGGCACCCCCCGCCGCCTCGCCTGCCGCGCCGGCGCTGCCTGGACGCCCGCCAGTGGCGCGCTTGCCACCGCTCCCACCGGAGGTCGCGCCATCGTTGCCGCCGGGCTCGCCGCCGCCGGTGGTCGACTGATCCTCGCCGCCCGCGCCCCCTGTCGCGCCCCCACGGTGGTTGTCGTCACCCTTACCCCCACAGGCCACCATCAGCAGCGCGGTCAGCCCAGCAGTCCAATATCGAGCACTCATGGTTCCCTCCGTTCGATTCCAAGGACACGGCAGTTTATCATCGAAGGGTCCCCGGAGGGGACACCTGAGCGCTGGACGGGCCCCTCGTGCGGAAACCAGACTCCTAGAACGCCGCCACCCAGTAGGCCACGATTCCACAGACGCTCAACCCGGCCAGCAACACGAGGACCATTCCCAAGAGAAGGGCTGACCGAGTCGGGTGCCACTCCCCCGCCACTCCCACCGCATCAATCTCCTCGATGACTGCCCCAGAAGCCTCGATCCGCAGCTTGAACGAATAGTCGAGCAACCCTACGCGCCGCCGAACGACCGTGCAGGAAACGCCGTCCAGGTGGAACGAACGAGTCGCATACAAGTTGTTCCCCGGCCAGCTCCAGCGCTCAGCGACAACCCCGTCGACGGCAATCTTGTTGTCGAAGCCGGGCCAATCCACCTCGACGACGTGGCGATGGCCCGCCAGGACGACGGCCCACTTCAGGTGCTCACGCGACGTGGAAAGCACGCGGCCATGCTAGCTGAACCGACAGCTACGAACCAACCACGTGTGCGATCGAGGACAAACGACGAGCAACGGAACCGGAGCCACCATGCGCCGGACCGCTGGCGATCTCCGACTGCGCACCCGCTGCGGAGTTCCTCACGAGTTCCTCTGGCAGCAGCGTCCCCTCGCTCAGACGGTTCCGATACAAGTCGGGGAGATCGAGGTTCTGGTTGCGAATGCGCCCCCATTTCGTTGCCAAGAAGATCGCGGCGTTCAACGACCGAGGCGGCGAGACTTCCTCGGCAGCAAGGATGTGGAGGATGTGATCGCGGTGGTCGATGGACGTCCAGAACTGGCAGCCGAGGTCGACCGGGTGCCGGTCGTCCTGTGCAGGGTGAGCAAGATCGCGACGTCATCGGAAGTTGCCGATGTTTCGTGCCCCTGTCAGTGTGCGGACCATGACGCGGACAGGTGGGCTCTTGGCTGCTGGGTTGCTGCTTGTGTCGGCTGTGAGCACCGGTTGCGTGCGGCGGGACGCCACTGAAGAGGGACGCCTGCAGGGCGAGCTTGTCGCGGCACAGAAGGAGGCCCAGCGTTTGCAACAGCTCATCGCACGGGAACCCAGTCAGGGACCAATCGCCGTAGCGTCCCTGGGCCCCGATCGAGTGATCGGCTACCTCGGGTTCCCCTTGGGGACGGTGGTGAGAGTGACGGGGACAGCGACCGTCGTGCATTCACGCAGAAAGGCCACTGACGAAAGACCCGTCTTGCGGATAGAGAGCGTGAACGGCCATCCTCTTTCCACTCCAGCCGACTTTCCCGTCCCCGACGGGTACGCCAATCCTGGAGACGGGGTAGCATTCGACCTCTACGTTCACGAGCAGGGGTCCTTCTCGGGCGTCGTGGATCCCCCTCCAGCCCTCCGCGACGAGAGTTGGTTGCCGGTGACCCACGACGGGTTCCGCTACCGTCCTGACTTGGTGGTACACAAGGTCGTCTCGGAGTAGGTGTGGACGACTTCCAGCCCACCCCGCGCTGCCCCACAAACCGCGACAGGCGCCCGAAGGCGCCTGCATCTCGCGAAGCTAGTCCCCAGGGGGACGCAGCCAATACTGAAGTCCGCCTGGAGCCTCGAAGTGGCTGACACCAACGTCGAGATGCTTCGGCGCGTTGCCAGGCCCTCCGCTCGCTGGATGTGCCCGTCGTCTTCGTGGGTGGCGCAACGGTAGCCCTCTATCTCGACGAGTACGCTGCCAGTCAGATGCGGGTCCAGTTCGCCCCCCGAAACCATCGTCAAGATGATCGCCGAGCGCGAGCGGCAGCTCGGGTCAATACGGGCACGGATTGCGGCAACCGAAACCGCCCCCGGCGTTCTCGACCTCGAAGTTCGACGTCTCGAACGCGAGGCTCGGGCTCACTCGACGAGTTCCAGGACCTCCTCAACGCGAACCCTCAAGAAGGCCGACGTGCCCTGGAAGCCCTGCTCCCCGGCCCCCTCACCTTCACTCCAGTCGAAACGCCTGAAGGCCGCCGCTACAGCATCGAAGGAGAAGCTGCACTCGACGGCCTTCTAGGTGAGTTCAGTATTAGCGGCGTCCCCAAGGGGACGGTGCCAGTTATGAACTTCGACGAATCAGCAGAAATGTCGAGGTTCCTTGTGAGGGCGGCGTTCGCGGCGTGACCCTGGCGACGGGGCGCCAGGATCACCACCATCACCGAACAGGCGGCCGAGCCTCCGCCGCGAGCTAGGGCAAGACGGGTCAGTCACCCGATTCGTTCCCCCTCTGCGCTTCTTCCCACAACGCAAGGATCTCCTCCGACGAGAGGTACTCCTCTTCCGCGGCCTCAGTTGTTGTCCCCCAGGTCAGAGAGGCAAGGTCGCTCTCTCTCTTCTCAAGAGCGCCGAAGACAACGTCCGCCGGTTCAAGCTGTTCGAACCGATACTCGTTCGAATACCCCGAGGCGACAACGAGCGCGTTGCGGAGGTTGCGCAAGGACTGAGTGATGATGCCCAGGGCCGCTACGCACCACTCCGGCTCTAGCGAGACCATAGTGACAGTGACGTCATAGTGGCACTTCCGCCGCTTCCCCTCCGTGTTCCGCTTCTCACTGATGACGGGGAACCGGTTCGCATAGGGAATCGTCATCCGCAGGGGCTCGACGCCTTCGGGCGCGATCTGGACCTCTCCTGCCCCCGGTCGGGTCCGCAGCCCGTGCTTGATTGCGTTGTACTCGTCCCTGGAGTGTTGGTTGAGGAAGCCTTCAGCCAGCGTTCCCCACGCTCTTGCATGGCGCTCGACCGCTGTCTTGAAGGTGTCCGGGTGTTCCGCTTCGAGCGGCGCGAAGATCGCTGAAGCGACAGAGGTCCATGACACAGGCCCGGGCCGGAACATTCGGTCTGCCAGAACAAGCTCGCCCTTGTGCACAGCCGCGACCACCTCGCGCAGGTCGCGGTTCGTGTACAGCGAGAGCCAACCATAGACACAGTGCGGAGCCTGCACAGTCGCGCACAGGAATGCCATGAGAGCTTCAAGGCCCATCCCGTAGGACACCCGGATCCCAAGCGCAGCATCCATCTTGGCCTGTTCGTCATTCCCAGCCTCACGGAGTGCTCGCTGATGAACTCCCGCAAGGTGCCAGAAGAAAGTGGGATTGACGCCTTCGAGGAACTCTCTGGCGGCGTCACCGTTCGCATCACTCCAGATCCGGACTCCCCGCTTCCCGATCGGGAAGTGCTCCCACTTGATCTCCTTCTTCCCCTTCTCTTCAGGCATAGCGCTTTCCTACCAGAGCCCGAACCACCAACTGCGAAAGCGCGGGGCCGTGTCGCACTGGTAGTCCCCTGGCTTGTCGGGGAGGTGGAAACACCGAAGCGCCTGGGCATCGTTGGCGCGAACGACGTTGTTTGCGAAGGCTTGTTCGCCCACCGCGCGAATGGCGGCGGACTGAAGCGGCGTGAACTCCTCCGGTCGCGGGCCAACACAGAGCGCGAATGCGAGCATGTAGTGGGCGCTCAGCCCGGCGTTGGGCGTGAGCCGAACCGCCCGCTCGAGCAGTTGCTCGTATAGCTCTGGTCGAGCTCGAGCCAGTGGGAACACGAGATCGGGGTAGACGCCGAAGCCGCCACCTACCTCGCGCCAACCAAGCACTTCGTCATCGCGCGCCGCTTCCTCGAGCTCATCGAGCAACTCGGCGGGACTCTCCTGGCCGAGGAGATAGGCCAGGCGGCCCGCGCGTGCCAATCGTGCCCGACGGCCGAGAGAATCGTGGGACAAGGCGAAGAGGGTGTCTCGCGCCCGCGGCCAAGCCGAGTACCCCATGTCGGTGATCAGCTGGGCCCTTCGTTGGTCCCCGATGTCCTCGTGGAGTCGCTTGGCGTACTCGGAATAGACCGCCTCCGCGGCCTCCACATCCATCGCGGTCAGGTATCTCACGGCGTCTTCGAAGACCTGATCGTCCGGGTCGTCCAGCAGCATGAGGAACCGCGGCAACTCGGCAAGAAGCGCGTCTCTCACCTCGGAGTAGACCTCCTCCACCAGTTCTTTGGGCCGAGGCGGAAGGCGCGTCCAACCCAGCTCAAGGTGGCGAATCGGAAGCTCCATGTCCAAGATGCGCGACGCCTCGGCCATGTCGGCAAACATCGAGACGGCCATGATTCGCACATCGGGCTCGGTTCGCTCGGTCACCTCCGCAAGCACTGGCATCGCCGGAACGGCGGCATTGTCGACCCCCACGCCCTGGTGACACAGCCGGTTTGAAAGGTCGCAGAGGGCATCCACTGCCGCCCTCTCACTCTTGTTGAGGGCGGCATCGAGCAGATCGGGGACCTTCGTCGCGGGACCGTAGGCGTCCCGCAGGCGCGACCAGTTGAAGCTGTAGATGTCTCTAGCCATCGGCCACCAGCACGACCACACGACCCCTGCAGGCCGAGGCTACGAGCGCGCAAACAGCGCGTCAACGCAGCGCTTGCCGCAGCCCCGCGCTCACCGATATCCTGGCGGTGGAGAAGGGACGTGGCTGCCTACGCGCGATACCGCCACCTGGCGATTGAGGACCAAAAGCCCGCGCCAAGCGAAGGCGAGCTCGACGCCGTCGAAGCGGAACTCGGCGCCGCGTTGCCGGAATCGTTCCGCGAGTTTCTGAAGGTCGCGCACGGCGGCTACATCGAGTACGTGGTGGACGTGCCTGTGGGCGAGAACTCCACGGAGGAACTCTCGTTCTGCGGAATCCACGAGGTTGGCGACGGCGAGTACGGCACGCTTCAGGGCGAGATGCGTATCTGTCGCGAGCACCAGGGCATTCCCGAGGGAGTCCTGCCCTTCGCTCGAGACGGTGGCAGCTCGATGGTCTTCCTCGACCTGACCTCAGAAGGAGGAGGACGGGTTGTCGCATACGTCCAGGGACTGCCAGAGTGGACCGGACTCCGAACTGAATCGGCGTTCGTAGAGCTCGCGTCTTCGTTCGACGAATACGTCGATATGCTCCGAATCGACCGCGGAGCGGCCCTCGATCACCTGAAACACGACGCAACGGAACTCGACCACGTCGCAGCCACCGAAGAGTGGCTCGACATCGGAATGCCTGCGTGGAGGCAAGACAGCGAGCTCATCGAAGCAGTTGCCGAGGCACGCAAGCGGGTCGGCTAGCGGAGTACGATGGTCAGCCGCACCGCGATACGCGGACTTCGGAAGTCCGACGCGATTCTTCTGGACAAGTCGGCGTTCCAGGCGCTGTCCCGAAACGAACACGGGGCGCTATTCGTTCTGAACTACTTCATGACGGTGCCGCCGATCCTCGGCTACGAGATCATCGCGGACCTGTCCAAGAAGTTCCGGAAGGGGATCGCGGCGGACGACAAGGTGAAGGAGTTCGCCCAGAAATTCTGCGGCAGCGGGGGGCCGGTGAATGTGCCTTGGTCAATCCTCTGTCTGGCTGATCTCGATGGTGAGAACATCACGGCAGACGGGCGACCGCTGGTCGGGGACTTCACTGAGGGCACGATGTCCGACGGTCACCGCGCCGTTCTCATGGAACCCGCCCCCCTGAACGAAGCGATAATGAGATGGGCGGCGGGAGGCTTCACTGAGGAGGAGGGGCAGTTCGCGGTGGACTGGCGCAAGCGCGCCGAGAAGCTCTCTCTGGACCCGCTGTGGCAGCAGCTACGACGGCGACACGTATTGCTGTCGCGGCCAACAGAAGAGCGTGACCTCGGCGAGGTCGTTCGAGCCGCACTCCGACAACCGGGGCTCCAGGCAGTGTGGGTGGAGTACCTCCTGGCCCAGCTGCGTCCGCGACCAGAGATTGCGCGGGACATCTGGCAACGTTGGCGGACGGAGGGCGGCGACCTCGCCAGCTTCGCTCCCTACGCGACTCACTGCATCACGGCGCAGCTTCTGCTCCTGGTGGCGTCCAAGCACAAGCTGGTGAAAACCAAGGCCACCGATCTCATCGACGCCCAATACCTGTACTACACGCCGTTCTGCCGAATGTTCGTCACTGACGACAAGTTGCAGCGCGCGCTAGCCCCATTCTTGCTGCGCCCCGACCAGCGACTCGCGACGAGCTCGGAGCTGAAAGCGGAACTAGAGCAGCCCCCGCCAGACTCGCCCAACGGCCCGTAGGGCTCACAGCTCGTCGAAAACCACCTGGTACTGGTCGCACGTGACGGCGCCGGTTTGCTCCTCCGTGCGCGGGTTCAGCAGTCCTCCCTGTGGCGCACGACCCAGCACGTGAGAGGCCAGCGCTACTGACGAGCCACAGCTTCGGGCAACGCGGCGATCGCCGTGAACTCCTCCCACCGGACGCCTGCTGACTCCAGCCACTCAGCATACGGATACTCCGCCCCGCGCCCACCAAGCTGAAGCAGCGCTCCCAACTCCTGCATCCGGTCACCTTCGTCCACGAAGTCGTCGTCATCGATAGGAACGCCATCTTCGTCCAGCCCGCTGTTGTCATGAGCGTTCCACCAGCCCCGGTTCAGAACCGCCTCGAGCTGCTCGAGCGAAACGCCCTGCGGAAGTAGCGGCGCGAAGGCTTCTGGCTGGTGACGCTGCTCCTCCACAGCATCCGGAGCCAGCCGTTCCTCCTCGAAGTACTGTGGGTTCGAGTTGTATCCGTCGAGACTCCGACCACCGTGGTCGAGGTTGTAGAACAGCACGTCGTCGTCATGCACGACCAAGCACAGCGCGAAACATCCCAGCTTCGCGCTCAGCTGCTGGGAAACCTCTGATAGGTGCGGGGTGCCGGGTGCAGCGAAGCTCCCCTCGATGATTGGCAGCCACCCTCCGTTGTCGACTCCCCCGATGAGGTACACCGGGCCCTCGTCTGCCGCGTGCGTGAACCAGGTCGCACTCCCGGGACCATCCGCTGGCAGCGACCGACGGTCGCTGACTACCAGTCCCAACCCGTTTAGGATTCCTTGCAGGGCGCGTATCGCCGCGTCTTGCTCGACGCCACGGAGGTGAATCACCGAGCTGAATAGCCCCATGGCGAGGATTCTAGCCGCCCCTCACGGCACGTGCGAGATCCCGGCAGCCGCCTTCGGGGATTCACGTGATACGTTCGCCAAAGTGGCGACGTTCGACTTCACCCGGCTCACGGAGGCGCTCGTTCCGGCTTGCCGGAGGGCATTCACTGAGTTGCGTGCGCGCAACCGGGACCACCACTTCTATTGCATGGGGCTCTTCACGTCTGGCGACTTCGTGTAGGTGTTCCCGACCGCAATGTCCGAGGAAGGGCTCCGGAAAGCGGCGATACCAGAGCATGGTGCGCCTACGGACGAAAAGGAACTCCAACGCCTGGTCGCGCGATACCGCTGGAGCCCGGGCGACTCCCCTCACCACCTCGCCGGGGAGGAGTACTTCGATGAAGTTCAGAACGTCGTCACAGAGGTCGCCGAGGTGCTCGACGCCATTGACATCGACGACGACGACTGGACGGAGTTCGAGGACTTTCATAGCCAGATCGCCGACTGCCTCTGTCACGCCCTTTCTGCCGTCGACGCCGAGGGCGTGTTCGGAACCGGCCCGCCACGCGAGTGCGTGACACTAACCGTGATGATGGGCGACCAGGACGACACGATCGTCGAGTACGCCGATCGCCTGAACCCACCAGCGACCGCTGCTCGGTTCCGAGACGCCTGGAGGCGGTGGGGAGAACTGTGGGCGCTGCCCGAGGAGTAAGACGGGCCGCCAGCCGGAAGCGAAATACCGATCGTGGTCTGCCCATAGTCGTGAGTGAAGGTCTTGGACCCCGCGGTCTGCGGGAGCGATTTCTGCCGCGCGTACGATCACGTTCCGAGCCGCCTCCCGATCGCCTTGAGCCTCGTGGGCTTTCGCCATCATGTACCAAGCGTCAGAGGACTCCGGCCAAAGTGCGGAAGCCTTCTCGAACACTCCAGCGCGGCCCGCGGATCGCCGTCGTTCAAACAGACGCAGCCCAAGCTCTGGCAGAAGTGCGGGCTGTCCGGGTCCAGCCTAGCGGCCCGAAGCAGCGCCTCCCGTGCCTCCGCGTTCTTCCCCTGACGCCCGTAGATCTGCCCTAGGTCGCCCAACGCGAGCGCGTGATCGGGACTTAGCTGGAGGACCTCCTTCAGCGCCTCCAGGGCCTTCTCGAGGCGTCCCATTCGCATCAGGCACGAGGCCACCCCATAGGCCGCCTCCGCCGAATCCGGCTTCAGTTCCCTCGCGTCGGCAAATGCCTCCATCGCCACTCGCCCTCCTCGTAGAACTCCCACCCCTGTTCGACCAGGCCGTCGTGGGTCACCATTTCTGAACCCTCACTTCCTGGCCTTCAGCAGCGCGACAACCGCGTCCTGTTCGCGTAGTTGCGCCACCTCCAGCGCCGTCAGGCCCCCGGAATGCTCCGCGCCGAGCTCGGCGCCCGCGTCGAGCAACAGAGTGACCAGTTCCGCATGCCCCTCTGCGGCGGCGCTGTGCAGAGGAGTCCAACCCTTGCTGTCTGGCTGGCGAACGTCGCATCCGCGTTCAATCAGCGTGGCCGCGAGATCCTTCAGCTGCCCGCGAATGGCCCAGTGAAGGGCCGACTGCTCGTAGCAGTTCGAGAGCGTCGGATCGGCGCCATGCTCGAGGAGAAGCCGGGCGACTCCCTCATGCGACTTCTTGACTGCTTGGATCAGCGGCGTGTCGCCCTGGGGAGTCCAGTCGTATTGGTCGGGAACGGTTCGGGCGTTCGGATCGGCCCCGGCTGCGAGCATCTCGCGCGCCCGCTCGACGTCGCCGGAGCGAACCGCGTCGAATAGGCGAACGCCGACGTCCCCGAGCGCTTCCGTCGCGCGGGCTTTCCGCTCCTCTTCGAACGCGGAGCGATTGGCGGCCAGCTGTTCGAGCGGCGGGGCCCATTCGATCCCCACCTCTGCCAGCATCGTCGCCGCTCTCTCTGCGGCCTCGTCGTCCCGCGGGCTCCCTTTGGCCTCTTCAGGGGCTGCCATCATGCACTCGGTGTCCACCGTGCCCAGCACCACGCCCCATTCGCCATCCGCCAGCCGGATCGCAAGTTCCACCTGAGGCACGTCCAAGCTGAACTGCTCGGCCCAGTCCTCAACGGAGAACTCCGACATCCATCCGCGTTCGTCCTCGGGGAACCAACACCCGAAGTCCTCAGTGCCCGCGACCTTCACCGAACTGTTCCCCACGGCCCAGAACGCTCCGGTGAACTCTCCGCCGGCCCACTGCGCAGCCTCACGGAGCAAGGGGAGCAGGGCCTCCGGCACGCCGGGGAACGCCCGCGAGGGCGGAACCACATCGTCCGCGACGCCGAGCTGGTACCGCGGCAACTCCGATTCGTGGTCGAAGTTCAAGCCAACGATGCCGCGCTCGTCCCAGGCCACCGCGAGCGCGTCGCCGCACCCGTTGTCGAAGCACAGCTCTCCCCGCTCTGCGCCACCGTCCCACGTAGACGTTGCGCCGGGTCCGTAGTGAATCTCCGAAATCGCGTCCACGATGTGTCGCAGGCGAGCCGCGCGCAGGAACTGAGCCTTCGCAAACCGAATGTTCATCCCCTGCCCTCATCCCGCGCGACGTTCCCGATAGACCCCAGCACGCGTGCTGCCGCGTTCCTCGCACGCGGAGCCGAATCCCGCTCCAGGTAGGCGCGAAGCGCGTCGCGGATTTCCGCCTCCGGGGGACGCTGGAATCCCGCCGGAGTACCGTCCTTCGCGTAGTTGCCGAGAGCGTCCAACGCAACCAACGACAGCGGGCGGCCCAGCCCCAGCCACTTCGCCAGCGTGCTCCAGGGCGCCTGCGACGCGAACGCGAGCGCGCCCCAGAGCTCTTGAACCGGAGGTGGTGGCGTTTGGTCCAGCCACCACTCCTCGATCAGTTTGTTCGTCCGCGGGTTCTTGAGTGATCGGAACGCTTGCAGCCTGGCGGGCGCGTCGTCCCCGCCCTGCCGGTACCACGCCTCCGCGAGCTCGAACGCCTCGTCCCTGGGCAGCGCATGGGCAAGCGCTTGGAGCCCCAATCCCCGTGCCCGGGACTCAGTCGCGTTGAGGTGGTCCCAGAGGCGCCTCGCGAGCTCTGCCGCGGGTTCGCTGGGTCCCGCAACCTCGAGGATAGCAACGCAGATCAAAGTCACGTCGAGGCCGCGGCCCCAGTAGTCCGTCGCTTCGGCCAGACTGTATCGAACGAGCTCCTCGCGGCTCATTCGCGCCAGGGCCGCCTCGAATTCAGCCGAGATGCGGCCGAACCCGAACAGCCACTTCACGACCGTCGGAGCATCCGCTCCGCGTAGCTTGTCCACCAGGGGACGCACATCCCCAAAAAGCCCAGTGATAGCCTCTTCCCGAGCCTGGTCCTGCTGCTCCAAGTGCGTCGGTCCGGGGTCCACCTTCACCACGACGTCTTGATACCCCGCCGCCCTCAGCCACGCCTCCAACGCGAGGGCGCCGGCGAAGGTGTTCTCGAATGACAACACCAGCTCGATTCCCCGCTCTTTCGTGAGGAGCTTGTTTTCGGCTGCGCCGAGGAGCGCCGAACGGTCCTCGTCACTCCAAACCCGCGCGTCCTCGCACTCCTTCCCCCACGGCGGGGCCTTCACCTGCGACGGGTAGTCTGCCGCCTGGACGAGCGACAGGTAGTGGCTCAGCTCCGCTTCTGCATTGGTGTTGCGTCCACTCGCGCTGGCGACGACGCGGGGGCGATCGTACTGCCAGTGCCCGAACTGTTTTGCCCCCACATTCTCAAAGAACTGTCGGAAGGGCTCCTCCGGGAGGCCCATGCAGTACGGGTGGTACACGACGACCGCTTCGCCAACGGCGCCGGCAGTCAACACAGGGGCGCCGCAGCCGTCCTCTTCCCACCAGAGGCCCTCGTCGTCCTGCGACCAGTCAAACCCGTGAGCGCGTCCGAACTCCGAGAGTGGTGGCGTCGGGTAGCTCCCGTCGTAGTCGTGATCCTCAACCCATTTCTGACCATCGGGACTCGCCAGGAACGCCTCGTGCGCGCGCGATAGCTCGCGCAGAGCCCGCGCGGCCTTCTCGGCAGCCGCTTCATCACAGAAGTGCGCGACGATGGTCCAATCACCGCTGTTGTTGCTGGATGCCGCCGTCCAGACCCAAGCAGTAGTCCGCTGCGGTGGCGTCGCTGGGATCGGCAGAAACTCGTCCCGCGTGCATCCGCCGATCTCGGCTCTCGGCCGCGCTTGCCTCAGGTCGGCATAGATGCGCTTCAAATCGTCAATCCCCGAGAACGGAACGCGAGTGCCCGAGAACGAGCAAGCCTGGACGGCCTGGTCCGGGGTGATCACGAGCAACTCGTCGCCAGCCCCGCAGTCGCCGCGGTCGAATAGGTGCGGCAGGTCGTGGAGCTTGGGATACCAGCAGGCATCCAGCCGAAGCGGGACGCCACGCAGCCGACCGACCGCCCCTCGCAGCTTGTCGAAGTCGCGTCCGCTCAGATGCAGCTCGGGATCCCCGCCCTTGTACCCGAGGAGCAGAACGCTGCTCGCGCCGCTCGTCACGAAGTCGGCAACGTACGGCTCTACAAGCCCAACGTTACGAGGAGTGACCAGCCAATTCACCCCGACCGGGAGCGCCTGCAGCCTGCGCAACGTCTGCCGGTAGCGGTTCTCTCCCGTCGCTGAGAGCCGAACCTCGGTGACCAGGCCGCGAACGCGCTGGATCGTTGCGTCGTCCAGAAGCAAGCCGTTGGTCGTGAAAGCGAGTCCCAGCGGGGTGCGGGCGTGGAGCTCCTCAAGCATGGCCACGAACCCGTCGAAGAGAAGCGGCTCCCCGCCCCCAAAGGCGACCTCGAGCACGCCCCAATCGGCAGCGGCGGTCAGAAGCTCAACGAGGAACGGTGCCGTCAGCCGGCTCGGCGCTTTCGCGTCGCGGTAGCAGAAGGCGCAGCTCAGGTTGCAGGACGACACCAGGCCGACCTGGAGCGCGCGTGGCGCGGAACGGACCGAAGACGCCAGGTCGGGGCCTCGCACGAGGACGTTGGTCGCGGTGCGGCGGTCGAACCGAAGCAGGCCACCGTCAACGCTCTGTTCATGCCACATCGGGTCCCAGCTTCCCTGCGTCAGAAAGCTGCGTCAACGCGGGTGGCACGGCGGCCTGTTCCGGCACCAATCCATCCTGGCGGCCCAGAAAAACTCGGCTACCGTCGACCCGTGCCCTACCGCCCGCTCGTATCACCAGGCGACCTCCCGCCTGAGGGACCGTTCTCCAACAAGGCAAGGGAGAGACAAGACCTCGACTTCAAGTCCGAGGCGCACCGGGCCGCACCCTGGGAACACGCGAAGGATATTGCTGCATTTGCCAATTCGCTCGGCGGGACCCTCCTGATCGGCGCATCCAACAAGGACACTCTGGTCTTTCACGGACTCCGCAATCAGACGGATGCGGAGGTCATGGACATCTACGAGGGCGCAGCACTGCAGTGCTCGCCAGTCGTGCCCATTGACCCGGTACCCATCCACCTTCCGTCGGGAGCCACCCTGGTTGCGGTCAACGTGCCGCCCTACCCGGACGCTTTGGTTGGAGTGCCCGCAGCAATCAAGGATAACTCCAGCTCAGGTCATGACAGGTCGCCGAAACCTACGTACCGCCGGGCCGCCAACGGTTGGCGCTTTCCTATTCGGCGGGCATCGCAGACCCACTTCCTCAGCCCGGAGCACCTGCCCTTGTATATGAACCCCGCAGTACGTCGAGCCTATGTCCGACTCGAGGCCATCCCACCGGAGCGCGAAGGCTTCAATACCCGAAAAGTCTGCGTGTTCTCCAGGCGTCTCCCAGCAATGGACGTCTCTCCGCTTGATGAGCTCGTGGTCCAGCTGACAGACGTCTCGCTGGAGACGAACACGGTCACCCTCCGGTATTTCGAGCAGCGCGGCTCAAACATGGTCAGGGTTCCACTGATCGATGTGGAGGACGTCTGGCAACACGATGAGCGAAGGTGGGCGCTGCGAGTTCGCGGCTCTTTGGTTCTTACGGACGAAGTCGAGGAGCCTTTCAACCGCCCGTACTTCAAGCTTGCGTACACGCTACTTCCGTAGCCTCGACCACACCGACCCAGAGGCCGACAGTCGCTCTCCCCCGCCTCCCCTGGAGCGATGACCCCTTGCGGAACCTGATAGGGTCATCCGACGATGCGGGGATGAGCGACCAACTCGATCTCCCCGTTGAATTCGACGACAACGAGGAGGATGTCGTCGATGTCGACCAACAGCCCGTCCGGTACAGCGATGTCCTCCTGTCAGCCACGGACTGGACGACAGAGACGATTATCGCCCAGCTCAACCGACAGACCATCAACCTGTCACCGAAGTTTCAGCGGCGCGACGCTTGGCCAAAGAAGCGAAAGAGTCTGTTCATCGAATCGCTTCTACTCGGCCTGCCGATCCCGCAGATCGTGCTTGCTGAGAGCAAGGAAAAGCGCGGTGGGTTCCTCGTCTTGGACGGAAAGCAGCGTCTCCTCACGCTCATGCAGTTCTGGGGGATCGCGAGCGCCAGTCCGCACAATGGCTTTGCCCTGAGCGACCTCGAGGCGCGAAAGGATCTCGCCCGGAAGACGTATGCGGACCTCGAAAGCGACCCAGGCCTTACCGACGACTGGACGTATCTCACCAACCAGTCGATTCGAACCGTCGTGATTCGAAACTGGCCGGACGCAGACTTCCTGCACCTGGTCTTCCTCCGACTCAACACCGGAACCCAGAAACTGTCGCCGCAGGAACTCCGTCAAGCCATGTACCCGGGGGGCTTCTCCGACTTCCTCGACGACTTTTCGGCAAGCAGTCCCGAACTCCAATCGCTTCTGAACCTGAAGGGCCCCGACTTCCGCATGCGCGACGTCGAACTCGTAGCGCGCTATCTCGCCTTCGCGAACTTCCTCTCGGGGTACAACGGGAACTGGAAAGGACTACTCGATCGGACCTTTGAACGCTTGAATGCCGACTGGGAGGACGCGAAGCCTGGGATCGAAGAACAGCTTCAGGACTTCGCCGCAGGCGTCGGCGCGCTCAATAAGATCTTCCATGGTTCAGTTGCACGGCGCGACGGCGGGCGCAGAGCCAACGTCTTCAATCGGGCGATTTTCGATGCACTCATCTTCTACTTCCGCGACGAACGAATCCGCGTGGCGGCCGTCGAACACGCAGAAGAAGTCCGGAAGGCCTATTCCACACTCCTCAAGGATCCCGACTTCCTCGCCTCGGTCGAACGCGCCACGACGCGCATCCAGCCGATAATCCAGCGCCTCACGCTGTTTGGTACTGCGCTCCGTGACGCCGCCGACGTGGACTTCGCCATTCCGACTGAGAGCGCCCCCGACTCGTCGACAGGTCAGAGGATAGTCTTTCCAGGCTTCTGGAAGTAGCCGACGTGGAGCACTCCGCGCGATACGTGCAGCTGTCGGCACGACTGAAGACGCTTGAAGTAGCTCTGTTGCCGCCGCTTAACCCCACCGGCGAGTATTCAGACTTCGATCGGATCGGCACTGCCGCCTACAGGGTTCTGGTGCACGCCGAGATCGAGTCGTACCTTGAAGACCGAGCTCTCGAGATAGCCCACCACGCCCACCGTGCGTGGAAGCTTGGCGTGGTCACGCGGCCCCTCCTCGCACTACTTGCCTTCAGCGGGCATGAGATGGCCTTGCCTCCCAGAACGTTGAGCCCACCACAACCCACACAGGCCAAGACATGGAGCGACCACATAGAGGTCGACAACAAGGTCCAGTGCGCACTCACGACCTACAACCACGAAGTCCGCGTCAACAACCATGGCATTCGTGAGGCGAACCTCCTGAGACTGCTCCTTCCCATTGGCATTTCGCCAGCGAAGCTCGATCCTATGCTGCTTGTCCAACTGGATAGCTACGGAGCGAAGCGGGGCGAGGTCGCCCACTCATCCCTCACTTCGGTCAAGCAGGCTCTTGATCCGCAGACGGAAGTCTCCGACGTCCAGCAACTGCTCGCGGAAATCGACAAGCTGGACGACGAACTCTCGAATCTGATGTCACCGTAGTACACGTCCAGCGGCCCCAACTGCTAGCGAGAGCTTGGGGCGCTCAGCTCATCCGACGCCCCCGGCAACCGCATCACCGCAGTGAGAGCACTCCATCCCTCATCCGTCGGGCCGAAAACGCCCCTCAAACCGAGCTTGGAGCATCTACGAAACGCTTGAAAAAGCTTAGAGTGACCATGCAAGAGAGCATGAGGCTAGCTTGCATGGTTCCGGGGCTTCTTCGGGCGACGCGGTTGGGTGAGAATGCTTCGGTGGCGGGGCGCGACGATCGGAAGCTCAACCTCACGGAGGCGGCTCGGGAACTCGGGCTGTCGCGGAGAACGCTATCCCGAGCAGCGAAGGACGGCAGGCTCACGACTCATGGCGAAGGCGCCGCGAGGCGAGTATCCTGGAAGGTCCTGCGACGAGCACCGCTCTACACAGCGCAGAGCCTGGTTGGCAAACTGGCCGTGCCAGGGAGCCGGCGTGCAGCCGAAGTGCAGCGAACCCTGAATTCCCTCGCGGAAGGTGGCGAAATCAGGTCCGTGGACGGCAGGTTTTGCTGGGACGACAAGGAGCGTCTGGCCTTGGAACTGGCTTTGGGTAAAGCCCGGACGCGAGAGCCGACTTCGGCTGTCGTCGACGCCGAACTGGACCGGGCGTTCCTGGCTTGGCTGCGGGGGGAGATCCAGCATCCAGGCGAGATCCCCAAACCGTTCTGGGACGAGCCCCAATCGCGGCATTTCGTCCCCCCAATCGGCATCTTCCGCTACGAGGTCATCCACGAGCACCGCAACCGCTGCAAGTGCATCCGTTCGCGCGGCATCGCCTTCGACAACCGGGGACAGCCCGAAGCGGTTGATGGCAAGTTGGTCGAGATGAGCATCGCCGAGGTGGAACGTGCCAACCGGCACTGGGACCGCCTCGAACAAGCCTGGGACAAGTGCTGGGAACATCAGTGGGAATCCCGCGCCCAGAAGTGACGGGGACTGGACAGAAAATGGACAGGCCCGCGAGTTCGCCCGCTCCTGTCCAATGGGATGGGCTGAGACCTGTCCAACCGGGTCGGGGCTGAATCCTCGGGTGCCACGACCTTCACGCCGAGAGAGCCCCGACCTTCGACCTTTGCCCGGTGGCGACCACCCCACGATCGTCATCACCACGCGCGAGCACGAAGTGAACGACCAGGCGGTTCTCGCCCTGGCCACCAATGGAGCCGTCTTCCAACAGGCTCGGCACCTCGTTCGCGTGTCCGACCGTGGCGCGGGGGAACCGACGATTGAACCGATCTCACCGGCCACGTTGAGAGAGGAGCTGGCTCGGTCGGCACACTGGCGCCGCGAGAAGGGCGACAAGCGCACCCCAGCGCACCCTCCTGAGTGGAGCATTCGGGCGATTCTCGATCGCGGCACGTATGGGCCTGTCCGCTGGCTGCGGTTGATCACGGTCACGCCGGTTCTGGCTCCCGATGGCACAGTGCTGCAGGACGCGGGCTACCACGCCGAGTCCGGCGTTCTCTATCGCCCAAATGCGAGCTACCCGCGCGTGGCGGACGCCCCTTCGCCCGAGGACGTTTCCAGAGCCACACGGGCACTCCTCAACGTCGTCGTAGACTTTCCTTTTCTGAACGACGCGCACCGCGCTGCCTGGCTTGCGGCGCTACTGACACCCTTCGCGCGCCTGGCGGCGGACGGACCGGCGCCTCTCATGATGATCGACGCCAGTCTTCCCGGAACGGGAAAGACGCTCCTCGGAGACATCATCGGACTCATCGTCACCGGCCAGAACTTGCCGCGACTCCCGCCCTGCCGGAATGAGGAAGAAGAGCGCAAACGCATCACGTCTCTCGTGCTGTCGGGAGCGCGCATCGCGTTCCTAGACAACGTGTCCGGCCTGCTGGGGAGCGCGACTTTCGACGCGGCACTCACTGCTGATCGCTGGAAGGACCGCCACTTGGGAAGGAATGTGATGGCGGAAGGCCCACTTCAAGTGACGTGGATCGCGACGGGAAACAACGTCGCGCTTCGCGGTGACACCGCTCGGCGAACGCTTCTGATCCGACTCGAGTCGGCCATCGAATGCCCCGAGCGCCGAACCGGATTTCAGCACCCGAACCTTCGGCAGGCGGTTCTCCAATACCGAGCCGAGCTGGTCAGTCACTGTCTCGTCCTGCTTCGCCATGGCGTAACAGCGCCCAGCGTCGCCGCGCTCCCGGAATGGGGTTCGTTTGAGCGGTGGTCGCGGGTTGTTCGTGGGGCTGTAGTCGCCGCGGGACTGCCGGATCCGATCCAGGGTCAGTCCGCTATGCTCCGAGCTGGCGACGATCGCGCGGATGCCGCATGGATCTTGCTCGAGGCAATGGAAGAGCTCGGGGTCGCCGAATCGGGCTTGAAGGCCCGAGAGCTTCTCGAAGCCAGCCGGGAGAACGCGGGCATGAGGGAGGCGGTCCGGGAGCTCACTGGCAAAGATCGAAACAATCCTCCGACCAGCACCGAGCTCGCGGCCAAGCTTCGGGTACTCAAAGGAACCGTCGTGGACGGCCGCATCTTCAAGCATGGAGAGCGCACCAACACCGGCGTTTCTTGGTACTTTGGGCGAATCGGCCAGCCACCCAACATACGCACCAGTGATGATGGTGATCATGCTGCCCCCCTCGACGAAGAAACGGAGGTTCGACTGTGAGCGCTGCCGAGCTGCTCGCTGAGCTCCAGCGTCAGGGGGTGCGGCTGGAATTGGTGGGGAATGACCTGGTTTGCCGCGGTCGCCGGAGCGCCCTCACGGGCGAACTGGTCGCTCGCCTTCGCGAGTGCAAGCCCGAGCTCGTTCACCGTCTGGGCTCGGCAACGACGACCACCGGTCACCTCCGGCTCGTTCACCCGAGTTCCGCGGCACGCGAGGCCGCCTTGGTTCGCGCGCTCGCCCACCTCGTCGTTGCGGACATGGACGCCGAGGAGTAGTCAAAGAGGATGCGCGCAGCCGTCTACGCCCGACGCAGTACCGACGAGCACCAGGCGGCCTCGCTCGAAGTGCAGGTCCAGGAAGCAACGCGGTACATCGAGCGAAAGGGCTGGACGCTGGATCCGGCGCACGTGTTCCTGGAGGATGGGGTCAGTCGCGCCGAGTTCGTGAAGCGCCCGGCTCTGGCGGGGCTGCGCCAGGTCGCTGCGCGTGGAGAGATCGAAGCGATCGTGGTGCGCGACGAGAGCCGGCTCGGCGGCGACATGCTTCGGACCACGGCACTGGTCATGGAGCTGCACGAAGCCCGGGTCCCGATCTACTGCTACGACCACGACCGACAGATCCGCGTCGATACCGCTGCGGAGCAAATCGTCGTCACGATCCAGAACTTCGCCGCGCAGCACGAACGCGAGAAGATCTCGGAGCGCAACTACGAGCATGCACGGTTTCGCGCGGAGCGCGGATACGTCGCTGGTGGTCGCGTCTACGGCTACGACAACGTTCGCGTCGACGGCTACGTCGAGTACCGAACCAACGCACAACAGGCCGACATCATCCGCGAGATCTTCTCCCGCTACGCACGCGGCGATGGGCTTCGCACGATCGCGTCCGACCTCAACGAACGCGGGGTCCCACGCGCCTCGTTCGGCAACAGAAACCCAGGCGACTGGAGCCACATAACCATTCGCTCAATGCTCCTGAATGAGCGCTACCGGGGTGTGCTCACCTGGAATCGGGCGAAAAAGGAGTACCGAGGCGGCACGAAAGTACGCAGTGAACGCGACCAGTCCGAGTGGATTCGCGCCGACGCGCCACACCTGCGAATCGTGGACGACGCCCTCTGGTATGCCGTGCAATCGCGGTTTGAAGCCCAGCAACGTCGCACAGGTCGCAGGGGCGAAGCGGGGCCCACTGCCCAATACCTCCTCTCCGGCTTGGCCCGCTGTGGAACCTGTGGTGGCCCCATCCACGTCTCGAACACCAAGCAGGGCACCGAGATCATCCGCGTCTACACGTGCTCTCACCGCCGTTCAAGAGGCCGAACCCACTGCCAGAACAACGTCCGACGACCCGTCGAGACGATCGACGCCGCCCTCCTCGACTGGCTCGAGAGCGAAGTCCTCACCGAAGAGCGCGTTCGCCGAGTGACTGACGAAGCGCTGAAGATCCTGAGCTCCCGCGCCGCCACGGCGCCCCAGGAGCTCCCGCACCTTCAGGACCGCGAACGCTCGCTTCGGAGCGAAATCGACAACCTCGTCTCCGCCCTCGCCGCTGCGGGGCAAAGACCCGAAGCCGTCGTGGCCGCGATTCAGCAACGCGAGTACGAGCTCAAACGCATCCAGGCCCGCATCGCGTCCACCCAAGCCCGCACCAAGGCGCCCGATGCGGCGCGCCTGCACACGGCCGTTGAGAAGCGCCTGAAGGACCTCCGCGGAGCGTTCCGCAGCAACGTTCCCGAGGGACGCCGGGTGATCGAAACGCTGTTCTTGGAGCCGATACGCTTCCACCCGGCTACCGAAGGGAAGTATCGGCGGTTCCGGGTGGAGGGGGCGGTGCCGCTCGGCACCGTGTTCATAACTGAGAGCGTCCCCAACGAGATTCGAACTCGTGTTACAGCCTTGAAAGGGCCGTGTCCTGGACCTGGCTAGACGATGGGGACGTGGCCGAAAACGAGGGGGCGAGGCCCCAGGTCTGGTGCGGCCGAGCAGGCACTGACGAGCGCGTCGGAAGCCCGCCCCGGCGAACCGGGACGGGATAGATAGACCAAGACGGCGGCTCGGGCAACCGTGTTGCGAGCCACACTGCAGCACCTGGAGAGGTTCCGGCCCCGAGGCCCATCGGATCTGGAACTCACCACAAACGGGGTGAAATTGGGGTGCCAGATGACGTCCCGGAGGGCGCGTGTTACCTCCCCGCCATGCAGGTCCTGGGGTTGGGAGGTGTCTTGCTGTGTGCCGGGTGCTCACTGTCCGTCTCACGTCTGGACGGGAAGATCCAGACTCCGGCCGGACCAGCGAGGACAGACTGCGAGGAGGAGAACTGGCTCGTCCTGGCTCCCACCCGCTCGATTCTGGTTTCAAACGAGGGCACCAACTCGGAGATGCGGCGCGACGCGCTCGGACTCTACCCGGTTGGGGGAGACCGCCCGCTGTCGATCACCCGCCTCGAGCGCCAGGGACTCGGCCCCTCCCCACTCCTGCCGCCTCACCGCGAGGCCACCCGGAAGTACGACCGCGACCGCATGCTGTCGCTCAGCCTCGGCGGGACGGGAATGGTCCTGATGGGCGTGGGCGCGGCGGTGTTTGCCGGCGCGTTCGACACGGTCAACGTGGGTGGCAACGAGGAAGAACTGCAGATCGACAAGGGTCAGAGCACGGGCGGCGCGGTGCTGATGGGGGTTGGGCTCGGACTCGGGATCGCGGGACTGGCACTTACCCCGTCGATCGGCGAGCGCGCCCGAGCCGAGTCCTACCGCTACACCTTCGCTCCCGAGAACGATCCTCGAGAAGAGGTGATCGCGCTCGTCGCGACCCACAACGAGCAGGTGCGCGCTCTCTGCGAGCAGCGCGGGAATGCCCCTGGAGGAGATCCAGACTAGACGGCGACCGCCAGCTCGCTCGGCTTCTTCTCGCTCGCAATCAGCTGGGTCGCGTTGACCACTGGCCCAACCGCGGCTCTCCCCAGGGCGCGCTCGACGAGGATCTCGCATAGCTCGGTGAAGCCAAACCCGGCCGCCCCGGCGATCTTGGGGAGCAGGCTGGTCGGGGTCATCCCCGGCAAGGTGTTCACCTCGAGCACGTACTCGTTCATTCCCTCGGTGACTAGCAGATCGACCCGACAGGCTCCGCGGGTACCGAGCGCCTGCGCAGCCCGTTCAGCCACCTTGAGCACGCCACGCATCCGCGACGCCGAAATCCGCGCGGGCAGGAAGTACTCACTCATGCCAGGCGTGTACTTGGCTTCGAAGTCGTAGAGCTCTTTCTTGGGGGCGATCTCGATCGCTCCCAGGACGCGGTCATCGAGCAAACCCACCGCGACCTCGCGACCCTTGATGTAGCGCTCGACGAGCACCGATCGGTCGTGGGCCAGCGCGGCCTTTACCGCAGCCTCCAGCTCGTCGTGGTCGTGCGCCATCGCAACGCCAATACTCGAACCCTCTCGGCGCGGCTTGACCACGACGGGGAAGCCGAAGCTGCCGTGCACTTCCGCGACGCCGCCAGTCACGTCCTCGGCCTGGATCTCGTAGTACGGAGGAGTGGGAACGTTGTGGAGCCGAAACAGCTCCTTGGCCTTCAGCTTGTCCATCGCCAGGGCGCTGGCGAGCACGTCAGAGCCGGTGTAAGGGATGCCCAGCACCTCGAGCACACCCTGCACGCAGCCGTCCTCGCCCAGGCGCCCGTGCAGCGCCAGGAAAGCCACATCCATGCGCGCCGCGGCCAGCGCCTGGAGCGCGTCGCCACCGCTTCCGAGATCGAGCCGCAGGACGTCGTGTCCAGCGGCGGCCAGCGCATCGGCCACGGCTCGACCCGTGGCGAGCGAAACATCTCGCTCCGCCGAGGTTCCACCCATCACCACGCCAATCCGCTGTCCTGTCATCAACTACTCCCTAGCCACGGGCTTGCGTCTCATCTTTCGGTAGCGCTATTCGCCCGGCTGGCCAAAAAACCGACAACTTCTCGTCGCCCGTGGCCACGACCGGGCTCCGCATAGCAGAACCACGCCATCCGCGAAAAGCATTCCCACCGAGCCTCTTTGTCGTGTTCCGCTCGGTGCGTCGCCTTCAGGCAGGGCCCACCTCGACCAGAATCGCGGTGATGTTGTCCTTGCCCCCGCGACCGTTGGCTAGGTCGATGAAGCTCTGCACAGCAGCAACTCCACCGGGCGCGGCCAGCTCCGCGATCTCCTCCGCGCGCAGGTACCCATGCAGCCCGTCGCTGCAAAGGAGGTACCTGTCCCCGACTTCGAGCTCGACCACCTTCGTGTCGACCTGGACGTAGTCTCGGTTGCCCACCGCCCGCGTGATCACGTTGCGGTGCTTGCTGCGTTTCGCTTCATCCTCGGTGATCAGTCCCTGCTTGAGCTGCCAGGCGATCAGCGTGTGGTCCTCGGTGAGCTGGTCCACCTCGCTGCCGCGGATCCGGTAGATGCGACTGTCCCCCACCTGGGCCGTGACGGCGAAGTCGCCAACACTCATCATGGCGCTGATCGTCGTGCCCATGCCGGCCTTGTTCGCGTCGAGCTCGGCCATCGCATACACCATGTAGGTGGCCGCCTGAACGGCTCCCTCGAGCAGCCGCTGGGCCGCGCGACCCTTGTCCTCTGAGAAGGTCCGATCCAGCTCGAGCGTCCGCTTGCCCCGACTCACCATCCCGAACACAGTGTCGGTCGCCTCTTGGCTCGCCACTTCGCCGGCAGCGTGTCCGCCCATCCCATCGGCAACGACCCACAGCCCCAGCGCGTCGTCCGCCAGGTAGGCATCCTCGTTGTGCTTGCGTCGCTGCCCCACGTCGGTCAGTCCGGTGGAAGTGATGGCCAGCTTCAGCTCCGACACAGGCCTCCAGGGTATGTAATGATGACCATTTAAGAAAGCCCGTGTTTTCGTGAGGGGGGTCGCTGCCGGCCCCCGGCCCAATCGAGTGGCCTCACCAGAACCCTTGCGAAGGAGCGGCGTCGCAAATAACGTCGGACCGTGCAACGGATGGCTGCCAGCGCGGGGCTCAGGGCGCACCACCCGGCAAGAGTCGGGCAGGAGGCCGCACGCCTCGTCGCGGGAATCAAGCGCCCAGCGGGGCTCGTGGTGTTCGTCGGGGGATCCCTGGCGACCCAGCTCACGGAAGTGGCGACCGCGGTCGCCGAGGCATGCCCCGGGGTGCCCGCACTCGTCGCCAGCGGCGCCTGGGTCTGCCACGAGGGCGGCGAACTCGAGGACGATTCCGCCGCCGTGGTGCTCGCCTGGTCGGGGGAACCCGCGACGCTGCTCACCGTGGACGCGGACGACCCGGATCGCCTCGGGGAGCAGCTCGCTGGCGCCCTGTGCGCCAGCGAAGGGCAGCGGGCTTCCGCCGTGCTGCTGATGTGCAACTCCGAGCGCTTCACACCCGACCTGCTGACCCCGCTCGCCCACCACGACGGTCTGCCACGGCTCCTCGGGGGGGGCACGATCGGCTCTCCAGGCGCGATCGCCGTTGCCCCCGATGGAACCGCGGCAACGGGCGGCGCCGTGGCGATGCTGCTCCACGGATTGCCCCCGCCCGTGATCGGGGTGTCCCCCGCCTGCCGACTCCTCACTCCGCCCCAACGGATCACCCGATACGACTCCGGCATCGTGCTCGAGCTGGAGGGCGAGCCCGCACTCGACGTTCTGACCCGCGTCGGCGAAGCGCTCGAGGGACAACCACTGCTCTTCGCCGGGCTCATCGACGAGGCCACCGCCGACGACGAGCGACCCCACGTGTTGCTCCGACCGATTCGGGGGGTCGACCCTACCCGTCGGGGTCTCTTCGTCAGCGAGGAGATCCGGGAGGGCACCCGCATGGTAATCGCCGCGCGAGACGCCGCAGCGGCGCGCGAGGATCTCGAGGCGATGGCGCGCCAGGTGCGCCGCTCGACGGCTGGGGCGGCACTGCGCTTCGGGATCTACGTGAACTGCGCGGGTCGCGGTTCGTCGCTCTATGGCACCCAGGACGTCGACATCCGCGGACTCCGTGGCGCCTTCCCCAACATGCCCATCGTCGGCATGAGCTCCGCCTTCGAGATCGCCCCGCACGGTGAGCAGCCGCGGATGCACCTGTACACCGGCGTGCTCGGCGTCTTCACGGCGCCCAGCTGAGCCTCCTGGCCACGGGCAACGCTCCCCATGGGCTCTGATCCGGCATCGCGCCTGGTTACCTGCGGTGATGCATTCGAGTGGCTGCGCGTGCATCCCGCACGACCCGGCATGAGCGTCGTTACTTCGCTCCCGGATGTCTCGGAGATTTCTGGAGCAACGCTCGGGGACTGGGAAAGCTGGTTCAGTAGTGCGGTGCACACCATCTTGAAGTGGCTACCTTCCGAAGGCGTTGCGGTGTTCTACCAATCCGATGTCCGGCACGGCCCTGTGTGGGTGGACAAGGCCTACCTCGTCCAGCGCGGCGCAGAGCACACTGATGCTTGTCTACTCTGGCACAAGATTGCTTGTCGCAGGCCAGTAGGCACGCCGTCTCTTGGTCGCAGCACCTACTCCCACATCCTCTGCTTTGCCCGCACGCCCTGGTCACGGCTGCCTCGCCATGCCATGCCCGATGTGCTCCCAGAGGTCGGGACGATGGACTGGAGCCGCGCGATGGGCGCGTCGGCTTGTGAGTTCGTCAGTCGCTTTCTCGTGGCAGAGACCAACACCACGACAGTCGTCGACCCATTCTGTGGCCAAGGCACAATGCTGGCCGTCGCCAACGCCTTCGGCCTTGCTGCGATCGGCGTAGACCTCTCCAGGCGACGGTGTCGACTGGCCCGAAATGCAACCTGGGAGTTGGGCAAGGGCCCTCGGCGCTAGAAGACGCGGGGACCGGAGTCACCGCCCCCATCTGCTGGAATTGGCGCTGAGCCTGCCGAGAGCCCGGCCTGCCGCACCCGAACGCCGGGAGCCGGGGGCCGGGGGGGTACCCATGCCGGCCGCGACGTGCGTTTGGCGCGCATTTGCGGCCACATGGCCTCGAAATCGGAACCCATGTGCCTCAAGACGCGCGTTTGACGCGCATTTGCGGGCACATGGCTCGCCCCCCGGCCGCGCA
>JBNLDK010000237.1:0-123431 GCA_050304295.1 Polyangiaceae bacterium
GTTGAGCGCTTGCCGATAGTACGCGAGCAGTCCGTCGAGGACCTGCTGCTCACCAAAGGAGACGGCGAGCAGCATGCCGTAGCCGATGCCCTCGGAGACGGTGGCGTCGAGCTTGGCGTTCTCCCAACGGACTCGGTAGACGCCCCCGCCGCAGTCTTCGAGATGAATCGCGGCCCAGGCATCGTAGGCGGCGCGAGCGTCGTCCTCGGTGACCGTCGTCGGCGCTACCCCGTGGTCGTAGCGGTCCGGTGGGGCTCCTCCCGTGGACACTCCCCCGGTTGGGCTCCCGCCTGGCGCGTTGCCGCCAGCTGGGCTCCCGCCCAGCGGACCGCCCCCGGAGGCGCCACTGCCGCCGGACGCCACACCTCCGGCAGGTGCGCCACCGCTGGTGGTGGATCCGACCCCACCGATCGGGCTCCCTCCCGCGGGGTTCCCTCCACTGGTCGAGATCCCGCCGGTGACGCTACCGCCGACGGGTGGCGTGCCTCCTAGTGGCGAGCTGCCTGTTCCACCCGACCCGAGCCCGCCGAGTCCGGTGGTGCTCCCGGTCGTTTGCAGTCCTCCGGTGCCGGGACCCGTGCCCCCGCTGGTGGTCCGTGCCTCTTGCAGGCGGTCCCCCTCGTCGGAGGAACACGACGCGAGCGTGAGTCCGAGAAGTGACCATGTGCAGGCGAGGACGACTCGATGATACATTCGCGGCTTCTCCGGACTGGCCTTCGCAAAACTGGCATCGACACTCACGTCAGTCCAGCCTCGACGGTTGGAGTGTTGTCCTCTCGTACCAGACTTAGCCTGGATGCCAACGATTCCGGCAGCGGGCGGATTTTTGAACTACGGCTTCCGAGCATTGAGGTACCGAGATGAGCCGCGTCACTGCTCAGAAGCGAAAATTCCATTACCGAACGGGAGAGGCCGCGGCCATCACTGTCGAGTCGTCATGCGCAAACTTTGATTCGTACTGTACGACTTCCGATCGGGGATGGACCGCACCGAACGTTTCGGTGTGACGCTTCCTCGATAGCAAGGATCTCGCGCGTCCGCGTGAAGCACCTGGCGTCTCGCGCGGCGCGAAGGACGGGCGTCGGACACCAGCGAGGTGCGATCCGGGCGCGGGGTGACGCGGGTGTTGCCCCTTGGATGGCGTGACGGTCGTGGGTTCCAGCGAGGCGCGGGGTGTACGCCCCCCAATGAGACGCGCGCTCGACTCGTCGCAGCGGCGGCATCGAGCGCTGGACGCGACGACGCTCGGTGGACCCGCGCGCGGCGCGATGGGGGGCGGTAGCAGCTGCGCGAGGCGCGAGGGGGGCGGTGGCAGCTGCGCGTCGCGCGGTGTGGGGTCGGGCCCGCGCGCCGCTCGGCGTCACGGCCGTCTCACATTGGTGACTCCGCCTCCAGCGTGGGGGGCGTGCCGGGGGGGCGCGGGGCTACCGAGCGGTTCTCCCCGCGGGAACCACGCGGCGTGACCGAGACGTCGCCCCGGCGGGGCGGGCCCAGGAATCCCGGTTCGACATCGCAGTGGGGTGGACTACCCTGTGTAGTGGAACATGGTTGCCCGGTTCGAACTCTTCTGCTCGCATTGCCAGCAGGCCTTCGAGTACCCGTCGCGATGCTCGCTGGCGCAGGCAGTGCCGAGGTTGGATCGACGGGGACGGGAAGGCGGCGCGCGGGAAGACTCGCTGGCCCCCATGTGGGGCCGCGGTGTGGGCTTTCCGACCGTGTGCCTGCGTTGTGGCCAACTGGGGGTGCACCGAGCGGACAACCGCCGGGGCTGGTGCTGCAGTGAGTGTGCCAGTTGCGAGGTCCACCAGCTGGGCTTCGACTCGCGTGGGGGAGCAGCCGTTGTCGGAGTTGCGCTGGCCGTCGTCCTGGTGGTGATGCCGATGAGCAGCTCGGTGGTCTGGGGGCTGCCCGGTCTCGCAGTGCTCGCGCTGCTGGTCGTTGGGGGCTTCTGGATCGAGCGACAGGGCCGACTCAACCTGTCACGTGCGCCTTGTAGCATCTGTGGCGAGCGGGGCGTGCGTGAACGGCGCGCTCGGGCGAGTTCCATCGAGGAGGGCGCGGGGCGCCCGGTCGCGGCCCCGCGCTCACGGTAGTGGGGAACCCACCAGGCTACAGATCGTAGCCGAACTCTTCGTGCTGAGTGATGTCCAGCCCTTCGCGCTCCTCGGTCTCCGTGACGCGGAGGCCCAGCGTAGCGCCGAGCAGCTTCAGGATCGCGACGGACATGATGCCCGTGTAGAGCGCCACCCCTCCCGCGGCCAGGGTCTGCACGCCTACCTGACGCCCGATGTCGAGGCCTTCCACGGCTCCGCCGAGGGCGGCCGCTCCGAACACACCCGCCAGCACCGTGCCGACGAACCCGCCCACCCCGTGCACGCCGAACACATCGAGCGAGTCGTCGTAGCCGAGGCGCGCCTTGAGGACGGTCGAGGCCAAGTAGCACAGCACGCTGGATGCCGAGCCGATCGCCACCGCGCCCAAGGGGCCGACGACGCCGGCCGCCGGCGTGATGGCGGCAAGGCCGGCGATGGCGCCAGTGGCCACGCCCAACACGCTGGGACGGCCGTTGCGCCGCCACTCGATCGCCATCCAGACGACGGCTGCCACCGAGGCCGAGATATGGGTGACCGTGATCGCCATTGCGGCGTCCGCGTTCGCGCCCAGCGCGCTGCCTCCATTGAAGCCGAACCAACCCACCCAGAGCATGCCGGCGCCGGTCACGGTCATGGTCAGATTGTGCGGGCGCATGCGCTGCTCGGGAAAACCGACACGGGGCCCGACGATGATGGCCGCGACCAGCGCTCCAATGCCTGCGGTGACGTGCACCACGATGCCGCCGGCGAAGTCGAAGACACCCAGATCGGCGAGCAACGCCCCTTCACCACCCCACACCATGTGGCACACCGGCAGGTACACCAGCACCAGCCACAGGGAGGAGAACCACAACATGGTCGAGAACTTGATACGCTCGACGAAGGCGCCGACCATCAGCGCGGGCGTGATGATCGCGAAGGTCAGCTGAAAAGTGAAGAAGAGCACCTCGGGGATGGTGCCGGACACAGCTCCTCGATCGACTCCGAACAGGAACGCCTTGCCGAGACCGCCGACGAAAGACCCAAGGCCCACGACGCCCGCTTCCATGCCCGCCGTGTCGAAAGCGAGGCTGTAGCCGAAGGCCAGCCAGATCATCGTGATGATGCCAACCAGTACCAGGCACTGCATCATCACGCTGAGCACGTTCCGGCGCTGGACCAGCCCGGCGTAGAAGAGGAACAGTCCCGGGATGGTCATGAAGAGCACGAGCGCGCTCGACACGAGGACCCAGGCCGTATCGCCGGTGTCTACCTGCCCTTCGGCCGCGTGGGCGAGCGCCGGAGTGAGGAGAACCGTGGCCAGCGCGCCGAGTCGTGTGAGATGTTTCATCCGAGCCCCTGCTCCCAGTGCTGTCGTCCCCGAAGGTGACGTAGCGTCATTATGTTTCCGCCACTTTTCCGCGGCCCTGGGACGGAACAGTGGTGAAACAGTGTTTCGTTGCTGTTTCAGTCATGTTTACGAAAGTGATCCTGAACGTGGCTGCCGAGTCACCAATCGGCAGGATTCCCGCCAGCGGTACTGGCAGTGGAAAGTTCCCGTCGCGTCAACTCGGTCAATCACGCCGCTTCCCGCTCCGGGAGTGGCGCCTCACGAGCTCGGCGCTCCGGCATCGCCCTGCGTCACCGCGGTCGATCGGGGCAGTGTTGGGGGGCTCAATTCGAGACCGTGCAGATGCTGATCGGCGTGGGCGACCAGCAGCATCTGCACCTCGCGCGAGTTCTGGAGTTGGACGTGCTCGCGCCCACTCGCGATTGGGGTCTCCGGCGCGATTCGGGGATCGGCCACGGAGCGCGAGCGGACCTCAGGTCGCGTGCGCGCGCGATGAACCCGGCGCGTCGAGCTCGGCGCTCGCGGCAACCACGGCCTCCCGCTCGTCCGTTCCTCTACGCGATCTCGTGCATGCACTGCGGGTCGGTGTCGCTGGTTGCTGGTGGCGACGATCCACCGAGTCGAGGTCTGCGCGGCTCGCGCCCGACATGCACTAGTACTAGCCGAGACGACTGCTCTGGGGGGGCCCGCGGCGAAACGATTGCGATGGGAGCGAGGGTGACACGAAAGTACCAGCCTCCCCGGGGGGGACGACTTGCGACGGTGGTGGCACCCCGCTACATTCGCCCCTCTTTGGATGAGGGGCAAAGGCTCCGAAGAATGCCACTTCTCTCAAGTGGCAGTGGTCCACATTGGCGATCAACGCAAGCGTTGCTCGCTGTAAGACGGCGAGCGGCATGCACTATCGACGCTTCGGGAGCACCCAGATCGAGTTGCCCGTCATCAGTTGCGGCGGCATGCGCTATCAACAGTCCTGGGATCCGCAGACGCCGATCGAGGACGCCAGTCAGCGGAATCTCGAGGCCACCATCCGTCGTGCGCTCGAGGTGGGGATTCGGCACATCGAGACTGCGCGGGGCTACGGAACCAGCGAGGCGCAGCTGGGCCGGATCTTGCCGGGATTCCCCCGCGATGAATTGATCGTCCAGACCAAGGTGGCGCCGACCGCGGACCCCGACGAGTTTGCTCGGGACTTCGCTGATTCGATGCAACGACTTCAGCTCGAGCACGTCGACCTGCTCGGCCTCCATGGCGTCAACGACGGGCAGACGCTGGAGTGGTGCGTGCGCAAGGGCGGGTGTCTGGAGCGAGCGCTCGAGTGGCGTCGCCAGGGACGCGTCCGACACGTCGGGTTCTCCACCCACGCGTCCACCGACGTGATCCTCCGGGCGATCGAGGACGGGCGCTTCGAATACGTCAACCTGCACTACTACTACGTCTTCACGGACCATCGCCCCGCGATCGAGGCCGCCACGGCGCGCGGTTTGGGGGTGTTCATCATCAGCCCCAACGACAAGGGGGGACGCCTGTACGACCCGAGCCCGAAGCTGGTTGAGCTGTGTACGCCGCTCTCGCCCATGGTCTTCAACGATCTGTACTGCTTGACCCAGTCCGAGATCCACACGCTCAGCTGTGGGGCGTCACGACCCTCCGACTTCGATGAGCACCTCCTCGCCGTCGAGCTACTGGGGGACGACTCACCCTCCGCGCGGGAGGCCGCCCGCGCGAGAATCACTCCCATCGAGAGGCGCCTTCGCGAGGAGTACGAGAAGGTGCTGGGGGAGGACTACGCGCGCGGCTGGGGGGAAGGGTTGCCGCGGTGGCAGGACGTGCCTGGGCAGATCAACATCCGCGAGATCGTCCGCCTGTACAACCTCGCGAAGGCCTATGACCTGGTGGAGTACGGTCGCGGTCGCTACAACCTTCTGGGCAGCGGTGGTCACTGGTTCCCGGGCATGAAGCTCGATCGACTGGACGAGCTGGACCTGCGCCCGGCGCTGGCGCGATCGCCCTACGCAGACCACATCATGGAGGTGCTGCGCGAGGCGCGCGAGCTGTTCGCTGGCGCGGCTGTGCAGCGACTCCAGCGCGACTGACGGTGGGCTTTCCAAACCGTTCGGCGACCTTCCGATTCAGTCAGCCACCCACCGGCTCCGCTGCGAACGTGGGAGTCGGCGCAGCGAGCTGACCACCAGCGACTCCCACTCGTCGAGTGCCAGGCCGTACAGTTGCGCGATCTGCTCATCGAGCTCCCGTTCAACCGGCGCGACGTTCTCCTGGCGAAGCAGTCCCGCGCGGAGGCGACTGACCTTTCGCGAGAGCGTCACCGACGCGGCGACGAGTCGGGGGAGGGGGGGGAAGGGCAGCTGACGGAGGTTGGCGAGAGTCAGCTGTGGCTGAAGGCGCTTGCCGAACGTCCAGCGGTGCCAGCAGTAGGTAGCGAGGAGGGCGGAGCACAGCACGGCCACGACCGCGTCCTCATCGATGTCTGCGGCGACGTCGCGGTTCAAGTGCAGCGTGTAGACTGACTGAAGTGTAGGAAGATCGTCGTCGCAGGTTGTGGCGACGGGCCCGGCTCCCGTCTTGACGAAGAGGATCTTGGGGGCCGCGTAGTAGGCGGTGTTCTTGGCGATGACGCTGAGGGGGGCCTGCCGTGTCGCTGGGGCGAGCCAGTGTCGGTGCACGCTCTCGCCAGCGTAGATGGGCGTTCTCCCCCCATGCGGGCGACCCTGCCAAGTGGCTCTCGTGCTGTCGTCGAGCCGATCGAGGCTACGCTTTCCCAGCTCCTCGCCTCGGGTCAGACCCAGTCGCCCCGGGGCGAGGAGCTGGGCGAGGCACACTCCGGGCCGCTCGAGTCGAGCGCGGAGCCCTTCCGGGCCAAACCAAGAGGCGGGGGCGTCGATCGACCAGGGGCTCCCGTCGCCGCCGATGAGCGCAGCGCGTGGCGCGGTGTGGGACGGTCGCGGGCCTGCGTCGCTCCAGCGGTCGACCGCGACCTCCGGGCGATCGACGGTGGGGCCCCCGCTGACCGAGTCGCCCGCAACGACAACCGAAGCTACCCCGGAAGCCGTGGCGAACACTCGTCCCACCTGGCAGATGCGATCGATTCGCAGTCGGGTGGCCAGCAGGTGGCGCAGGTCGGCGTGCTCGTCCCGCGCCAGTAGCGCGTCAGGCACGAGGAAGACGTGGCGGCCGCCGGTGCGCAGCAGCGCTAGGGTGCGCTCGTAGAACAGCTTGAACAGATCGGGCTGGCCTCGACGCCCCAGTTCGTAGCGTTCGGCCAGGGCTCGCCGACCAAGCGGCGCCAGGTGTTCGCCGAAAACATATGGGGGGTTGCCGACGACGAGATCGAACCCGCCGTCAAGGACGGGCAGTTCAGCGAGGGTGTCCCCGACGACCAACTGGCAACTGGCGTTCCCGTCAGTTGGGCGAGTCAGTCGGTGGCGGGCGCTCTCGATGGCGTCGGGGGCGATGTCGATGCCAACGAGCTGCAGCGCTGGCCAGTGCCCGCCATGGCGGTGCCGTTCGGTGTCGTAGGAGGTCCGCACGGCCTCGAGCAGCACGCCGTCGCCACATGCTGGGTCGAGCACGCGGATGGTCGTGGCTGCGTGCGTGTGCGTTTCCAGCCACGGTTGGAGGGCCAGCGCTGCCAAGTAGCGCGCGAGCGTGACGGGCGTGTAGTGAGCTCCCCGTGACGCGCGTGGGCGTCCGCTCATCCGTGCTTTCCCGGCGCGGTCGGGTCGGGTCGGGCCGCGATCGTGGCCTCCAGCTGCGCGAGGACTGGTCCCAGCAACGGCCGCAACTGGGCACGAGCGGCGAGCACCAGGGCGCCCCAGCCGCCCAGGACGAGCCCGGCGCAGAACGCTGCCCCGACGGCGGCCTCGTGGGTGGCGACGTATCCACCCAGGGCCGCCAGCAGAAGTAGCGGAGCGAGGAAGGGGACGGGAACGAAGCGCGCCTTCAGCACGATGTCATCCCGGCGTTGTCGCCCGACCACTCTCGCGACTGCCCACCCCTGCGGCAGCCACCCGACCTGCTGAACACGCACCCAGGCACCGTTCTTGGTCGCTCGTCCCACTAGCGCGCCGGTCCTGACCACCGTGGGCCAGGCAACGCGGGCCAGGTCGAGTTGCCGGCGCACACGCCCCTTTGGGTCGGTGTCGATGTGCGCGGTGAGCTTCTCGAGCGTGGGAACCGGCAGCTCCACGCGTCGCTTCAAGCCCGCTGGGAGCTGCGCGAGGTGGAGAAATGTCTTGGGCGCCAGGAAGTAGACGAGTATCTCCACGAAGACGGCGACCAGGGCCGCGTAGACGAAGGTCTCCGTCACTGGGCCTCATGCGAGGTCTGTGTCGTCGGGGTCGTTGCTGTCTGCATCGTCTGTCGGGTCCGGGCGCGGCGCGGCGGAGCCGAAGATCTCGGCCTCCAAGCGACCGGGGAGCGCCTCGCCGCCGAAGTGGGTCAGGGGGGCTGCCGCGTACTCGCTGATCCCCGTGTCATCGTAGTAGTCACCGCAGAGATCGGGACCAAACTGGGCCTGTTCCTCAGCGTTCGACATCGTCCCGCCGTCGTGGTTCTCGTCGCCGTCCGGCGCGCCATCGCCATCGGAGTCGGCACGCAGGGGATCCGTACCGAAGATCTGGTCCTCGCAGTCGTCGGGGAGACCGTCGCCGTCAGTGTCTTGGAGCGGTGCTGGCGCGAATTCGCTGACGCCGGTGTCCTCCACATCGGCGCAGATGTCCCCCGCCTGCGCGTCCTCCTCGGCGTTGGGCAACGTCCCGCCGTCGTGATTCTCGTCGCCGTCCGGCACGCCATCGCCATCGGAGTCGGCCAGGGTGGGATCGGTGCCGAAGATGTCGGTCTCGCACTCGTCGCGCAACCCGTCGCCGTCGGTATCCGGGAGCGGACCGGGAGCGTACTCGCTCGTGCCGCAACCGGCCAGGGTAGCGGCGAGCGCGGTGGCGGCAGCGGTGCGTCGCAGGAGCTGGCTGGGGGCCGGGCTCCGGCGCCCGGCCTCGGCTCGTTCACGGTCGGTTCCGCGCGTCGCCACCTCGAGGTCGTGGCGCAGTCGCCGTGCCTCGGCGAGCAGCGCGAGCCGCGAGCGACGCTCGCGGGCGACGATCTCCCGAGCCTGCACCCGGAATTGTGGGTCGTCGAGTCCCGAGGTCTGTTCGCGAAGCGTGAGCAGGTCGTCGAGAATGGAGATGAGGTCGCGGTTGACGCGCAGCAACCAGCTCGAGATTCGCTGGGTTGTCCGACGGACCTCGCGAGTGGGGCGGAAGCGGCGCGCGACCGCTGCCAGGTGGTCGAGCCCGATCGCTGTCTCCATGACGCTGTCCGTTTGCCAGCAGCGCTCGAAGCAGGTGCGGAGCGTGATCCGGCAGGTGTCGTCCACGATCGGGTCGATGATGGAGTAGGTACGAGCCAGATAGTCGCCGCGGCCGCGACCCGCAGCGCGCAGTCGTGCTTCGAGCGCCGTGCCAGCGTAGGTCTCGACCCGGCAGAAGTTGAACGGATGCTGCACGTGGCGGCGCATGAAGTCGAGGTCAGTGCGCAGAGTGGCCACCGTTGCGTCCGGGTGGAAGCACATCAGCGTGTACTGGGCGGAGACGCCGTGTGCGCGGCACAGCTCGAGCGCGGCCTCCGACTCCGCGACTCCCTGCTCGCGACCAATGGAGCACAGGCCCGCCGCTGAGCCGGATTCCACTCCGAGAAAGATGCGAAGTAGTCCAAGCTCCCGGAGGCGCTGGAGCACTGTGGGGTCGAGGTCGCCCGGGCGACACTTGAGCACCAGGGCGATGTCTTCGATCCCGCGCGCGCGCCATGCGGCGGCCAGGGCGTCCAGCCGCTCGTGGTTGTGGCGGACCGAAGGCACCAGGAAGTTGTCGTCGTGGAAGACGAACTGACGGATCCCGCGTCCGTGGTAGAGCTCCTGCATTTCGTCGGCCACGTTATCAACGCTCCGCTGGCGAAAACGGGGGCCGGGCGCCGTGCGGTGGAGTGCGACGATGCAGCAGTAGTCACAGCTGGAGAAGCAGCCCCGACTGCCGAACATGTAGGCGGTCGGCACACCCGCGAGCTGGCGCACGCGTCCTTGCCGGTCCGGAAAGGGGAGCGCGTCGAGGTCGCGTTCCATGGGACGTGGGGTGGTTCTCGTGACGTTGCCGTCGCGGTCGCGATACGCGAGTCCGCGAATTCCGGCGAAGTGCTCGGAGTCGAATCCGACCTGAGCGAGCTCGACGAGGGTGCGCTCGCCCTCGTGCAGGACGATGACATCGAGGTGGGGGTGGTGCGTCAGCAGCTCGTGGGCGGCACACGTCGCGTAGTGCCCACCAGCGATGATGGGGGTGCGCGGCGCCTGGAGCTTGAGCGCGGTGGCGAGCGTCAGGAACTCCCGCGCCCGCGCCTGGAAACACATGGATAGCCCGAATGCGTCGTGGTGGGCACAGCCCGCGAGGACCCGCGGCAGATCCTCGAGTCCGTCGAAGCGGGCCAGCGTGGTGTCGTGCCCGGCAGATCGAAGTGCCGCGGACAGGTAGCGCAGCGAGAGGTTCTCCTCCCGCTCGGGTCCGACCAGTAGAACTCGCATCCTCACCTCCGCGACTATCATGGCACAGCCAGGACCCGCAGAGAGACTGCCGTAACGTGAGGTATGTCTGATCAGTCCAGCGGGGCGGCGCCAGGCATGTCCCCCTCTGCCGCCGGGGGCGCTTCCGGTTTGCTGGCGCTGGATTGGTCGCCGCAGTCGCAGGGACCCCAGCCCTCCCCCTCTGCCAGACATGTCTGCCCACCCTGACAAGCACCGGCGCCGAAACATGCTTGGGTGGCGCCGGGTGCGCACACTGCGCTGGTCGCCGCCGGGGGGGCGTTCGTCGCGGTCGCTGCCGCGGGCGGGGGCGACTCGGGCTGGTGGCGCCGGCGTCGAAAGCGGATGTCGATGGCGGCGTGGCTGTTGCCGCACACGAACTTCACGGTGCTGATGCGAGACCCATCCGAGTACCGCGCGTCGCCATGCCGACCTTCACGACTGCCGGCTTCGAGCACTTCGACAGGGTCGTCCCCACAGAAGGATTCGGCGCGGCTCACGCACTGCGACAGCTCCCCCTCGCACTCCAGCACCAAGCTGCCGTCGGGGAGCGCCTGCGGGTGGGGGATCGAGCCGCACCCGGCGGTAGTCAGCGCGAGATGGGCGAGGAGCGCGAAGAGAAGAATGCGTGGGGACGACATGGTTGTCCCGATGTGTGTGCCAACCCCGGCGGGCGATTGCAAGCGTGAACGCCCCGACGGGTCAGCGCCCGAGGCCCAGCGACTCCGTGAACTCGACCGCGAGCCGCTCATCGATGCGGACCCGTTCGGGGTCCTGGTCCGCGTGCCGGTCGAAGAGTCCGAAGAAGTAGCTTTGCGCGTGGAAGAGTTCGTGGACCAGCGTCACGTCGAACTCTCGGTGTCGCGTGTCACCAAGCAGGAAGGAGTAGCGGTTGGTGAAGCTCGTGTAGCCTGTGAGGATGCCGTGGGCGGCGCGTCGCGAAAAGCGCCATTGCTCGTCGTTGAGGCAGCGATAGCAAGCGCCGCCAGGCAGCAGAGCGGCGGACCAGCGAAATGGACGACGATGGAGCGGCTGCAGCCCCTTGCTGGCGAGGAATGGGAGGAATTCCTCGGTGGCGAGCAGGCAGAGCCGCTGGATCTTGGCCTCGTCGCGCGGGTAGCCGCGCCACTCGTTGATGACCAGGCCGCAGTCGAACTCGATGGGCTCGGCGAGGAGTTCGACCTCCAGTGGCTTCATGTGCCCACGGACGCGGTCGCCCGCAGCCTGGGCTCCAGTGGCAGGCCACACCAATGCGAGCGCGATGGCGAGCAGCGGCCCGGCACCGAGGACCGCGTTGCGGGAAGGCCATCCTTGGCGGTGGCGGTAGTTCGCGTCTGACGGGAGGGGCAGGAGCCGCTTCATCATGCGCACCCCTGGCCTCGGGCAAGGGCGAGAGTATCGAGTGGACGGACGCGGGCGACAGCGCGCTCCGCTTCTTCGCCGAGCGTGACGGGGGATGAAGACGCATCCAACGGAGTGTCCTGGTGCGTCTCCGGACGGGGCCATGCCCGCGTCGCTTTCGCGCTCCTTGACGTGACTTGCATCATCGCGGACACGAGCGGAGGATTCTCGCGAGGAGTCAGATGGGTGACAGGGGTCAGGGCGACCGGGTCGAGGATCGGGGTGCGGAGGTGGTGCGCGACGATCCGGAACTCGAGGACGGAGGCGGGGACCATAGCTAATAGGCGTTGCGCATCCACGAACGCTCCGCAAGGTGGAGCGATGCGAGTCTCGACAAAGGACCAGCGGTGTCGGAACATGGGACAGCGAGCGGCTGTGGCAAGCACCCCTCCGGTGGCTACCGCCACCTGGGGGGCCACCCTGTGCCGGGTGGACGAAGGTGTGCTGTTGTGGGTTCTGAAAGGTGGTCACGGTCCACGTCGCTGGGCCTCACTGACGGGGGCGCCCCCTCATCATTGATCGCGGAGTCGCAGTGAATGTACGCTCTGGGTGGATGGGGCATCGCGCCCGATACCAGTCCGCCACCTGCAGCGCCTGTTCCGCGGCCTCGACTGGCTCACTCGTGTCCGGCAGCCATTCCACGGGTCGCTGCCCTCCGGCGGGTCTGGCTCCCAGACCCGCATCAGATTCAGCTGCATGGTTTCTTGCGGCGATGGCGCGCGAGGGTTGTGTTGAGTCGAGACCTTCGGGCTCGAGATCGGGAGTCGCACTCGATGACTCGTGCGCCGCAGGTGGAGCCGACGCTGACGCGCGAATCTATCAGTGTCTGGACGCAGGTGACGGTGCTGGTCCCAAGGAGTGCAAGGTGCCTTGGGAGAACGACGGTGGCTGTGGGGAGTTCGAGTCTTGCCAGGGCGGATACTGCAAGTTCATCGGGCGCGTCGGGGACGAGGAATGTCGGTGGTTCTTCGACCACCAGAACACTGACGAGGACACCTGGACCTGCCCCGGGATCCCGTGGGATGTCTGTCGGAAGTAGCCGTCCTTCCCCGATTTTCTTGCCCAACGCGAAGTCTCGGAGGCTTCCCGACGTCGGTGCTTGGTCGGCTTGGCTGGCTGGACGGAACTCCGCAACGGGCTCTCAATTCGGTTATCATGGCGCGACCGGCGAGCGCGTCGGAGGCTGAGAGGATGACCGTCGACGAGTTCATTACCGACCGAGTCGGACAGGTCGTGGGAAACCGCTGGACGCTGGTCCGCGTGCTCGGCGCGGGGGGGATGGCGGCGGTGTACGCGGCGCATGACACGGCGGGGAGACCGGCTGCGGTCAAGATCCTGCACCCCGAGATGTCCGTGCGGCGTGATGTTCGTGAGCGATTTCTGCGGGAAGGTGTGGCGGCCAACCGGATCGATCATCCTGGTGCCGTGACGGTACACGAACAGGGCACCATCGGTGACGACTGCGCGTTCCTGGTGATGGAATTGCTAGAGGGGGAGACGCTCGGCCAGCGGCTGCAGCGGCACGGCACCCTCCCCGTGGCCCAGGTGCTCGACATCCTCGACCAAGTACTCGACGTCCTGGCGACTGCGCATGCGCGTGGCATCGTGCACCGCGATCTGAAGCCCGACAATCTGTTCATCACCCGCGACGAGCGAGTGAAGGTGCTCGACTTCGGACTCGCCCGGCTCCTCGATTCGGTGCCCGGTGATTTCAAGACGCGGACCGGGGCGGCGCTGGGCACCTTCCCCTACATGGCGCCTGAGCAAGCTCTCGGGCGCCGCGCTGAAATCGACGGTCGCGCCGATCTCTTTTCGCTCGGCGCGACCGCGTTCCGGATCCTCGCACGGCGCAAGGTGCACGAGGCCGAGAGCGACGCCGAGTTGCTGATGGCGATGGCATCGCAGCCGGCGCCCCCGCTGGGCCTGGTGGCGCCTCATGTGCCGGCGCCAGTCGCGCAGGTGGTGGACCTGGCGCTCGCCTTCGCGAAGGAGGTGCGCTACCCCGATGCGAGGACGATGCAGGGCGATGTTCGGGCCGTCCGACACGGGCAGGCACCGCCCTTCGCGAGCGCCCAGCGGGGCGGAATGGGAACTGTTGGCCACTCGGCGCCCCCCAGCCTCACCGAGCCAATGGGGACGCCGACAGGGGTCTCGACGCCGCAGCCGCACCCGCCAGTGCCGTCTACTCCGCCAACAGTGGCGGGATCACATCTCCACGCCGCACCCGTATCGTGGAGCGCGGGGCCGACCGCGCCGCCCGCGGTGACGGGGTCGCATCCCCACGCCGCACCCGAGCGGACCGCGCCGCTGGCGAGCGCGCCGGGGGTGGGGTCGTTGCCCCCCGTTTCGGCCGGTGCTCCGCTTTCGAGATCGCCGCGGTCGGGAGCAGCGATGGGAAAGCGGTCGGCGTTGACTGCGGTCGTGGTGGCAGGGCTTGCGCTGGTGGCTCTGGTGGGAATCGTCGCGGTCGCGGGGGGGCTGGGGCTCGTCTGGTGGTGGCGAGACGACCACACTGCACTTTCCGCGGAGTCCGCGGCATCGGACGCGGAGGAAGTCGACTCTGCGGTGCCGCGGCTCGTCGAGGCGAGCCCATCGGCGACGAGTTCCGTGTCCGCGGTGGTGCGGAGACCTCGCGCTGCGCCGGCCAGTGGATCCGAGATGCCACCCGAAACAACGGACCCGCTGCGACCGACTGCGTCGGGATCTGCGGCGCCGGAGGACGGCGCGCCCGAGGGCAGCGCCGCCCCCTCTGCCTCCCGGTCAGCGGCCACGACGGGGGGATCCCCACCCAGCTCTGGCAGCGTGGCGCCGCCTCCGCCGCCTCCGCCGCCCCCAGATAGGCTGCGGGGGCCCGGGAAACCGAGGGATCGGGGTGGAAGGTCGCCGCCCCCCTGGCGGCGCCGCAGAGAGGCCGGCTGAGGCAAGGCGACACCAGCGAGACTCGCGGGTTTCCACTGTTTCGACTTCTCAGGCCCCGGATTGGGCAAGCTCGTGCCCGACGTCACCGCGAGCGCTGTCCGACCGTTCCCAGCCCGAGAGGCCGGAGCGTCAGGTGACCCCAGCGCCGGCGGTTGCTTTGCCGCACGCATGATGGTGGAATCAGACGGCGCTGAGCGCGGGATGTACACGACGGCTGACGAATCATGACGGGCAAATCCCAGAAGCACGCCCTGGAAGCCGATCGGTTGCGCGACATCTGCTGGGAGCTAGGGGCCAGCTTTCCCGCCCGGCTCTCGGGGACGCGAATCGTCCTTGCCGCCTCGCATCCTCGCCTCGGCTACCTCAGCTGGAACGTCGAACAGGAAGTGATCGATCGGCTCCGGGAGCGGCTCGCGGACCGATTCGTGGGCTCGCGCTACGTGATCCGGATCTACGACGTGACCGACGTCGTGTTCGATGGGAGCAACGCGCACTCGTTTCTGGATCTGGACATCGCGGGACTGACGGGGAACTACTACGCCCCGATCTCTCGCGGCGACCGCAATCTGCTGGCGGAGATCGGGTTTCTGCTGCCCGATGGCTCGTTCCACGCGCTGGCTCGCTCGCTGCCGCGCTGGTTCGATCGCGACCGCCCCACGAACAACTTCCAGCTCGGGGGGCTGTTCGTGAGCAGCAACTTTCGCCACGTCCTGCGCGTCGAGAGCGTGCTCGATGCGCCCGTGTTCGAGAGGCTCCAGTCCGAGCTCGGGCCTGGCATCGGTGGCCGTCCGATTCGTGTGGCCACGTTGGATGCCGGACTGGGGGCTCACCTGACCGCACTAGTCCGCCGTCTGGCGGGAGCGCTGACGCGGCTCGAGGCCGACGTTACCGTCTTCGTGGACGAGTCGGTTCCCGGTGCGTCTGGCGACATCGTCGCGGAGGCCCAGCGCCGATCGGCCGGCCTTTTTTCGTCGCTCAGCGCCTCTCACCGCGATCGACCCTTCGATCTCGTTCATTGTCACGAGTGGTACTCCGTTCCGGCCGCGCTTCGTGCTGGCGAACTGGGCATTCCACTGGTCCTTTCTCTCCACTCGACGGAGTACGAGCGCACCGACGGGGCGTTGGCAGCCGCTTCCTCGCAAGCCATCTGTGACTGGGAGCGAAGGGGAACCTCGGCGGCGGCTCTCGTTGTTGTCCCCCGAGAGACAACCCGGCAAGTGCTCATCACGCAGTACGGTGTGCCGCCCGAACGGGTGACCGTGGTCGCCGAAGGCGATCCGACTGCGACGACCGGGTTTCCTGACGTAGGACAGGCCAAGCACGAGCTCGGGCTCGACGCCACGTGGCCGGTGGTTCTGTTCGCGGGTGAGATGTCGCACTCCGCCGGTGTGGACCTTCTGATGGACGCGGTCGAAACGGTCTGTCGGGATAGTCCGACGGTCCACTTCGTGTTTGCGGGTGACGGGCCATTGCGGGGGCACGTCGAGGGGCGAGCGCAGGCGACGGGACTCGCGCATCGCTGCCGATTCCTGGGGGATGTGCCTGGCGAGCGGTTCGAGGCGGTTCTGCTCGCGTGCGACTTCGTCGTTATCCCGGCGCGCACCTGGCAAGACGAGTCGTTGGCGGAGTTGGCCATCGCGTCGGGCAAGCCGGTTCTGACGACCCGGCAGGCGAACCTCTACTGTGTCGAGCATGGTCGCAACGGTCTCGTGACCTACGACAATCCCGGATCGATCGTTTGGGGAGTCAAGGAGCTCCTCGCCAACCCTTTACGCGGTAGCATGTTGCGCCTACTGGCGCAGCGACGGGCGCGTCATGGGTCGACATTCGAGCGGATGATGGTGGAGCACCGCATCGTCTATGGCCGATTGCTCGAGCAGCGGCGGGAGGTGGGGCATGGGTAGCGGGGCGCTCGCGATCGTGCTCCACGCACACCTGCCCTATGTCCGCCATCCGGAGTACGAACAGTTCCTCGAGGAGCGGTGGTTGTTCGAGGCGCTGACGGAGACGTACATCCCGCTGCTGCGAAACTTCGACGCGCTACAAAGGGAGGGCGTTCCTTTTCGGGTGACAGTGTCCATCTCGCCCAGTCTCCTGAGCATGCTCGAAGACCCACTCCTGCAGGAGCGCTATGATCTCCACCTGCAGCGGCTGATTGCCCTGGCCGAGCGGGAGCAAGAGCGGGCGGTGGAGGACGCTCGGCTGGTGCGCCTCGCCGCCATGTATCGCGAGCTGTTCGTGACGGCGCGGGACTACTTCCAGAGGCACCACGGTCGACTCGCGATGGCGTTCGATCGATTGCATCGAGCCGGGGTGGTCCGGCTCATCACCACCGCTGCCACCCACGGTATCTTGCCGCTGCTGATGGTTCAGCCGTCAGCGGTGGCCGCGCAGATCCACACGGGGTTTGACTACTTCGAGAGCGTGTTCGGCTTTCGTCCCGAGGGGATGTGGCTGCCCGAGTGCGCCTATGCTCCGGGACTCGATCCGATCCTGCGCGAGCACGGAGTACGATACTTCATCCTGGAATCTCATGGCATCGAGAACGCCAGTGTCGCGCCCCTTGGCGGCGTGCATGCGCCGGTCTTCACTCCCTGCGGTGTCGCGGCTTTTGGTCGGGACCAGGGGAGCACCAAGGAGGTCTGGTCCGCTGAGCAGGGGTTTCCCGGCGACCCCGACTACCGGGAGTTCTACCGCGATATCGGGTTTGACCTCGACCAGCACTACCTTCAGGACGTGCTCGGACTCGATGTCCGCGCGATGACCGGCATCAAGTACCACCGCATCACGGGCCCCACCAATGACAAGCAGCTCTACGATCCCGAGGCGGGTCGGGCGCGGGCCGATCAGCACGCGGGCGTGTTTCTCGACAAGCGGATCGCGCATTTTCGCCACCTGACCGACACGGCGGAGGTGGCTCCCATCATCGTTGCTCCATTCGACGCTGAGCTGTTCGGTCACTGGTGGTTCGAGGGACCACAGTGGCTCGACTTGTTCATTCGCAAGGCGGCGTACGACCAGGACGCCTTCACGCTGTCCACGCTCGGTGAGTACCTGGACCAGCATCCGGTTCAGCAGTCGGGAGTGCCGGGGACGTCCACCTGGGGACACGCGGGGTACTTCGACACCTGGTTGAGTGGCAAGACCGACTGGATCTTCGACCACCTGGTGGACGGGGCGGATCGCTTGCAGCGCGTCGCGAGTCGGGTGGCGCGGGAAGCCGCGCTACCCCCGATGAAGACTGACACGCAGGTCACGCTCGCATCGCGCCCCGTGGCTTCTGCTGGTGCGGTGGGCGATGAGCTCGTCGATCGTGCGTTGCGCCAAGCCGTGCGTGAACTGCTCCTCGCCCAGAGCTCTGACTGGACTTTCATCATCAGCAACGGGACTAGTGCACAGTACGCGGAACGGCGCGTGCGAGACCACATCGCTCGCCTCCACTGGCTGCTCGGGGCCATCGAAGACGGCAACATCGACGAGGAGAGGCTGGCTGCAATCGAGTACCTTGACCGGCTATTTCCGGACGTTCAGTGGCGGCACTTCGTGGGTGAGGTGGGCGGAGAGGGCGAGAGTGGCTGAGCGGTGCCTTGGGCGTTGTCAGGGCTCGAGCCCGGGCGTCTCCAGTCGTGACAAGGCCATGCTCACCACCTGACAGACGTCGCCGAGAAGCTGCGCGTCGTACAGATTGCCACGCATCACGACGAACCCGAGCCGCACGCCTCCGTACTGGAGAGGTTGGGCTACGCTTGTCGTCGTGTCGCTGCGGCGACGCAGGCTGGGCGGAACCAGAGTACGGGGCTCGAACTCCAGCCCCCCCGACTTCAGAGGGATCCGTCGCCCCGACTCGTTGGCGAGTACGAGCCGCGCGCGATGCGTGTCCCCCTTGTGAAAGAGCGCGAGGTAGAAGGCGTCCATGTTGAGCGCCGGAAGCAGCTCACTGATGTCGTCGAGCAGCATGTCCAGGCTTCCCGCTCGCGCCGAAGCGCGCCGCAGATGCAGCAGCGCTTGGGCTTGTGCCGACTCGGCCGCCTTGTGGTAGCTTTCGGCTTCGATCGTCGCCTGCTTCGTCAGGGACTCCAGCTCCGAGAGTAGGTCGTCCATTTGGTCGCGGATCGCAGGCTTGTCCTTGAGGTGCGGAAACACGTCCTCACGCAGCAGCCGGATGAGCTTGGCGCTGGCCGCCATGGCGGGCGGTGCATGTCCTAGCTCGAGGAATCGAGTGCCTCCACCGCGACCGGGATTGTGGGGAGGGGGTGGGGGAGGGCGGCTGCCGGTGGTGGGTGCCGGCTGGCGCTGGCCCACGAACGGTGTCGACTCGCGCTGGATGAGCTCGGCCGGGTAGACCACCTTCTCCCTGACCGGGCGGCCCCGGATCTTGTCCAGAACGAGAGCAGCCGCGCAACGACCGATCTCGTAGGTGGGCTGACGCACCGTGGTCAGTGGTGGTGTTGCCTGGCTGGCCTCGATGTCGTCGAATCCGGCGATGGCGATGTCACCCGGCACCAGAAGCCCGCGTTCGCGCGCGGCGCGCAGCGCTCCCAGAGCCATCAGGTCGTTGGCCGCGACAATCACCTCGGGTCGCTGGTTCTCTGGGAGGTCGAGCAGCTGCAAGGCGGCTCGAGCGCCTGACGGTTCCATCCAGTTGCCGGCCGCGACGAGCCGGTGGTTGGGTCGGAGCCCCTTGTCACTCAGGAGATCGAGGTAGGCCTGGTAGCGCGCGTTGGCCTCGACGTTGGTTTCTGGCCCGCGAATGTAACCGATTCGAGAGTAGTGACAGTCGTCGACCAGATGGCGGATCAGCCCCTTGGTCCCGGCGGCGTTGTCGATCACGACGCTGGGGACATCTGGGACCACTTCGCCGACGCTCACCATCGGCAGCCCCGAGCGAATCCGGAAGAAGCCCGAAGCACCGGCAGCGAACGACGCGGCGGTCGGGACGATCAAGCCATCGAGGGCGGGTCGGTTTGCCAGGTCGAAGAAGGGGTCGGTCTCTCCCCTCCGTCGGTCCGGAGCAGCGTCAGAGAACCCCAGCGTAAAACAGACCACGCTCGCGCCCGCTTCGCGCAGGGCGTCGGAAGCACCCGCGAGGACCGACGTCCAGTAGGCCGAGTCGATCCAGGTGGTGATGATCCCGACCGTCGGGACGTGATTGCTGTCGGAGAGCCCAGAGTCGATTGCCATGTCCCCGTCCACGGTGAAAACGTGACGAATATTAACACCTTTGGACGTCGCAGCGGCAGCCCTTCAGGGGCGGAAGGCATTCCGGTCTTGACGGAAGTTTCGGCAGAAAGAAATGTCTCCCCTCCGACGCTACCTCCCCTTCCTTTCGGGTGGCACGTTCACGGGCCAGCTGAGGAAGGCGGAGATGCTGCCTAGCTGCGCTGCCGCTTTCTCGTGCCATATCTCGCCAAGTTGATCCTTCAGCCTTTCCCTGGTGTCCGAGCGCATGCGCAGGCGAATCGGCGCGTCCGTCGTGTCGTTCTGGACGGTGACCCGGACCTGACACAAGGGTGCTCGTTCGTGAAGGTCGTAGACCACGAGCAACGTGTCGAGCACACCGGGCACCCAGTGTCGGCGAGGGGCGTTGGGCTTGCGGGTCAGGCGCGGTTCGCCGTAGTTGATGACGTGTGCCATCGCGAGAAACGGTCGCCTTGCCAGCGAAGCCAGCTCGCGTTGCGCAATGACGGCGTCTTCGAGACTTTTGGTCCGGCGAAAGGTTCGCGCTGCGAGATCGTCCGCCGGTTGCTCGAAGCGGCCGCGGATGGCTTCCAGCTCGTCCACGGCTATGCGGTCCGTGACGCTGAGCGGAAGCAATTGGCGACGGTCGGCCCGCGAGTCACGGACGCGCAGATGAAGCAGTGGCGGATCGGCGCTGTCTCGAAGTTCGTCGTCCGGACACACCTGCCGGTCGAGCGAACGCGGCAGCGGTGGATCGAACGCCAGGCGCCGCTCGGCCACGGCCAGCTCGAACGCCACCTTTCGCGATTCGAGGTCGAGCGCGGACTCGGGGTGCTGTTCCGCGGATGGCGTCGCGCGCACGTGACTCAGGGGCCGATCCTGCCACGTCGCCGTCGGATCCTCTCCCAGCTCGCAGCCGGTAGCGAGGTGCGACAGGCTGGCCAACAGCATCAGAAGGGCAACCCTTGTCCTACCCATGGCTCCTCGCACCTACCCGCTATGATCGCGGGCGGCCCAGTTTCGTGCGCCCGATCGGCGGGCGTTTGGCACCGTCGAAGGCAGAAGCTAGGATGCCCGGCAGCGTGAGTAGGTCTGCGCACACGCCCCTTCCGAGTCCGGGCTCGGTGATTCGGGGCAAGTATCGTCTCGTTCGCCTGGTCGGCGAGGGGGGCATGGGCGTTGTGTTCGAGGCCCAGCATCTACGCCTGCAGCAAAGGGTCGCCATCAAGGTTCTCCAGCCGGCGCGCAGTGACAAGAGCGATGCGGCTCGGTTCTTACGTGAAGCTCGCGCAGCATCGCAGCTCGGCAATCATCACGTTGCCAAGGTCTTGGACGTGGATGAGCTCGACTCTGGCTTGCCATTCATGGTGATGGAGTATCTCGACGGTTGCGATCTCGAGCAGGAACTCGCCAACCGCGGTCGGTTGCTCGTGTCGGAAGCGGTCGACTACGTGATCCAGGCCTGTGCGGCGGTGGCTGAAGCTCACTACAAGGGGATCGTCCACCGTGATCTGAAGCCGGGCAATTTGTTCCTGTGCGATCTGGGAGACGAGCGCATCCTCAAGGTGCTCGACTTCGGCATCTCGAAGATGGCTGACGACGCCAGCGTGACGCTGACAGCGACCTCACTTGGCACGCCGCTCTACATGTCGCCCGAGCAGATCCGGGACGCCAAGGAGGTCGATCAGCGTAGCGACATCTGGTCCCTTGGCGTCATTCTCTTCGAGCTCCTGGCGGGTCAGCCCCCGTTCGACTGCAGTGGTGGCGCGACTGCCGTCAGCGTAGCGATCGCGGTGGATCCACCGCCGTGGCTTCGCACGCTGCGGACCGACGTTCCTCCCGAGCTCGAGCAGGTCGTGATGAAAATGCTCGAGAAGAATCGCGAGCACCGCTACCAGCAGATCGCCGATGTTGCCGAGGCGCTGCGTCCGTTTGCGAGTGATCCCAGCTTGCCGGGGCACGTACGGATATCCCAGCTTCCACGGGTGACGTGGAGTCGCCCATCGGTGCGGCTCAGGCGCACCGCCAGCACCGCGTCGGGGAGTCGAATCGACTCGGCGTGGACAACGGATTCTCGTACTCCCAAGCGCGCGCGCTTCGTGTACTACGCGATCGGCGCCTCCGCATTCCTGGTCGGGGGGGGGTTCTCCGCGGCCATGCTGGGCCCGGCTCTGTTCAACCTGAGCTCGGCGACACCACCAGGGCAACCGGCTCCACGGCAATCGACCGCTGCTGCGCCCAGCGCGGAGCCCATCGCAGCCGAGATCTCCGCCGCTCTTCCCTCGGTCCAGGCAACGCCCCCCGCTCCCAGCTCGGTCGCCCCGCCGCCACCGGCCCGCCCCACTACCCGCCCCAGTCCGCGAGGCAGCCCCGAACGCTTTCCCGGTCCTGTTCCTCAGGCGCCGTACTCCCCATCCGACCTTCCCAGAACCTCGCCCCCGAAGAATCCAATTAGGCTATAGTGCGCCCGGCATGCGGCGGACCTGGTGGTTGTTGCTGGCGACTGCGCTTTGCTGGCTCTTCGTAGGTTGCCCGCTCGCGCGTGCGGAGCCTGCTGACGCGGGGCGTGCCCGTGCTGCAGAGCTGAAACGAGTGGGCGACGCGGCGATGGATGAGCTGCGCTACGGCGAGGCCATCGCCGCCTACGACGCTGGGTACGCCGCCTATCCCGACCCCGCGCTGCTCTACAATCGGGGGCGCGCCCATCAGGCCCGTGGCGAGTTTGCGCAGGCTCTCGCAGACTTCGAGCGCTTTCGTGACACTGCACCAGACGACCTGCTCCGTCGCGTCCCTCGGCTCGAGGAGTTGATCCACGAGGTCCGCGACCAGGTCGCGACGGTCCGTATCAGGTGTCGAACGCCAGGGGCGCTCGTCGAAATAGACGGCAGTCAACTGGGTCGTTGCCCCGTGGCCAGTCCGATACACGTGTCGGCGGGCAAGCTCGAGATCGAAGCTACGGCTAGCGGATATCACCCGTATCGGAGGCAGTTCGAGACGCACGGTGGCGAGATACTCGACATCGATATCGCACTCGGGCTCGTGCAGACCACCGGTGTGCTCAAGATCAGCGGGCCATCGGACGCTGAGGTGTTCGTCGACGGCCGACACGTCGGGCGGGCGCCGGCCGAGTTGACTGTGACACCGGGCCGACACCGGATCGTGCTGCGGCGACCGGCCTACCGAGAGGCGCAGGCCTCGGTGGTGGTGGCGGCTGGTGAGGACCGCGGCGTGCGAATCGAGCCGAAGGATCGCAAGCCGCTGACGAGTCGCTGGTGGTTCTGGACCGCCGTCGGGGTTGGTGTGGCCGGCGGGGTGACCACCGCGGCCCTTCTGATCGAGCGGCCGCCCGATGATGGGGAGCACTTCGAGCCGTCGCGGGTCTCAGGACCGCTGACGATTTCGTTTTGACCCTAGCGCGAGAGCCGGCGACCCTTCTGCAGGGTCGTACCGCAGGGACGCAGGTTTGACGGTTGGCTGGTGGGATTCTCTGATCTAGCGGTCCCGCGCGCAGCGAAAGCCGGTCCAGGTGTTGTGTGTGACCCGCGAGGCGTAGGAGCGGCTCGCGGCGCGGATCTCTTGTGAGGTAGCGTTGTAGCCACCGCCGCGAATGACGCGGACATCGCTGTCCGCCGCGTTGATGCAGTTGTCGCAGATGCCCGTGTCATCTGGATAGGCACCGTAGGCGTCAAAGACCCACTCCGCGACGTTGCCCGAGAGATCGCGATGAGTCCACCGACCACTTGCTGGCAACCCTACCGGCGTTGGCTGGTTGGTGAGGTACTGCGCGTCGAGCAACGGCTCCGGAGCCATGACCCCGGAGTCACTGGCCAAGAGCGTCGGGAAGATGGTGTTGCGGCCGCCGCCCGCCGCGGCGTATTCCCACTCTGCTTCGGTCGGAAGCCGACCACCATCCCAGATGCAGAAGGCGAACGCCGTGCTCCAGTCCACGCAGTTGATCGGGAGGGCTTCGTTGTCGCCCTCGAGGGGCGTCCAAGTCTTGGGTTCGCCGAGGCAGTTCTCCACGCTCGCTACGTTCATGACGTAGCTGGTCTGCCATCCAGTTGACAGGGGCGTGCCCGCGTGCGGATGGGCTCCGTCCCCATCCCGGGGAAGCCACCCGCCCTCGACCACGGTCCTGAAGCGGCGGAAGCGACCCACGGTGACCTCGTAGCGCTCGAGATAGAAGGGGGATAGGGTGACCGCGTGTTCCGGACCTTCATCTGAGCGCGCCGGGGCGAAAGAATCCTCCAGCCCCATTCCCATCCGCAGTTGTTCGCGAGTGTCGACGGCGGGTGCCGCGCAGCAGTCGTCCCCCCTGCAGATGAGTTCCATCCCGCGGCAGGACGTGGCCGGAGCAGCGAGGTCGAGCGGCGCTCCGCCTTCCCCCCCGAACCCCTGAGCTCCACCCGTGCCCGCCGCAGCACCCGTAGCGTGGCTACCAGCGGTGTTGGGCACGCCCCCATCGCTGCCCGCCGCACCCGCGGCGCTCACGCCACCAGTGCTGGCAAGTCCACCGGCGCCACCTGACAGGGTGGAGCCGGCCCCGGCCCCGCCACCGGTGGGTCCAGAGATGGTGCCGCCCGTGGGCCCGCCTCCGGCGGAAGAGCCGCCGGTTGTCGGCGGGCTGCCGCCGGTGGGTTCGGCGCCGCCGGTATTGGAGGGGGGGGCACCGCCGTCGCCGCTCGCGCCTCCCGCCGCGACAGCATCTGGGAGTTCGCAAACGCCACCGTTGACTTCACACGAGTTGGATAGGCACTGGCCGTCGACACACACCTGGTTGGCCGCGCCGCAGGGCACGTTCATGCACTCGAAGTGCAGCTCGATCGGGACCCGGATGGTCTCGTGCGGAGAGAAGTGCGCAATCCGAGAGGACCAAATGCAGCCAGGCTCGTCGCGGCGGGGCTCGGCACCCTTGGTGACGTCCCACTTGTTCTTCCCCTGCTTGCCGAGACACTCATCGAGCGACATCCGGTAGCTGCTGACGATCTCGAACGCGACTTCTCCTCGGCGTTCCCTGTTGGGGGTGATGATCACCGACCCGATTTCTTCGTTGCCGCAGTGCGAAGACTGGGTGGCAAGGGGGCGGTCGTCGTAGTCCCAGAGGGTGCCGATCGTCAGTCCCGTCTGAAACAACCCATCGGTTCCTTGCCCTGACGGGCAGACGAAGTTCTTGCTGACCTCCACGCGGATCTGGGTGGGCTCGCGGCACGCCGCGCAGGCCAGCAAGCCGGCGAAACCGGCTGCAAGTACGGGACCCCGCATGGGGCGAGCATAGCATTCTCCGGCGAGGGTCAGAACTGCACTTCTCCCGATCAGAACCAGCCGAACTGAACATGCCCGCCGGCCGCCGCTCCCCTGAAATCACGGTCGGTGAAACCCTCGCAGTCGATTCCCTCCGACAAACGATACGAGACGGAAGCCCCCACGCGCATCCACCGAGTCACGTTCAGATGGATCCCAAGGGACGGTTCGACGACGAAGAACGGATCGGCGTCGAACTCGGCTTCGTCGTACTCGTACTCGTACTCGTACTCGTCCACCGCTTCGAAGAACCCGACGCCTCCGGCGCCGACCAGCGTACCCACCGACAGGTAGACCAGTCGCTGGTTCACGAAGTTGTGGCGAACCACCAGTCCCCCGTAGCCGAGGCCGAGGTAGGAACGGTTCCCGCGGCTCGACCGCGGCCCTGGGACCAGGCTTGCCAGTCCGTAGCCTCCCACCCCGAGGGCCAGTCTGTGGTCGATGAGCAGTGCGGCCTCGCCGCCCACCAGCAGCGCGTCACGCCCGCCGAGTCGGGACCAGCGCACGTCCACGCCGCCGTAGCCGCCGAACGCCAGCGGACGGGAGCCCAGGAGAGTTGGGGGACCGGTGTAGGATCGAGCGTTGTCGTCATCTGCTGGAATGTCAGCTTCCTGAGTCACTTCTTCAGAAGTCGCTGGTGAGGAGCCCGGCGTCTGGCCCTCCGGTTCGAAGACGCGGACCGAACCTGGTTCGTCGTCTTGGTTTCTGGAGCCGCGCGGGGGAGGAGGGGGAGGGATATCTCGGTCGGCGTCTCCGCTGGCGCTCGCTTCCACTTTGGCGGCACGTTCTTCCTTCGGTGGCGCATGGCCTGCCGTTTCCGCTGGTGATTGGTGGGGGATCGCTTCAGCGTCTTCGTCGAGCCAGTTGCCGCCTGCCTCTCGAGGTTGGCTCCACGCGGCACCGCTCAGGAGCACGGTCGCGCTGGCAGCGGCGACCGCACGAAGAGGGTCGTGCAAGAACATCGCTTCGTCCTTTCGGTTGCCAGTCCGTGCCCGCTCGCGGCACGGGTGTTCATCGAAATCTTCCAGGGCTGCGGAAAGGACATCTGGCGAGCTGCGGACGAGTGCCAAAGGGGGTTTCGGGAGCGGCTGGAGGCGGCTACCCTGCGCCGAAGGAGCCAGGTTGATGGTGGATACGCGACGACTCTACGGATGTGTGTTGATGGGTTTGGGCCTGCTGGTGGCTGCCTGCGCGGGGAGAGCCAAGGCTCAGGACGTTTGTGCCAAGCTGGAGGCGGCAGGGGCTGCAGCGAACTGCCGCGAGGGCAAACCCACCGGTGTCTACTCGACCGCGAAGGAGGTTGCGGAGTTCGACGTGCCGGAGCATCCAGGAAAGGGAGGTGTGGTGCTTTCGTTCGACCAGGAGGCGGTCTACGACAACACAGTGCGCAGCTACACCCAGCTCGGGTCCCGCAACGCCGATCATCGCTATGGCAAGCGTGAGCGCCTGGTGTTCGTGGCGATCAACGAATCGGTTCCGGCAGACGCTGCGGAGAAGGCGAAGGCCGTGGTCGACGGGCTCTGAGAGCCCACTCAACGGACTTCCCTTCTTCACGACAGGGGTGGGGTCGCCCCGATGAGATTCGGTGGAAGCTGGTTCGTGGCGGTATTTCCATCGCCTATCGTCCCTGGCGGGACACGCCGGCGCGTCGTTGGTTGCCCAGTCGATACGGATCGCTGCACAGTACGCGGGTGCCGCCATGTGGGCGGCGCTCACCGGGGAGACAGACGTGGTTCGGATTCTGGATCGAAGTCGCAGTCCCTTCCGGCTGCGACTCACCGACGGGGAACTTCGGCTCCGCCACGGGGAGCACGTGGTGGGCCGAGGGACCAGTTGCGACGTTGTCCTGGACGATAGTCAGGTGTCCCGCCAGCACGCGCGTCTCGACGTGACCGACGAGCGAGTCTTCATTGTCGATCTTGGCAGCGTCAACGGTTCGTTCGTGAATGGGAAGCGACTCCGCGGCAGTCGTGAACTAAGACCGGGTGATCAATTCAAGCTGGGGAATACGACGCTGGAGCTGGTGATTGGTCCGGATCCGAACGAAGACGACGTGCGGGAAACGGTTCAGGACCTCGACCTGCCTCCTCCCAGCCTGGTCGGTGAAGAAGACATCCCCACTCGCCGCGCCGAGGGACTCGAGGTGGGCGCCAAAGGGGCCGAGATGGCCTATGCGGCCGGCCAGCCCGCGCAAGCAGAACGCTTCTTGGCTGGATATCTCGCCGGTGTGCTTAGCGAACTCGAGGCCGGTCGTCCGCTGCCCGATCACACCGTTCACGAGGCGCTCAGGTTGAGCCTCCGTTTGGCGGGAAAGGCGGAGAAGCCGGCCTGGTTCGACTACGCCATCAAGCTACTCTGGGCACACGATGCGCTTCCTCCGGAGGAGCAGCTCAGCGAGATGAAGTCACTGGCTAGTCGTCTGGCCATCGATCGCCAGCTGCTCGCCGGCTACGCTGGGGCAATGGACTCTGGTTCGGCTGCGGCGACGGCATCCGAACAGAAGGTACTCAACCAACTCTTCGGACTCTGTCGAGCGCTGGGCGTGTCTCGGTAGCACAAAAAGATAGCAGCCCGACCGGGGGGACGATCGGGCTGCTGGGGACGATGACGGCCGACGAGGGGGGGGAAATCGACCGTCTTCTTTTTTTGCAACGATTGGCGTCATAGACACCATCCGTTGAGGACAGAGGCACGCAACCAGGCGAGGGGGGGGGACGGGAATGCCCGGCTACGTGCGATAGACTTCGGCGGCAGGAGAACTCTCTGGGAGCTCGTCGCTGACGCCGACCAGTACTAATGCACCTAGCGTGCCACAAGAAGTCGTATGGATCCCAGGCACTTGGGAATCGATTGGGTGGGCGTCGTTGCAACTGTGGAATTCAACGTCACAGTCGCGCAACACCAGCGCCTGTCAGCTGCGGGTTCGGTCCAGCGCCGCGCGGACTGTTGTGGCGAGAGTCCTCATCACCAGGGGTTTCATCAAGTAGCTGGTGATGCCAATTTCGAGCGCCTTCTCCTCCGTCATCGTTTCGCTGAATCCGGTGCACAGGATGATGGGCGTTTGAGGTCGCAGCTCGAGCATCCGCCTGGCCAGTTGGTCGCCAGTGAGTTGCGGCATGGTCTGGTCGGTGATCACCAGATCGAAGCTGTCGGGCCGCCTGGTGAACCGTTCGAGCGCATCTCGGCTGCTGATCGACACCGTGACACGGTAGCCCAGGCGCTCCAGCATCCTTCGGGTGGTGATGACGAGCGCTTCCTCGTCATCCACGAAGAGGATTCGCTCCGTCCCCATCGGGAGGGGCGTTGGCCGCAGAGTCTCTCCCGATGTGGGCTCGTCGATCTGTGGCAGGTATACGTCGATCACCGTGCCCACGCCGACCTCGCTGGCGACCTGGATTCCGCCGTTGCACGCCTTGATGATGCCGTGGACCACCGCCAGTCCGAGGCCGGTCCCAACGCCCTTCTCCTTGGTCGTGAAGTACGGATCAAAGATTCTGCCCAACGTCGCCGGATCGATGCCGTGACCGGTGTCTCTTACGGTGAGCTTGACGTAAGTGCCTGGTGCGCAGTCTGGAAGGTCGGCCACGGCGTCCTCATCGAGGACCTCCGGCGCGACTTCGATCTGCAGCACCCCGCCCTGGTCGCGCATCGCGTGAGCGGCGTTCGTGCAGAGATTCATCAACACTTGATGAACCTGGGTCGGGTTCGCGCGCACCGCGCGCGCTTCGCGGCTGACCCGGTGGCGAATGTCGACTGTCGTGGGGATGCTGGCTCGCAACATCCGAAGCGCCTCGCGGACAATGGGGCCGAGTTCCAGGGGGCGCATCTCCTGGTCGCCGCGGCGGCTGAACGCCAGGATCTGGGCGACCAAATCCCGCGCCCGATTTGCCGCGGTGAGGACCTGGTCGAGATGACCAGCGATCGGGCTCTCCTGCGGGAGGTTCATGCGTGCCAGCTCGCTGTAGCCGATCACTGCTCCCAAGATGTTGTTGAAGTCGTGCGCGATCCCTCCGGCGAGGGTGCCGAGCGCCTCCATCTTCTGTGATTGCTGGAGGAACGTTTCGAGCTGTCGCTGTTCGCTGACGTCGAGGCCGACGATGAGCACGCCGTACACCGCGCCGGCATCGTTCGTCAGGGGATTGGTGCGGACCAATGCCGGGAAGAGTTCTCCGTTATGGCGAACCAGCGTCATCTCACCCGCGAAGCCCTCACCGCCGTCCCGCATCCGAGCGTAGGAATGCTGCAGGATTGTGTCGCTGTCGGGTACGAGGAGTCTTCGCAGCGGTTCTCCCACCAACTCACCGCGTCGGTAGCCAAAGGTCCTCTCGGCTCCCGGGCTGGCCTCGATGATACTGGGTTCGGGTGCGGCATCGGTGATCACGAAGGCGACGTTGGTGGCTGCATCGAAGACGGCTCGCAGTCGTTGCTCGCTGGTTCTCAGCGCGCTCTCCGTCGCCTTCCGGTTTGTCACGTCGAGGAACATGGCTGCTGCTCGGCCCGGGGAGGTCTGGAACGCGTACATCTCCAGGATCGCGCTTTCGCTCCCGTCCTCGAACGTCAGATTGGTGGTTTGCCAGGGGATGCCAAGGGCGGCAGCGAGCTGCAATCGGTCTGCCACATCCGATGCGGCAAGGTGTGGGAAGGCCTCGCCCAGCGTGCGACCGACAACACTAGGCGTACCGATACCCGTAATCCTTTCTGCGGCGGGGTTCGCGTCTAGCAAGACAAGCGTTCCGTCGGCATGCAGTTCGTACATGTGCATGCCCATCGGCGATTCCTGGACGATGTTGCGAAAGCGCTCCTTGCTTTCCAAGAGTTCGGTTTCGATGGCGCGGCGCTTGAGGGAGCTGGCGAACAGTTCCCCGAGCACGCGCAGAAGCGCGAATTCTGCCTCGAACCAGTCCCGCTCCGGTGCGGGTGAGACCAGGCCCAGCATGCCCATGACGGAGCCGCTGTGGGAGAGCGGGATGAGAACCCCGCGCAGGGCGCCAGCGTGGCGCAGCACTCGGAACGCACCATCTCCTGGGGCGTCGGGAGCGGGAGACCCGGGGGACCACTGCATGACGCGGTCTGGTCGAGCCAGATCGAGCAACAGCGCTTCAACGTCCTCCCGCGGCAGGTGCTCGATCGCAGCGATCTCAATCGAGCTGTCGCTCCGCAACCACTCGGCGAGTCGCCAAAGACCGTCGCGGTTCTCCTCGGCGATGAAGACGAACGTGCCCTCGACGCCAAGCAGTTCTCCCACCTCGCGCAAGGATCGCCTGACCCCTTCCAGTAGCTGCCCGGAAGTGGAGGCGACGAGCCGGGCAGCAGTGGTCGTGACGAGCGTCTCGAGGGCGTGCTGCCGCTCACCCAGTTCCTCTGCTCGTCGTTCCGCTGTGACGTCGCGAGCTACCGCAAAGATGAGCTTGCCTTCCGGATCTCCGTGCGCGTTCCACGACAACCACCGGTGCTCGCCGTCTCGGCTCGACCAGCGGCACTCGAGGCCGCGGACATAGGCGCCCCCACTCAATCGCTTCAGCACCATGACCGCCTGCTTGCGGTCTTCGGGGTGGGCGTGGTCGGGCCAGTACGTGTCTACCAACTCCTCGGGCTCCCAACCCAGCACACGTGTCCACTCCTCGTTGGCCGCCGCGATGGTGCCGTCGAGTCGAACGACGCAGAGCAGATCGGGGCACTGCTCGAACATCATCCTTCGGATGAGGTCGTCGTCTGGCGCTACCGAGTCGGAGACCCCAAGCGGCAGCCCGGATCTGAGTGCCGTTTGCCGTTGCTCCATGGTAACCGCGGCCTTCTGACCCCCTTGCTGAGGATGAGCCCGACCTGCCGGTGAGTCAAGACGGTCCCGCTTCGGGAAACCTGCCGCGTCGTTTCACGTTGATACGGTTCCACCCGCGGAGTGCGCTCTCGCCGGGTGAGGGAACTGGAGCGCGCTCACGGGGCGGGCTGGCGAGTGAATGCTCAGGTGTCAACTCAGCTCGTGGCGAGGCCAAGGCGGAGCGCAGTCGATCACCACACGCGGTGGAGTTGGTCGAGGACCGGCGCGGCATCTATGGCGCCAAGGTCTCCTGGTTCTAGCTTGTGGAGGCCACCGCCGTAGACCCGACCGCCTACCTCCAGGGTGCCCGCGGCAATCGCGCACAGGCCATCGTGGATGGCCTTGGCACGATCCGGGTAGCGCTCCAGTGCGACCTGGAGTTCGGCTTTGGGCTGGAGGAGCAGGTAGACGTTCGTCGCCACTGCCTGCGAACGGTTCCAGATGAACCGAAAAGGACTGCCAACGGGGGGCCGGCGACCCATGTAGGTGCACAGAAAGAGCGGTGCCGGGCGTCGTTCCTGGGCGTACCAGGGAGTACGCCTGCTCGTCAGATATCGTTGATGGACGTTCGTCGCTTCGGCGTCGAGCAATAGGCGCCACAGGGCTGGATGGCGCCGTCGAACGACTTCCGGGGGATCACGGATGTCCAGCAGTGCGCGTTGTGGTTTCAGCTCGGGCCAACCATCGGCAGCTACGTCGACGATATTGGTGCTCAGGTCTCGGGCACTGGGGAGTAGTGGCCGGAGACTTGACGCAGGGATCCCAGCGGCGCGGGCCTCGCGGCGATCACGGATGAAGAAGGCGTTGGCTCCGGTCGCGATCCCTCGACGAATCGTGAACAGCTCGTCCAGTCGTGATGTTCGGCCGCGCACCACGGGAGCGTGCGCCTGCAGCTGCGCGGACCACTTGGGGGATCGGGTCATCGCGGTGAGGGGAACCCGACGTGAGAGAGCGGGTCGCGATGGAGAGCCGGAGTCACTCAGGGTGCAGGTCCTTCGCGCCCGAGCGTTGCGGAACACGATCAAAGCAGACGTTACCAGCGCATCGGAGAAGAGGGGGTCCTGCGGATTGAAACGATGTACATGCAGAAGCTCGACTCGACGGGTCAAGTACTCCCGAAGCGCCCCGCCGTAGTTGACGTCGAAGAACTCACTCGGGACCAGCCAGACTCCCAGTCCGTCGGCCGCCAACCAGCTGTCTGCAAGAAGCAGGAAGTGGCAGTAGAGGCCCGCCAGCCCGCTGATGTGGAGTCCCGTGCGATGTTCGACTGTCGCGCGCAGACGTTGCTTCTCGGCTGGTGCGAGGTGGTGGTGGCGAACATAGGGCGGGTTGGCAACGACCAGGTCGAAGCGCGTGGCCGGTCGCGGTGGATTGAGCCGAGTGAAGTCGGCATTGCGGATGCGTAGACCGTGGGAGCGCCACAGCCGGCGCGCAGTACGGGCCACGTGCGGGTCGAGCTCCACTCCAGCAGCGTCCACGATACACTTCGGTCCGAGGCGGGCCAGGAATGCCGAGAAGAATGCGCCAGTGCCGACGGCCGGGTCCAAGAACCGAACCGGTCGTTCGTTGAGGAAGGGTTCGACGAACGCGGCGATCTCTCGAGCGATCGCGGGGGGAGTCGCGAACTGACCGAACCGGTTCCTCTCGGGAAGCGAGCGCGCCGAGTCCAGACGCTGTTGCGCGCGCTGGCGGTCGAGCTCCACGCCAGCGACGTCGCGCGGCGGCGATCTGTGGCACTGATGAGCCGCCTGCGGGCGAGGTCTCGAGGCAACGGGGCGGGCGGCTGGCGACAACTGCTTCTCGAGGCGAACTACAGCAGGCCCATACGTCGGCGCAAATGAAACGCCGTCTCACTTGCCCAGAAGCGCAACAGATCCTCGGCGAGGCGAATGCCACGCTCGCGGGCCTCTCCCTGGACTCCCGCGAGATCTCCTTCGAGACGGCGGACGAGGGCGATGCTGCCCGCTACCTCGTCGGCTACGAGGAGCGCCGCGCGAGCTGCAGCAGTCCGTACCTGTGCAACCCACGCGTTGATGTCGGCGGGCGGGGTGGCGGCGAACTGTGGCGCAACCTCCTCGATGCTGCGGCGGGTGCGACGCGGCAGGACGCGCGAGATTCGTCGTGCCTGCTCCATGACGCTGGCTCCGTCGAGTCCGGTCCGGGAGGGATGGCCCAGTGCGTCCGCCGTCGCGACTAGAAGGAGCTCGATTTCGCGAGGTGCCAGGCGGTCGACCGCCGACAGGCGACGAACTGCGTTGGCCATGATTCGGGCCACTAGGAAGACCTGCTGCGCTTCCGATAGGTTCAGCAGGTACGCAGGGACGATGATGCTGATCGGATCCGTGAGCTCGACCTCGAGCGAGCCCGGGTGCACCTCCTGGACGTACAGGTGGTGGTCTGGAAGTCCGAAGATGGCCGCCACTCGGTCAGTCAGAAAGCGGAGCGGGTGGCCGGAGCGAGGCGTGATCTTGTCTCTGGTGGACAGTCCCAGCCGCGAGAAGTCGGGGGGAATCAGCTTGGGCAGCACTTCTCCGAGTAAGCTCAGCATCACCTCTGTCGCGTCGGTACCGCCGAGGGGATCGAGGGCGATGAACTCTTCCGTGGACACCGAGCCGGGGGCTGCCATGGCAGCTCGAATCGGGAGCGATGCAATTTGCGCCTGCTCGGCCTCGGTCGCGGCCCCGAGAGCAACGAGCGGTGCCAGGGTAATGGTTGCGTCGGCCTGACGACCCATCTTCGCGAGAACGGCGGCCAGCGCTCGCCACGCCTCGGGTTGTGTCACGCGCAGCTCCAGGACACCGCGCCAGGCCTGGGCGGCGCCGCCCAGGTCACCCTTGTCTTCGAGGCGAAGTGCCCGTTCGGCGTGCAGCTGCACGGCTTCCGGAGTCAGCGACAGCCCATGCTCCACGACTGCCAGTGCTTCGTCGTTTTGGCGGAGGTCCCCCGACAGAATCCGGGACATCTCCAAGACGACGGGTGTGATCAAGTCGGCTTGCCTCGGCGCGATCTGGAGGTACTTCTCTAGGGCTCCAATGTAGCCTCGCCAGCTGGGCGGGTGGCCCTGGCTGCGCTGTTCGTCCAGCAGAGACCTCAGCTCTTGGGCGCCGCGGCCCTCCAATCCCAGGACCGCGACGGCCTCTTCCAAGTGCTGGATGGCAGCGACGGGGTTTCCGCGCGCACGCTCCACCTGCGCGAGCGTTACCTGGGCTTCAGCCCGGGTGCGCGGGCTATTGGCCGTCTCGATGAGGCGCTCGGCGGCATCGGCCGCCGAACCGTGCTCGCCTGCATGTAGGAGGATACTGAGTCGACGGTGGAGCGCCTCGCGGTGCCCCGAGTCGTCGCCGAGTACGGCGTTGACGTTCTGGAGTGCCCGTTCGGGCTGCTTGAGGTGCTCGTCGTAGATCTCGGCCAGCAGCAGGCGGGCCTGGGTCAACAGTTGCTGATCTTGGGTTCGTTGGAGCAGGTCGTTGAGGTGAGTGGTCGCCGGGTCCCACTGCCGGTCTCGCGCGTAGAGTTCCGCGAGCTTCATGAGCGCCCCGACGTGCGCGGGATCCTGGGCCACCACCCGTTTCAAGGCTGCCAACCCCGCGGGGATGTCGCTCTTCTGTTCGGCATAGAGTCCGGCAATCATCACCCAAAGCGCGGCTCGGTGCTCGCGGCTGCGCGACTTCCGGGCGGCGTGCGTCAGCGAATCCACGAGCGTGTCGATGTCGCCGAGCTGAACCAGCACCCGGCGGAGGTGCTCCGCCGCGAGCTCCGAATCGGGATCCACCTCGAGGGCACGGCGCAGAGACCTCACGGCGCGTTCAGAGTCCGCCGGGAGTGCCTCTCGGGCTGCCTTGACCAGCAGTCCGGCTGCGGTCGTTGCCGCTCCCGCGACCCGGTACTCGTGCTCCGCGGCCTCCTCGAGCAAGTCGATATCGCTACGCCTTTCTGCCAACCGAGCAAACCCGTGCGCGGCTGCTTGGTTGTCAGGTTCGCGGGCGAGTGCTCCCCGATATACGTCCAGCGCGGTCGTCGGATCCGAGCCCTCCAGCAGTTCTCCGAGGCGGGCGTGGTGGGAGCCTGCCAGCTCTGCTTCCTCGGTCGCGGCAGCGAGCTTGGAGTCGACTTGAGCGAGAAGCTGCGCGTCGCCTTCCTTCAGGCTTAGCTCCTCGAGCGCCTGCAATGCGGCAATGTTGTTGGGATCGATCTGGAGGATCGAGAAGTACGTCTGGCGCGCCGTCCCGCCTTCGGACAGCTTCTGGGTTGCCTGGACGTGAGCGAGTTGGTGGAGTGCGGCCACGCGCGCTGGAACATCCCCCAGAACCTGGTCTTGGACGAGGTAGTTGGTGGCGATCTCGCTCCAGCGGCTCTGTTTCGCATAGAGCGCCTCGAGCGCCAGCAGCGCGCCGAGATGACGTGGATCGACCGCGAGGACGGCCTCGAAACAGCGCGTGGCGCCCGCAGCATCGCCGAGTTCGTCGCGGCGAATCTGGCCCTCACGGTACCGCGCTGCGATGACGAGATGCGAGTCGCGGGTGTTCTCCGCCTCTCGCCCCAGCTCGTCTGCGAGCCGCGCGAAGCTCCTGGCCTGAGCAAGCAGGCGAATTCGTCCGTCCAACGCAGGGCGGTAGGTCGGGACGGCCTTGAGCGCGCCATCGTAGGCGGCGAGGGCCTTGCTGGCGGCGTCCAGACGGTTCTCGTAAATCTCCCCGATCCGCCCTCCGAGTTGGGCGCGTTCGGCTGGGTCGGTGGTGGCGGCGAGCGCCTGCTCCAGCACCTTCACCAACTCCGCCCATTTGCCGAGCGCAGCGAGCTTGCGTTCCAGCGAATGTCTAGCGCGCTGGTGTTGCGGTACGGCGTCCACCGCTTCGCGGTAGAGGGTCAGTGCTTCGTCGTCGCGGCCGAGCCGGAGTTCGCACAGCTCCGCCATTCGACAGCGAAGGGCTGCCGCCTGCTCACCCGGCGGGGTGATGTGAAGCTCTCGGCGGAAAGTCTCGAGGAGGTCGTCCCAGCGACCGAGGCGCTCGAACAGTCGCTCCATGCTCGTCAAGGCGGGCTGGTGTTTGGGAACCAATCCCAGCACCTTCCGGTGGCGATCCAGCGCTCCCTCGGTATCGTCGAGGCGTTCGGCGAGGATGTCGCCGGCCCGGTGGAGCAGGTGTGCGGTGTGCTCCTTGTTCGCGCTCAAATGGGCTTCCGCTTCCAGGGCTCGCACGACCTCCGACCACTCACCGGCCCGTTCGGCGGCTCGCTGCCAGGCGAGGATTGCGCCCAGGTGCTTGCCATCCAGCTTCAGGATGCGTCGGTAGGCCTCGATGGCATGGGCGGGCACCTTGAGGGCATCCTCCAGGTACAGTCCGATCTTGAAGAGGTGCGCGATCTGAGACTCGAGATTCGAAGTCTGTTCTACGGCGCGTTCGTGCAGCTCGATCAGTTCGCGAAAGCTACCGAGGGTTTCGTAGAGGCGCGACAGGGCCTTGAACGAGACCTCGTATCCTGGGACGACGCCAAGGGCCTTCGCGTGATGTTCGATCGCGTGGGCGGTGTCGCCGAGACGCTGCTCGTAGAGATCGGCGACTGTCGCGTGGTAGGAGGCCCGGCGGGTGGGATCCTGGGTCGCGGTGGCTGCATTCGTGAGCGTGCCAATCAACGGCTGCCACTGCTCGCGCTGGGCATATAGTCGCTCCAAGGCTCTGAGGACGGGTGGAAACGCAGGGTTACTCGCCAGGGCTCGGGCGTACCACGCGATCGCCGTGTCCTCGTCTCCGAGGTGAGCTTCGTGGAGTTCGCCGATGCGCTGGAGCAGCCCCACTTTCTCGGCGCTCGTCTCGGTCTGCTCAACCAGGCGCTCGAGCACGCCAACCAGCCCTTCGTGGTTGCCTGCCAACTCGTGAAGTCGCGCTAGCTCACCGAGGATCATGCGGTCCTTCGGCGTGAGCTTGGCGGCACGCTCGAGCGCCGCGAGCGCCCCTTCCAGGTTGCCCAGACGATCGGCTTCGATTCGTCCAATACGGTAGAGTGCGAGGGCCCGGACCTCGGACTCGGCCGCCTGTTCGACCTCGTGCTCCAGCACCTGCACCAGGTCGCGCCAGCGCCGCTGGCCGAAATCGAGCTGCTTCAGTGCGTGGACCGCCCCGGGCGCCCGTGGGTCGTGTCCCAGCGCACTCTTGTAGAGCTCGGTCGCTTCCTCATAGTCCTTGTGGTACGCCTCGAAGAGGCGGGCTCGCTCGCTGATCAGGGCGGCTCGATAGCGCGTGTCGGCATCGACCGCGTTTGCCGTCTGTTCGTAGGTCTTCCCCAGTTCTGACCAGGCTTCGTCCTGAAGCTGGGCGAGGCAGAGCGGCTTGAGCCAGGTTAGGTTGCCCGGGTCGAGTTGGGCGGCCTGGGCAAGCGCCGCAAGGGCTCCCTTGCGGTTGGCCCCCTGATGCTCCAGCAGCAGTCCCTTGGTGCGCAGTAGCGCCGCCTTGCGCCGGTTGTCGGACGTCAGGCGCGCTTCGGCGTCCAGGAGGGTCGCTGCCTGCTGATGATTCTGTTGGGCGAGCTGCACCCGACGTGCTCCTCGCAAGGTTGGGAGGTGCTCCGGGAGCAGAGCCTGTGCCCTCGAATAGTGCTCCGCAGCCTTGGCCAGGTCTCGGAGTGGGTACTCGTACAGTCTGGCACATTCGAAATGGAAGCGACCGAGCCGACCGCGATCGCTACCCTCCCGAAGTTGGCCTTCGTAGTGTTCGACCAGCGCTTGCGCCCGCTCTTCGAGGGAGCTGGCGGCGCTGCCCACTACGAATGGCTCGGTGGGGAGGTCAGGCAAGCCCTCCGGCGCCGGTGGGGGGGCCGGCGGAGGCTTGGTGAGGGGTGGGGGTTGTGGCATCGCCGGCCGGAGGGGGGCGGGGCTTGCCTTCGCGGGCGGCGATACCGACGCTTGCGGGGCACTGCGGCGGGGGGGCGCAGGGGGGGGACCCGGCAGCACCGACGCCACTGGCGGGGGAGGTGGCGTCGGCGGCTTGGCAGCGGCAGGTGCCGGCGGTTGCGGCGCCGGCGGTTGCGGTGCCGGCGGTTGCGGTGCCGGCGCGGGCGATGGACTCGCCGATGGATCGGGCGCCGACGACTCAGCCGCCGCGGCTGGGGGACGCGGTGGTGGTGGCGGTGCCACGCTGGCGCCCGGGCGTGGCGGTCGAGGATGAGTCGACTTGGACCGCTCTGCCTCGGGGCGATGGGGTCGCGGCGGAGGCGTAGCAGGAACTTCCTCTACGGTGAGATCCTCGTCCGGCAGTGACTCCAGTTCCTCTCGCAGCTCCTCCCCAGCAGGCGCCGGAGGCACCACTGACGGAGGCCGCGGCGGTTTGGGCACCGGGCGTGGTGGAGGTGGAAAGGACCGCCCGCCTCCGCCCGCGCGCTTCGAGGGCGGCGGGGGAGGCGCGCTCTTCTGTGGGGAACGCTTGTCGTCGTCGGCCATGCTGACCCGCGCCGCAGCGTAACACGCTAGAATGTTTTGGGGTTCGCTTTTGCTCGGGTCCGGCCGCGCAGGAAATACCCTCAGTTTCCTTCTGCAGCGGCGCAGGGCGCCTCGCCTGCAGCGTGCCCACAGTGAGTGGATGGATCGACCGCGGCGGCGCTCACATGCCACAGTCGGCATTGGATCGAGTTTCCGCTGCTGATCGACGTGGTGAAGCGCTCGTCGTCGGGAAGGTCTGTGCAGTGTGTGTTGCAGTCGGCGCGCCCGACGAACTCGTCGTCGAATCGCGCTCCGCAGATCTGCTCGAAGACCACACAGTACGCTTCGCAGTTGCTCCCACAGGTTCCGTTGCCGCCGGGGCCTGCCTCGGCACAGTGCTCGCTGGGTTCCGCAACGTCTCGGGCGATTTCCGCTTGTTTCAGTCGGCAATGCACCGAGTTGCCGATCTCGTCACCGGGGCTTCCGGTCGGAAGCTGGGCGCAGTACTCGAGGCAGGTTGCCCTGCTGACGAACTGCGCGAAGTCGTCGGCGCAGCTCGTGGCGAGCGTATCGCAATACCGTGCGCAGAGGTCTTCGCCGGCCGATCCGGCCTCGCCACCAGTGGCGCCTCCACCGCTGGTCCCGCCAGTTGCCAGCACCCCGTCTTGCCGGGTCGTGGACGAGCACGCCGCCAGAAGTATCACTGCTGCTGAAAGCACCGAGAACCGTCCCATGCGTCACTTTCTCCGCTCGGGATGTAGTGCGGAACGCCCTGATCGAAACCCCAGGGGTTGATTTCGCCGGGGCGCCAACCATGATGCCCGCCCCACGCACCGAACCGGGAGCACACCATGAAAGCTGGCCTCGTCGGCTATAGCCAGACTGGCAAGACCACTCTCTTCAACGCACTGACGGGGCAGAGCGCCCAGACCGGAGGCGGAGGAAGGGGCGAGAACATTGGTACCATCAAGGTTCCGGATGCGCGCATCGATGCTCTTTCTGCGATCTTCAAGCCAAAGAAGACCATCTATGCGGAAGTGATCTTCGTCGATGTGCCTGGCCCTCGCGGGAAAGGGGGGGGATTCGACGGCTCCACGCTCGCCTCCCTCCGCGAAGCGGACGCCCTCGTTCTCGTCCTACGTGGGTTCGTCGCCCTGGACGGCAGTGAGCCCGACCCGACGCGAGAACTTGCTGATTTCGAGTCCGAGCTCATCCTCAACGACCTGGTCGTGGTCGAGCGGCGTCTCGAGCGCCTCAAGAAGGAGAACGCCTCCACGGCCGAGCGTCAGGTTCTGGAGCGTTGTTTCACCGCTCTTTCCGAGGAGCAACCGTTGCGGCTGCTCGAACTGTCCGCCGAGGAGGAACGGGCGATCTCGTCGTTTGCCTTCCTCTCGCGACGCCCAGTGCTGGTGGTGCTGAACACGCCCGAAGGCGAGGTGGCCGCACCCTTACCTCCGGGACTGGCAGAAGCGGCGCAGGCTCGCCAGCTGGGGGTCATGGCGGCGTGTGCTGAGATCGAGGCCGAGATTGCTGCCTTGCCGGCGGACGAGCAGAAGGAGTTCCTGGCGGATCTGGGGCTGGAAGACGCCGCGTCCGCGCGGCTCATCCGTGGGGCGTATGCGCTGCTCGACTATATCAGCTTCTTCACGGTCGGAGAGGACGAGGTCAGAGCCTGGACCGTCGGCCGTGGCAGCAAGGCCCCGCGGGCCGCGGGGCGGGTTCACTCCGATATCGAGAGGGGCTTCATCCGCGCCGAGGTGATGAAGTACGACGAGTTCATCGAGGTCGGGAGTGAGGCGAAGATGAAGTCGCTGGGCAAGCTGCGAGTGGAGGGCAAGGAGTACGTCGTCGAGGACGGGGATATCATGCACTTCAGATTCAACGTCTGAGCGTCCCCACGAGCGCGACGGGCACCACGAGACAGGCGCACAAGTTGGGGTTCCCCTCGCGCCGACGGAGCGGTGCTTCGTCGGGGTCAATCGTCGTTCGAAACTACCCGATTCCGTCCGGTCTGCTTGGCGCGGTACAGGCGCTGGTCGGCTCGCTCGACCAGCGCCTGCTCAGCGAACGATCCGGTACAGGCGGTAGTCGCACAGCCGACGCTGACCGAGACCGGGATCTGCTCTCCATCGAAGTGCGCTGGGGAGGTTGACACCGCAACTCGCAGGCGCTCGCTCACACGGGTTGCCTGTCGGAGGTTCGACCCTCGAACGAGCACCGCGAACTCCTCCCCGCCGACCCGGGCAAAGAGATCCTCGGCCCGAAGCTTCTGCGTCACCACCGCTGTCACGTGGCGGAGGACGGCGTCGCCCCCGGGGTGACCGTAGGTGTCGTTGACTTTCTTGAAGAAATCGAGGTCGAAAAGCACGAGGCCGAGCAGCGATCCATGACGCTGCGCGTATGCCATTTCGGCGGTCAATCGCTCCTCGAAATGTTTGCGGTTGAAGATCCCTGTCAAAGCATCGCGCTTGCTCGACTCGTAGAGCTGGCGCAAAAGGTCTTCTTGCTCCTTGTCCAGGATCGCGAAGCGATACGTCACTCGTGGGCCGATGCGCAGCGATTGGCCGTCCGCGATCCTGGATTGCTCGATGCGCTGGTCGTCGATGAACGTTCCGTTGCGGGACCCGAGATCTTCGACATGATACTCGTTGTCGACCGTGAACACTCTCGCATGGACTCGACTGACGCCCGCATCGACCACGGTAATGTCCGTGGTCGGATGACGGCCGATCTGCAGCGAATCTTGCTTGAGTGGGTGCACTTGCCCGGCCTCGGTGCCGTCCATTCGGAGCAGCAGCGGGCGATCGCGGACAGTGGCAGTTCCGGCGAGCAGTTCGGAACTGCTTGTATGGGTGACAGAGGTATCCCGCATGCCCTCTGGAATCATTGATGGGAAGCTGAGGCGAGACGACAGCGGATCGTCCACGAACGATTCGGGGGAGCTCTCGATGATGGCCGGCGGGGAGGCGGCAATACGAGGAGCGTTGGCGGGTGGCGCCGGCGGGACGAGCGCCTGACGTGCCGATGAGGGTGTGGGCGGAGGCTTGGTGTCCACCCGTACGGCGGGCAGGCTCGGCTCGGTGGGCGGCGAGGGGCGCGGCACCTTGGCGCCGGTGATTGCCGGTCGTCGGTCTGGGTCGTCCGCGCTCTTTCCGCTCGTCACCGGGCCATGATGGCACAGCTCGATCCTTGGTGCGCAGCTAGCCGACCGGTGACGAGAATCTCGAGTGGTTACAGGCATTCCCGCCGAAAGCGCTTGATCCCTCTTTCATCGAGATAATACGGCGGCCTGCAACTGCCGGATTCCACAGTGTGGGAAGCACCGGATTCCGGAGTGACTGGCGTTGTCGGAGGCGGACGTGTCCCTGTTTGAGAGGTCGGGACCGTGGTTCGCCCAGGAGTCGCGGAAGGGGTGGAGCTAGCGCTCGTCGCGGCGAGAACTTCCACGACATCGTCAGCCGGAGTGACCAGTGGGCCGACGGACGTTGAACTCGATGGTAGGGGGGGAGGTGGCGCACCTGGCGCCACGGTCGCGCCCGTGGTGTCTGGGTTCCTCCGGCTACCGATGGTGATGGCTCCTAGCACCCCCCCCCCCAGCAGTGTGGCAACGAGGAACCAGCGGTGCCACCTGGCACTACGCTGAACGCTCCCCAGTCTGACCCCGTGAAAGGTCGAGGCGCCGCGTGGTTGCGTGAGCTGGGGAGACTGCACTTCGATGTCAGTACTGGCTGAACGCAGCGCCTCCAGCATGTCGCGGGCGCTCGAGAATCGACGCCGCTTCTGGAACTCGAGCGCTCGATCGATGACCTCGGCGACCGCCTCGGGGATCTCGGGGACGACCGTGCGGATCCGCGGCGCGGTCTCGTTCATCGCCTTGCCCAGCGCCTCGTTCGGGGTCTCGGCCTGGTGGACCGGGGCTCCCGTCAGCAGCGCATACATGGTTGCGCCGACTGCCCACAGGTCTGTGCGGTGATCGACCTCGTTCCACCGGCCCCGGGCCTGCTCCGGGGCCATGTAGGCTGGTGTCCCCATGCTCTTTCCAGTTTGGGTCGAGGTTGCCGTGCGATCCGAGTCCCGGAGTCGTGCGATGCCGAAATCGAGTACTTTCAGCTCCAATTCCGTGGTGAGGAAAATGTTTTCCGGTTTGATGTCTCGGTGGACGATGCCTCGCGTGTGGGCGGCATCGAGCACGTCCAGCAGACGGTCGGCTATCCACACGACTTCCTTCAGAGGGAGGCGCTTGTTCTTCCGTATCCACCGGTGTTCGATCGACTCTCCATCCAGGAGCTCCATGACCAGGTAGGCGGCCCCGTCGTCCGCTTCGTCATCGTCGTCGACGCGTACCGCGCCGGCGTGTCCGACGCTGTTGGCGACGTAGCCTTCTCTGAGGAATCGCGCCTGGATATCGGCATCGAGTGACAGTTCAGTGTGGAGGATCTTGATGGCTGCCCGCTTGTTGTTTCGGTGGACTCCCACGTAGACCGCGGCCATTCCACCGACCCCTATGAGTCGTTCCAGGGACCACTTCCCGTTCAGGGTTGTGCCCACTCTTCGCTTGGCTCTCTCGACGAGCCGATTGTCACGCTCTGCCATGGATCGGTGTCGGCCTTTCCCTGAAGATGACAGTCTGCGCGAATCACGGAAAGCCACCAACGATCATGGGTCGGAAGGCCGGCCTTGGCCCTGGGAGGCGTGAATGGCGGTTGGGGGGTGGAGGGAGTGCTGCCGTATCCACCCCTGTGATATATCTGCCGGCTCCAGAACCAAGGAAGCGCCGATGATCGACGAAGTACTTGAGGAACTGAGAAGCTCTGTTGCGAAGGCCCAGGAGGCTCTCCGGCGGGATCTCGGTCGACTGCGCACGGGACGTGCCCACGCGGGAATGCTGGAAGCGATCCGGATTGACTACTACGGTCAGCTGACTCCCGTGGCTCAGATGGCGACGGTGGCGGTCCCTGAACCGCGCCTCATCACTGTGAAGCCGTGGGAGAAGAAGCAAGTGCAGGTGGTCGAGAAGGCAATTCGCGAGAGCGATTTGGGGCTCAATCCGCAAGTGGATGGCGAGCTGATTCGCATTCCGGTGCCGCCGCTCAGCGAGGAACGCCGCCGTGAGTTGGTCAAGCTGGCGAAGCGGACCGGGGAGGACTGCAAGGTTGCCATTCGCAAGTCAAGGCACGATTGCCTCGACATGCTCGCCGAAATGAAGAAAGACGGGGACGCGAGCGAGGACGAGGTGGAGCGGGCGAAGAAGAAGGCCGAAGAGATTGTCCAGCAGGCGGGAGGGGTGGTCGATGAGATTGTCCAATCCAAAGAGAAGGACATCCTGACGGTCTGACCGACGAGCGTCCTTGACAGCCCATCCATGTCCATGAAATCTTTCTGATCACCCCCAGGCTTGGCCAAGGTTCAACGTGTCACAAGAAAGCCGTCCTCGTCTACGCGCCGTAGCAGCTGGGATCAGTGACGTTGGCTTGCAGAGAGATCACAACGAGGACAGCTTCGCGATTCTCAGCGATCAGGAGCTCTACGTCGTGGCCGATGGGATGGGGGGTCATCGAGCTGGTGATGTCGCGAGTCGGCTTGCGACCGACGCCATCATCGACTTCTTCCGGGCGACCGCTTCCGAGGATGTGACCTGGCCATTCCACTTCGATGCGCGTCTCAGCGAGGAAGAGAATCGCCTGCTGACCGGCATCCGGATTGCGAACAAGCAGATTGTCGAACGCAGCGCTCGTTCCCGGGAATGTCACGGGATGGGGACGACGGTGGTCGGCGCGCTGTTCTCTCCACGCAAGCAGCGGATGTACATCGGGCACGTCGGAGACAGCCGGGCCTACCGCGTTCGCCAGGGCGAGATCCGGCTGATGACGCGGGATCATTCGTTGGTCAATGACTACCTGCTCGCGATGCCGGAGCTGACTGAGGAACAGCGCAACGAACTGCCCAAGAATGTCATCACCAGAGCGCTTGGGATGCAGGATCACGTCACCGTCGATCTCCAGAGTGACGAGGCGCGGCCAGGGGATCTCTACGTCCTCTGTTCTGACGGCCTGAGTGGCATGATTGAGGACCACGAGATCCTGGATGTAGTACTGAGCACACCCGATCTCTACGAAGGGTGCCGGAAGCTCGTCACGATGGCCAACGAGCACGGGGGCGAAGACAACATCACTGCTGTCATCATTCGGATCGATCCGGCGCCCATCGAGACAATGCCTGACGAGCTCGGTGCTGCGACGACCGATCCGCTGGCCAAGACGGCTGACCTCGAGCCGGTGGCAGTCGAGGAGGCCGCGCTCACGGATACGCCGCCGGTGGCTCAGGTAGTCGCGGAGGCGGAGTTGGCCACGACTAGTCCCTCAGGTACGACGGACCCCGAGGCCGATGCCGGGCTGCCGATCGACGAGGACTAGCTACTCGCCAGGCGAATCACGAGCGTGGTCTGTCCGGTCAAGCCGGGCCAGGTCGTCTGTTGTCGGGCTCCAACAACGGTGAGGACAAACCTAGCCGAGACGGCCAGGTAACCCCCGGCTGCTTCCCTGGATCCTCCGCTTGCCGCGATGGCGCGCGGGAGGTCTCAGTTGCAGTTTTCGAAGATGAAGCTGCCCTCGAAGTTGCAGGAGAAGCCGCCGGCGTCTCCTTCCTTGGTGGACTGCGTGCACCGGTAGTTGCCCCAGACTCGGCCGGTGGCGACATCCTGGTGCGGCAGGACCGTGAGGGTACACGTCGAGGAGTAGATATTCCCGCTGCTGGGCGCGTAGAACGCCCCGAACCCGGTGGCGCCAGCGGTCTGATACTGACCCGGATTGGCGGGGTCCTCCACCACGATCCCATCGATCGTGAAGCTGGTCCTATCCTGTTCGAGCTCGCCATGGATGTGGTAGCCGCCGCCCGACTGGGTCACCCCGCAATCGACATCGCCGGCCTTACCGTCGGTGATGCGGTCACCAGCCGTCTGTTCGTTGGTGATGGTCCCGGTGCTGGGAATCAGATACGGCCCGGAGCCGCAGCCAGCACTATACGGGGACACTCGCATGGCTCCGCGGGCCTCCGGTCCGGGGGAGGGGCTACATGCGGCGGCGCCAATCGCCAACAAACCCAACACACACACGTCCAGCCTGCGCAAAGTCATGGGATCTCCCCTCCTGTCGAGGTACCTGACTCATAGCCGATCCTGGCTTCTCAATCAAAATGAGAGAGGCCAGGGCCGACGGTTTCACTCCGGGGATGGCGACAGACATTCAGGCCGGAGGCTGGTCGGGGTGAGTGACGGGGATTGAACCCGCGACAACTGGAGCCACAATCCAGTGCTCTACCACTGAGCTACACCCACCGCGTGAAGTTCACGAACCCGGCCGTCTAGCCTTCGGACCGAGAACTCCGCTGAGACCCGCCGCATTTAGTCTATTGCGGGGGCACCTGCAAGTCATGGTGTGGTAATTCGCGGGGGGGAGGTCGGGGTAGGAGGCGGGTCGCGTGCCGAGGAGACCGCCCGTTTACTCCTGGCGGGGCGATGAGCTACCCTCGAACACGGACCGGAGGCGGGTCGCGCGGCGGGCGTCGGTTCGGCGAGGGTCGACCGGCAATGAGCGAAGGGGCCGAGGACAGATGCGCGGAAAAATCATAGCGGTCAACACCCTCATCATGCTTGTCTGCGGGGTACTTACCTACGTGCTTCTGCAGACCTCGTTGTCGGGTGTTCTGAAGAACGAGAGCGAGCGCAAGAAGGAAGTAGGGCGAGCCCTCCGGGCGGCAAATGCGCAGTTGGCGCTCGATGCCCTCCGGGTCGAACGTTGGCTCTCGGCCAAGGCGTCCTCGGATGATGTCAAGCTGGCCTTCTCCGGTGGGACCGTCCCGGCTCGTCAGGAGGCCGCGACAGCTCAGGCGAACCAGATCTACAAGGCGGCGATCGCGGAGCCGGATTTTGCCCGGATGGCGCCCAACGTCGTGCTGATCGTGGATGCGCAAGGAGTTGCGCTAGGTCGCAACGGTTCGAACCTGATGCGAGGTGAGAAGATCACGGATCGCAGACCCACACTGAAACAGACGCTCTCCACAGGAACTACCATCAGCGACGTGTGGCTCGACAAGGAGGGGGCGGCGCTGGTGAGCTCGGCGCCAATTCGCGGCGATGATGGTGAGGTTCTCGGGGCTGCGGTGATTGGGACGCCAATCGACAACGGCCGCCTCGAGCGCACTTCCGAACAGACGAGCGGGTACTTTCTGGCGCTCGGGGTCATGGACGGGGATGCATTCCAGGTGCTGGCCAATAGCGGACGGGCCGAACCCGAGGTGATCGCCGGCGCGAAGGGCGCCGAGGTGGCCGGCCAGGCTCGTGAAGCTCAGTCCTCGGGAAGGGCCACGGTCGCCAACGTGGTGCTCGCGGGTCAGCTGTACGGTGCGGCCCCGCTGGTCGGGTACGGCACCGGTGCCGTTCTCGTCGCAGCAGTTCCGGCGTCGCTGGTGCCAAGTCTGTTCCAGGAGCTGTGGCCGGTGGTGGCGGTGATGTTCTTGGGCATCCTGCTCGTGGCGGTCGCGGGGTATCTGCTGGGCAACTACATTCAGACCCCAATTGGCGAGATTGAAGAAGGTCTCCTGATGATCATCAACGGCCGCTCGGATCTCCGCTTCGAATTGGAGCATGCGGAACTGGGGGGGCTCGTCTTTCGAATCAACTCCTTGCTGAACGCACTCATGGGGGTGCCCGAGGAATCAACGGACGATCAGGGGCGACCGTCGTCGGTTCCTTCGGCGGGCCATTTCCAGGACGCCTTGAGCGTGGACGAGAGCTCTGTGGCGGGGCAGGCCATCGACCCTGCGGTGGCCGCGGCGCTGGCCGCTGAGCCGTCCGGCGAATACTACAGTCGAGTCTTCAGGGAGTACATTGCCGCCAAGCAGCAGATTGGCGACCCGGTGGGTCACATCACGCGGGAGGCCTTCATTCAGCGGCTGCAGGGCAGCGAGCGGGAGATGTCCCAGAAGCACCAGCGAGCGGTGCGCTACCAGGTCGAGGTGAAAGGCAATTCCGTAGTGCTCATTGCGGTCCCCCTGCCGCAGTAGGCGAGCCGAAGGGGCCTTCCCGCGCCTCCCCCGCCGGACGCACGAGCACCCCGCAGATTTCTCGCTGCAGGGGCCGTCTGCTTGGGTTATAAGCGCGCCAGCCCATGGGTCTGTTCGACTTGTTTACCGGGAAGAAGAACCCGGAATCCGCAAAGAAGAAGAGTGAACGCGAGATTGCGCGTCTCGCTCGCTTGGTTGGCGAGAAGATGACGCAGAACTTTGATCGCCAGGAAGCGATCGAGCAGCTGTCCGCCATGGGAACTGCCCAGAGTGCTGCAGCCTTGCTCAAGCGATTCACGTGGTCGATGGATCCGTCGATCACTGATCACGAGGAAAAGGACGCCGCCGCGCGCGGAGTGGTGGCTGCCGGCGAAGCCGCGCTCGAACCGCTGCGAGCCTTCTGCGTCAAGGCGGACAGCCTTACGTGGCCGATCAAGATGCTGAAGCAGATCGTCGCCGAGGACGAGATCGTGGACGAGCTCCTGGGGATCCTGGATGAGTTCGACACCGAGTACGTGCGCAACATCGAGCCCAAGAAGCAGCTGCTGTCCGCGCTCGAGGAGTACAGAAGCGACGAGGTACGCGAGGCTGTCGAGCCCTTCCTGACCGACATCAGCGAGCCTGTTCGCTATGCAGCCGTCACCACCACTTTTGCGATGCAGGACGCCCAGAGCGTGCCGGCATTGGTCGAGGCGATGGCGGAGGAAGAAAGCCTACGGGTTCGGAATCGCATCGCCCAAGGTCTCGCCGAGGCTGCTTGGGAAGTTCCCGACTCCCTGCACAGCTCGCTCGTGGAGCACCTCCCACCGGACTTCCAGCTGGTGGAAGGGGGAAAGGTCGCTCGCGTTGGGTGAGCGGCTTGTTCCGCCTCTCGTCGGGACACGCTAGGCAGGCAGGGTAGGGACCCGTCGGCGTTGACGAGTCTTCCCGTCGCGCCAACTGGTCGCGTCACGCCCGCCTGCCGTCGCGCCGACTCGTGTGTGCGAATCGCCTGTCGCGGCGTCAGCTCACCCGTCGCGGGCTCCTGGTCCAGTGAAGCGACGACTGGGTCGAAGCCGCGCAGCGGAACGCTCAAATATGCGAGAGGCCGACTCGAGTGAGTCGGCCTCTTCCGGTCTCCGCGCCTGGCCTTACTCGGAAACCCGGTACTGGGTCGGGAAGTAGAAGCTCCAACCCACCGTCAGCAGTTGGTTGAACAGGTACGCACGGTCGTCCTTGCTGATCTGCGAGTCCGGGAAGTCGCCGTCGGGATCTCCACCGGCAGTGTCGAATCCGCCAATGTTCCAGCTGAACGGCAGGAGCCGGTACTGCAGCGCGAGGCCGTTCCACTTATTGACCCAGAACGTGAAGCCCAGGCCAGCGGTGGGGCCCAGTGCGACCCGGCTTTCCCTCTCGAATGAGGCACCCAAGCTGCAAACGTCCTCTCCGTCGCCGCCGCATGAAACGCGTTCCTGCAAGCCCACGATCCCGAGGCCGGCAAAGAAGTAGAGTTCGGTGTCGACGTAGATGCTCTTGAACAGAGCCAACTTGCCACGGAACGGGACGCCGGTGAGCTGGGGTGCGGCGATCCAGTCGATCTGCCCCAACTGATCAGCGAATTCTGGACCCATGTTCACGGCAGTCAAGCGGCAGTCGGTGGTGGTGGCGACTGAGTTGCCGGCGCCGTCCCGGCAGTTTCGATCCTCATTGACCGCCTGGATCTTCTTCGTCAGGCCGCGCTCGAGGTGCAGCGGCTCGGGTGCAAAGGCACCGTAGACGCCGAACGAGAGCCAGTCCGTGAAGTTGTAGTCGATCTGCAAGCCGGGCAGGATGGTCTGCTGGTACTTGTCCAGCAGGGTGAAGGTCGCGTGAGGCGTGACCTGCAGGCGTCCTTGCCGATACAGGCGGAGCTTGCGCACCGCGGGTGCCCCAGCCAGGGGACCCGTCAACAGGATCTCTTGCGCCTGAGCAGTCTCCGCCGCAGCCAGCAGCCCGAGAGCTGCTGCCAATCCCACGAGGAGCCGTCGCGTGGTGGCCGTCTTCTTCATCGTCGTCGTCCGCATCGTCGTCTCCCCGCCTCTCACTTCGGCAACCTGTACTCAAAGGAGAATGGCATGAAGATGGAGACGCCGAACTGCGCCTGCACGTTGTTGGTCAGCTCTTTCTCGCCGTACCAGTTTGCTCGATCGCTGGCTGCATCCGGATCCACCGGTGCTTCCAGGTTCTCGAGTTCTTCCTGGAAGATGTAGTCGCGGATCTCCAGGATCGCGGCGAACCAGCGATTGAAGAAGATCCGGGCACCCAGACCCGCGTTGAACGCTAGCTTGGGTTCGTACTTGAAGAAGCGGTTGTCGGGATCGATGACCGCGATGGGCTTCGTGGAGATCGCTCCTGCTCCCGCGACCAAGTACAGATCCCAGTGGAAGATGAAGTCACTGAAGCCCGCGAACTTGCCGTAGGCCGGCACGTAGAAGAAGTTAAAGTTCGCGTTCCAGTTGTAGTACGTCAGCGGAACACCTACGCGGGCGGCTCGTCGGACGTCGGAGTTGAAGTCCGAGTCAACGTTGAACACCTCGTAGTAATTGAAGTTGGCGCCCATCGCCAACACCTCGCTCACGTAGAAGTTCGCCGCGATACCAGGGCCCGGGTGCTGAATGAACTGATCGTTGAGCGAGATCGACCAGTACGGGTTGAGCTCCAGCCGGCCTTTGCGTTTCGCGTAGATCTGCTGGACGGCGTAGACTACCTCGTTGAGGTCCTTCTGCGCCTCCTTCTCGAGGTCGAGCTGAGGGCAAGCCTCCGGGTCGATCTCGCAGATGTCGCCGAGGCCTCCCTCCTCGCCGAGTTCTCCCTCGAGACCGGGGATCTCCTCCTCGTCTCCCGGTACCTCACCGCCTTCACCCTCGCCTTCGACGCCCTCTTCGACGCCTTCCTCGGCGCCTTCGTCGACGCCTGCTTCCTCAGCGGCTTCCTCACCCGCGTCCTGCGCGAGGGTGATTCCGGGGTACGCGCATAGCGCCGCTGCGACGAGGAGCCCGATGCGATTTTTGTTCATCGATGCCTCTACCGCTTTCTCCAAAAAACGACCGCCCAAAAGGCCTCGCAACTACTTAAAATATTTAGCAAAATTGCCAAGCGCGAGCGACGCGCGACTATATCACGTGCAATTTGACGCGATCAACAACCAAAAGGGTTTATTCCGCGGCGTTGTCCTCGGACTCCTTACCTAGTAGCGCCTCGACGAACTCAGCAGGCACGAAGTCATGAAGGTCATTGGGACGTTCACCGAGTCCCACGAATCGCACTGGAAGATCCAGGGCATCGCAGATGCCGAGCACCATGCCGCCCTTCGCCGTGCCGTCCAGCTTGGTGAGCACAATCCCCGTCAAATCCAGTGATTCCTGAAACTCTTTGGCTTGGGCCAATGCGTTCTGACCATTGGTGGCGTCGAGCACGAGAAACGTCTCATGCGGTGCGCCGTCCAAAGCCTTTGCCGCTGTCTTTGCAATTTTCTGCATTTCCGACATCAAGTTCTGCTTCGTGTGAAGTCTACCTGCTGTATCCGCAAGAACGATATCGGCGTCGAGTTCGACAGCTTTCTTAATTGCATCAAAAATTACACTACCAGGGTCCGCCCCGTCCTTCCCGCGGACGACCTCGCATCCGACGCGCTGACCCCAGACCACCAGCTGCTGCACGGCGGCCGCGCGGAACGTGTCCCCCGCGGCGAGCACACACTCATGTCCAGCGGACTTGAGACGGGTCGCCAGCTTCCCGATCGTCGTTGTCTTCCCCGCTCCGTTGACCCCCACCATGAGGACCACCGTCGGCTTGGCCCGGAGCTTCAGCGGTCCCGCCTTGCCATCGACGCTCAGGATTCGGACGGCCTCCTCGCGCAGTGTTCGCCAGACCTTGGCGGTATCGACGAGGTCGCTGCCGGAAAGCTCGTCCTTCACCCGCTGGAGCATCGTCTCGGTCGTCTTCACGCCCACGTCGGAGGTGAGAAGGACCTCTTCGATTTCCTCGGCAATCTCCTCGGCGATCTCCTTCTTGCCGCCGAACAGGGCACGGAGTCGGCCAAAGAAGCCGCCGCTCTCGCGCGACTTGGCGAGTCCCTTGCGCATCCCCTCAACGTCCGCACTGGGCTCCAGCGCGACGCGCTCCTTGACCTCCCTGCGGGCGGGCGGCTCTGGTTCCGGGGCTGGCGGACGCGCTTCCGCCGTCGACTCCGTCTTGGGTTCCGGGGCAGGCGCCGGGGCTGGGCCGCCGCTCTTGGGTTTGGCCTGGTCCTTGGGCTTCTCCTTGACCGCCGCCGGCTTCTTTTCGCTGGGGCGTTTCTCGGGGAGCTTGGGCTCTTCCCGTGCCTCCGGAAGCTCGGCAGGCTTCTTGGAGATCCACAGGTAGGCAACGACTGCGATCACGACCGCGGCGATCAGCACGAAGACGATGGTGGGAGTCATGACGGAAGAGAACGGGTAGGGGCCGCGGTGCGGCGGACTGGGGGCCGATGTCGGTTTCGACCGCGAGACGGCTCCAGCGAGCCTGGGCAGGAAGTAGAAGGCCCGCGAACGGGCGTCAACGTCAAGTGTGTTCCGCGGGTAGGCTGCGTGGTTCTTGGGCCCGGATCGCCTTTTCTTGTGCCTCGTCAACGGCCTCCGGTCCGAATGCTGCTTGCTCGACTGCCCGCGCCCAGTCTTGGATCTCCGGGTCGCGCCGCACCGCGGCGATCCGCGCGACCTGTCCGGGCGTTGGTTCGCGGCGTCCGGCCCACGGCCGTCCCAGGTGCCGTGCCCATGCAACCAGCGAGTCCAGCAGGGCGCGGCGGCGGGTGACCAGACTCACCGAGATCGAGCCTGCTGGCGGGAGATCTTGGATCAGCTCGGCGTGCCAGAGCGCCGAGACTTCGAGCCGACTGCCCTCCCCCGGAGCGTCCACGTGTTCGAGCTGGAAGTGTCCGTGGCTGTCGGTGACTGTCGTACCTGCGACCCCCGAGCCTGCGAAAGCGGGCACCAGGATGCGGACTCGAGCTCCCTCGACAGGGGCGCCGTCGTGCGCATCGACGACGACCCCACGCCACCCACTGCGCTCGGGGCCACGCTCGATGAACACGATCTCGGCCCTGCCACTGGGAAGCTCCTCCTCTAGTTCAGGGAGCTCACGTTCCGTTCGCCTCGGGCGGGTCCACGAGCGCATGACCCAGAGGGCGATGCCCAGGACCGCCAGCGCCCACGGCCAGCGGCCCCAGGCGCTGGGCTGCTGGAGCGCGATCGTGGCTTCCAGGGGGGGGCCGGGAAGCCACCACGGTTCGCTCGGGAGGTAGCGAATCGTGACCTGCGTGCTCTCCACCCGCGTCGCGTCGAAGCGAGCCATGAGCCGTGCCGCTCCCGCCTCGACGGCGGCGCTGCCAACGGAACGACCGGCGACGAGAGCCTCGACCAGACCCGAGGGAACGGCACCCCGCGACGACCCGACCGCTACCGGGATCTCGATTCCTTGGCGGGGGTTGCCGACCAGCCGGGGGGTCGCCAGCGACACGTCGACTCGTGCTGTCGCCTCGACCACGGCGGCATGGGTCGCGGCTTGCACGGCTTCCGATCCTGCAAACCTGACCTCGAGGATGCCCGGACCGGGACGCGCCAGCTGTCGAGTCGAGAACGTGAATCGGACGCGGTCGTCCGCGCGCGCCGCTGTGGCATCGACGAGCTCCGGGTCGGCGCCTCTCGCGCGGTAGTAGAGCTGGAGCTGCAAGGGGGTGTCGTGGGGATCGGTGGGACGAACGCGGGTGCGGACCCACACGTCGTGTGTGCCTTTCTCGAGGCTCAAGTAGCGCGGCTGGGGAAAGAACTCGAGGTCGAGCACGCGACGAAACGCGTCGACCTCCACCTGCTCGACCGCGCTGGCATCGTGAAATGGGTCGCCGTTGAACCGAAGTCGAACGCGACGCGCCAGATCTCCCCGCGGGATCTGCAAGCAGAACCGACCGACGCCGTTGGTGAGAACCACGTACTCCTCGCCATGAGTGGTGGGTCCAACAGAGCCGGGACACGCTCTGGCGGCGGGGAGGGGCGTCGCTGACCGTCCGCCATGATCCAGCGCCAACCTGACCGCAGCGCGATCGATCGGGCCGCCCGCGTCGTCGACGAGGCGACCCGTCACTTCGATACCGTCGGGCCGCGGTGTGGCCACTGCTTCGATACGCGACGCGCCTCGAACACGGACAGTGATTGCGTGGACCGCGCTCGTGGCGGACAGAACTACGAGGGCCGTGCCGAGACGAGACAGCTGCCGCATCACTGGGCACCCTAGCATTCGTTGGCGGAGGGAGTGCAGTCGAGTCCGGCTAACTGGCCGAGTGTGAGCAATTTCGGCGACCACCTGAAGATTTGTGGTCGCGCCTCCGTCCTACACGGTTGGAGCGTTTCGCGGTTCCGAGACCCCGTTGCTCTTCATCGACATGGGCAGCCCTCGACTCGTAGTATCCTCATCCAGAATGACTCGTTTCCGGGGCCTGCTCTTCGTGCTGGTTGCCTTCTTCATGCTCGGAGTTGCGGGTGAGGCTCGGGCAGACAAGGTGGACGAGCTCAGCACGCAGTTGCGTACCGCGAAGGACTTTCGAGTTCGTACGCAGGCGGCCCTGGCGCTTGGAGCGTCGAGCTCCACGCGTGCCATCGAGCCGCTCTGCGGAGGGCTGGACGATCGCAGCTCCACCGTCCGGGCCGCGTCAGCTGCGGCGCTGGGTAAGCTCGCCAAGGGTGGGCTCGACTGTCTCAAGCGACAGCTCGAGAAGGAGGAGAAGGACGCGGTTCGCAAACTGATCGCCAAGGCCATCGAGCGTCTCGAAGAGGTCGCCGCACCCACGATCACCGACGCGCACAAGTACTACGTGCTCTTCGAGGTGAAGGACGAGACGGGACGCGGTGCGGATGCAGTGACCGCAGTGGTGCAGAAGGGCGCTCAGCTGGGCGTCCAGACGCTGAACGAGTTCGTGCTCGCTCCAGCCGCCCAATCGGAGGAGGACGCCAAGGCGCTGCTCGCGAAGCATTCCCAGCTCGCGGGCGGGCTGCTCTCCACCAAGGTCTACTCGACGTTTGCGGGGGGGACCCTCACCGTCAAGCTGGAGGTGGCGATCTTCACGTTCCCGGACAAGAACTTGAAAGGGACCTTCTCGAAGACCGTCAGCATGAGCGGGTTGGCGGCCAAGAGCGAAGCCGCCGAGAATGAGTTGATCCAGGCCGCGGCGGAAGGAGTGGTGAAGACCTACTCGCAGGCGGCACCAAAGATCCGCTAGTTGGGTGCGGCCTATGGGCCGGTGGCACCAAGCTTGCTCGACCCGTTTTCTGCTCGGTACGCTAGCGTTGCTCGGGGGGCTCCCCCGCAAGGAGATCATCGAATGGCAGAAGCCGCAGCAAAGAACGCCGCCCAAACCGGGCGCCACCAGCGGCGCCTGAAGAACTACCTGCTCGACCGACGATTCCAGCTCAAGTACGCCGGGTACTTCGTTGGTGTCGCGGCAGGCCTCAGTCTGGTGCTCGGCGTGATCCTGTGGATGACGAGCCAGAAGCTGCTCGACCAGAGCGCCCAGCTCGTCGACCGCGGACATGCGGTCGTCGCGGAAGGCAAGAAGGTCAGCGAGGTCGTCAAGATGAACATCGTCAAGGATCCCGTGTACGGTGCGGACGCGGATCTCCTGACGGCCTTCGAGGAAGGGGATCAGGAGTACACGAAGAAGCTCGAAAAGGAGCAAGCCGTCCTTGCCAGTGAGTCGGCGGCGCTCCGAGGCCAACACCACGCGGCTGCGTTGGTGTTGACGATCAGCCTGGTTGTCTTCGTGGTGTTCGTGGGGCTGATGGGGATCTTCGTGACCCACAAGGTGGCGGGGCCCATCTTCAAGATGAAGCGCCAGCTCAACGAGGTGGCGGACGGGCACCTGCGGATCCCTGGCAAGCTCCGCCGCGGCGACGAACTCGTCGACTTCTTCGACGCCTTCCATCGGATGGTGGTCAGCCTGCGCGAACGCCAGCAGGGCGAGATCGAGCTCTTGGAGGCTTGCATCGCGAAGCTCGAAGACCAGGCGTCCGACGCCGACCTGCAACCACTGCGCTCGCTCCTCGCCGAGATGAAGGGCGCGCTGGAGACCTGAAGCTCTGGACGCAGCCTGCCCCCGCCTGCGGTGCGCTGCGGTCTCAGCTGCGCGGAACGGGCGAGGGCGCTGGAGCTCTTCTGCGATGTCGGTCGCTCAGAATGCCGCTTCGGCGTACTCCACGACGGGCTGACGGTTGACGAACGAGACGCTAGCGGCGTCGAAGCGAAGTCGCTCGACCGAGGGGTCGTTGCGGTAGCGACGCTGCCACAGACGTTCCCCGGCGCGTCGCACCCGCTGGCGCTTCGCGCGATCGATGCTGCCGAATCCGGACGTCCACGCGCCGGAGCCGCGGTGGCGAACTTCGACGACAACGATCAGCGGCCCACAGCGCGCGACGACATCGAGCTCCAATCGTCCGACGCGGAGGTTTCTCCCGACGATGGCGAACCCACGCTGAACGAGAAACGCCGCCACGGCCTCTTCGGCGGTGGCGGCGATGGTTTGGCGATCCACGCTGCTCAGTAGGGCTGGGCGTCTCCGCAGTTCCCTTGCGCGCGAACGCACGAGATCTTGGCATCTATGGTGTCGAACTCGGTGCCGTTTCGGATGCAATAGGCACCGGCGAGCTGGGCGCTGCCGAGCCCAACGTCATCGATCAACTGCTTGCACGAGAAGCCACTGGCGCAGTCGCAATACTTCGCGCCATCGTCGGTCTTGCCCTCCGCGTTGGCACACCGGCAGGAGCAGTAGACAGCCCTCTCCGGCACGCGGTCTTCCAGCTGGGCGCGTACCGGAACTGCCACGGCGTCGGCCTGGGCGGCGCCACTGGTCCCGGGGATGTGGCAGCGCTCGGGCGAATCTCCGTTTCGGTGGGTCTCGATGGCAGTCTGGTCTTGCCCGTACGGACAGCTGACGCGACCTCGGAAGTGATTCACCAGGCAGACGCGCGTCTCGCACTGGAAAGAGCGGCTCTCGACGTTGACTTCGTTCTCGTCGTAGCCGCTGAACGTAGTGGTGTACTCGTCCTCGGGGATGCAGGGGTCACCCTGACCACCGGGCTGACAGCCGAGGGCTGCCCAGAGGCACAGTGAAGTTGCAACGAGGAGACCCAGACCCGTCTTCGCAGTCGCCATGGAAAATTGACTTTCTCCCGACCCTGGAGTGTGGCAGCCGGCGGAGCGCTACGCTAGCCGAGCGCGATGAACCCAGTCAACGCGAAAAGGCCCAATGGACGCCAGGGCATGCGGTGTCTGATGGGCATTCGTCGCGTATTGGCGGTGCAGGCGATCGGTGATTTCCCGACGGTTCGAATCCTCGAGAGCCGGCTCCGTCGCGTGCTGCGAGTCAGTCATCATGGAATCTGGGATCCTGGCCTATGCGAATTTTCAACTTGAGCCGGATTGGATTTCAAACCCGTTGATTTCAATAGCCGGTGGCGCTTGACAACGCTTACCGTGGACTTCTAACATCGCGACGGGCCGAGGGCGTTATCTACCGGTACTCATTGGCTTTTTCGGGAATCCCACAAACGCTGGCTCGGTGTGGTCGCCTCGACTGCCAGCGTCGAGCGCGAACCAGAACAAAGAGAGGAACCATGTTGCGAAAGCGCCTTGCCGCACTCTGCATTTTGACTTCGGCCGCAGTCGCCGGCGGGTTGGCGTGTCCCCAAGACGCCACGGCACAGGAGGTACTAGACCTCGACGAGGAGGGCTCCGCTGCCGAAGGAGGAGGTGGCGAGAGCGTCGACATCGACCTCGACGCGGACACGCCCGCCGCGCAGGGGCCCGTCGTTGCGGGGCAAATGACGGAGGCTGCGGCGAAGGCCAAGAAGCTCTTCGATCGTGAGCGCTGGAACGAGGCTTCGTTGCAGCTCTACCGGGTTGTGACCGGAGAGACCGGAGACGACCCGGGCAACCAGCAACTGGCCCAATACTACCTCGCGATCGCCCTCTATCGCCTGAAGTTCTATCAGGCGAGCTACCAGATGTTCTGGCAGATCGCCGACAACCCCAATCACCTGAAGTTCAAGGAGACGCTGCTGTGGCTGGCGAAGCTCGCCACGCAGCTCCCGGAGCCGGCGGACATCATCGAGCGGGTCGGCAAGTACAGCGATGAGCAGATCCGCCGGTTCGACAATGCCCAGCAGCGTGACCTGTACTGGCAGCTCAACTACATGCTGGGTCGCTACAAGTACCGGAATCGGCAGTACCAGGAGGCGATTCGCCTGTTCGGGAAGGTGGACCGGGACAGCGAGTACTATGTGAAGTCCCAGTTCTTCGCCGGCATCAGCTACGTGCAGCTGCGCAAGTCGGTGCCCGCTGTCAAGTCGTTCCAGCGGGTGGAGTCGGCTGTCGCGAAGGGCGCGAAGGGGATCGAGGACGAGGCGCGGATGCGGGACCTTGCCTACCTGTCGATGGCCCGCACGTACTACTCCGCGTCAATCCAGCTGGATACCGAGACCAACACGCCCAGCGTGAACCCGGAGAAGCTCTCCGCAGCTGTCAAGTACTGGGACCTGATCGAGCCGGCGAGCGAGTACTGGCTCGACGCGCTCTTCGAGGAGTCCTGGGCCTACTTCATGGCGGGGCAGTATCCGCAGGCGCTCGGCAACATTCACACGATCAAGTCGCCATACTTCCCTCACGCCTTCTATCCGGAAGCGGAGGTGCTCAAGGCCGTCATCTTCTTTGCCAACTGCGACTACGAGAAGGCGACCATCGTCGTGGCGCAGTTCAACAAGCGCTACGTGCCGCTCAAGGAGGGGCTCGAGAAGGTGATGAAGCGCTTCCGTGGCGCGAATCAAGAGGAGCCCTTCTTCAAGTTCCTGAAGCAGGTGCAGGACGGCGAGGCAAACCTGAGCGACGAGCTGCGTCCGGTGGTCGAGTCCGCGCTGAGCGACCGTCAGCTGCTGCGCAACATCGAGTATGTCCGCCTGCTCGAGGAAGAGCAGGGGCGCTTCAAGAAGGCACCGGCGAGCTTCAAGACATCGGCGCTCGGTCAGCAGGTGTCCGACGCCCTGAAGCTGGCTCGCGAGCTGGCGGTGCGTCGAGCGGGAGAGTTGGCCATGCAGCGCTACCAGCGCATGCTCGATGAGCTCAACGAACACCTGCGCAACGGCGAGAAGATCCTGATCGACATCACTGCCGCCGAGCGCAACCTGCTCGACGAGGCGATCAAGAAAGATCAGGTCACGCAGGAGGAGGGCATGGAGTTCGGTGTCGTCAATCCTGACAGCGAGCATGTTCTGTGGCCGTTTACCGGCGAGTACTGGCGTGACGAATTGGGCTTCTACCGGGCCGTCGTGATGTCGGCGTGCGGGAGGTAAGAGCGAGATGAACGGACGACGAGCCTTTCCTGTAGTTGCCATCTCCGTTGGGTTGCTCCTTGGAGCTACCGCGGGTGTTGGTGCAAAAACCAAAGTTGGCGATCTGAGCAAGGAGTGCGTCAGCTCGGACGCCCAGAAGAAGATTTCCGAGTGTCCGAGTGGGCCCCAGGAGTTCGCCGGGAAGAAGAAGCGCGGAACTGCGTTCTCGAGTGCTCCCCCGCCGCGGAAGAAGAAGGCGGTCAGTGACTTCAAGCCCGAGGACCCCACGCAGGCATTGGAAGGCGCGGCGCAGCGCGACGCCCGCAAGTTCCGCCTGAAGAATCGGGCCCAGGCCCTGCTGATCCGGGAGATCTCGGGACTGGAGCGGCTGTTCAAGACGACGCCCAAGAACGATCCCGATCGTCCGCAGCTGATTCGACGTCTGGCCGAAGGATACGTGGAGCTCGAAGGCGCCGCGCAGCGTGACCGGATCCAGAACGAGATCAAGGTCCAGGACGCCCGGCGCAAGAAGCAGAACAACACGACCGCACGGGCCGCTGCGATCAAGGCGAAGAAGATCGAGGCCGCCGCGCGGAAGAAGGCGATTGCGTACTACTCGCTCATGAAGCAGTCGTACCCGAACTACTCGAAGATCGACGAGATCCTCTACTACCTCGCCTACGAGTACGAGCAGGGCAAGGATCTGGCCAACGCGCGTAAGATCTATTTCGAGCTAATCCAGAAGGCTCCGAACTCACCGTACATTCCCAACGCCTACCTCGCCTTCGGGGAGCTGTTCTTCCAGGAGGCCCAGGGTGATCCGTCCGCGTGGCCGCTGGCGGAACAGGCCTACAAGGAAGTGACGAAGTACCCCGCGCCGAAGAACAAGGTGTACGGCTACGCCCGCTACAAGCTGGCCTACGTATACTGGAACAGCGGCGACTACACGAAGGCGCTGAGCGAGTTCAAGAAGGTCATCGAGTATGGTGACAAGTTCGCGCAGCTCCCGAACGCCACGCAGTTGCAGAAGGCGGCTCGGCGTGACCTCGTCCCGGTCTACGCGATTCAGGGACGTCCCGAGGCCGCACACGGATTCTTCAAGCCCCTCAGCGGTGACGCTGGAGGCAAGGAGACGAAGACCTTCGACATGCTTCGCGAGCTGGGCTTCGCCTACCTCGACACTGGGCACTACCCCGAGGCGATCGCGCTCTACAAGGACCTGATGAAGCGTGACAAGGGGAGCCACTACTGCGAATACCAGACGCAGGTGACCAAAGCGATCCAGGCCATGAAGGCCAACGACAAGGACGCCATCGTCCAGGAACTGGACCAGCAGATCGCGGTCCACAAAGAGTTCCAGGAAGGCAGTGCCAGCAGCAAGTACAAGCTGGAGTGTGCCAACGAGACCGCCGCGCTCCTCAGCGAGACGGCGATGGCGTGGCACCTCGAGGCGGTCGGCTCCGGCGGAGTGCGTGGTACCGGCGACGAGAAGACGATGGATCTCGCCGCGGACATCTACGGTCGGGTGACGAACAACTTCACGGCGAAGGACTTCGCCAAGTTCAAGTTCCCACGCATCGTCAAGGACGACTGGCCGACGATGTACAAGATCAAGTACGCGATGGCGGACTTGCTCTACTTCCGCAAGCGCTGGGAAGAATGCGGACCGGCCTTCGACGAGGTCGTCAACGAAGATCCCAAGGGGCCCGACGCAGCAGAGGCAGCCTACGCTGCGGTGCTTTGCTACCAGAAGATGTACGACCAGCTGCACTCGGACAAGTCCGACCGCGAAGGCAAGGGCCTTGGTCCGAAGGGTGCCGGCAAGGAGGACCGCGAGGCCAAGGAAGGCGAGTGGGACAAGTTCAAGCCGAAGGAGTTCACTGACCTCCAGGCGGGCATGGTCCAGGCTTTCAATCGGTACGTCTGCTACATCAAGCCACCAAAGGGGGACGCCGAGAAGGAAGAGCAGTACGTCGAGGTCAAGTACGCGCGGGCTCGCACCTACTTCGAGGCACAGCACTGGGAGGAGGCCGCGCTGGGCTTCCGTGACGTGGCGATCAACCACGCCGACAAGGACGCCGGAATGTACGCGGCCCAGCTCTACCTGGAGTCGATGAACGTGCTGGGAAGCCGCGCCGAGCCGCCGCGCCCGACCTGCTTCGACGACATGGCCAAGGACGTGCCGGTCTTCATCGAGCTCTACTGCACCGGCGACAAGCTCGAGGACAACAAGGAGCAGTGCGAGTTGCTCAACCGCATTCAGTTCGACATCATGCGCTTGGCGGCAGAGAAGACCGTCGAGAAGGCAGATGGCGAGGCGGACGGCGGCAACTTCACCGCGGCGCTCGAGGACTACAAGAAGGGCGGCGACGCCTACCTGGAGCTCTGGCGAAAGTACTGCGAAGGCCCGCTCTCCGAGGGCCAGAAGCCGAGCGAATGCGAGAAGGCGGACGAGGTCGTCTACAACATGGCCCGTGCCTACCAGGCGGGTCGCCTACTTGCGAAGTCGATCCAGGCTCGTCGCATCCTGATCAACCCGAAGTACGGGATGCACGAGACTCCACTGGCCCAGAAGGCAACCTACGAGATCGGCGGCAACTACCAGGCGATCGCCGTCTACGACCAGGCGGCCTTCTACTACGAGAAGTACGCGAAGGACACGAAGTTCAAGGGCGAACACGGCCCCAAGGCGTTGAGCGACGCTGTGGTGTTGCGCCTGGGCATCGGTCAGGACGAACAGGCCATCGAGGACGCGAAGAACTACAACCGCTACTACGGCCGCAAGGACCCCGCGACGACTGCTCAGATCTCCTTCGCCATCGCCGCGCACTACGGCGAGAAGGAGCAGTGGAGTGACGTCACCAGCTACCTGCGCACCGGCATGACGATGATCGACCGGAACGCGACGCTGGACGTCAAGGTCCAGGCGCACGCGCTCATGGGACGGGCCTATGTCGAGCAGAATCGCGGTGCGAACGCGCGCATGGAGTACAACAAGGTCGTCGGGGCCTGGAAGGACCCGAGCGCTGCGGTGGCCGAGATCAACAAGATCGAGGAGCCGCAGGGCGCTCGCGACCGTCGGCTCGGCAGGGCGCTCGAATCTGTTGGCGAGGCCTACTTCTTCTTCGCTGAGCGGAAGAAGGCCGATCTCGATCGCATCAAGTTCCCCGAGTACAAGGGTCCTGGCGACAAAGACCAGGTGATGAAGCACATCAACACCAAGGTCAAGGACTGGTACGAGAAGAAGGGTAAGATGATCGGCGAGGTGAGCGCCGAGTATAGGAAGGTCGTCGATCTGCAGCCGGTGCCACCGCCACGCTGGGTCATCGCTGCGGGTTCCCGCGTCGGCGAGATGTGGGGTCAGTTCGTCAAGGAGTTCCGCGCGGCGCCGATTCCGACGGCGTGGAAGAAGGACGATATGATCCGTGAGACCTACTACAACGCGCTCGACGAGAAGTCCGAGCCCTGGAAGGAGCAGGCGAAGGGCGCGATGATCACCTGCCTGAGCTACTCGGTGAAGTATCAGTACTTCGACGAGTTCAGCCGTCGCTGCGAAGAGTGGCTCGCTGAGACCTACAAGGGTCAGTTCCACCTCATCGACGAGTTCCGCGATGCTCCGACTCGCGTCAACTCCGCGCTTCGTGAACAAGCCTATCCGCTGCGCATCGGTGGCGAGCCGCTCATCGTGCAGCCAACAAAGCCCGAAATGCAGAAGAAGGAAGAACAGGAGAAGAAGGACTGAGGCGTCCGGGCCGGCGCTTCGGCGACGGCCCGCTTCCTCCTTCGAAAGGTGAAAGGAGTCAAACGATGCTGAGAATCAAGACTCTGGTGATGTTCGGCCTGGTTCTGGCGATGGCTGGCTGCAAGGGCAAGGACGGTGAAGGTCCCAAGACTCCCGCCGACCCCGGGACCAAGAAGCTGGCGACGGGCGCGATCGTCGATGCTCAGGCGCAGAACGAATACGAGGCGGCGCTGGCCGAGTTCCAGTCTGTGGACGAGTCGGGCAAGTGGGAAGAGAACTGCGAGGGTGTAGCCGAGAAGTTCCTTTCCGCTGCCACGCGGCAGAAGAAGGCAACCAACCAGCGCTTCCCCGAGGCGATCTACAATGCGGGGCTGGCCTTCCAGCGCTGCAACAAGGACGACAAGGCGAAGGACCTGTTCGAGGAGGCGCTGGAAGCAGATTCGGGCTTCCATCGCGCGCGCGCTCAGTTGGTTCTCTTCGAGTACAAGAAGACGGGCGATCTGAACGGAACGATCAGCAAGCTCGAGACGATCATTCGCGACGCGAAGTTTCAGAACGTCGAAGCGTTGGTCTACCTGGCTGCCCTCCAGATGGAGCGTGGCAGCGATACCTCCGACTCGGACGGGAAGGACGACTACGAGCGCGCTCGCAAGAATATCCAGCGCGCACTGGCCATCGACGATGGCTTCATGCCTGCCTTCAACCAGCTGGCGATCTACTACATGGAAGAGGCCAAGCGAAAGGCGACCAAGGGCAAGCGCGTCCGACGCGGCGGTCTGGTTGTCCAGGGTGCCAAGGGTCTGGACGTCAACCAGCAGCAGATGGACCTGGCGGCGCTCGTTGCCTCGCAGGGGATTCGCAAGAATCCCAACTATGCCCCGATCCACAACACTGCCGGGCTGATCCAGGTGCAGCTCAAGAACTACAACAGTGCGGTCAAGAGCTTCGGGAGGGCGCGTTCGCTCGACTCCAAGTTCTTCGAAGCGCATATGAACTATGCGGCGGTCAATCTGTCATTCCGTGGCTTCAAGAACGCTGAGAAGGCGTATCGCGCCGCGATCAAGCTGCGGCCCGACACCTACGAGGCGCACCTGGGGCTCGCGCTGGCGATTCGCGGGCAAATCAGTGACGCCAACTGGGACGAGTACGTCGCGCTTTCGCAGAAGCACCTCGACCAGGCCCGCGAGATCGACCCGAAGCGCCCCGAGACCTACTACAACGAGGCCATCCTGACTCAGGAGTACAAGGCCAAGGGCTCGGAGGAGGAGAGCGTGCCGTCGCTCGAGAAAGCGGCCAAGCTCTACAAGAGCTTCATCGCCAAGGCTGGATCGGACGAAGTCTTCGAAGAGGCGGTGAAGCGCTCGAAGGAGCGCGCTCAGGACATCGACGATACAGTGCAGTTCATCAAGGACGGCATCAAGATGCGCCAGGAGCAGGAGGCCCTCGACAAGAAGGCGAAGGCTGCTGAGGCTGCGCAGAAGAAGGATGACGCTGCGGCTCCGGCCGAAAAGGGAGAGGGGGACGCGGCGAAGTAGGGTGTGGCCGGGCGGGTCAGTCCAGTGACTGTGCTGGATCTGGCCCCGCGCCGCATCGTGGGATTGGTGACGTGTAAGAACGGACGTCACGAGCAGATCACGGGCATCCCGCTGAGTGGGGTGCCCGTTTTGCCAAGTATCTTTGGGAGGGTGGCGACGCCGTGCTGGTGGTGGGCCAGGGACGCGGCTAGGATGCCCAGGCTTTTTTTCACAATGGGGTATCCCGCTGGTGGAACTTCCCCGAAGGGCGGCTGTCCAAGCCTTCGTGCATCTTGTGTACGGTTTGGTTCAGCAATCGATTCCGGAGTTCCACGTTGACGGGTCGCCGCCGCCCGAAGTACAATCACACTGTAAAACCACGGAAATCTTCCGAGGAGGCTGTAATGGCACGGTCTAAGAGGCGCGCTCTGGCAATCGCAGTTGGAATTGTGACGTTCGCGGTTAGCGCGACGGCGTTCGCGCAGATCGAGAAGGAAGAGAAGGGCGACGACGGATACGGCTACACGTTTTCCGACGATCCCCTCAACGCCGGTGGTTTTGGTCCCAACGACGCAACGATTCGGGTCCGCCCGCGTGCTGCGAGGACGACGCTGATTCGTCCTAGAACCTCGTTCGTTCCCGAGATGCTCAAGTCGGTCGAAAACATCTGATCGGTGCCGGGCTCGTGCTTGCGAGCCTCCCGGACGTCCACAAACGTCCAAGTGCCGCCGTAGAAACAAGGAAGACAAGGCATGGCAAAGGCTGTTCTCACGTTTGCACTGTATCAGGGCGAGGCGCTCCAACGTCGGGAGACCGTGGCGCAGGACATCGTCAAGGTCGGGAAGGACCCAAAGAGTCATCTCCGCGTCGACGACGATCAGGCGTCCCGGATGCACGCCGTCATCGAGGTGGCGAGCCCCGATGACATCACCCTGATCGACCTTGGCAACGAGCCGGGTACGCAGGTGAATGGCGCCCGGGTCAACAAGTGCAAGCTGCATGTTGGTGACCAGATCCTGGTCGGTGGTACGAAGCTCGTGCTGGAGTCGTCGCAGGCGCCGGGCGCCGACGTGGCAGCACCGGTGGCTGCGGCTGCGCCCGCGGCGCCTCCGCCCGCCCCGTCGGCGGCGGTCGCGTCGGCACCGAATCCCTTTGCGCAGCCTGCGGCGGCGGCCAATCCCTTTGCTGCTGCTGCTAGTTCTTCTGGACCCAGCAGTCCTTTCGGGGGCGGGTTCTCCACGATGAATCCGTTTGCGGCCGGGGCGGCCATGTCGGAGGCGGAGGCTCGAGCCAAGGCCCTGGAGGTGCCAGACGACGCCCCGCCTGGCACCTATACGTTCACGCTGATCAAGAGTGGACCTGACGTTAGCCCGGACGAGGTCGAGCTGGCCGGCGTCTCGTCGGTGGAGATCATGATTCTCTGGGGGACGAACGTGCTGTTCGTCTCGCATCTGACCCCACCGCGGAATTTCTACGTGGGAGAGGAACAGGGCAAGAACCTGCCGACGGACTTCCTGATCCCGGCGGAAAAGCTGGGGACGACCCGGATGCCGGTCGTGCTCGGGGACAAGACGTCACTGAGCGTGGTGATCCCACCGGGAGCGAGTGGTCAGATCGAGCTTCCTGGTCAGCCCAAGATGACTCTGGACGAGGCGCGCGAGCGGGCGCAGCCGAGTGCTGAGGTCAGCGGTGGACACCAGCTGAGCCTGCCGCCTGGAGCGAAGGCTCGAGTCGAGGTGGACGAGCTCGTGTTCCAGATTGCCGCAGTGAATGCGGGGAAGCCGATGCCGGCGGGACTCGGAGCGGGTTTCGACTGGGCGGTCGCCAGCTACTTTGGCCTGTCGCTGTTGGCACATGCTGGCTTCATCGCGGCGATGGCCTTCTTCGTCCCGCCGCTCGGTCTGACTGACGACGAGGGGATCGACAAGGATCAACTCCGGCTGATTCAGCAGTACTTGAAGAGTGCCGCTGAGCGTGAGCAGGAGGAGAAGGAGACCGAACAGGTCGCGGAGGAGAACGCCGACAACAAGGAGGGCGGGACAGGTACCCGGGCGAAGGGCGAGGAAGGGTCGATGGGCAATCCGACCTCGAAGGCGACGAACAAGCGATACGCCATCCAGGGTCCCAAGGACAATCCCGACCCCCACATCGCGCGTGCAGCGGCTCTGCGCGAGGCGCAGGAATTTGGCATGATCGGGCTCCTGAACACGGGAGCTGCGGGAGATCCGAACGCTCCGACTGCGCCGTGGGGACGCGACACCTCGTTGGGGACCGACGAGGTCAGCGCCCGGGGCAACATGTGGGGCGATGAGATTGGTGACGCCTTTGGCGCTGGCGGCTTGGGTCTCTCGGGTATTGGCGAGGGCGGCGGCGGTCGCGGTGAGGGTATCGGTCTGGGTACCATTGGCACGTTCGGGCATGGTGCGGGTACGGGTACCGGCCAGGGATTTGGCTCGGGGCACGGTCGCCTGGGTGGGTCTCACAAGACCCGCGCGCCCAAGGTGAGGATGGGTGCGACGAGCGTGAGCGGGCGGCTGCCGCCTGAGGTCATCCAGCGTATCGTGCGCCAGAACTACGGCCGCTTCCGGATGTGCTTCGAGCAGGGGTTGGCCCGTAACCCGAACCTGGAAGGGCGCGTATCCGTTCGCTTCGTCATTGGCCGCGATGGTTCGGTGTCCAACGTTGCGAATGGTGGCTCGGACCTGCCGGATAGTGGGGTCGTCCAGTGCGTCGTGAGGGCGTACTACGGTCTCAGCTTCCCGCAGCCCGAGGGCGGAATCGTGACGGTGGTCTACCCGATCATGTTCTCGCCAGGCTGACGCTGGAAGTACTGGGTGCGCGGCGCGCGGGGCTCGACAGGGCTCCGCGCGTTCGTTTTGTATGATGCGCAGCGTCGCGCACTGTCGGGGGGACGGCAACCGGCGGGGCTGCGAGCGAGAGGTTTCGACTTGGGTTGGGGAGGTTACGGCCCGGGAAAGCCGGCGGAATTGCGAGGCAATGCGGCTTTACTTCGCGCCGACCATCCGCCTATGCTCGGCTAGCCTATTGGAGGTCAGTCTTGGACATGACGTCGCGGGTCGGACCTCTTGGGTCGGGTGGAATCTGCGATACGAGCAACCTGGATCCTCGCGAGGCGGGGGTCATGGCCGATGCGAAGGAAAGGGAAGGGTAAGCCCCCGATGAATCTGCGAAAGGCTTTGAACGTCGCCATCCTGGGTGCCGGCCTGGCTGGCATCGTGACCACCGGCTGCAGCCGCGACCACATCGAGGCGGTCAATCTCGCCAACGAAGGTGACAGGTCGGTCAAGGTGAACGTCGAAGGCGCGATCCAAAAGTACGAGCAGGCGCGCCAGCTCGACCCCGCCAATCACCGCATTCTTTGGAAGTTGGCGAAGGCGTACAAGAAGAAGGAGGACTGGGAGAAGATGGCGAGCGTGCTCGCCCAGGCGACCCAGCAGGCGCCGGAGTTCGCAAACTACTGGTTCGAGCGTGGCTACGCGCTGATCAAGCAAGCTCAAGCCGGAAATCCCGACATGTACGAAGAGGCGAAAGCTCCGTTCATGGAGTGCATCAAGTACGATCCGAACTTCTCCGAGTGTTACCACTTCCTCGGTGAGGCGATGGAGTGGACGGATGACAACCAAGGTGCGGTCGAGAACTACACCAAGGCTTTGCAGCACGACCCCACCACCGCGTACTACTACCCCGCGCCTGCCTCCCTCTACATCACCTACAAGATGTACGACGAGGCGGAAGCGATCCTGAAGGAAGGGACGCGGATGATTCCGCCCACCGAGGCCACGCAGAACAATTTGTACGAAATGTACATTTTGCTGTTCCAGGTCTCGCAGGCGAAGAACGACCAGTCAGGAATGCTTGCGGCGATGGAGAGCGCTCAGGCAGTGGCCGGGGATGCCCATCCTGAGATCGCTTTCAATCTCGGCAGCACTTACGCGGTCATGGATCCTCCCGAAAAGGAAAAGGCTGTGCGGATGCTCAAGTCCTTCACGAAGAGAGCCTGTCGTTCGGCGACGGCCTCGAAGTTCAAGGAGCAATGCGCCACTGCACAATCGCTTCTTCAGGATCTTGGTGGGGGCTGAATCACTACCCGCCCCGGCGTGTTTGGGCTTACCCTTGTGGGCTCACCCCGAGCTCACTCCAATTGCACTCGCTTAGTCAGCAACAGCACTTGAGTTGGCCTGTGGGCCCCGTGTCGGGGCCCGCTTCTGCGTAACCGTCCGGCAATCGCCCGAGGGAGCATGGACCTAGAGCAGCACCTGAACCACCTGGAGTCCCACCGTGATTGGCAAGGCGTCGCCGAGGCGCTCGAGCAAGCTATCCAGAGCTCCTCGGATGCCGCGGTCAAGGCGGAGTTGCATCTGCGACTGGGGCGTATCCTGCACCAGAAGTTCTTGCAGGGCGTCAAGGCGCTCAAGCACTTCCAGGACGCTTATAAGTTGAATCCGGCACTCGTTGACGCGCTCGCGGACGCGCGGACCATCTACTGGGAGCTGGGCAAGCTCAACATGGTCCAGAAGCTGCTGGAGCTGCAGCTCAAGGCGACCCAGGATCCTGCAACGGCCGTCGGTATGTACTGCATGCTCGGGGACGTGTTGCGTGATCAGGGCAACTACGAGCGCGCAACCGAGGCCTACGCGCAGGGCGTGCAACTTGACAGTGCCCAGGTCGCTTCGCAGCTACTCGAAGACGCGATGGTGGCGGAGGCTGACTGGCAGGAGCGGGTGGGATTGCTGCTGCGCACGGCCCACGAGGAGTCGGATCCAGAAGCCAAGGCAGCGCTCTTCATGCGCGCGGGGCGGATCGTCAAGCGCTTTGCGCCTGACGAAGCGGAGGGCGTACTGGAGCAAGCCTACGGCGCGAATCCGTTGAGCGTCGACCCAGCAGCGACCTACGAGGGGATGCTGGTGGAAGCCGGGCGCACGGAAAGAATCTACGAGGTCCAGCAAGCGATCATCGAGGCGCAGCCCGATCCGCAAGTGCAGTCGATCGTGGCGCACTACTACGGCATGCGCTGGGCGATGCGTCATCAGAACCATGAGGTGGCGGCCGGCCTCATCGAGCAGGCGCTGCGGCTTGACCCGACCAACGATGCAGCGTTCCTGTATCTCAGGGACGCCTACGGCGGGCACTTCGGGGATTGGCCGCGCGTGGTCGGCCTCGTGAACGAGGTGATTCAGCTGGAGCTCGATGCGGGTGCGCAAAGCGTGCTGCTTGCCGGCGCCGGGCTGGTAGTTTGGCGAGAGTTGGGTGACCTGCTCGGCGCTCGGGCGTACTTCGAGCGACTGGCCACCGTGGCTCCCGGCCACCCCGCCCTCGTCGCGTTCGAGGCGCAGATCGGTGAGCAGCTGCAGCCCGCTGACGGGGCTGCACCCATCGCCGCAGCCGCGCCGCCGGTCGACGAACCCGAGCCGGTCGACGAACCCGAGCCGGTCGATGAACCCGAGCCCGTCGATGAACCCGAGGCGACATCGGCCGCGCCGGACTCGTCTCCCGCCGTCACGGAGGCAGCCGAGCCCGAGCCTTCCGCTCCTGCGCCAGCAGCGCAGGGGGACGGCGAGGCTCCGCCTCTGGAGGCCAACGAAGAGCTGATCGCCGAGCTGCGCGAAAAGCTGGCCCAGCAGGAACAGGCCAAGCGGATGCACGAGTACGTGAAGACGCTGGTGACGCTAGGCGACGAGCTGCCAACACCAGAGGAGAAGCTGGAGTGCTACGTCCAGGCAGCGGACCTGTACGTGAACAAGTTCAGCAATCAGGCGGAGGCGGTCAAAGCCTACGAGAAGGTGATCGAGGTCGATCCGGGCAACGAAGGCGCGATCGAGTACCTGCGCGGGATGTATGAGAAGCGTCGCGACTGGGAGAAACTGATCCTCCTGAGCCAGAACGAAGCCAAGCTGCTCGCTGCAGGACCAGAGAAGACAGCGAAGTACAAGGAGATTGCCGAGCTTGCCACCGAGCGAGTGAAGAAGCCGGATGTCTGCATCGAGCTGTGGGCCGTGGTTCTGGAGGAAGATCCGGAAGACGTCGACGCGCTCAAGTCGCTGTCGCAGCTCTATGAGCGGGCACGAGACTACGAGAAGCTGGCGGATGTTCTCGAGAAGGTGGTGGACTTCACCTACGACGAGAAGGAGAAGATCCAGCTCCTCACCAAGCTTGGGCAGGTGACGGGCGACCGATTGAAGGACGACGAGCGAGCTGCCGAGGCGTATCGCTTGCTGCTGACGTTGCAGCCGGACGATCGCCGTGCTCAGGAGCAGCTGAAGAAGCGCTACGTCGCGCTTGGGCGCTGGGATGATCTCGAAGTCTTCTACGCTGACACCGGGAAGTGGGACGAGTTCATCCGTGTCCTGGAGAGCAACGAGTCGAAGGCAGAGACCACCGAGCAGCGCATCAGCATGCTCATGAAGGTGGCCGAGCTGTGGATGACTCAGAAGGGTAAGCCCGACCGTGCCGCTCGCGCATACGAGAAGATCTTGGGGCTCGACGACGGGAATCTGGCGGCCGCCGAGCGCCTGATTCCCATCTATTCGCAGTCGAACAACCCGAAGGGGCTGGCGAACGCCATCGAGGTGAAGCTGGGTCACGTCGAGGACCCGTTCGAGCGGCTGGAGCTGCTCCGTGAGGTCGCTGGACTCTACGAGGGTAGAATCAACGACAAGAACAGCGCTTTCGATCGCTTTCTGTCTGCGTTCGAGATCTCTGCGGCAGACGACCAGAGCCAGACCGATGTCGAACGCGCTGCCCAGTTCACGGAACGCTGGGAGGACCTGATCGTCGCTTACCGAGGGGCCGTCGAGAGGGCTGCCAACGAGAGCGACCACGTGCTCGCGTGCGCACTGCGGCTGCGGCTGGGGCGGGTGCTGGTCGACGAGGTGCAGCGCATTGATGATGCTCTCGTCGAGTACCGCGCCGTGTACGAAGCGGAGCCAGACAACGCTGTGGCGCTGGAAGCGCTCGAGCAGCTGTACCGACAGACCGAGCGCTGGAGTGACCTGCTGGAGGTGTACGGTCAGAAACGAGAGCTGGCCGCGGACGCCGTGGAGCGAAAGCCCATCCTCTACGGGATTGCCCAGCTGCAGGTGGCGCAGCTCAACCAACCCGAGGCAGCGATCGAGACCTACCGAGCGGTGCTTGAGGAAGACCCTGCCGACTCGATCGCACTGGAGGCTCTCGACGCGCTGTACTTCCAGACCGAGCAGTGGGAGCCGTTCGCGGAGGTTCTGCGCAATCGAGTCGAGCTCGACGTCGATGAGAACAACTTGGTGGACCTGAAGTTCCGCCTGGCGCAGGCGCAGAACGAACACCTCGATGACGCTGTCGGGGCGCTGGAGAACTACCGCGAGATCCTCTTCATCAACCAGGACCACGAAGGGGCTCGACTGGCGCTGGAGGGAATGTTGGAGCGGGAAGGGCTGGCAGCGGACGCGGCCGGCATCCTCGAGGCGATCTACGAGGCTCGTGAAGAATGGGAACCGCTCATTGGGGCACTGGAAATCCTGGCTGCTGCCGCTGACGACGTCGAGCGTCGAGTGGCGTTGCTGCGCAAGATTGCGTCCACCTTGGCGAACCAGATTGGCTCCGTGGACCGCGCGCTGGAGGCGCAGGCTCGGGCGTTGCGCGAGGATCCATCGCTGGCTGATTCCCGCGCGGAGCTGGAAGACCTGGCGGCTCAGGCGCAGGCTTGGGAGCAAGTCATCGAGATCTACGCAGGGATCGCCTCCGGGCTGGACGACCCGCTGCTGGGACGCGACTACTGGATGCGCCTCGCGAATATCCAAGAGCAGCTAGAGAAGGTGGACGATGCGGCGGCGAGCTACGAGAAGGTGCTCGAACTCGACGCATCCGACGCTGAGGCACTCCTCGCGATGGATGCCCTCTTCCGGAGCAACGAGCGGTGGGAGGACCTGATCGGGGTCTACCGAAAGCGCATCGAGTTGACGGTGGACGGGACCGAGCGCGAGGGCCTCTATGCGCAGATGGCGCAGGTCTGCGAGGAACGCTTGGGACGTCCCGACGACGCCATCGCGGCGTATCGCGAGGTTCTGGCAATCGACCCTTCGAGCAGCATTGCGCTGGCTGCTCTAGACGGTCTCTTCACCCGGCAAGAGTCCTGGCACGAGCTGGCCGAAAACCTCGAGACCCAACTGAACCTGGCCGAATCGGAGGAGGGGCAGTTGGAGCTGATGCTTCGCCTGGCCGCGCTGCGCGAGCAGAAGATGGGTGAGGTCGAAATGGCGATCGAGGGCTATCGCCAGGTTCTCGACCGCGATGCAAGCAACGCGGCTGCGCTGGAGGCGCTCGAGCGCCTGGGTGGCGATGAGGCCTATGAGCTACTCATCGCCGAGATCCTGGAGCCGCTGTACCGCCACCAGGGAGACTTCCAGAAGCTCATCGGTGTACATGAGGTCCAGGTGCGACGGGCCGATGACTCGTCGCGTCAGGTGGAATTGCTCCACCAGATCGCGGAGCTCTACGAGGATGCGGCGGGGGATCTGAACGCCTCCTTCGAGACGATGGCGCGCGCGCTAGCCGCCGATCCTGCCAACGACGCCACGCAGCAGTCGTTCGATCGCTTGGCGCGGGCTACGGGGCGTTTCACCGACATGGCGCAGGTGTTCGAGCAGCTTGCGGCCCAACAGGAGGATCCCGAGCTGGGCAGCCAGCTATTCACGTTCGCGGCAAGGGTCTTCGAGAACGACGTCAGCGATATCGACCGGGCGATCCAGCTCTACCGGCAGGTCTTGTCCATCGATCCCGCGAATCTCGCGGCCGCGGAGTCGCTGCAGGCACTCTTCCAGACGACTGAGCGCTACGCGGACATGTCGGTGATCCTGCAGCGCAAGGCCGAGATCCTCGACGTCATGGACGAGCAGAAGGACGCTCTCTATCAGGCGGCAGCTCTCGAGGAAGAAGTGCTGGACCGCAAGGAGAGTGCGATTGGCGTCTACCTGAAGGTGCTCGAGATCGATCCGGAGGACATGCGCAGCATCGACGCCTTGATCAATCTCTACCTGGGGCTGTCGCGATGGCAGGACCTCCTCTCGGTCTACACCAAGAAGGTCGACCTCGTTTACGACCCGGAGGAGAAGAAGCTCATCCTGTACCAGGTGGGTGCTGTCTACGAGCGTGAGATCAGTGACGTCAGCAGCGCAATCGACACCTATCAGCGAGTCCTTGAGCTTGACCCCGACGACCTGACTGCCCTGGGGCGCCTCGACGTGCTGTACCAGACGGCGGAGAACTGGCAGGAGCTCTTGAGCATCCTGACGCACGAGGCCGAACTCACGGCGGATCCCGCGGAGGCCGTCTCGTACCAGTATCGCATCGCCGAGCTGTACGAGAAGCACCTCGACGACATTGAGCGGGCAGTCGACCTGTATCGCGACATCCTCAACATCATGCCCGACCATCAGCCGACCCTGGAGGCGCTGGAGGGGATCAAGGCGGGCGAGCAGGCGCCGCTCGCGGCGGCCGGCGTTCTCGAGCCCGTCTACGACGCAATGGGCGAGTGGATGCGCCTCATCAGCGTGCTCGAGGTCATGGTCCGATTTGCCGATGACCCGTTCGCGAAGGTCGATCTGCTTCATCGCATTGCCCGCCTCTACGAGGAGAACCTGCAAGACCACTCGAACGCATTCGAAACCTATGCGCGGGCCGTGACCGAGGACAGCGCCAACGAGGAGTCGCTCGGCTCGTTCGAGCGATTGGGAATGATGTTGGAACGCTGGCCGTCTGTCGCCCAGCTCTACGACAGTGAGTTGGAGAAGCTTTCGGAGGAGCCGGACCGACTCGTGGAACTCGGACTCCGCGTGGCGCAGGTTTACGAGGTCCAGCTCGACGATGTCGAGAGCGCTGTCGCGCGTTACCGACGTGTGCTCGACGCCGACCCGGAGAACCAGAGTGCGGTTCGGGCGCTCGATCGGCTCTTCACTACGGCGGCGCGGTGGGCGGATCTCGCGGAGATCCTGGCGCGCGAGGCGGAGATCGGGGAGAGCCCAGAGGAGATTCTCGAGTTCAAGTACCGGCTCGGACAGGTCTTCCAGCATCAACTGGGCGACCTGGGCCAGGCAATCGAGGCCTATCGCGAGGTTCTCAACGCGGCGCCCGAACATCTGGAGACGCTGCAGGCGCTTGAGGGACTCTTCGATGCAGGAATCAAGCAACCCGAGGTCGCCGAGATTCTGGAGCCGCTATACCAGTCGACGGGCGAATGGGAGAAGCTGATCCGTGTGCGCGAAGCACAGCTCGCGCACACGGAGGACCCCGACGAGCGGATCCTGCTCTACCACCGCATCGCGGAAGACGCGGAGGAGCGCCTGCTCGATGCCGGAGTCGCGTTCAGCGTCTACGTGCGCGCAATCAAGGAGCGCCCGCTCGAGGAACGAACAGGGGACGAGGTTGAGCGCCTGGCTGGCATGATCGAGAACGGGTGGGAGGATCTCGCAAACGCCTATGCCGACGTGTTGGGCATCGAAGGGCTCGATGGCCCCACCCAGGCGGTGATTGGCAAGCGGCTGGCTCGAGTATTCGAGGAGGAGTTGCAGGACGTCGAGAAGGCCGAGGAGACCTACCGCTACGTGCTGTCGGTTGCGGCGAGCGACCCGGAAGCGCTGTCCAACCTGGACCGCATCTATTCGTCGTTGGAGCAGTGGGCCGAGTTGGCCGGTGTACTGGAGCAGCGCGCGGTGGGCGCGGAGGACACGACGGATCAGGTGGAGCTCTACACCCGGCTCGGGCAGGTCTACGAGGCACAACTGAACCAGGTCGATGATGCGATTCGTGCCTTCCGACGCATATTTGACGAACTGGATCCTGCCAACGACGACGCGATTCAGGCGCTCGGTCGCATCTACGACTCCAAGGAAGCCTGGGTCGAGCTGAAGGGAGTCTTCGAGCGCGAGCTCGAAAACGCGGTTGGTGATGTCGAGGAGGCGGAGATCCGCGCCAAGATGGCCCGGCTCGCTTCCGATCGACTGAGCAACATCGAAGAATCCGTGGAGGGCTGGAAGCGGGTACTGGATCTTCGCGGCGAGGACCCGGAGGCGTTGTGGGCGCTTGCTGATCTGTACGAGCGACAGCAGCAGTGGTCGGAGCTCACCGACGTCCTCGAGCGTCATTTCGACATCGCGGACAGTGACGAGGAGCGCGTCAACATCTTGACTCGGCGCGCGGTACTGTTCCTCGAGCAGCTGGGTCGCGACGACGAAGCGCTCGAGACGTGGCACCGCGTGCTGGACATCGACTTCTCGAATCTCAACGCGCTACGGGCCGTTGCGGGGATCTGGCGTGTGCGTCAGGACGCGCAAGAGCTGGTCAGCGCTCTGCACATGACCATCGATCGCGCCGCTGCGCTGCTCGAGCCGAGCGAGATCGTGGAAGTGTATCGCGAACTCGGGAAGACCTACGGAGGCGTTCTCGATCAGCCGTATGAGTCTGCGGAGGCGTGGCGAAATCTCCTTGAGGTCGATCCTGCCGATTTCGAGGCCATGGAACGTCTCGAGGCGACCTATCGTAGCGAAGAGAACTGGCCCGAGGTTGTCAACATCAAGATCCAGCGCTCCGACGCGCTCGAGGAACCGGCAGAGAAGATCCGCGAACTCCTCGAGGTGACCGAGATCTGGAAGGCGCAGGACGACTACGACCAGGCGACACCCGCGTTCGACAAGATCCTCACCATCGACGCCGCGCACGACGAGGCATTCGCCGAACTCGAGAAGCTCCATCGCGCGGCAAGTCGCTGGGAACAGCTGGTGGAGCTCTACCTGAACCGACTCGAGACGCGGGAGTCGGTTGCCGAACGAGGCGACCTGCTGCGCCGGATCGCGCGGGTGTTCGAGGAGGAACTGGAGGACCAGAACCAGTCGTTCGATGCCCTAGTCAACGCGTTCAGTGAGGATTTTGGGGACGATGAGACGGTCGCGTACCTCGAGCGTATGGCGCAGGCGACGAGCCGCTGGGGGGAGCTGATTCAGACTGCCAACGCCTGGCTACAGGAGCAGACCGAGCCGCAGCCCAAGATCCAGCTCTGCCTGCGTCTGGGCAAGTGGTACGGCGAGAACCTCGATCACCCCGAGTACGCGCAGCCATACTACGGCATGGTCATGGAGCTGGACCCGAACAATGTTCAGGTGCGGCGCCGAGTTGCTGCCATCCATCGGTTGAGCGGAAACTGGCAGGCGGTGGGTGAAGAGCTCACACGAGCACTGAACGTCGCCGTGGCCAACGATGACCGCAAGGCAATCCTCCACGACCTAGGCGAGCTGCTGCACAAGAACATGGGGCAGCTCGACCAGGGTCTCTCGTTCTACAAGCGCGCACTCGAGGTGGACTCGCTCTACATGCCGACCCTGGAAGCCCTAGAGTCGGTGTACGACGAGCAGGGCAACCACCAGGAGCTCGTCGATATTCTGGCCAAGAAGGTGCGAGCGCTGGAAGACCCCGAACAGATCGCGTCGCACAAATTGAGGATGGGCGGGCTGCACGAGACCGCGCTTGGGAATCTCGAGATCGCTGCGAAGACCTACAAGGAGGTTCTCGAACTCGAGCCAGGCAACCTGGTTGCCATGCGCGGTCTGGAGCGCATCTACAACGCCACACAGAACTGGCAGGAGTTGGTTGCCGTTCTTGAGCAGCAGTTGGACGTAGTCGAGACCGAGCGCGAGCGCGTCGACGTGCTGCTCAAGCTGGCTGCCATTCAGGAGGAGCAGTTCCTGAAGGCGGACCTGGCGGCGGAGCGCCTCGAGCAGGCGCTCGAGATCGACCCGACTGAGATGCAGGCGTATGTGGCTCTCGAGCGGTGCTATCGGCGACTCAAGCAGTGGCTGGACCTGATCAACACCTTCGAGCGGCACATCTCGGAAGCTCCCGAGATCGATACCAAGGTCGAGCTCTACTTCCAGATCGCCGGGGTCTACAACGACGAGGTCCAAGACCTACAGTGCGCAGTCGACGCGTACCGCAATATCGTTGATCTGGACGAGGCGAACATCCCGGCGCTGGAGGCGCTCGCCAAGCTGTACGAGAAGCTGGACGATGCGCCGCAGGCAATCGAGGCCATGAGTCGTGTCGCGGATCTGACCACCGATGGTGGTCAGCGCATCGAGATGTACTACCGAATCGGCAAGTCTCTCGACGAGAAGCTCGGCGATCGCGTGGGCGCGCAGGAACGATTCGAGATGGCACTCGATCTGGAACCGTCGCACTTGCCCTCGCTCAGCGCGCTTCGCACGATCGCGATCGACGAGGCCGACTGGGATCGAGCAGCGCGCTATCTCGAGCAGGAGCAGTTGAACACGCAAGCCCCCCGTGCGCGCGCGAAGCTCCTGGTCGAGCTGGGCAAGTTGCGGGACGAGATGCTCAATGAGCATGAGTTGGCCATTCAAGCCTACGAGCTCGCCATTCAGTCGGATGACGACAGCGAGGAGGCCGCACTGCCGCTGGTCGAGGAGTACCTGAAGACGGGTCGCTTCGAGGAGGCGGAACCGCTAGCGACGTTGCTGGTCAAGAAAGCCAAGAACCGGGAGCGGCACGAGCAACACTACCTCCACAAGTTGCATGGGAAGGTGCTGGCTGCCCTGAAACGGCACGAGAAGGCGCTCAAGTCCTATCAGGAGGCTCACCATCTCGACCTTACGGATCAGGAGACGATTCGCGGGATCGCCGATGTGGCCTACGAGCTGCAGGATTGGCCGACTTCGCTGACCAACTATCAGAAGGTGCTAACAGCGCTCGGTGAGGAGGATCTTGATGAGCGCGTGGACGTCTACTACCGGCTGGGTTGCATCAAGCGCGAGCAGGGCCAGACGAAGCAGGCAATCAACAACTTCGAGAAGGCACTGGCGCTAAACGGAGAGCATCGCCTCACGCTCAACGGACTGGTCGGCATCTACGAGAACGCCCAGGACTGGAAGCAGGTGGCGGCCTACAAGCGGCAGATCCTCGACGGACTGTTCGAGAGCGATGACCGCTACGAGTTGCTCAACGAGATCGGCGAAGTTTGGGCGGAGAAGGAAGGGAGCACGACCAAGGCGATCGAGGCCTACGAGGAGGCGCTCGAGCTCAAGCCCCAGGACCACATCCTGCTCCACAAGCTCCTGCAGCTGTTCCAGAAGGCGGGGGAATGGGATCGGATGGTCGATACCCTGCAGGCCATCGCCGACTTGGAGGAGCGACCCGAAATCCGGTCTCGGTACTTCTACACGATGGCCCAGCTCTATCGCGACAAGCTCGAGAATCTGGACCGAGCCGTCGAGTTGTTCAACGAGGCTCTGGACCTGAACCCGGACTATCTCGAGGCCTTCGAGCGCATCAACAAGATCCTGACGAACCAGAAGAACTGGAAGCAGCTCGAACGGTCCTACCGGAAGATGATTCACCGCATCGCCGGCAAGGGCAAGACCGACCTGGAAAACACGCTCTGGCATGCGTTGGGTCTGGTCTATCGAGACCGCTTGATGGCGGTGGACGACGCGATCGAGGCCTTCAAGATGGCTTCGACGACGAAGCCGGGAGCACTCATCGAGCATCAGATTCTTGCTGAGCTCTACGAGAACAACGAGCGGTTCGACGAGGCCATCATCGAGCAGCGGCTCCTGATGGCTGCGGATGCGATGGCGATCGAGCCGTACCAAGCCCTATACCGGCTGTATCTGCACAAGCAGTCGTATGACGAGGCGTGGAATCTCGCAGCAGCGATGACTTTCCTGGGGCAGACCGACGGAGAGGTTCGCCAGTTCTTTGACGACTACCGTCCGCAGGGAATGCTGGCTGTCAAGGGCCGCGTCTCGGGTGAGCTCTGGATGCGCGCTCTGATCCACCCGGATGAGAACATGATGATCTCCAAGATCATGGAGATGATCGCTCCCGCCGCGTTGCAAGCAAAGATTGCGCAGCTACGCGGCCAGAACAAGCTGCCGGTTCTCGACATACGCTTCAAGCAGGATCCCGCGACATCGACCGTGACCTTCGCGAAGACATTCGGTTGGGCAGGGCAGGTGTTGGGGGTTGCCGCGCCGGAGCTCTACGTTCGCAGTGACGTGCCCGGATCCATTGTCGCTGTGCCGGCCCAGCCCCCCGCGTCGATCGCGGGGCAGACGGTTCTGAGTGGATTCAAGCCACATGAGCTGACCTTCATCTGTGGCAAGCACCTCGCCTACTATCGAGGCGAACACTATATCCGGACGCTCTTCCCGACCCAGGCAGAGCTCACAATCATGCTGTTTGCGGGGGTGCACATCGCCAATCCACAGACGCCCATGCCGCCAGACATGCAGCAGCAGATCCAGCTCACTGCGCGCGAGTTGGTGAAGTACATGCAGCCCGTGCAACTTGAGGGCCTGCGCCTCGTTGTGAAACGGTTCCTCGAGGAAGGCGCAAAGGCGAACATCAAGCGCTGGAATCAGGCTGTGGAGCTGACCGCGTGCCGAGCCGGGCTTCTTGTGTGCGGCGACCTGGAAATCGCCAAGAAGATCCTCGCTTCCGAGCAGCAGATGCCGGGGGACCTCTCGGCGACGGACAAGATGAAGGAATTGCTGAGGTTCAGCGTCAGCGAGGAGTACTCCACGTTGCGACGCGCCCTGGGCGTGGCCATCGGGCAAGAGGGCTAGGCTAGGACGGCGTGCGCCCGGCAGCATGAATTATGGGCCCGAGGATGTCTTCGGGCCCGCCCGGGGAGGAAGGATGAGCTGAACCGAGCCCGCTCCCGGCGACGGGGAGGGGCTACGGCTGGTAGAACTCGAGTGTCAGCGCGGGCGCACCATCGGTGAGCTCGCCGCCGGCGACGACGATCTCTCCGCGGGTGGTCTTGAGGACGCTGGCGCCAGCCCGCTGCTCGCGCAACTCGATGGTCTCGATGGCGTCGCTGGTGATGAGACGCCCCTCGGTCCAACCGTCCGCGTTGGTTCCAATGGCCAGGATCGTACCTTCTTGGTGGTACGCGGTCACGTTTGCCAACTCGACTGGGGCGTCGACGGGAATGGGGACGCAGTCCGCGACGCAGTCGAGATCGTACACCACGCTGGGCGCGAATTCGGTCTCACTCACTCTCCCACCGACTCGGAGGACATAGCGGGCATCGAGTGGAACGAGATCCGCTCCTTGAGTGGGATCGCTGGGGTAGGGAAGGGACTCGAAGCTTTGAGACTCTCCATCCCACAGCTCTGCGCCACTGCCTTCGGCGCTGCCGCCTGCGATCAGCAGGCCACGGCCATTCGTCCAGGCGGCTGCGGCACGACTGCGCGGGGTGTCGTGAAGACGGGCGACGACCCAACCGTCCGGGTCGAAATGGAGGATCGTCTGTGTCGGTTCATCGAGACGTGTCGCGCCCACGATGGTCCTGGTTCCCCCGGCGCCGAGTACAGTCCTGCCGCCAGCAACGTCGGAGAACGCTTCCAGGTCATCTGGCATCGCGAGGGTGCCAGTGCAGTCCGTTCCGCAGGCGAAGTCCGCCCACACACCCCAATCGTCACCGATCAGGGCGACAAAACCGTTCGGCAAGGTAACCAGAGAGCGAGTCTTGCACCCCACCGAGGGGCAGGGGATGAGAATGGGTGCTGCTGCCGTCATCCCCACCAGATCATAGGTGTCCAACCGGGCGGCAGTGTCGGTGGTGTAGCGCGCTCCTGCCGACACCAACCACCGGGTGCCCAACACTGCTGTTGGGGGTGATTGGCCCTGGGACTCGAAGAACCCAGAAGGGGGGCGGTTGAAGTGACGAACCCGACCCGCAAACACCCTCACGGGGAGACCCAGGTTCGCGTCGGGCGTGTACAGGGTGGAGTAGCCACGCACCTGAACGATGCCATTGGCGTCGAGTCCTTCAACCAGAAACCATCCTCCCGTTGCGCCGTCCAGCGGGACCGAGAAAGGCTTCCCGTCATCGGGAGGAGGGAGAGTGGTGAAGTGAGCCGCGGTCCCATCAAGACGGAGCTCGCTAATCTCGATCGTCACCGCCTCGGGGTCGGCAGTCCAGGTGTCTGCTTCGTGTCCCGTGTCGATCCAGAGGTAGCTGGGGCGGTCCTCGGGCGATCCACAGGCGACCAAACAGGCCGCGACAGTCCAAACACTCAGCGATTCAACAAGCTGCATTCGAGACCTCCTCTTGTGGCTAGCGGCTCGGAACTGCAAGGGATAGTCGGAGGCCAGCAGAGAACACGCCATAGACGGAGCCTCGCGCGTCGAATGGTCGGTCGCCAACTGGCGGAGCATCGGGACGCGTGAGGGTGCTGCCACCGACAAACTGCACATAGGGACCGACGGCAGTCCCCCTGGAGGCATACCAGTCACTGCCCAGCGACAGGCGAAGCCACTCGAATCCAACGTAGGCGGAGCTTGCCTCGGCGCTGACGGCGATGGAACGCACACCCACCCCCATGGACACCCACGGATCCAGCTTCAGTCCCTGGACGATGTGGAAGCGGATGAGTGGACCACCAGCGACACTCTGGGTTGTACAGCTCTCGCACGCGCCACCGTGTCCGGGCTGCGAGATGTGCGCCCAGAGGCCCAGCATGACCGAACGACTCACGCCGATGGCGGGCTCGAGTTCTGCGCTTGGTCCAAGACCAGATGCCCGCCGCCAGGGGATCTCCTTTTCGAGCGATCCAAAGGGGATCATGAGACCGCCAGCGAGCGACAGGGTGAAGCGTCCTCGGAGGGTGTCTTTCGCCAGCGGGATGGGTACCGGCGCGTCAGGGGCCTGCGCCTCGTCTGCCTTGCCCGCCTTGTCTGGTGGTTCTGACGTGGGGGCGGGCTCACCGTTCGCGGGTACGGGTTCTGGCGCGTCAGGGTCGTTCGGCGGCGGTGCCGGCTGCCCACTGGCGTCCCACGCAACTAGGAAGAGGAAGGGAATGAGAAGCGCGGCCGCGAGACGCATGTGCGCTTGTTACCATGGCTCGGCGGTCCACCAAATCGACAACGGAACCCCCGCATCTGACGGTCTTGTCGCCGAAATTCCGGAGATGGCAAGAAATCGAGCAACCGGTCCTCGGCACTGACCGACTGGAGGGTGATGGCGGCTCAGCAGCAAGACACGGACGACGGCGATCGGACGCTGGAGCTGACGCGAGATCGGACTCGAGGACCATGGCGGCTTGTCATCGGAGATGACCCTCGCGGCCGTTCGATGGTCATACCGCATGGCGAGTCGCTCGTCCTCGGCTCGGCTCCGGTCGCGGATCTCTGCGTTGCTGATCGTTGGGTGAGTGCGCGTCACTGTCGGGTGGAAGCCATCGATGGCGGGCTGCTGGTTGAGGATCTGGGGTCCCGGAACGGGGTTTTGCTGGGGAACGGTCAGGTACATCGCGCGCTGGTGGGCCCTGGGGGAGTGTTCGTGGTCGGACGCACCCTGGTTGCCGTGGAGCGACCCGAACTCGATGCCACGGAGGGGGAGCCCGTACCGATTCCGGGGCTGGTGGGAACCTCGCGGGCGATGCAGCGTGTGGTTGCCGACGTGCGCCGGTGCGCCGGGCTGCGGGCCCCGGTGTTGATCCACGGAGAGTCGGGAACTGGCAAGGATGTCGTCGCGCAGGCGATCCACGAGCTCAGCGGTCGGAGCGGATTGCACCTGCCGCTGAATGTCGGTGCGATCCCCGAGAGCCTGGTCGATGCTGAGCTGTTCGGACACCGTCGTGGCGCATTCACCGGCGCGGTCGACACCCGTCCCGGGGCCTTCGAACAGGCTCATGCCGGTACCCTCTTCCTGGACGAGGTGGCCGAGCTGTCACCGGCGGGGCAGGTGCGGCTCCTGCGCGTCATCGAAGATGGAATGGTGCGGCCGCTCGGGGCCTCTCGTCCTCTCTCGGTCGATGTGCGTCTCGTCAGCGCATCATGGGCGAACCTGCCCGATCTGGTGAAGAGCGGTCGATTCAGGGGGGACCTCTATCATCGCCTTTCCACCTTCGTCATCGAGCTACCTCCGCTGCGCCGCCGGACGGGTGACATCGCGGCCCTCAGCCGCGTGCTGCTGGAACGGCACCGCGATGAACTTGGCAGCAAGAAGCTCTCACCTGCGGCTCTGGCTCGTCTCGCCACGCATGACTGGCCCGGAAATGTCCGAGAGCTGTCGAGCGTGCTGTATCGCGCGGCGGCCCGCGTCGAGGGCGAGTGGATTCACCCTACCCATCTCGACTTCGGCTTGTCGGCTGCGATTCGACCGCAGCGCGCGCTGTCGCTGTCACCAGAGGAGGCGGCGCGGCTGGTACGGAAGTGCGGCAACAACGTCAGCGCTGCTGCAAGAACCGCCGGTGTTCCCCGCAGCACCTTGCGGTCCTGGCTCGCACGCGCTGGTGACCGTCGCGCTTGCGGGTAGAGCCCGTTCTTCGCGGCGGGGGGATCTGACCGATTCGACCAGCGCCGTTGGATGGCAGCGACCAGTCATCGTCTTCGCGCTTCAGAATTGGCCGCTGACGGCGAGGCCGGTGAACCCTCCGCCGACAGCCGGGGTGACTCGGATCGGCGTGGCGCTCATTCGGATTGTGCCTGACTCGGTTCCCGCGCTGCGCGATCTCTTCGAGCCGCGGTCCACCACGTAGTAGATGGGAAGTGCGAGCAGCGCGGCCCCACCGATGCCGAAGCTGACGATCGAAATGGCCTGGTAGTCGTCGCCCCTCGCCTTGGTGTCGTAGTACTCCGCGCACCACTCCTGGTACCTGGTGTCGTCGGGGGTGAGTGCCACCGGCCCTCGTCCGCCGCCTCCGCACGGTCCCTGCGTGCCGAGGGCTGCCGCGAAGGCCTGCAGATCAGGGTTGGTGGGGTAGCTGCTGGCCATGGCGGCGTCCAGCTCAGATCGGGCCAGGATGCCGGCCTCCAGCACATCCGCGTTGTCGTACTCGTTCTTGGCCGCGAAGTAGAAGCCGACGCCCGTCCCTGCGCCGGCAAGTCCCACCCCACCGAGGACCAGTGCCAGCGGGCGCTTGACCATCCACTTGAAGAACGGCAGGCGCGTGTCGTCAGCACTGCGCTCACGCGAACTGGACTTGTCGCGGCGGCCCTTCTTCTCCGGAGGCGGGGCGGCGGCGACAGCAGCGGGAGCCGCGGGCTTGGGTGGCGACGCGAAGACAAACTCGAGAGTTTCTTCGTCTCCGGGGTCACCCGAGACATCCTGGCTCTTGGTGTCGTCGCGAGCCTGGATCTCGATCGTGTGGCTGCCCGACTCGAGGAAGAGGGGGCCGGGAACGGGTCCTGCGGTGTACGCCTCGTCGTTGACCAGCACAGCGGTCACGGGCACGTCCACCTCGACGTTGACGGTCAGGATCTTCCCCCGGACATCCTCGAGTGCGGATTCCGCCTGGTCCCGCTTTTCGGAGTCGGAAGCCTGCCGCAAGTACTCGGTCAAGTGGGCAGCCGCCGCCGCTTCGTGACCCGGCGAGCGCGCTTCGCTGAGCCCCAGGTTTAGCAAGACGTCGGGATGCTGTTTGAGCGCGTAGGCCTGGGCGAACGCTACGCGCGCCTTCCCGAACTCGTTGTCATCGAAGTAGCGCACCCCTTCCTTGAAGCGTTCACGGGCGATCTCGGTCGCTTCGTCGTCTTGCGCGCCAGCGATCTGGACGGCGGTCGGTCCGAGCAGGGCGAGACAAACCAGAAATCCCAAGAGTCTGCGTGTGTGCTTCATGGCTGGCGCGGAAGAATGACCCGCAGGCTACCAGGGGTTGCGCGTCGAGCAAACGACAGCGAGTGGGGATCCATCGTCTTTTCCATATGCGAATATCTGGTCCCGGCGTAAAGCTCGCGTAAGATTGTTCGGGTCGCTCGATGTTGGCGCTTCAGCAATCCGTCGTCTCGTCTGCCGTGGTCGCGGCGTCGCTTCTCCTGGGGTGTGCCCGGGCTCCGACGGAATCCGTGGCTGCCGCGCCTTCGGCAGCGGCAAGCGGACTACCGGCGGTGCTCCCGGTCCGCGCAGAGGCCGTGGCGCTCGCGGACTCGCTGGCCCTGTCGGGGGTGCGCGCCGAGCCGGCGGAGGGGGGGCGGTTGACCTCGATGGCGGCGCGGCTGCGGGAACGCCTCTGGCGTCTCGAGCGGCGCGAGGCGGACGGACTCGAGGCCATTGAGTTGTATGACACCGTGGCGCGCACGAGGCCCGAGGAAGCTTGCGAGGCGCGAGTTCAGCAGGCACTGCTGCGGGGCGAAATCGAGCAGGACCCGCGGGTTGCGTACGAGGGGATCTACCTCCAGCGTGCCCGCGCAGGAACGGGTCCTTGCGCGCGGCGGGCCGCCGCTACGCTAGCGGTGCTGGCGGCCTTCAAACCACTGCCGAACGTGCTTGCCGATCTGGACCACGAGGCGGCAGGTGAGCGGGGGCAAGCCGCACGTCAGAAACCGGCTCACGCTACGCTCGACCACCAAGGTGCGATCGTAGTGCCCCGGGTCGATTCGGCACCTCAGGGCCCACTCCGCATCACCGCAGTCGAGCGGTATGGATCGGCGGAGGCTGCCCGCATTGTCGTCAACCTCACGCGCCCGGCAACATTCGACGTCGGATTCCTGGCCCGTCAGGGCGACGTCGACCCTCGGCTTTACGTTGACATTCAAGGCGCAAAGTACAAGGGACCGCTCGACTTCGAGGTCGGTGGGTTGGTCAAGCGGGTGCGTCTCGGGCAGCGCAAGGCGGGAACGCGGGTCGTTCTCGACCTCGAGCGCGCCGCGTTTCGCAAGATCTTCTACCTGCCAGAGCCATTTCGCCTCGTTATCGACGTTTCCACGACCCGCGCGCACGAGTTCAAGGCTGTGGGCACTGGACCGCGGCCCGTGCGGCGCGTGGTCCTCGATCCCGGCCACGGAGGGGATGACCCGGGAGCCATGGGGCCTGCGGGCCTCAAGGAGAAGGATGTGGCGCTCGACATCGCCCATCGCGCGGCCCCTCTCTTGGCGCGCGAGCTGGGGGTGTCGACGCTCCTCACGCGCGACTCGGACGACTTCGTTTCTCTCGACGAGCGAACGGCTCGGGCCAACGCGTTCAAGGCGGATCTGTTCGTGTCCATTCACTGCAACGCGACGGAAGCTGGGGACACGCGCGGGGTGATGACCTTCGTGCTGGATGAGTCGCGGGATCGGCTGGCTTCCCAGACCGCAGCGCTCGAGAACGCCGCATCGCCCGCAGCTGCCGCGGAACTCGCTAGTGCCCTCAGCCAAGTGATCGACCAGGGCAGCGTGGCTCGGTCGCTGCACTTTGCCGAGCTCTTGCAGCGCGCGGCCGTTGGATCGATCGCGCCCCACTACCCAGGGGTTCCGGATCTTGGTGTGCGGCGGGCGGGGTTCTACGTCCTGGCTGGCGCGCACATGCCTGCAGTGCTCTTCGAGGTCTCCTTCATCAGCGACCCCACCGACGAAATGCGTTTGAATACGGGGGATTACCGCCAGAAGCTCGCGGATGCCATCGTCAATGCGGTCCGCGCCTATCGGGAGGGCCTGTGAGCACCTCTGACGGGGAGTGTCCAATTGACTACCCCCGAGATCGCACCTATCTTACTTGGCCCCCTGGGCCCGGGTACGCGACCGGCACCGGGGGGTAAAGAGCGCACGATGACCAAGACACAGTTGAAGAAGTTCAAGGAGTCTCTCGAAGCCAAGCGCAATGAGATCATTCAGCGCGCCCGCCAGACGCTCGATGAGGACATGACGCTCGATGTGGACGATCTCCCCGACGAGATGGACCTGGCTTCGAGCGAATACTTACAGAGCTTCACCTTCCGACTTCGCGGTCGTGAACGCATGCTGCTTGACAAGATCCAGAAGGCGCTGGCCCGTCTCGAGGAAGGCTCGTTTGGTGATTGCGAGGAGTGTGGCGAGAAGATCTCGACCAAGCGGCTCGAGGCTCGGCCCGAGACGACGCTCTGCATCCGCTGCAAGGAAGAGCAGGAGCGAGTAGAGAAGGACTTCGGGTAGGCGCGATTCGTCGCTCAAGCTTGGACTCGGGGCTTGTCCTCCCGGGCTGATGGGGGCCATTTCCCGCGCTCTGCGAGACGGTTGGCCGTCCATGGCATCACCCGCGTGGCGTAGCTGTCATTGGACTCGCACCACGCGGCAGCCACGGTCAGGGAAAGGAAGCTGGTGCGACTACTGTTTCCGTGCTGCGCGACGCTTCTTTGGTGAACCAGGGGCTGGAGGTACGCCTTCTCGGTCGAGAGTGACGGCGAGGAAGCGCCCCGTGTGGCTCTCGGCGCAGGCAGCGACGGCTGGTGGCGGGCCGGTGACGACGATTTCCCCACCCTTGTCACCGCCCTCGGGTCCCATGTCGATGACCCAGTCGGCACAGGCGATGAGCTCGATATTGTGTTCGATGATGACGACGGTGTTCCCTGCGTCGCGGAGTTCGAGCAGTGCGTGGGTGAGCAACTCGATATCTTGGAAGTGCAGACCTGTCGTGGGCTCGTCCAGCACGTACAGCGTTTGCCCCGTGGCCTTGCGGGCCAGTTCGCTGGCCAGCTTGACGCGCTGTGCTTCCCCGCCCGAAAGCGTCGTGGCCGCCTGTCCCAGCTGGATGTAGCCGAGACCCACTTGTCGGAGCGCCGTCAGGCGTTGCCGCACACGGGGAATCGATTCGAATAGGTCGTAGGCCTCGTCCACCGTGAGGTCGAGAGCGTCCGCCACGGACAGGCCACGGTAGTGGATCTCCAACGTTTCGCGGTTGTATCGACGTCCGCCACAGGCATCGCAGGTCACGTAGACATCGGGCAGGAAGTGCATCTCGATGCGCAGCACGCCGTCGCCCTGGCAGGCTTCGCAGCGCCCGCCCTTGACGTTGAACGAGAACCGGCCCGGCTTGTAGCCCCGCGCGCGGGCGTCGGGCAGGCCCGCGTACAGCTCTCGGAGATGGGTGAAGATGCCAGTGTAGGTCGCGGGGTTCGAGCGCGGAGTCCGTCCGATCGGGGCCTGGTCGATGCTGATGACCTTGTCGATCAGTTCGAGACCCTCGATCCGGTCACAGGGTCCTACCCACCCGGTAGCTCCGTAGAGGCGCGCCCGCGTGGCGCTCAGGAGGGTGTCGACGATGAGGCTGCTCTTGCCCGACCCGCTGACACCGGTCACCGCCGTGATCAACCCGATCGGGATTTCCGGCGAGATCTGCTTGAGGTTGTGGGCACGGGCGCCCACGACGCGCAGCGACTTCTTGCCGGGCTTGCGTCGGGTCTTGGGAATGGGCAGCGCTTTGGCTCCCGACAGGTAGGGGCCGGTCACGCTTGCCGGATGCGCCATCACGGCAGAGGGGGAGCCTTCCGCGACTATCTTGCCGCCGTGGGCACCGGCGCCGGGACCCATGTCGATGACGTGGTCTGCGGCCAGGATGGCATCTCGGTCGTGCTCCACGACGATCACGCTATTGCCCTTGTCAACGAGCTTGCGGACCGCTTCCAGTAGCCGCTGATTGTCTCGCGCATGGAGCCCGACGCTCGGCTCGTCGAGCACGTAGAGCACACCAACCAGGGAGGCGCCGATTTGCGTTGCCAGACGGATCCTCTGCCCCTCCCCACCCGACAGCGTGTGTGCCGAGCGGTCGAGCGTCAGATAGTCCAGTCCCACGTCGAGCAGGAATCCCAGCCGCTCGATGACCGCTCGGAGTAGCGGTTCGGCGATGGTCGCATCACGCGTTGCGAGCTCACTGCTCGCGGCCAGCTCGGCGAGGAACCCGTGCAGCGTCCCCAGCGGCATGCGCGAAAGTTCCGTGATGTCCTTTCCCGCCAGCTTCACGGCCAGCGCTTCTGGGCGCAGTCGTCGTCCGCCGCAGGTTTCGCAGGTCTGGGTCACGACGAAGCGTCCGATGTCCTCCGCGCCGATCCGTCCGTCGTCCGTCTCCTGCTCGCCCTCTTCGATCTCGCCCGTCTCGAGTAGTCGCTCGAGGCGCGGAATGATCCCCTCGTAGGCGGCCTTCTTGCCTCGCTTCTTCGGGGCTCCATGCAGCAGGGTCGTCCGCTCTGCATCGTCCAGCTCGGACCAGGGGATGTCCGGGTTGACGCCAAGTATTCTGACGGCGGCGGCGACTTCGGAGGCCGTCGACATCGAGCCGCGACGGCCGAACGCAGCGATCGCCCCCTCGCGAAGCGTGCGGGCGGGGTCGGGTACTACCCGCGTCGCGTCGATCCCCGAGCGCATGCCTAGCCCGTCACACGCCGGGCACGCACCGTGGGGCGAGTTAAACGAGAACAGGCGCGGCTCGACTGGGGGAAGCGTGATGCCGTACTCCCAGCTCACCAGACGCTCGCTCATGACGACCGGGTCGGAGCCGTCGAGAGGATCGATCAGCAGGGTGCCGTCACCGAGCTCCAGGGCGAGTTCGACCGAGTCGGTGACTCTGCCTTTCGCACCATCTCGCACGACGACGCGGTCAACGATGACGTCCAGATCGTGGCGACCCTTGGGGGCGAGATCGACCTCGTCTCCAAGGTCCACTTGCTCGCCGTTGACGCGGGCGCGGACGAAACCGTCTCGACGCAGTCGCTCGAGCTCGGTCTCGACCGCGTTGGTGCTCGCCTGGCGGACGACGGGGGCGAGCAGTGCCAGACGAGCGCCTTCCCCTCGATCCAGGACAGCGTCGACGATCTCCTGGACTGTGTAGGCGTGCAGGACCTGGCCCGACTTGGGACAGTGGGGAACGCCGACGCGGGCGAAGAGCAGGCGAAGGTAGTCCGCGATTTCGGTAACTGTGCCGACGGTCGAGCGAGGGCTCTTTGCGAGTGCTCGCTGTTCGATGGCGATTGCCGGGCTCAGGCCCTCGATGCTCTCCACCCGTGGCTTGGGGAGCTGGTCGAGGAACTGGCGAGCGTAGGCGGACAGCGATTCGACGTAGCGCCTTTGACCCTCTGCGTAGATTGTGTCGAAGGCGAGGGACGACTTGCCGGAGCCGCTCGGACCGGTAATGACGACAAGACGATTGCGCGGGATCTCGCAGCTGACGTCCCTGAGGTTGTGCTGCGATGCCCCTCGGACGACGAGGGCTTCCATGAGCGAGTGACTCGTTTAACACAGGTTTCCCGAGATACGCTGGGCCGGTCCAGCCCTCGGGTCGGCAGGCGTCGGGACGCTGCCCACCCCGGCTCAATTGGCCTGTGGGCCTGTGCGGCTCGACTGCTGCCGGCTGTATTGCTCCAACCGCGCGCTTCGTCTACGGTTCGCGGCGTGGAGTGCTCGTTCGCCAGCGCCGGGATAGGCGATATCCCCCTTGGCGAGAGCTGCGTCGCCGGGATGGACCGCCAGGCGGAACCAGGGAACGTTCTCCACGGTGCGGGCGCTCACCCGCACTCGGCCATCCCCTTCCGGGCCTATAGCTCAATCGGTCAGAGCCCCCGGCTCATAACCGGGCTGTTGCTGGTTCGAACCCAGCTGGGCCCACTGATTTTACCCTGGTCGAGGTTGCAGGACCTCCGAGACTTGCCTTTATTCTTGTCGTAGGGCAGAGGAGCCGACGCGGATTGTGAGTATTCAAGATCAAATCGAAGCCCTCGAGATGCTGGCCGCTGTTGACCTGGAGCTCGCCGAGTTGCGTGGCGAGCTGGAGGGCGAACAGGGCCAGCTGTCGGGAAAGCGACAGCAGTTGAACGAGCTTGAGGAACGCATTTCCCGCACCTCGCAGGGCGTGGAGGAAATGGACCGCCTCAGGGGCGAACTCTTTGGCGAGGTGCGCCAGATGACGCTTCAGGTCGAGAGATCGCGGGAAAAGCTCGCGCGCTGTCGAACCGAACGCGAGGCGAACGCCGCGCAGCGTGAACTCGAAGAGCTGCGCAAGTTGCAGCGCGACCGCGAGATCGAGATCGAGAAGATCACCGGGCTGGTCTCACAGGCCCGTACAGAAATCGAGGAGCTGAGCGGGAGTCGGGACGCTGTTCGGGGCGAGCTGGGCTCCAGCGAAGGAGACGTGACCACGCGACTGGGTGATCTCGAAAGCGGCATCCAAGAGCGCGAAACGTCGCGGAAGCAGATCGTAGAGAGACTGCCGCCACAGCTTTTCCGAAAGTACGAGATGATCCGCAAGCGGAAGGGCGCTGCTCTGGCCCACACCAGCAACGGAACGTGCAGTGGGTGCAACATGGCGATGCCCCCGCAGCAGTTCCAGACGCTGATGCGGGAAAACAAGATCGATAGCTGTCCCCAGTGCAACCGACTCATCTACTTCAAAGTGCCCGTCGATGACGACCAGGCCGCGGACGGCGCGGGTAGCGCCTGACAGGGACTGGGCGGGGGTGGCATGAAGGCTTGCCCGGTTTGCGGTCGACTCTACCCGGGCGATGCAGGCTTCTGTCCCGTCGATGGGGCGCAGTTGTCAAGTGCCACCCAGGTGCCGGTGCAGAGTTCGGACGACGATGCTCGAATCGGGCAGCTCATGTGTCAGCGCTACCACGTGCGTCGCGTCGTGGCCGATGGCGGCATGGGGCGAGTGTACGAGGCGTTGGACATGGCCGAGCGGCGGCATGTCGCGCTCAAGATCCTGCATCCCGAGGTGGCCGCAGACGAGGTCGCGCTGGAGCGCTTCAAGCGCGAGTTCGAGGTAAGTCGTCAGCTCCCGCATCGGCACATCGTGGAGGTGCTCGACTTCCAGCCTACCCACGATGGCAGCTATGCGCTGATCATGGAGTTTTTGCATGGCGAAGAGCTGCGATCGACCCTCAAGCGTGAGCAGGTCATTCCACCCGAGCGAGTGCTGCGGATGGTTTGCCAGTCAGCACTGGCGCTCGATGAAGCCCATCACCGGAAGTTCGTTCATCGGGACCTGAAGCCCGACAACGTCTTCTTCTGTCAGACCGGCGAGGGTGACATCGTTAAGATCCTCGATTTCGGGTCGGTCAAGGACAAGGCGTCGAACGCCAAGAAGCTCACCGTGATGGGGACGACCATCGGGTCGCCGTACTACATGGCTCCCGAGCAGGCGCAAGGACTCGACACGCTGGATCATCGTGCCGACGTGTGGGCGCTGGCGGCGATCACTTACGAGTGTGTGACTGGTCGTGTGCCCTTCAAGGGGAACAACGGCCCGAGCATTCTTCTCGAGATCCTCACCAAGGAGCCCACGCCGGTCAGCGTTGCGGGAAAGGATCGGAAGTACCCCGTGCCGCCGACCCTCGACCGCGTGCTCGCGCAAGCATTTCGCAAGCAGGCGGCGGGACGCACGGCAACGGTTGGTGATTTCGCCGACGCGCTCGGTGCGGCCTATGGTCTGGTCGGAGACCACCGACTCTGGGCCCAGACACCGCAGGCGGAGCTGGAACGACAGATCGGAGCGAGGCTGCCAGAGTTGATGGTTGCGGTGCCGTCGCCTCCTGCAGATGCCGTGGCGGATTCGTTCTTCGGCGAGTCGGCGAGCCTGGAGACGATGGCCGATCCGTTCGCGGAGCCGGCAAGTCCGCCCATTGCTCCTGCCGGCCCCCCCGCCGGGGGAGAGCCGGGAGTCGTCTCAACCCCCGAGGAACCGCTCGTCGTGCCCACCGGCAGCCTGGTGCCGCTCGTCATTGCAGGGGCGGTGGGCATTGGGGCACTCGGCGTCGGCATCCTGGCCGCCTGGTACTTTCTCGGGTGAAACCTGAGAGCGGGCCAGCCGTAGTAACTTTCATGGCGAGGACCGATCCTGGTTTCTGCTGGGCTTGCGTGGTACGTACTCCGGCCATGGAGTCGGAGTTTTCTGGAGGCTGGGGACCGGAGGCCGTTTCGAACGGTGCAGTCGGTGGACGATGTCATCGGCCCGGTCGATCTGGGCGCGGTGGCTGGCCAGTCGTGCTGACTGCCGGGGCTTTGGTTGCCGTGGTGTTTGGTGGTTGTGACCGTGGGACGGCGAGGGCCGAGGCGGAGCCGGCGGCTGCGGCGGTGGTTGCAGACGCCGTTTCCGCGGCTCAGGTGAGTGATCGGGTGGACGATCCCACCTTCGCCGTGCAGATGCGCCAGGCTGGAGCCTACCAAGCGAAGACCGCCGGCAAGGTCGAGGTCTTGCTCGAGGCGAAGTCGCCCTACAAGGTCAATCAGCAGTACCCCATCAGGTTCCAGCTCCAGCCTGTCGCGGGTGTCGTCTTCCCGACGGAGGTGGTCGGCAAGGACCAGGTGGAGCTGAAGGGCAAGACGGCGCTGTTGACCGTGGCCTTCACCCCCCAGGAGCCGGGTGTGAAGAAAATCGGAGGCAAGCTGAAGTTCTCCGTCTGTAGCGAGGAGCGTTGCCTGATGGAGACTCGCGAGCTCGCTCTCGACGTCGAGGTCAAGTAGCTCTTCCGTTGCGAATTTCGAACCCCTCAGGGCCGGGCGCGCTACCCTGGGCATCATGGGCGAAGCGAGCGACCGGGACGATCTGAGCGAGCTTTCGGAGCGTGTCCAGCAACGCTTCGAAAGCGAACGAAGACTGCTCTCCTTCTCCGAATACCTGACGATGTTCGGATCGGCGCCCGTTCGCTTCTCTCGCGATGCGGGTCGCTACGTGCGCGACATGTTCGACCACTTCGGGCGCGAGCGCGTCCGACGACCCTGGGGAGCCAGCTGGCGTTATCGCCTGTTCGATCTCGACTTCCTGGACGATGCGGAGGGGCGCCGCCGAGCGCTGGTCGGTCAAGAGAGGTTGCAGGGGGAGCTCTACCGTGTCCTCAGCAACTTCGTGCATGAGGGACGGCCCAATCGAGTCGTCCTCATGCACGGCCCCAACGGATCGGCGAAGAGCACGGTGGCCTACTGCGTAATGCGCGCCTTGGAGCGGTACTCAAACCTCGACGAAGGGGCGCTGTACCGCTTTCACTGGGTCTTTCCCAATCAGGAGTCGCTGCGAGGTGCGATCGGCTTCCGCGGCGATCGCGCACGACTGCCGAGTAGTGAGAGCTACGCTCGACTAGGCAACGACGCATTGGACGCACGGGTGTTCGTGGAGGTGCGCGATCACCCGTTGTTCCTGATCCCGAGCGCCGAGCGCATCGAGCTCCTCCAGCGTGTCTATCGCGATGTCGGCGCCACCGAGCCACCTCCCGAGTGGGTGCTCCGCGGTGGACTGTCACACAAGAGCCGCCAGATCTACGAAGGCCTGCTGGCAAGCTACGATGGGTCGCTGGTTGAGGTCTTGCGCCATGTTCAAGTTGAGCGCTACTTCATCTCGCGCCGCTACCGCGTCGGAGCCGTGACGCTCGGACCGGAGCTCAGTGTCGATGCGCAGGAGCGCCAGGTCACGGCGGACCGCTCGCTGGCCGCGCTCCCGGCCGGCCTCCAGTCGCTCACGCTCTTCGATGTCCAGGGTGAGCTGGTTGACGCTGCCGGAGGTGTGATCGAATTCTCCGACCTGCTCAAGCGACCGCTCGACGCCTTCAAGTATCTGCAGATCACGGCCGAGACCGGCGAAGTGGCGCTTCCCTCGCAGAACCTGCAGGTCAACTGCGTGATGCTCGCTAGCGGAAACGAGCTTCACCTGGCGGCGTTTCGCGAGCACCCGGAGTTTCAGAGTTTCCGGGGCCGGCTTGAGCTTGTTCGGGCGCCCTATCTCCTGGACTATCGTGACGAACAGCGCATCTACGACGCCCAGGTAGCGCCACTCGTGCGCTGCCCGGTGGCGCCGCACGCCACCCGGATGGCCGCGATGTTTGCGGTGCTGACCCGCCTCGTCCGCCCCGATCCCGATCGCTACGATCCACCGGTTCGGGAGCTCGTCGCGGGGCTCACGGCGATGGAGAAGCTTGAGCTCTACACGACAGGCGCCGCACCTGGGCGCCTCGATCTCGACGCGCAGAAGCTCATTCGCTCGGCCATCGAGGCGCTGGCCAACGAGACCGAGACCCAGGTCGAGTACGAGGGCTCCAGCGGGGCTAGCCCCCGAGAGATGCGCGGTGTGCTCCTCGATGCTGCCCAAGATCCCCGCTACCCGTATGTTTCGCCGTTCGCCGTCCTCGACGGACTGGAGCGACTGTGCGGGAGACGATCGGAGTACGCATGGCTTCAGCGCGACCCCGAGACCGGCGGATATCACGACCACCAGCTGTTCCAGGAGGAGCTACGCGCTCGTCTGTTGGATCTGTGCGAGGAGGAGTTTCGCCGAGGTAGTGGGCTCGTCGACGAGGAGCGCTACGGTGAGCTCTTCGAGCGCTACCTGAACCAGGTGGGGGCCTGGGCCGAACACGAGAAGCTACGAAACCCCATCACGGGCAACTACGAAGAGCCTGACGAGCGCCTGATGGCGGAAGTCGAGCAGCTTCTGGGCGCGCCCCAGGAGGCTCCAGCCTGGCGGCAATCGCTGATGAGTCGCGTCGCTGCCTGGGCCATCGATCATCCCGGGCTGCCGATCGAGCGAGAGGCGATCTTCGACGACGAGCTCCGCCACTTGCGCGAGGCGGCATTCCGCGAGCAGCGGGAAGTGTTGGCCCGACTGTCTCACGACCTGGTCGTTCTCGTGCGTGAGCAGGGAGCGGGGCTCGATGACGCTCGGCGACGTGGAGCTCAGGAGTTCGTCGACACCCTTGTGAGCCGCTACGGTTACCAGCCTGCGGCGGCCGCCGACACCGCGCTCGCGCTACTGCGCGAACGCTTCGATTCCAGCATCTCCTGAGTCTCGATGAGCGAAGGGTCCCGACGCGACCTGGGCTTCGGTGCGCTGCTCGCGCTGGGCGTCAATGGTATCGTTGGCGTGGGCATCTTCTTCGTGCCCAGCACCGTCGCGGGCCTCGTTCCCGGCCTGGGAGGGCTGTGGGCCTACGCGTTGACGACCCTGGCGCTCCTGCCCGTTGCCCTGACCTATGCGACGTTGGGGGCGCGCTTCGACGAGGACGGGGGGCCATATGTGTGGGCGCGGGCCGCCTTCGGTGCGAATGCGGCCTTCACCGTGGGGTGGATAGCCTTCGTGTCTGCAGTCTTCAGCACGGCCGCGGTGGTGGCGGGTTTGAGTGAGCCTGTGGCGCGCGGCCTCGGGCTGGGGGAGGGGTGGGGCGCACGGGCGTGCGCCCTCGTCTGTGTATCGACGCTGGCTCTGGTGGCAGCTGGGGGGCTGCGTCCCAGTGCCCGCGTGTGGTCCGCCGTCACCCTCCTCAAGCTGGCCCCCCTGGTCCTGCTCGTGGGTGCTGGTGTGTGGGGGCTCGACGTCCGGGGCGGGGCGCCATCTTCGGAGCCTCAAGCGAGCGCGCTCGTCCGCGCGATGCTCGTCGTCGTCTTCGCGACCCAGGGATTCGAGATCGTCGCTGTCCCGGCCGGGCATGTGCGGGCACGTTGGTCCATTCCCCTCGCGACCGTGCTGTCCCTCCTGCTGGCCACCTTCCTCTACCTGGCCCTGCACGCGATCTGCGTGCAAGCGGTGCCCGATCTAGCCCGACGTGGCGAACCGCTCGTGGCGGCAGCGGAGTCGGTGGGTGGAATGGGGTTTGCCGTGCTCGTGAGGCTGGGGACCACCGTGTCGGCGCTGGGTATCGCCTTTGGCATGTTCGCGATGACTCCACGGTATCTGGCCGCGCTGGGGCGCGACGATGGATTGGGCGCCTGGGTGGGCCTTGAAACTGCGCGCCAGGTCCCTGCGCGAGCCCTGGGCGTCACCGTCGTCGTCGTGGGCGCCCTTGTAGTCGTGGCGCTGGGGCAACCCGACGGCACGGGCCTGCGAGGGCTCTTCGTGCTTTCCGGTGTGATGGTATTGACCCAGTATTCGGTGAGCGCCGTGGCGCTCGCTGCGCTGGCCGTTCGTCGCCGCCAGGACCTCGTCCCACGACACGCCTGGCCGGTGCCTCTGGTAGCGGGCTCGGTGGTACTGATGGCGCTCGCTGCGCGCGGCGGTGAACTGCTGGTCGCCGCCGGCGCTCTGGCGGTCGGTGTGGTGCTCCTGGCTGCGCGCCGAACGTTCCGCCGCCGACGAGGGTGATTCGGACGCCCGCGACGCAGTTGCCCCGAAGTGCCTGAGACAGGGGACAGGATAGCTTCCCAGGTCGCGTGCGCTATGTTCCGCGCCGATGGTCATCGACTCACATTGTCACCTGGATGCGGACAACTGGTCCGAAGGTCCCGACGCCGTGCTCGCCCGGGCGCGGTCGGTCGGGGTCCGAGCCTTCGTTGCGATCGGTGTCGGGACCCCTCCTGCAGCGCGTGAGACCGTTGCCCTGGCGAACCGGCACGAGGACGTCGTGGCGGTGGTGGGCGTTCACCCTCACGACGCGCAGTCGTTCGCAACGGAATGGACGGATCTGGTGCCGCTCTTTGCTGATCCTCGCGTTGTTGCCGTGGGCGAGACGGGGCTCGACTTTCACTATGACTTCTCCCCGCGCGACCAACAGGAGGCCGCATTCCGCATGCAGATCGCTTTCGCCCGGGAACGGCGGCTCCCGCTGGTGATCCACACGCGGACGGCGGCTCGTGAGACCTTGCAGGTGCTGGAGGAGGAGGCGGCCCGAGACGTGGGTGGGGTCATCCACTGCTTCAGTGAGGATCGAGCGTTCGCGCAGCGGGCGCTCGATCTGGGGTTTGATCTGTCCTTTTCCGGAATCGTGACATTCAAGACGGCGGAGGCGGTGCACGATGTGGCTCGCTGGGCGCCCGAGGACCGGATCCTCATCGAGACGGACAGTCCCTATCTGGCACCGGTCCCACTTCGTGGGAGAAAGTGCGAGCCCTCCTTCGTCGTCCACACTGCGAGGCGTGTCGCTGATTTGCGCTCGATCTCCGTCGAGCGACTCGCAGAGGTGACCACTGCCAACGCCGCGCGACGCTTCGGTTCGGGCCTGGCTGCAGCTACCAGCTCGTGCGAAAATGAAGGGAATGCCTGCCCGGCGCCTGGCTGACCCCTCGGCACTCGTCGCATCCGTCGCGTTGCATGCCGTGCTGCTGGGCGGGGGGGCGTGGTTCCTGGCACGGTCGCTGGGACCGGGGACGGTGTCGGAGCCCGTGGACAGGACCGTGGAGGTCACCGTCGTGGAGGAGGGGCTCCGCCATTCTTCGGAGTGCTGCACCCAGGCTGGGCAGCGGGATGGGACCGTAGTCGAGCCCGGGATAGCCACGGCAGGAGCGGAGTCCGCTCCCGAAGTCCAGGGCGGCGTCTTGTTGGCTCGTCCCGAACTCGACCGAGCAGGGCGAGGTGGGACTCGGGACTCGCGTGACCAGGCGCTCAATCTGGCTGACAGCGTCGACGGCGTGACCCTGAATCGTGCCGCGCTCGACCGACGCGATCGAAGTCAGCTGCAGCGCCTCCAGACAGCGGTTCAGCGCCGCAGCCGTGACGATCGACGCGCAACGCCAAACCCGATGCAGTTGACCTTCGTGGCGAGCGGTGACGGACGCCGCCACGAGCGGCGCCCCTCGGCGCGCTTCGATCCGGACCAAGGGAGGCGTACTGGCGCGCTCCCGAGCCGCCTCGGGGGACGCCGCGGCGGGAGCGATCCTGGCCCTGGCTGGGGTGAGCCCGAGGGGAACCTTCTCGACGGTACCGAGCCTCGCCCGGCCGCCGGTGTCGTCGCGGGGCGATCGCTCGGCGGTCACCGACGTTCGGCAGCCGTGGTGCACGCCCGTCCCGCGGTGAAGCGGGCTCGCGCGGCCGTTCCGGCGCCGACGCACGGGCATCCCAACGACAATGTGGACAGCTACCAGGAGGTCGCTACCACCGTGCAGTCTCTGATCCACGCCAGCGCTGCGGGGGGCCAGCTGGGACCCGGACCTGGCGGCGAGACCGGCCCCGGGCGTCCCGCGAGCGGCGGCGAAACCGGGGTTGGCTCGTGGTCGGCTCCGAGCGGTCGCGGCGGGAGCGGGGAGATCGCCTACGATCCTCGGTTCAGTGGCTATCACAGCCGCATCATCAGCCACCTTGATCGGTTCTGGAGCCGGGCGTTTCCCGCCTGGGCGGTCGCCGAAGGACGCGGTGGAATGGCGATTGTCGAGCTCACCTTGGCGCGAGATGGTGCGGTGGCTAGGGTCCGGGTTGTCCGGCCCAGCGGCATCCCCGAGTTCGATCGGAACCTCCTTGCCGCGGTCCAACAGGCGGCCCCGTTCGAACCTCTTCCCAGCGCTCTGGCACCGGTTCACCGGGTCAGTATCCAGTTCGACGCCACCAACCCGGCGGTTGGGCGAGATGGGCCTTGACACTCATTCTGCATGACTATCATATGTGCCCCCTTTGGCGGGTGACCCGCCATGGCGAAGTAGCTCAGTCGGTTAGAGCACGCGCTTCATAAGCGCGGTGTCGTCGGTTCAAGTCCGACCTTCGCCACCGCAGCAAACACGCTGGATTCGCCGACGAGAACCAGCGGAACCCGTTGCCCCCGACCGTTGAAAAGAGTGGGCAACTCAAGGCAGGCGGGGGCAACGTAGCCCCCGAATATCCCCCAGGTCCGTACCGGGTACGCACCATACACCACTGGCGTGAGCCAGACGCCGTGCGTTCGCCGAACGCTTGTGCCCGGCGCGCGAAAGGTAGTACGACTCGCCGACAGTGGTGGCGCACCAGGACTGGCGGCAAAAGGGGTACCGTCTCCGCTCGCTCGAACTTTCGTTCTTCGTCAAGGCGGACGTGGACGAGCTGCACAAGCGTTTCGGGGCAGTCGGCTTCGAAACGCGCGGCCGCTCCTCCTCGTTCGCGGCCCTGCCGGAGAACCTGAAGGGCGGGTCGGGCTACCTAACCGGCGGCTTCCACCAGTGCGAGGACGGCAAAGCACACTGGACACTGGCGTTGTACCTTGCCCCGAGCGGTCCGCCTCCACCTGACATGGTCGAGGCGAGCGAACGCGTGGGAGGGTACCCGCAGGTTCTCGGCCGCATCGGCACGGCATGGGCGGGCAAGTCACCGGAGCTGCACATCGTTGCAGTGTACGACGTCGTATCCGCCCGATTTGCCTGGAAGAAAGCGCTAATGGAGGCTTCGAGCCCTAAATTCGGGACGACGGTCACTCGCGGCAAAGTGAGACACCGGCTTGAGCCGGTGGTGTGGTCGGCTCACTGGGACGTTGCTCCTGCATTCGGCGTGGTAAAATCAATTGGCATGATTACGGTGGACAACGAAGTCAGTAGTATCCACCTGAATGGACAAGGACGCCGAAGAATCACGATGTCGCTAGTGAGCGACTTGGACGAAGAACTATGGGCAGCTACGACGCTCATCCAGACGTACAGGCGCTAGCGGAAGTCGCAGCGCGTGAGTCACGTCACTCCGGACACGGAGGCTGGCACTCGGCACCGCGCCATCATCCTCGGCGCGCGCGCTCGTGGTGCTGGGCGCCACCGCTCGCCGACCCCTCACTTGAAGATGTCGCTGTGCGAGAGCTGGCCAAGGTTGCCGGGATCTTGGCGGTTCAGGTGGCGGGGGCACGTGTGACGGCGATTGCCAGCGAGCTGAACGAGGTCGATTGGGACGCCATGGTTGGAGCGGAGGATGCACTCGCGGGCTTCAACGAGAGCTGCGAAATCGCGGTGCGAGCGGTGCAGGGGCGCGATCCGCTTGCCCTCTTCCCCCAGAGTCGGCGTATCCTCTAAGTGGAGTGGCGGAATCCGCAGACCACGTCAGTGTGTGGAAGAAGAACGCGGGTCGCGCGGAGAGCTGGAAGACCAGATTCCCCGACGACCCGGATTGGACGCTGGTCTTCCAGTTCTATGCTGGTGTCCATTTGACGGACGCCTACCTCGCCACGAAACCGGAGCGGTTCCGTCAGTACTCAGACCACGCAGGGCGGGAGAACGCTATCCGCCGCGCGACGGAGCTGAAGACGCAGTTTCGTTCTGCCTACAATCAGCTGAAGGCGCTCAGCGAGAACGTGCGGTATCAGCCCACATACGTGGTCCGCAAAGAGGACCTCGAGGCTGGTACCAAGGCCCTGCAGACGGTGGAGTCCTTTCTACGGGGGAAGCTAAAGAAGGCCGGTGTTTCAGTCTAGCGCGCCCCAGACACACCAACGCCCTCGGGCCATGACTGGTGGAACCCGAGGGCGCTGGCCCCGCGCGCCGTGGAGGCAACGCGCGGGCGGCGGAAAGGCATCGCCGGCCTTGGCTGGGTAAGGAGAACGGAAAACCCCAGCCGAAGTCTTGGTTAGGCCCGCGCCATGCGACGCTGGAACGCATCGGCGGGATCATCGCCAGCGGGTGCTTCACGGCGCCGCTTACGTGGGGGCGGGGCGTGGGCGACGGAAGCGACGGCCAAAGCCCCCGCCAGCCGACCGTACTCAGCGATCAGTTTTTGCGCGGGGCCCGTGTCGCCACGAGCAAGCCCCCGCTTGGCAGCGTCAACGGCACCAGCCTTGGTCAGCGCGGCCAGTCCCTCGGCGCGCGCGTTCGCTGCCTCGATCGCGTCGTCGGACACGTGCGTCGCGAGAATCGTTTGCGCGGTATGCTCGGCTCGCGCGGCCCTCTGCGGAAGCTCCGCTGCGATGCTCTCGACCCGCATGTGCAGCGACGCGACCTCGACGACCGTTGTGTTGAGAGCGTCGGCAATCGCCGCGACGTCTGCCGAGCGTGCTCGGCGGAGCTCGGCTTGCTGCTCGAGCAGGGCCGTTTCGGCCGCCGCACTGTCGAGCGCCGCGTGCACGCCGGCATCGCGGCAGTCGGCGGCGCGCACCATCGTCGCCGCAACGTCCGCGCAAGCCTTCGTTGCGACGCGAACGCGGACGTTGGCACGCTCGCGATCGGCCAGCAACGACTCGACGCACGACTCGTCCAGGTTGGCCGCGAGGCGGGCCTGCGCCGCGTCGACCTCGGCAGAGGCGGCCTCGTATGCGGACCACGCTTCGGACCAGCGCGCAGGGAATGACTCGCAGGACTCACGGCGAGCCTCGATCGTCGCCAGTGCGGCCTGGAGCAAGTCCTTGCCGTGGCCGTCGGACGCCGTACTGATCGCGCGCAGGATGAGCGCGGCCTCGGCTTCGAGCGCGTCGATGCGCTGGTCCAAGTCGTCGGCGACGTAAGCGAGGACACGCTTTTGGATGGCGCCCGCGGATCCGGCGGGATGGTGGACCACGGCCGCGGCGCGGGCGGCGCTGTCGAGGGGGATCAGCATTGTTCAACCTCCACTTCGGGTTCGGTTTCATCGAGTGCGAGCAACGCTTCGATCGTCGCGTAGGCCTTCTGGCGATCAGTGCACGCGGCAAGTGCGTTGATTGCGTCGGCGGGCGTCGTCGGCACGTCGAGCGTCGCCGCGATTGCGGCAATCAAAGTCCAGCCCTCGGGTGAGATCATCGGGCCCCCCGCTTATGAGCGGCGCGCTGCTCTAGGAATTCTTGGGCCTGCTCGGAGCTCATGCCGGCCACAAGTTCCCTCTCTCGCTTCGTGAGCCGAACCGCGTCGGCGCCCGCGTTGCTGGTGCCCGCCGTCGCTCGCTGCCTCACGGTCGCGAGGCACCGGCGCAAGTACACGGACGGGGAGTTGCCCTGAGCCGCCGCGAGCTCGCAGAGCGCCTTGTGCTCTGCCGTCGGCAAGCGCACGCTGAGTACTTTCGAGGTAGGCTCGGGCGCCACTATCTCAGGCGGAGCCGCCGGGTTGATGCCGAGCTTTTTGCAGGCCGCGGCGAAAATCTTCAGCGCCTCTTCCGGCGTTGGTTTGATCTGACTGGCGTCGGTGTTCTCGCCGTACATTTCAACCATCGCGTCGAAGACAGCGGCGGTGAAGTCGGTGGTCGTAACTGGTTCAGGCATAGTAAATTGTATACAGCCGCAAACAGACGCGCCCGGTGATGGCTTCACGCCTTGTGTTGGCCAGGGCCAGTCGCGCGCCAATTGCACGCCAGTACCCCGTCTATCCGACGCCGTATCCGCCACGCCCCCCGCCGCGCCGGCTCGCCTCAGCTGCTAGCCGGGCCTTGCGCTGGGCCTGGTACGCTTCGCGCCCGCAGCCATCGAGCGCTTTGCTGGCGGACTGGCGGGGGCGTGCAGCGATGCCAATCACGTCTGCGGCGTGGGTAATGCCAGCCGGGATCGTAGCGCACACATCGCGGGGCTTGCGGGTCGGTTGCGGGTCGGCTGGCGGCGCGACGGGCGGCGGCGGTTCGGGAACGTCGCTGGGCTCGATGCCCAGCGCGGCGGCGATCTCGTCGCGTGCCATCCCGCTGGAGTACATGGTTTCGATCTGCTTTTGGATGTCGCTCATATCCACTCCCAGTTATGCGTGAGGGCCGATGCACCATGCACCAGCGCGTCTAGTCCGCCGGGCGAAAACTTCGCGCCGGGGTGCCATGTGGTTAGCTCGCGCTCCAGGTCGACGTGGGCGCCGACCAAGTGAAGTCGCCCTTGCGCCGCGGCGGCGGATAGCGGCTGGGCGCGATCGGCTTTGCTTCCGCGCGCCGGGCTGTCCACGATCGGCCGGCTCATGTCGCCGCTCAGTTGTTGCTGCGCGGTCAGCGTGGCGCGCGGATAGCTTCCCGACCCAGTGGGCTCAACAATGAACCGCCCGGCGTGGTACTGCCGCGCCCACGCAATCGCACGGCTTGCCCACGCGGCGGGCTCGAGTCGCTCACTGCATGACGCCAGCACGTACAGGTGCCCGCCTGCGATGCCGAGCACGACGATGCCCACCGGGTCCGCATCTTTCTTCGATGACTGCGCCGGATCGACGGCGACGACGATTTGCTCCAGTCGCGGCGGGGCCGTCACGCGGTAGCGCTCCAAGTCTTCGAGACGGAAGAGCGCGCCGTCGACGCCCAGCACGACGCGACCGTCCAGCTCACGGCGGCCCTCTATCGTGCCTCGCATGGCGCGATAGGCGGCTTCCACAGCGCGACTGTCCAGCGCGGTATTGTCTCGCATCGTCCCGCGAATGACGCGCGTCGTGGGCTCCGCGCACAAGTCCAGAATCCAGTCCAGCTCGCGCGGTGGCGTCGTCGTGAACACTGCGCGCGGCGGGGCGTCGCCGGGTACACGGATCGCGAGACGCAGGTTCCGCCAAAGCTCGTCGCCGCGGGACCACTTGATCGGTTCCTCGCACCACGCGCCGCGAAGGTTGGGGCCGCGGTATTGGCTGACCTCGGCGGAGTGCATGCGCAACGTCACGCCAGCGTCGGGCAGCAACACGACGTTGCGCGACGCGCGCTCGACGTACCGCACCCACGGCGGCAGCACGTCGCGAATCGTCTCCCACTGGAGCGCCCATGCATCGTCCAGCGTCGGCGCGACTAGCGCGTAGTCCCCGGCGTCACCGGCAAGGATGCGACTCGCGATCCAGCCGGCGGCCGAATACGACTTGCCCCATCCGCGGCCTGTCATGAACAGCGCCACGAGCCAGTCGGGATCGTCGGGCGGTAGCTGGCGCGCGCGAAGGTACGCGCGCGGGTCGTGCCGCAACGCGAGCGCTTCCAGCGGTTCGAGCGACGCCAGCCAGTCCGGTGGGAGCCGGTCGAGTAGCGGCGCCGCGTCGGGTTGCTGCTCGGCGTCGATGCGCCGCTCGTGACGGCGCCACTCAGCCAGCTGCATGACCCGCCCCCGCCGTCAGGCGTTCGATTGCGTCAGCCTGCGCGCGCACCCGCACGCGCAACGCGCTGACCTCGTCGGGGCTGGCGGCTTGCTGGGCGCGCTTCACGAGCTCGTCCCGGGCGGCTTGGCCGAGCGAAGCGAAGCGCTCCGCGTCAACGTCCTCGCGCGGGCGGATATCGGCGATCACCTTGCTGACGTCGCCGAGGGCCTTGGCCAAGCGCCCATAGGTCAACGTCGCCCCGCCGTGGTGGGCGAGCTCGCCCTCCCATTGGCGCATGGCCCGGGCGATCACAACCCGGACGCGGGCCAGCTCGGCGAGGTCGTCACCCTCGAGTGCCGCCGCGAGCTCGGCCTCGGTTGGGCCGGTGGGGGCCGGTGGCACAACGTCAGCCGGCGGGGCCGGTGGCTCGGGCGAGCGCGGCGGGGACTCGATGCCCTGGTAGTGCAGGGCGGGCGAGTCGTCGGGGCACGCCCGGATCCAGCGGTAAGCGGTCGGCGTGGACTTGGCCAGACCCTCGTCCAACAGGGCCCGGACGATCTCGGCGCGACTGCGGCCTGCTGACCTAAGCTGACGGATGCGAGCAGAAATGCGAGGAGACATGGTTGATAATTGTATCAGATTGTGTCACGAAAATCCGATGGTGATATAAATCGCGGGCAGAGGCGCCCTTCGCTAGAACCGGCCCCCCGGTATATACCCTGCAAAGTCAAACACTTGCGCGCATTGTGCTGCGTCCGCAACTGTCGCGGCACTGAACAGCCGAGCGATCCGGAACGTATGGCCAGCTTATCATTCCTGCCTGCACCAGCGAGCGGCGGCGGGAGACGCGGGCGGGCGAGGCGGGCGGGCGGGGCGGATGCGCAATTCTGCGCAGAACGCAGGGCCGAACCAGGTGCCTGATCGCCCCCGATCCAGTCGATCTTCCGGCGCGCAGGCCGGCGCAGCTTTTCTGCTGTCAAAGCGGGTTCGGGTGCGGCGACGCGGTTTCGGCGAGCTAGCCCCAGGCCCACTTTTCCCGCGTCTTTTCCGCTGTAGAATCGGGCCGGCGTTTCGCGCGATTGGGTTCCGGCGCGTTGTCGAAGCCCACTATTAGAGCGTTCTTTCTGCTGCCAACGCTCGATCCCGCTCCCCATCCCCTCCCCTATGAAATAGGGAGGGAGGGTTGACCGGCTCAGCTGGACCATCGAAGCCAAGCCGGCCAAGGCTGAAGAGATCATTCCGCCCCGCCCGCCGCGACCAGCCTGCGCCCGTCGACGACGAGTAGGCCGTCGTCCAGCGCCACTTGGATGGCGGCTTCGATCCGGTCCCGCCCACCCGTCAGGTTGTCGCGGAGCCACCGCTTTGACCGGGCCTGCTGGCAGGCATCGACGACACGGCGCACCGTGTCCGCGTCGGCCTGGCCCGCGGTGGGTTCGTCGGGGCGCTCTCCTGCCACGTAGACGCGCTGGAGCTCGCGGTCGAGGGTTAGGGTCAGGGCATCGCCCTCGCCGCCGTACCGGCTCTTGAGCACGCGACAGCTGACGGTTGTGGCGCGCTCCCGCCTGGCGAGGCTGATCACGACGCTGGCGCCATTCTCGATCCGGGCTCCGCCGTAGCTTGCCTCGATCGCATTCCGACGCTGGGCGCCGCGCACAATCGCCGAAGTCATCCAAGTCGTGACGCCGGCCCCCTCGATCAACTGCAGCGCGCGCTCGACGTCGCCGTCGGGCGTGGCCTTCTGGAGCGGATCGACGAAAAGCGCGTAGGCCGTCGCGGCCAGTCCCATCACTTGCTCAAGCGAGTACTCGCGTGCGTCAAGCACCACGAGTCGCTCATTTAGCCCCGGGGCGCCGTTTCGCGCGGCGTCGAGGGCAGCAGCACGGTCGAGCCCGATGCGCTGGTAGCGGCGCGCCCGGATGCTTTCTGCGGGCTCGTCGCGCGTCGCGTACCAGATCACGCGGCCGTGCTTGGCGTACCCCTCGGCGATCTCGAGGGCGACGCTCGTCTTTGCTGCGCCGGGCGGGCCCTGCAGAACTACGCGCGCCCCCTGCGGCACCCCGTCGGTCGCAAACACGTCGTCGAAAAGCCCGGTGGACTGCACGAGCGGCGTCTCGACGGCCGCGGGTTTCGAGTGGTCGATCTCGACGACGCTCCAACCATGCGAGTCGAACGTTTCCGGCGCCTCGAATTGCGGGTTGCCTGGGGCGTTGACTGATTCGAGCCAAGCCCGCGTGTCTGCGATCCGCACGCGCTCCGCAGTACTGCGCAGCACGACGACTCCCAACCCGGGGGCGAGGTAGACGCGCACGCCCTCGCGCCAGCCGGTCGGCAGCGTCCGCGCGTACATCCGCGCGAAGCTGTCCGCGTCGCCACCAGGAAATCGAGTCTGCCGGTCGAGTAGGATCTGCGTGCGACTGCCGACGTCGAGCGTGAGCCGATCGACGCGCCAAGTGCCAGCCGTGTGCCACTGGTCGTGTAGGTAGGTCTCCAACGCTTCGCGGGCATCGGGCGCAAGCAATCGCGACGGATCGCGCTCGAACCACTCGCGCCCGGGATCGCCCAGCGTGTTACCCACGACGCGCCCAGCGCTTTCGCGCGCGTCGGCGCCTACCCACCAGCACAGATAGTCGCGCGTACAGCAGTCAACGGCGTGGTGGCGCTTGGGGTCGATTTCAGCGACGTGGCCTTCGACGCCGAGGCTGGGGCCCGGGTAGTCGCCCACCCATGCCCACCAAGCCCCGGCGGCAGCGTCGAGGTCAGACGGCGTAAGCGGGCATGGGCGCCCAAGCTTCGCGAGCTCCTGAACGTGCTCGGCAGCGCTGGGCGAGGTCATCGAGCCGCCTCACTTGGTGTGAGTGCGCCATGCCGTCCGCCAGGCAGCGGTACAGGTCCGCGGGCAGAAGGCCCGGCGTCTCGTAGATCAGCCTCGACGGCGGCGTGGTCTCGACGGCCTCGGTGAGAATGCGACGTGTCTCGTGCGGTACTCTTACCATGGGGTAGGCGCTCCAATTGTTGCGTGTCTAGATTCAACGTGGTAGGACATAAAACGTCAGTCATAGTAACTCCTTTCTGGGGCCCCGCAAGTAGCGTTGCGGGGCCTTTGGTTCATTTGGTCAAGCGGCGGCGGCGGCCGGGCTGCGAACCCAGCCCGCCCGGCCGTGGACGATGCGCCGACGCAAGTCAGCCGCCGCGCACAAGTCGAGCGCTAGCCGTTGTCCGACGACGCCGACGGCTAGCGCGCGGAGCTCGCCGAACCCGATCGGGCGCGGCGGCATCGCGGCGCATAGCCGATCGATCACGCTATCCCAGAAGCTGTCCGACGCGGGCGGTGCCTCGGGTAGCGGCTGCGGTGGCAGGCCGGCGCGGCGCTCTCGCTGACGCGTGACCTTGCGTGACCTTGCCTCGGGCGAGAGGACTTGCTTGCGGCGGGTCACTTCCCACCCCGCCGCGGCGTTCGCGTATGCTTGGCCGGGCCCGCGGGGCTCGACTCAATCAGTGCCGCGAGATCACTCTCTTTGATCAGGACTCGGCGCCCGGGCTTGAACGCGGGCAAGCGCCCGATGTGCACCCAGTATCTGATCGTCTCGGGTGATCCTTGGATGCGCTCGGCAGCTTGCTTGAATGTCAGGTACGTGGGCATGTAGCCTCCTCCGCAGCGTGCAAGGCACGTGCGGCATGTTGGAGGAGGCTTCCTGCTCCTGGCTCGCGATTGGCGGGTCTCGCCTAATCCGTCCAGTCCGCTTTCCGACGCGCGCTTCCGCGCGGTCGGTTACAGCTTACTTGCGTCCGGGTCTATTTGTCCGACTAGCTGATTCTAGTGGAGGACTCCTTGTGTGTGGGCTGGTACTCAGGGTGCCCCGGCATCCGGCCCGAGGCATCCGGCCTCCCCAGTTGGAGAGGCAGCGGCACGCCACCAGGGCCGCGCTGGCTAGGGCCCTTGATATGAGGGGGGCTCTCATCCGGCACCGCAACCGCCACGCGAGCCGCGCGGACCCGGCTCGCGTGGAAGGCCTTGCCTTTGCCGCGATGCTCACGGCACGACACACCCACGGGAGCGCCGCACTTCGGCTCGGGGCAGGGGACAGTCAAAGGATCGGAAAACATCGACCCAATTACGAATAACCACGCCTGCCAACGGCTGCAACCCGCGCCCGGCGCATAGCACCCGGCAATCACGGGCTTTCCGGCGCGACGTTGCATGGCGCCGAAGTATTCAAAGTGCCTCGAACCGGCCGGGGGTCGTACGCCCGGCAATCGCGTGCTACCGTTGAACCATGCCGCGCGCATCCAAGACAGGGATTCGGGGCTACTTCGTGGACGCTGACGGCCGGCGCCGGATCGATCTCCGGTACGTTGACCGCGACGGCCGCCCCCAGCGTTACAAGGAAGTCTTCCCGCCAGGCACGCCGGCACGCGCCGCGGAGCTCAAGGCGCGGGAAATCCTGGCGGCCGCCATTCGCGGTGACTTGGTCAAGCCGGGTGACGAGACACCGCGCACGCTTGGCGCGGCGTTCGACGAATACTTGGAATGGTGCAAGACGAACGGGAAGGGCGACCCGCAGTACAAGAAACGCCACCGGGCACACTGGATTGCGACGCTGGGCGAGGACTTCCCCTTGGGTGACTTGGCCGAGCTGACGATCGAAAAGCACAAGCGCCGCCGGCTCAAGGATGGCAAGGCCAACGGCACGGTCAACCGCGAGCTGGTGACGATCAAACACTTCCTGAACCGCTGCGTGGACTGGGGCTGGATCGACAAGCGGCCCAAGGTCGTGTTGCTGGACGAGCCTGACGCCCGGGTGCGGTGGTTGTCCGACGTCGAACGCAAGCGGCTGGCGACTGCGCTGGCGAAGCCGCAACGGAAGGCCTTCCGACGGCTGGTGAACGCGGCGCTACTCAGCGGGCAACGGCTGTCGAACTTGATCACGCTGAAGCGCGAGCAAGTAGACTTCGACACCGCCACACTGAAACTCACCCGAGCGAAGAAAGGTAGGTCGGGGCAACGGGTGCAAGTGCCGCATCATGTGCCGATCTCGGATGCACTTGCGGCGGTGCTCCGCGAGGCCCTAGCCGATGCCGACGCGGCCAAGGACAAGTCGGGGCATGTGTTCCTCGCCGGTCGGTCGCGCAACGGCAAGCGGCTTCCTTACTCTCGAAACGGTGCGTCGAGTTTCTTTCGACGGGTGGTCGACGATGCTGGGATCGCTGACTTCCGCATGCACGACCTGCGGCATACCTTCGCGTCCGAGGTCCGTCAGGCGGGGCACGGATTGGACGTGGTTCAGGCGCTCTTGGGGCATGCTTCGCCGGCCATGACGCAGCGATACGCCCACTTGGGTGACGCGGCTCTCAAGCGCGCAGTCGCGGCGGTTGCTCCCGTATTGCCCCCGGTAGAGCCTGACGCCGACGCCAAACCGCAGAAAAGCCGCCGCGCCAGCGCTTAGCAACGCGCTTCATAAGCGCGGTGTCGTCGGTTCAAGTCCGACCTTCGCCACTGCTTCTCTTCTCCAATCGGATCCGACGGTGCCGTTTGGATGACCAGGTGGGGGAGAGCCTCCTCGGGCATGGTCAGCATGCGGACGCTTGAACGCAGGTAGCGCTCGTGAGCCGACAGGTCAGAGTGAGACGCCAACGCCTGGGCCTGCTGGGCGCTGACCCCCGCGTCCGCTAGGGCCTGGACGAATGCGCGGCGCCAGCTGTGGAAGTCAACCGGGAGAGTGTGCTCGGTCTCCTCGAGTAGCTCCCGCTCCCGCCGGGTCATCTCCCGGGCCTCGACCCATTTGGGCACTCGGATGGTGCCTCTTACGGGTCGCTTCGCCTCCCGCCAGGTCAGGATTTCAATCCCCAAGGCTCGCTTCAGGTCCCGGCGGAACCCGTGCGCGTGGCTGACCCCTTGGCGCCCGGTCTCGCCGGCCTTGGCCCGCTTGCCATCCCGCAGGGAAGGGAACACGAACCCCTCGGACGGGCGCCCCTGGCGCTCCCACCAGTCGTGGATGATCGGGTGGAGCATCGGGGGGATCGGCATCCTCTGGGGGCGAGCGGTTTTTGCTCGAGGTGCTAGCCCCCATCGGAAGGCGCCCCCCAGCGTGTCGAGGGCCTCCCAGCGCAGTGCGTGAAGGTCCCCGGTGCGGAGCCCCCCGAACATGCGGGCGACGCAGGCCATGGTCTGCCGTTCGAGTACCCCGCCGCGGTGCTGCTCTTGGGGGTGCTGCCAGGCCAGGTAGATCGCGAGTTCCGCATCGGTCAGCACGACGCGCTCGCGGGTGTCGCGCTTCGCCTTCGGGGTCCGGACGCGAGCGACTGGGTTCTCCTCGATCACTTCGTCACGCCACAGTTCCCCGAGGACCGCCGACAGGTCGTTCCGGAGGTGCTGAACCGTCTGCCGGCTCGCGCCGGTCGCGGCGAGCTCCTCGAGACACCGCTTGACGTGCTTCGGGCGGATCTCGGTGACCGCCACGTCCCCCAGGAGCTCGAACGCCTGGCGCTCCAGACGACCGAGGCGGGCCCCCTTCGTCTTCATCTCGCTCGCGTCGACGACCCGTCTTGCCGCCTCCTCGAAGGTCTCGACCCGCTGGGCCTCCTCTGGCTTCTGCTCGCCTTCCACGAGCCGCCTCAGCTTCGCCCGGGCCACGGCCTTGTTGTCGGTGTCGAGCTTGCGGAAGAGCCGCACGCGTTCGCCATCGACCGTCGCGGTGAAGCGAGCGTGCCAGCCCGACTTGCGCCAGATGAGTTGTCCGGTTGCCTTGCGTGCCATCTTCACCTCACGAGGATGCTGCCCGAATCCGGCTCGGGGATTGGTCCGTTGGGGTCGGGGGGCGCCTCGAATTCGGGCCCGGAAGCGACCGTGACGCCCCTCGTTCGGGCAACGTCGCGGGCGTAGGCGTCGAGGATGGCGACGTTGTTGGCGTCGAACTGGACGCCCCCCTCCGGCGGAGTCCAGAGAAACACCGTCAGCGGAAGGCCCCGAGCAGCTCCCTCAATCCCGAAGCGCAGCGAGTCTGCGAACTCCGAGGTGCCGGTCACCAGTCCGCCGAGTTCGAGGATGGTGCCGTCAGAGAACTGCCAAGTGGGTTGAACGGTTGCCATGGTCACCCCTTCTCGATGATGGAGACGGAGCCGTCGCCGTTGGCCTCGACGGTCTGCCCGGCGCAGTGGGGGAGGCTCGCGTCCAGTAGGCGCCTACCTCTTCGTCAACCACCTCGACCCGCATCTGGCCGAGCAGTGGCCCATACGAGCGCAGCTCGGTGATCGTCATGTACTCGATTCGCCCATCCATGTGCTTCACCTTGAGCTTCGGTTCCATGGTTCTCTCCCTCCTTGGCCCCCTCGCTCGGTCGCGAACTGGCGCCGCCTGCGCGGTGAGCGGGGTTCCAGCGTGGGCGGGTTGGATCGAGCCGGCTGTTTCGCTCGTATTAGGCTGTAACGGGGTTCCACCTGCGTTCCTTCCACGATCGAACCCTGTCGCCGTAGATACGCTGGATCCCACGTAGTAGCTTCTTGGCTTCCTCCCGCTCTCCGGGCGGCTTCGGCCCCTGCTTTTGTAGGGTCCAAAGCTCTTGCCTTGTCTCTTCAAAGACGTCGTCCAGCTCTGGAGGCAGAAGCGCACTCGTGCTGGCAAAGTCGTGTATTGCGTGCCAAGCGCGATCCTCGCTGCCCTCGCGACCGTCGATGAGATCAGCGAGTGCGGCACTGGCGTCCACCAGCGCAACAGTCGATCGTTGAACCGACTCTGCAGCCAGTGTGAACAGCTTCATCTCGAATTCACCCTTCACCCGCCAGCGCGCTTCGGCGCGCTTCACCCACCAAGCGCTGAACGCCGCGAATAGTGCGCTCACAACTGCGCCGATCCACGCAATCCACGCAATCCGCATTGGTCCGTTCGTGGTCGGTTCTGCCGCCTTGGCTTCGGCCAACTTCATCTCAAAGACCTCCGCTTCGCCCTCTAGTTTCTGAACCTTGTCTTCAAATGCCGGGGGCTTCCTCCGCCCCAGGAATCTCGGGCGGACGGGATGATCGTCGCTCCTCGCCGACATGGACCCGAGCGGCCACGGCTGCCCGCTGGGAACGGCCGGCTGGGCGCTCACGGCCGTGGTCCAGAGCACGACGATGCTCACGAAGAAGACATTTGCTGCGCGCGCCATCAGGACTCCTTTCGACCCCATCAGGGCCAGCCCCCGCCCAGCGCTTGCAGCTGGGCCCCGGCTTTCGACCGGTCGGGGTGATGTTACCGGGTTGCGGCCCCCTCCGCCTCCCTCCCGCGCCTGATCATCTCGTCGGCACAGGCTTCCGCCAGCATCTCGAGGTCAGCGTCCAGCAACTGCCGGACGTCGATGCTCGCCACAACGGTCACAGCCGGGTCCGGGGGGCACGACTCCCGGAGTCTGGCGGCGGTGTGGTGGTCCCCCCGGGCTTCGGCCTCGCGCGCCGCTCTCCTGAGCTCCGCGGGCGTCACTGGCCAGCCCTCCGCCCCTTGGGCCTCCGGAGGGCGTCAGCCAGCGCGTGGAGCGCCTCGGCCGCCGTCAGACCGTCCTTGGTCTCGGGGTCGCCGCGGAGGCGAGCAACGCGGACGAGGTAGCCGTCGGCGTTCTCCTGCACCTCCACGGCGCGGTCCGTGCGGGTGATGCGAAGTAGGACGGTCATGGCCGCACCACCCGCAGCTGGAAGACCGGAGCCGGCGCGCTGCGGGCGGCGAGGCAGAGCGACGTGATGATGCTCGGGTCGTCGCCCGCGTACACCTTCCGGGCCCCCTCCACGAGTTCCCACGTGGACTCAAAGTCGATGCCTCGGGCCTCCAGGCCCCTCATCACCCCAAGGGTCAGCTCGGGGGACCAGGGGGAGCCGTCCAGCTTGGCGAGCGCCCCATGCGCCTCGCAGGCGAGCTCGCCCGCCTCTTCAAGGATTCGCTGCAGCCCAACGAAGCTCTCGCCCGCAGCTGCGGCGCTGGCGACGTCGACCAGGTGCATCACCTTCAGGATTTGGCGGGCGGCTCGCTCCGCGACCGCGGCATCCACTGCCCAGTGGTGCTCCTTGTGTTTGGGCTCGTGCGTGATTACGGTTCTCTTCGTCATGGGAGGTTTCCTCTCCTTTGGCCACGACCCCGGGCGGTTGCAGCCGCGCCGGGGTCACTTCGTTGGGGGTTACTTCGATCGCTTCCGCGGGCGCTCGAACGTGAGGGCATGCTCGCGGCGGACCTGGTTTCGGATCCACTCGCTGATGCTGATGCCTTCGTGCTCCGCGAGTTCGTGGAGCATCGAGTGCTCCGCGGGCAGCATCCTGACGTTCGTCGTCTTGCTTCTCGTCGTCGCCATGCCTCTCCGTTGTGTGCTTCTCGTGCTTTACATTCAAGCATGTTTTCAGTGGTCGTCCGATTCGTACGCAGTTCCGTACGGTTAGGCGTGCAGAACGTACGGCCGTACGGGCCCTGGAGTACTCGGGTGTGGTGCACAGACGCGACGCGGGCGCCAGGCGTACGTACACGACCCCACACCATTGAGGGGTTCAGGGGATCCGTCGGCGCTGTCGATCCGTACGACGGGGCATGAAGACCACAGCCTCTCTCCTGCTGCTTGCCACGCTGGCCGCTTGCTCCTCGGGGCACGGCATCGATGAGCGGGACACCCCCGAACCTCACGGCACCGCGGGAGCCGCGCACACCTTCGGCGCGGCGGGGGCCTCGAGTGCTGGGGGGGCCGCGGGCGGTGCGCCCTCTGGGCTGGCCGGGGCGCTGCCAGCTGGCGACCGCTACTGCCGCCAACTGCTGGAATACCAGGAAGCGGGGGGATTCTGGTGTGAGTTCCTCGCGGGCGCCGGGGGGGCCGGGGGCGCGCCATCCTTCGGTGAGGCCAGCAACCCGTCCGCCTGCCGGTGGTGCTACCTGGCCCGCTGCGGCGCCGATGGGTTCACCCACTGGGTCCCCGTGGAGTGCGGCGGTCTCTAGGCCATCACGCAGCCTCGAAGAGGATCCCGTCCCAGTTGCCAATGGCGACCTGGGTCGCCGTCATGGTGTGGTCGCCGCTGGTGATCCTGGCGCGCACCACGCCCGTGGCGCCTCGGATGGCGGCCTCGAGGTCCTCGGCGAAGACCCCGCGTTCCGAACCGACCACACTTCCACCGATGGGGAGCGAGGCCAGATACTCGTCGAGCAGGGCCTTGGCCTCTGCCTCGACCTCCGCCTGGACTCCAGTGAACCACACGGTGCCAGCAGGGGCTGCCGTTGTCTCGGGAGCGCTCGCGGTGGTGAGGATCGCGCCCACACCTTTGCGAGGCTGCACGTCGCTGTCGACGGCCCCGACGATGTTCGCGTCAACTCCCCCCGTGGGGCCGGCGACGTAGAGGTGGAGCGTTCCCGCTCCGCCTGGGTTGGTGGTGTCGGCGTAGGCTCGGGTGACGCCAGCACGGGCGGTCTCCCCGTCGCTCTCGGTGAGTGCCCAGAACTCGTACATCCCTCCCGGGGATCCGGCGGCGAGCGTCGCCCATCGCAGTCGGCATCGCCGGCGGAGTTCGTGGTCCTTCTCCTCATCGAGCCCCTCGCTCACGGTTGCGATGTTCGAGCAGGTGACGCCAGGGAGCGCCGTGACCGTCTCGGTGATGGTACCCGTGGCAACGTTGTATGACGCCCCCGGGGACTCCGCGATCGCGGTCACCAGCAGGGTCCCACCCGAGGGAAGCACTCCCCCCGTGGTGTTCCGAAATCGATAGGTCTTCGTGCCGATGGTGGCCGCCATCCAGAGTTGACGGGGTACGATCGTGTAGGTTGGGGCGCCCGCGGCGGAGGTGAGCTGGATAGTCTGAGAGGCGTAGGACGCCGGGCGCCGCGTCAGACGGAACCACGAGCACGCGAGGAGCGTTAGCCACAAGCCCTCTGCGAGATCGAGGTAGCCGCCCCGCGCGATGAGTCGCACTCTGTCCGACAAATTCGTCAGCCCCTTCGAGAGAGCCCAGGTTAGCGTGTGAAAGCCGCTGCCGGGCTTCCAGGAATCGACGTCGAACTCCGCCTCGCGGAAGACGTCCATGCAGGTGGACAGGTTCTCGGACTCCGAGACCTTCCTGACGAGTTCGGACAGGAGAACGGGAATGATGGTCATGGGTCAGATCCTTTCGGCGGCGCTCGCTCCCGGAGTCGAACCGGGACGAAGATCCATCGCGAGCAGGCCTGCCTGGCGGAGGTAGCTGCACCAGGCGGGAGCGGTCGAGCCACCCCTCACAGGCATCGCAACCTGCGAGGGGCGAGGGCACCTTCTGCCCTTGGGGGCATGCGACCCCCCCCCTGCCCAATTGGCCAATCATTCATGGCCCGGAGTCTTGTCGCGCCGCTCGGCGCTGGAATCGATCAAGGGCTCGCCAGGAGTCGATCCTCCTCGCCGCGAGCCTAGTGCCGTGGCCGTCCAGTTTGATCACTGGAGACCCGGAGAGATTACGGAACGGAGTGACGAACTCGCCGACTCCGAACCGGACGATCACGCCCGCGGCGAGCGCCTGCTCGCGTCGCGAGGCCCGGCGCAGTCGCAGGCGGGCGCGATCAGTCGTGGCGCTCACTACGCCCGCGCCTCCGCGGGGCGGCCGCGCTTGACCCAGTCGCTGCGCAGCTGGTCGAAGTGGGCGGGGTCGCTCTTCTTGAGCGCGATGCGGTCGGGCCCGGTGAGGTCCTCGTACCGCACGCCAGCCGGCTGGGTGTTGGCGGCCATGGGGCAGTTGCGCCGATACCAGTCGCTGCGCATCGCATTGAACGCCTGCGGGTCGCTGCTACGCAGTTCGATCCGCTGGGGGCCAGTGAGGTCCTCGTAGCGCCGCTGGGCGGCGCGGGCGGCGCGGGGGGCAGGCGCCACGGCCGCCATGAAGATGGGCGTGGTGGCGGCCTGGGTGTGTTGCTCCCGCGCGGCGCGGCGGGCGCGAGCGGCGCGGCCCTTTGCGGCCGCGATCTCAAAGTCGATGGGTCTGAATTGGGTGTTCACGGTGGTGCCTCCTAGGCTGAGGTGGGCGCGTTGCCCGTCACGGAGAAGGTGGCGCTGGGGTCGCCCGAGGTGGAGAACGAACGCAGCGCGTAGCGGGCCCGCACGAACGGGTGAAACGCTCCGATGGTGACGTCCTGCGACGCCACGCCTGGGCCCATCGCCTTGGTGGTGTGGCCGCGGAAGCGGTGGATCGTCCGCCACTCGCCGGCGCCGTCGGGCGAGTCCTCAATGGATACCTCGAGCAGGCTGTCGGCGCGCGACCTGCTGTTCGCGATCGCGGTGACGTCCAGCGTTAGGCGGAGAGGCGCGGTGTTGCCCGACACATCCAGAACGGGGGACGTGCCGGAGGTGCCGCGAGTGAGTGCCAGGGTGGGCTGGATGCTGACGGCCGCCATCAGATCATCTCCCCTCTCTGGTGGCGCTCGAGCGCGGTGGCCGCGCGGGCGGCGTCCTCCGGGTAGAGGTGGAACGGTGCGAGCTGGAGCTCCGCGGCGGTCTTTCCGTAGAGCTGGGTGGGGTCGTTCCCGCTGTGGCGCGCCAGGGTGCCGGCGACGTGCATGTCACACAGCAGCCGCCAGCAGCCGCCCTTCATTCTTCGGATTCCGTACATTACTTGTCCTCCATGTGGATGTTTGTGGAGCGGCATTCGCGCCCCCACTCGAGCCCGTCGTCGGGAGCCCAGATGTGCCGCCAGTGCTGGGTCGTCCGCCAGTCGGGGTCGAAGCCGCCGTAGGCGCCCCGCATTCGATCGATGACGCCGTCGGGATTGAGTTTCGCGTGGGGGACGCCGGTGCGCTGGTCGAGCTCGTAGAAGACGCGGTTGCGCTCGGCGAGGAGCTTGCGCACGCGCTGAACAGACTCGGCGAATGCTCTGTCCGCCTGGACCATCTCTGCGAGGGCGTCGTCGATCCTGCTCTCCAGGTGGAAGCCATGCTGGTTGAGTCGCTCAATGAGCGCGGCACGCGACGCCTCGGCCTCGGCCGTCAGGACTCCGGCGGCCTCCTCGCGTGCGGCATCGAGCGCCTTCTGGGCGTTGAGCTCGACCTGCTCGGCGACCATCTTGGCCGTGGCGGTCTTGGTCGTGGGGGTCGCCTCGAAGGCGCGGGTGGCGTCTGCGAACGCCTGCGTGGCGGCAGACAGATCCTGCTCGAGCTGGACGATGCGAGCCCGTGCGATGGTTGCTTGGTCCTGGATGGCGATGTTGTCCGACAATGGTTGTCTCCCTTCAGTCGTTTAGGAATCGTCGGGTGCGGGCTGATCCCGCCAGTCCGAAGAGCTGGTGGCGGCGCTCGGCCTCCTCGTGGCTGTAGCCGCGGTGAATGGTCGGCAGCCGCGATGCGAAGTGGCGCGCGCGCCCCTCAAGAGTCGCGATGTCATAGCCAGGGTTGGCGACGGAGCCGGCGCTCATCAGCCCCGACGACGCGCGCCCGCGAGGGTCGCTCGTCATCGCCATGGCAAGCGCGAGGACCGCCGCGTGGGCAATGTCATCGTGGCCACCGCGCGCCTCGATGCGCTCTCCACCCGATCGGAGTAGCGTGCCACTGATTGAGTGCAGCTCCCGGAGAAGCCCCCGGTGCTCGAGCAGGCGCACCTTGCCCTCGGCCATGCCGTCGCGGACCAGGCGGAACAGGGCGGGCTTGCTTTGCGCCGTCCAGGGCATCTGGCGGAGAACGATCCCGCAGCGATCGAACAGCACGGCGAGGGGGTCGAAGCTGAACTGGTCAGCCATCGCCATCGTGCACCCCCAGCGCACGAGCTCGGTGGCGATCTCGGCAACCACCCCCTCCACGTGCAGTACCTGTCCCTTGCCCGGGGTCCAGACCCGGCAGAGGTCCAGGACCGTGGTGCCGTCCTCCGCGGCGTGCGCGATCGCCAGGGCGAAGCGGTCATTGCGGAATGCCTGGTCGATCGCCGCCCAGTACTCGGTGGCGTCGTCCGGCTCTCGCGACTCGATGCCGCGATCGATGCTGTTTTCCACCGTGGCCGAGCCAAACCAGCCGTCGGTGCGCGCGTCGACCCAGACCGACTCAAAGTGCATCGAGTACTCGCGCACGCTCATCGTGCGACGCATGCGCTCCAAGTAGCTGGGGTCGATGTTCGGGTTGAATGTCGTGGTGCCACCGTGGACGACCAACACGTCCGCGTCGTTGCGTCCGTAGTTCTGCTCGAATGTCTGCCAGGCTCGGCCGTCCCTGATATAGGACGAGCTCCAGCCGAGGAAGCGGTGGGGCGGGGTGCCGGTGATCTGTCGGAGCGCGGGGCGGAGGTTGGACTCGAGGTCGGCGTCGGACGTCGAAGCGTCCGTCCCCGGCATCAGCGCCCACTCATTCAGGTTCGCGAGGATGACGGTGTCGCCAGCCACGGCGACGTCATCGAAGGTTTGAATGGTAGCCTCTGTGCCGTTCTTGAACTCGACGGCGTGGCGCGTGATGTTGGCCACCAGGCGCCGCACCGCGGGAAGGGCCGCCTGGCCCTGAACCATCTTCACCGCGCCGAGGGACTGGTTCTTCAACGGGCAGATGGTGAATGCCGGGAGTCGCTGACCCGGCGCTGCCGCGACTTCGTGGCCCCCGTGGACGCACTCGAAGAGGGTCACTGTAGAAAGGGTGTCGTCCTTGCCGCCGCCGCGGCCGGCATTCGCGAAGCCCTCCAGCCAACCCTCGCCGGGCCTGGGGTTCACGCCGTCGGTCAGCTGCTTAAAGAGCTCGATCTCGGCGGCGGAGAGGGGGGAGCCGTACAGCGCTTTGACATAGGTCGACCATGCCGGGCTCATCGGGCGGATCCCGAGCTGCTCGCGGAACTCGACCGGATCGCGGGGGGCGCGGGTCACAGGTCACCTCCGTCGTTGCTGGCTCCTGAGGGGCTCTCAGAATCGTTTTCGGTGGCGGGGTCGCTGCCGGTGGTGTCAATGGGCTTGGCGTGCTCACGCTGACGTGCAGCTAGCTGTCGCTGGAAGTCAGCCTGCCGGCGGCGGAGCTCGGCTCCCTCGTCACGCTCCTCGCGCTGGGCAAGCTGACGCTGGACGCCGAACGCCGCGGCCTCACACTGGTTCGCGACCTTCGCCGCCTTGGCGGCCACCTCTGCGAGCTTCAGTCCCTCGGGGGATGCGAAGCCCACCCGGGCCGCCTCGGCCATCAGGTAGCCGTGCACGGCCTGCCATGTCGCCCAGTTCGCGAGGGGCCCGAGCACCAGGACGGAGGTGGCGGCAAGGTCCCGCTTGGCACCGCGGAACATCGTCAGGGCATCCCTGGCTACCGCCGTCGCATCATCGGCGGGCACGCCTGCCACCTCGCACCTGCCGGCGGTCTCATCGAGCCAGCGCCGCACGGCGGTCTTCGCGGCGCGCCCCGTTGCCGCCCCGTTTCCGGAGGTGAATCGGCCGAGCTCATCGCGATCGTCGGGCCGCTCGCGCACCGTTGCGACCGTTGCGACGTCGCGGGGCGTGGTGGTCGCGACCCGGAGCTTTCCCTGGGATTCCTCGAGGCCGGGACGGGTCATCGGGGGGCCTCCTGATTCCGTGCACTTACGGGCGAGTGCCTTTTGCCCGGCGCCCTTTGCTGAACGAATCCAGCAGAATTCACGCTGGAACGAACGCTACGCCCTCGGCTTGAGTGGCCGGCAGTCGAGCGCTCATTGAGTGAATTCGGAACCCCCTGCACGCAGCCTGCTCGGCTGTCTCGGGTGCCACGTGTGTAGAACTCGAGAGCCGGGAGTGAACTTCCGGGCGGGTGTTCAGGCTTTCGGGGGGCGATCACTCGTAGTCCCTCCTCGACACGGCGCCCACGTTCGGCTGGACAGGTCCGGTCGCTCTTGGCCCCCCGCGCTGGAGAGCAAACTTTCGAGCGTTCGTGAGCCACTGGCGAAAGCCTGCGTCCCAGCTTCGCAGCCGTCGGTCGTTCGCTTCGGCATGGTTCCGGGAACTGGCTGGCCTCGAGTTCGAGGTCGACTCCGAGCCTCCGAGCCATCTCGCCGTGCTGCTCGCTCGGCTTCCATCCTTCATGGAGGGGGGGCTCGGGCTTCCTTCTTCGCTCGCCCTTACGCGAAGCGGACCCAAGAGATCCCTTGTCCGCTTTCTTGTCTGCTTTGCTTGTCTGCTTTGGGTGCAGCTCCTGCACGGGTGGGGGCGCAGCTCCTGCACGGGTGGGGCGCAGCTCCTGCACGGGCGCAGCTCCTGCACGGGCGCACGGGATGCATTGGTCGAGGTCGACCGAATAGGCGGAGCGCTTGCCATGCCGGTGTTCCACACGCAGTACTCCAGCCGACTCGAGTGACTGCAGTTGAGCCTGGACGGTTCTCCGTGACAGACCGGTCATGATCTCGAGCCTGGCAATGCTCGGTTCAATCTTCGGCGCGTGCTCGATCAGAGCGATCAGCACCAACCGTTGCAGCGGTTTCAGCGCATGTGGGGCCATCGTCACTTTCCCTCCGTCCCGTTGAATCGCGAGAATCCGCTCGCGTGCGGCGCGGTAGTCGAAGCCATCAGCCACGGTCCCCCTCCGGTCGCGGTGCTCCGAGTAGACGGAGTCCGCACTCCCACCCGAGGCACCAGAACCCCCGCGTACGTCCGACCCGGACCACGACGTCACCGGCTGCTATCGAGTCGCCGCAGCCAACGCAGCTGGTGGGGTACAGCGCCTCGGCGGGTCGGGGGTCACGCCAATCCCGGTGGGCGGGCGTGCACGTGCACTTTGGCCACTCGTGACCGCACATCATGCAGTGGTCGATAGGCGGGACCAGAGGCTCGTCGCGAGGATCCATCAGGCGTCCCCCCCCGTCGGGTGAAGGTCGATCAACTTCCCCCTCGCGCCACCGGCTTCGAGAGGGCGACGGATGGCGGCCTCGGAGTAGCGCGCCACCAAGGCGTCCCAGGTCAAGCCACTGGTCAATGCCGTCTGGCGGCCAGTGTCGTACCGGCTGGCGATCACCTCGACGACGGGGTCCATACCCCGTGGCCCCTCCCAGCCGAGATCGTCGATGACGAGCAGCCGAGCCCGCTGGGCTCGAAGAAGCAGAATCGGTGCCCCCTGTCCGAGGCCATACCTCTGCACCGAAGTGCCGAGATCGAGTGCCCTCACCCACATGATCGACGGGGGCAGCTCAAGCAGATCGTCGTCGTCGTCGTCGTCGTCGTCGGATGCCGCCCGATCTCGGGCGGCGGCGTTGCTCCGCGAGACAATGAGCCGCTTGACGGCATGGACCAAGCAGGACGTCTTCCCTGCCTTGGTCGGCCCGAGCAGCAGGCAGCCGCGGTCCCCGCGGTAGCTCTCGGCGAAGTCGCGGAGCCTGGGATCCATCAGCGGTAGCAGGTCCGGTACGGTCGCGAGGGCGGCAGGACCCTCGCGAAATGCGTCGCGGACGGAGCGATCGATCTCCCTTTGTCGCTCGATCCTCTTCTGCTCCCGCAGTTCGTCCAGATACTTGCTGAGACGCCGCGAGAAGTCAGTTTGATCGTAGCCGTGCTCCCCAGCGCGGGCGAACCCCAGCAGGCGATGCGGGTCGCGGAGACCGGCCTCCATGATCATCGTGTCGACCTGATTGGGGCTTGTGCCGTAGCTGACCACGAGCCGGTCTCGGAGCATCGTCGCCACGTCCTCCGGTGTTCTCATGGCTTGCTCGTCCCCTCCCTGGTCTCGAGCCACGCCAGCACGGCGTCCCATCTCCACCGCGGAACGTCGCCGACCCTCAACTCGGGCAAGCCTTCCTTGCGCAGGCGGTCGAGCTGCCGGGTGCTGATGCCGAGACGCCGCGACACCTCGGCTCGATCGAGGAGCACCTCCCCAGATTCGGCGGGCACAAAATCAGCGAGGGCCGCGTCAACGGCGGCCCTCATGAGGTCTTGGAGTTCCTTGCTGCTGAGCAGCGCAATCGGCGCGGTCATACCTGCGGCGCCTCCTCGACCGGTTCCTCCGGCGGCTTCCAGTACCACTTCCGATCGCGGATCTTCTTCGGAGGAATCGGGGGGTGGATGTCTTCGCGCATGGCCTGGGCGATACCTGCTCGCGTGAAGTGGCCCTTGGCCCGACGCACGTAGACCCCGGCGTCTACGTACTCCGCCACCTTGCGACGGCGCTCGCGTCGGCGCTGGCTGCTCGTCACTCGGCCCCCTGCGAGTTGGCCGCGAGCTCCTCAAGTTTCTTGAGAGCAGCATCGCACCCGGGGCGAATAGTCGCGCTCACCGCCTCAGGCGCGTTTTCGTAGAGACGCCAGCTGTTGCAGCTGACGCCTGCCATGGCCGCTGCAACATGCTGCGGAATGCCAGCTGCATTGCGGATCTGTCGGACTCGCGTCATCGGGACACACCTGTCTCCTCTCTCAGGACGCCGGGGCCAGGTGGCACCACAGCACGTCACGTGAGTAGAGATATGTCCCAGCGGGCGGGGGCGCGCAATCTAAGTGTTAGGTATTGCAGGAGTTTTCGGAGAGGTGCTCGCGTTCCGCTAGTCGTTCGGCATCCGTCGGGTTTTCCGATCCCTGTCCAGAAGGTCGTTCACTTTCGGAGGTCCCTTCCAGCCGAGCTTGCGCAACGTCGCGCGGACTACTGCCTGCGCGTTGGTGCTCGATCCCCACTGCTTCTGGTCAACCCCCGCCAGCTGTTCGACGATGGCACCCGCGATCACGTGGAGGTGCTCCTCGCCGCACTTCTCCAAGCGTGCGGCGAGCCGAGGCGAACCGAGATCAATAGCCCCGAGAAGCTCGAGCGCGACTTCCGGTGCGACTTCACCCAGCGGCCTGTCGGGTCGGTACTCGAAAGCCTGCTGGTAGGTGTCGACCAGAACCCAGGCCTCGTCAGTGGCCCTTGCCTCGAAGGGGTCGGTGGGCGAAGGGGCTACGCGCTGCAGGGCGACTCCCATCGCGCTCAGGGACTTTTCATCACCCGACTCGAGCGCGTTCGCGACCGCATCAATGGCACGCGCCGCGTCGGCGTGCATTGGCGATGGGTTCTCCGAGGCGTGGTGTTCAAGCGCGAACAGTGCAGCGAATAGGGGCCTCAGCGTTGGGTCTACCATCGTGGCTTTCCGTGCTTCGCCGCTCCAGCGAGAATCCGCTCCGCTTCTGCCTTCGGGATCTCCATCGCCCCGAATTCTTGCTCTGTGAGTTCTTGGCCATCTGGGCCATGGATTTCGAGCCGAAGATCGGGGTAGCGCCCGACGACCACCTTCCGATAGCGGGTCGGGTCGAACCCTGCTGCGCTGGCTCGACGCAGGCTCTCTCTGAAGAGGGCTTCGATCCCCGCTCGCATGTCTTCTTCGACTGCCTTGTGAAGGTCTCTCTCAACCGCCTTGCGATCGAACTTGAACCCCATCCCTACCTACCTTCCCGCATGATGCGCAGAGATCGTCGTCGCTCTCGCCTGCAGGTACGCGCCGATCGCAGCGTCGGCCGCAATCGGATCCGCGAATAGGCACTGACTCCCGGACGTCGGGAGAAGTGGCACTTTCTGAGCTGGCTCTGCGTGACTCATGTCTCCGGAAGTCTGCCCTAC
>JBNLDK010000238.1:0-5605 GCA_050304295.1 Polyangiaceae bacterium
CCCGAGCCCGCCCCCGAGCCCGCTCCCGCCCCCGAGCCCGCCCCCGCCCCCGCCCCCGAGCCCCCGCGCCTGGAGCCGGAGCGTCCCGCGGGTCGCCAGTTCCACGAGCGACGCGCCATCTCTGCGTGGCCCGCTGATGCGGGCCCGCCATCGGGCGCCGTCGTGGCCGAGGAGCCCGTTCCGGACTCTCTCGAAGTGCCCCAGGCACCGGTCGAGAGCGACTACCCGCGCAAGACGGTGACCAACTTTCCGCCACCCCTCCTGCCGTTGGCGGCGCGTTCCCGAGACGAGGCGCAGCCCCCAACCCCACCAGTTGCGGGGGGGCGCGGGCCCGAGGCCGTCCTGGTGTCGCCCATCCGCGACGCCAGCATCCCCCCGGGGAGGCCGATCGCGGCCGACAACCACCTCGAGGACGAGCTGGCGCGGGGGTCCTTCGAGGCTGGGATCGAGCTGGCGCGCAGGCTGGCTCAACAGCCCGAGCGATCCCGGGAGCGGGTCGCCACCTGTCGCCGACTGATCGAGCTGCGGCCGGGAGAGCCGGCGGCCCTCGAGCTACTTCACGAGGCCGCGCTCGCCGATTCGAATCCCGTCTACGCCGGGGCGCTCGACCACGTCCGGCGCGCGTTCATTGGCGAGCCGCGTCCGGCGCCACCGCTGTCGCTCCAGGAGGAGCAGCCGGATCGCGTCCAGATCATGCTGTTCGGTTCGCCGGGAGCGGCGCAGGAAGCGCTTGGCGTGGTGTGGGAGGGGGCCAATCACGTGTTCAAGCGGGACCTGAGTGCCTATGGCGTGACGGGGGTCGAGCGGGTGCCATTCGCGGCGCCAACGGCCGTGGCCCGGGTGTACTCGGCGGCTGCTCGTGCGCTCGGGAGCAGCGCTCCGCTCTACCAGCGGCGGGTGATCGGCGAGATCATGATCAGCATCGCGCTGCTGGCGCAGCCGTCGGTCATCGTGACCGGGGAGGTGAGTCGCACCTCGCCCGAGTTCGCCTACCACCTGGGCGTGATGCTCGCCGCGACGATGCCGAATCACGCCTTGCTCTGCGGGTCGACGGAGGACCAGGCGCTCAGCGTGCTGCGCGCGCTCACCATGGCGTTCGGTCCTCCCTCCGCGTCGCGGAGCGGGCTCTCTTCCGTGGCCAAGCTGGCGGAGGTGCTGTGGGAGAGCTTGTCGGTGCGAGCGCAGCGTCGGCTCAAGGAGCTCTGTCGGGATCCGGAGGCACTGGACTACGGTCGAGCGATGGTCGAGGTGCGCCAGGCGACGCGCCGCGCGGGGTTGTTCGTTTGCGGCGACCTCCGGGTGGCCGCGCGCGAGGTCGCGTTGGAGCTCCAGTTCCCCGTCGACCGGGGGCTGGCAGCAGCGGCCATGGCCCACCCCGAGATCGCCGACCTGGTGGTCCTTGCCACGAGTCCGGAGTACGCTGAAGCGCGCTGGCAACCGCGGCGGCCGTCGACGCGCCCGCCGGATGGAAGCTGGCTCGTCTGATTCCCTTGACCGGTCCCGGCCATGACACGCGTGTCACCCATCTCGCCGCCCAGCCCTGTATCCCTCGCGGTTTCTCCGTTGGCACGTCCGTCGCATCAGCGATTTGGCATGGCGCTGCTCACGGCCCTGATGGGGCTCGCCGGTTTGCCCGGCTGTTTGCTGTCGCCCCCGGCGGACTACGAGGGAGAAGCGCGGATCCCGCCGCGTCTGCTCGTCCTCGGAGACCAGACCGAGCCGGAGCCCTACGTCTTTCACGAGCGGCTCCCGGGGGAGTCGATCGACTTTCGCATCCGGGTTCAGTCCAACGACGTGGCGGCTGACAGCGAGTCGCCGCTGGTGGTCGTGCTCTTCCGCAACTTCAACGGCTATCGCGACGGGCGCTCCGAGGACAAGCTCGACTTCAAGTTCGTGCCCGCGGCGACTCTCGACGACGGTCCACGACTGATCTCGGTCAACTACACGCTCGCCGACGAGGTCGACGGTTGCTACCAGTACACGCTCTTCGTGACCCCGCTGGACAACGGTACCCCCCCCGACGACGTCAGCCGTCGCGAGGACGTTGCCCTCGTCACCTGGTGGGTGAACGTCGAGACCGACGACGAACCCAACGACGTTCGCGACTGCTTGACGAAGGGGCAGCAGTGAGGTGCGGATGGTGATGCGCCGCGGCTCGTCGGGCCTGGTGGTGCTGCTGTTCGCGGCCGCTACCGGATCGGGCGCAGTGGGGTGCTCCGTGTCGTTCGCCGAGGACTCCGATGACAGCGGAATGGTGAGCGACGGGCGGTTGTGCGAGATGGACGAGGAGTGTGGTCCAGACGCGAGCTGCCGGGATGGCACCTGCGTGGGCGACGACACGATATTCCACACCGCGCTCGTCGAGATCGCCGTGCCCAACAGTCCCACGGCGGGCGCCTTCGCCGGGGTCCGCTACCTGCGCACGCTGACGGCCCTCCCGTCTGAGGGAGGGCGACTCGATCTGGAGCTGTCGGCACCCACCGTCGTGAACTTGCGGGTGACGCCACCTCCCTGCGCTGACGCCGAGGGCGAGCCTGTGGCACGCGAATCCGGGATCTGTCCAGAGGGCAGCAGCTCGGAGCGCTCCTGCAGGTTCGACGTCCTCGCGGCGCCGCTGGAGGTGACACTCACTCCCAGTGAGTGGGCGCAGGGACTCTCGACTCTTCGCTACACGACCCGTTCGACCTGCGAGGGCGACCCCTGTACCGCGTGGAACCTGCAGGTGTCGGTGCCGCCCGGTCAGTACGACGTCTATCTGCGGCCCGACCCGGCGGCGGAGGTCCCTGACGAGACGTGCTCGGTGGTGCCCGAGATCTTCCCGCTCGAGGTGCCGGCGGACGTGCAGCTGGTGGTGGACTACGGGCTCTCGCCCGCCTCGCGTCTCGACCTCGAGGTGCGGTGGCCGCTCGAGGGCAACGATGGTGCTGCCCTGGTGGGGTGGATGGTGGATATGCTGGATTCCGCCTCGGGGCGCCGCCTGTCGACAACCGTGAGGCTGGGCACTCCGGACGTGACCGACGGGGTCGCGACTTACCCTGCGGCAGTCGACTACGTGCCGACGGGAGTCGGGAATGCCGGCTCCGAGCTCGTTCGACTCCAGCCCCCCGTGGGGGATGTCGCGCCCACGATCGTGGTGGAGCGCTCGGCACTCGAGCTGTTCCGCGGTCCCGCCGTCATCGATCAGCTCACCACCTTGCCGCGGCCCGTGCAGGTCGAGGGGCAGATCCTGGCGCGGACTAGCGCTGACGATGCGAGTCAATTGCAGTCCGTCGCTGGCGGGGTGACGCTGGTGGCGACGGAGCTCGAGTCGTTGCCGCCTGGTGTCCTGGCTTCCTACCGTCAGTCTGTCACCGTGGATGCGGAGAATGATGGGGTGTTTGCTGCTTCCCTGCTGCCTGGCAAGTACCGGGTGCGGGTCGTTCCGCCGGGCGACTGCTCGAACATCATTCCGTGCTCGCCCGACGAGATCCTCTGCGAATGCCCGCTCGCCGCGACCGAGGTGACGGATTTCGTCGTTGCCGTGCAGCCGGATGTCCAGGCTGGCAAGACGGTGGAGCTCGAGTGGCAGACGCGGGTCACGGGTCGGGTGAGGTCGGCGTCGGACGCCGCGGTGTCGGATGCCGAGGTACTGGCTATCTCCATCCCTCAGCGCCCGACCGCGCTCGAGGTGGCGCTGGGGGTCGAGGCGTTCGTGCCGCGGGCCTCGAGTGGCGAATCCGATGCGAGCGGGCGCTTCGAGCTCTTTGCGGACGGCGGCTCGTTCAACATCTCCGTGCGACCCCGCGCCGGGACGGGGCTGGCCTGGCTGGTGCGTCCCAACGTGCCGGTCCGATCGGGGAGTGGCAGTCACGATCTCGAGCAGCTCGTGCTCCCGCTGCCGGTGAGCTATTCGGGCGTCGTGAGGGTTGCTGGTGCGGACGCGGACCAGTACGCGATCCTCCCCAACGCCACCATCCGGGCCTTCGTGCCCATCAGCACGGCCAGTCCCCACAGCAACACGGTGGTTCAGGTGGCCGAAGCGCTGACCGACGGCGACGGCAAATTCCAGCTTCTGGTTCCAACCACGCTCGAGCACGACCGCTGAACTTGTGGTCGAGCTACCGTTTGGGCATCGAACCTGCAACTTTCCAGGTTGCCAGTTGCGTCTGGGTGTCGAGCTGGTTTACACACGGGCTCTGACGCCCGGTCGCCTCACGGTTTTTGTGCATCGTGATGGCGAGTGTGTCGATATTGTAATATTCTAGTTTCGTGAAAGCGTCGCCCCTCCTCGAGACCGAAAAGCCGGTCGAGGCGCCCAGCCAGGCGGACCTCGCGGGGGCGCTTCACGAGGTTTCCAACGCGCTGACCGTCGTGCTCGGTTGGTTGGACGCAGCGCGGCCTCACATCTCGGATCCTTCGGCCCGGGAGGCTATCGAGGTGGCCCGCGCTCACGCCGACCTCGGACACCGTCTGGCTCGCGAGGCCATCGGCGCCGACGTACCGCCCGAGATCGAGCGGCGTGCGGTGTCGATCGCCCGGGATGCCGTCCTCGGCGTGATGCAGGAAGCGAAGCGCGCCGGAGTCACCGTGGAGTTCGACGACTCGACGCTCGGATCGGCGCTGCTCCGCGATGGCGCCAGCGCTCTGCAGATCCTCGTCAACCTGCTGCTCAATGCGATCGCGTTTTCGCCCCCGGGGGCGGAGGTCAAGCTGAGCGCCGAGGAACGCGGCGACTCCATCGGCTTCAGCGTTGCCGATCAGGGACCGGGCGTGCCAGCTGATCGCGCAGACTCCATCCTGGCAGGTCCCAGCTCCACACGCCGCGGTGGGGCGGGCATCGGGTTGACTCACTCCGCGACCCTCGCCAGCGACAAGGGCGGTCGCCTGCGCCTGGTGCAGCCGGGTCCTGGCGCGATCTTCGAGCTTACCTGGCCGCTCATCGAGGATCGCTCCGGCCCCTATGAGCGTCCGGAGCCAGTGGCGTCGCTCATGGGTACCCGGGTGGTGCTCGTGGAGGACGACATCAACGTGCTGTCGCTGGTCGAAATGACGCTCGAGGCCCACGGCGTCCAGGTGATGAGCGTGACCTGCCCTGAAGATCTCGTCGACCTGCTCTCCAATGATCAGACCTTCGACGCGGCGTTCGTTGACTTCTCCCCGTTCGAGGACGACTCAGCGCAGCCGGCGCTCGAGGCGCTGACGCGGTCGGTGTCGAAGAAGGGCATCATCTTGATCAGTGGCTTGGTCCGCCCGGTGCCCGTCGTGCTCGAAGCGAAGCTGGCCCAGTGGGTGCGCAAGCCGTTCGAGATGAGCGAGCTCGTGACCGCGCTGCGCCGCGTGGTCGAGTGCGGATAGCGCGGCGGCTGCCACGTCCGCGGTCGCGCGCCGGGTCGCCCGAGCTGCAGGGTTTGAGACGAAAGCGCGCAGCGCACTCGGCCTGCAGTTCGATCACGGCAGGTTGGCCATCCGAGACGGATTCCTCTTGCGCAACCGGCCCGCGGTGAGCTAGACACTCCGTCCCTCGGACTGTGAGGACCACCCGCGAAGGTGGCGGAACTGGCAGACGCGCTAGCTTGAGGTGCTAGTGGGGTAACTCCCGTGGAGGTTCAAGTCCTCTCCTTCGCAC